>CAVURF010000001.1:0-398538 GCA_963743735.1 uncultured Acidobacteriota bacterium
TGACTACCGGCGGACAGAGAGACGGGGATGAATGGCGTGGCGAACGCCAGAGCCCAGGAACCGGTAACGCTGAGAATGCTGCGCATGTACTTTCTCCTTGTGCGCCGGTTAAACCGGCGAGGTGTAGTGAATGAAAAAGTCATACGAAAGTGGAACAGCGACCCACATCGGCCCCGAGTCATGCGGAGCCGCTAGCAAGAGCGGCGTCGAAGCGTTGACAGGGGAACGTGCGGGCCGGGTATTCAGCCGCGTAAGTTCCTTCCTCCGGGACGCCGACGCTGTAAGGAGAAGCGGAAGGCCCCATCTGGAACGCCGATATCGCGAGGTGTTGCAGAGTCCCGCGCGGTCAGAGACCCCGAGCACGTACGTAAACACCTCGCATGGGAACCGGGAGATCCCAGGTTTGCCCAAGGCCGCAGTTGCCCTGGGACGTGTCGGAAAGTCTAAGGACGTACGCCGATGACGAACGGACCTGGGAAGTCGGACAGCCCTGTAGTACCTGAGAAGTCCCCGAACAAAGCCGGGCAACCGGCTGCGGAGGGGATGGAGGGAAGCGGTCTGGCCAAAGGGAACCTGCCACAGCAAAACGCGTCCCGGACACCGAGCCGGAAAGACGCGCCGAGTGCGCTGGAGCGGGTACGTCAAGCAGCAGGAAAGGATAAGAAGTTGCGGTTCACGGCGCTCCTGCACCACATCTACAACCTGGAAACGCTGAGGATGGCCTACTTCTCGTTGAAGAAGGAAGCTTCTCCCGGCGTGGATGGAGAGACGTGGCGGCATTACGGCGAGGAACTGGAAAGGAGTCTTCAGGACCTTTCCGAAAGGCTGAAGCGAGGAGCGTATCGAGCGAAGCCGGTGCGCAGAGTGTATACCCCGGAGGCCGACGGGCGGCAGAGACCGCTCGGGGTCCCTGCGCTGGAGGACAAAATCGTCCAGCGCGCGGCGGTCGAGGTGTTGAACGCTATCTACGAAACGGACTTTCTCGGGTTTTCGTACGGGTTCCGACCAGGGCGCAGCCAGCATCAGACGTGGCTGCTGGGGTTTGGTCCGTTGGCGATTCAAAACCGGCAGAAGCGTGGAGAAGGGAAACCGGAGACGTTCAACTTCCTGGGCTTTACGCACATCTGCGTGAAGAAGAGGAGTAATGGGCGGTTTACGGTGTTGCGGCAAACGATACGCAAAAGGTTGCAGACGAAGCTGAACGAGGTGAAAGCCGAGCTTCAGCGACGGATGCATGAACCCATTCCCAAACTGGGTAAATGGCTGCAAGCGGTGGTGCGTGGACACATCCGCTACTACGGGGTGCCCATGAACCAACCGGCGTTGTATCTCTTTCGGTTCCAAGTGGGGCGGCTCTGGCATCGCGCACTGTCGCGGCGCAGCCACAAAGGCCGCGTGCTTTGGGACCGCATGCGGTGCCTTATCACTCGCTGGCTGCCTCCGCCTTCCGTCTGTCATCCCTATCCCCTGCGCCGCATGGGCGTCATCACCTAAGGCAAGAGCCGGATGCGGGAATCCCGCTTGTCCGGATCCGTGGAGGGGGTTGTGTGAAAACATGATTCCTACTCCGGTGCGCCGGCTAAAACCGGCGAGGTGCTGTGAATGAAAGAGTCATACGAAGTGAAGGGTAGCGACCCACGTCGACCCCGAGTCATGCGGCGTCGCTCGCAAGGGCGGGGTCGAAGCGTTGACAGGGGAACGTGCGGGCCGGGTATTGAGCCGCGAAAGGAATGCAACTCCGGGATGCCGACGCTGTCGGAGTAGGCGGAAGGCAATACTCGAGGCATCGATATCGCGAGACGCTGCGAGGTCCCGCGCGGTCTGAGACCCCGCGCACGTACGGAAAGCACCTCGCGCGGGAACCGGGAGATCCCAGGTCCGCCGGCGGCAGTAGCGAAGGGACGCATCGGGAAGTCTAAGGACACACGCCGATGACGAACGGACGTGGGAAGTCGGACAGCTACGTAGTACCGATGAAGTCCCCGAACAACGCCGGGCAACCGGTGACGGAGGGGATGGAGGGAAGGCGGCTGGCCAAGGGGAACCTGCAACAGCAAAACGGGTCCCGGACACAGAGCCGGAAGGATGCGCCAGTGCGCTGGATCGGGTACGACAAGCAGCAGGAAAGGATAGGAAGCTGCGGTTCACGGCGCTTCTGCACCACGTCTACGACGTCGACACGCTGCGCAAGGCCTACTTCGCGTTCAAGAGCGATGCGGCGGCGGGCGTGGATGGCGAGACGTGGCGGCACTACGGGGAGGAACTGGAGGGCAATCTCCGGGACCTCTCCGAACGGCTGAAGCGAGGAGCGTACCGGGCGAAGCCGGTGCGTAGAGTGTACATCCCCAAGGCAGACGGCCGGCAGCGACCGCTCGGCGTTCCCGCGCTGGAAGACAAGATCGTCCAGCGCGCGGCGGTGGAGGTGCTGAACGCCATCTACGAGACCGACTTTCTCGGCTTCTCGTATGGATTCCGACCAGGCCGCAGCGCGCACAAGCGCTGGACGCTCTGACGGTCGGCATCCAGACGAGAAAGGTGAGCTGGGTGCTCGACGCGGACATTCGCAGGTTCTTCGACACCTCGACCACGAATGGCTGGTGAAGTTCGTCGAGCATCGGATTGCGGACCGTCGCGTCGTGCGGCTCATCCAGAAATGGCTGAACGCCGGCGTGATGGAGGACGGCAAACGGATACGAGCGGAAGAAGGAACGCCGCAGGGCGGTAGTATCTCGCCGCTTCTGGCCAACGTCTACCTGCATTACGTGTTCGACCTGTGGGCCGAGCAATGGCGACAGACGCGAGCACACGGCGATGTGATCGTCGTGCGCTTTGCCGATGACTTCGTGGTTGGATTCCAATGAATCGGATGCCGAGCAGTTTCTGGACGGAACTCAGTGAGCGATTGCGCAGTTCGACCTGGAACTGCATCCCGACAAGACGCGACTCCTCGAGTTCGGCCGTTCGCGGCCCAAAAGCGGCAAAGGCGTGGAGAAGGCAAGCCGGAGACGTTCAACTTCCTGGGCTTCACGCACTTGCTGAGAGAAGACAAGCAAGGGTCGGTTCACGGTGCTGCGGCAAACGATGCGTACACGACTGCAGGCGAAGCTGGCGAGTGAAAGTCGAACTCCAGCGACGCATGCATGATCCCATCCCGGAAGTGGGCCAATGTTGCGCTCGGTTGTTGCCGGGCATACCCGTTACTACGGGGTACCGATCAATGGTCCGCGCTTAGCATCTTCCGGAGGCAAGTGGAGTGGTTGTGGTAGCGCGTGCTTTTGAGACGCAGTCAGAACAACCTGCCGTGGCGCCGGATGCCGCACTACGTTCATCGGTGGCTTCCGCCCGTCGCATCTGCCATCCTTATCCTCTCCGCCGCTTGGCGTCATCACCTAAGGCAAGAGCCGGATGCGGTAATGCCGCTCGTCCGGATCCGTGGAGGGGGTTATGGGTAACCATGATTCCTACTCCGACTGGGCGGACGGCAAGGCATTCTAGGGCGAAAATGTGAATGCACGGAATGCAGTGTCTCCTTTGGGAGGGGCCCGCCAGCCAGGGTTCTCTTCGGGAATGATAGGATAGGGCTCACAAGGGAGCAGTAGAGGCAGACTGCATACCAGAAAAGTTGGAGATACTCGAGTTGCTAACAATCGCTCATCGAGGAGCGTCCGGATACGCGCCGGAGAACACGTTCGCGGCGTTTCGGCGGGCTGTCGCCATGGGTGCAGGGTTCATCGAGACTGACCTGCAGTTGTCGCGCGACGCGCGGCTAGTGGCTATCCACGATGCCACGGTAAACCGGACCACCAATGGCCAGGGCGCAGTACATGATATGACGCTGGCGGAATTGCGCCGACTGGATGCCGGGTCGTGGTTCGGCAGCGAGTTTGCCGGCGAACGAATCCCAACCATCGAAGAAGTCCTAGAGTTCGCCAAGAAGCATGACGTCGTGTTTTATTTGGAGATGAAACCGTCCGGTTCGTGGGGCGGCGAACACGCGTTGATTAGCGCCTTGCGGGAGTCGGGAGAGATTGCACGCACCGTGGTGATTTCGTTTGATCCGGCGATTTTGGCCGGAGTTAGGAAAATCGAGCCGACGCTGATGACCGGTCTATTGTTCGAAGGACAAATCTCCGATCCGCTGGATAAAGCCATCGAAATTGGAGCGCGGCAAATCGCAGTGCGCGGTGATTTGCTTTCGCCACGAATGTTGAAAGAAGCGCGCGAGCGCGATCTGCAGGTTGTCTGCTGGACCGTGAACCATCCAGGACACATGAGACTTTTAGTCGAGGCGGGAGTGGACGGGATTATTTCGGATTACCCGGACAGATTGCTGGAGCTGACGCGACGCAAGGATGGCAGGTCGGATCGCTAGCAATTCCACGGGCGATATAAAAACCAAAGCGAACATTTCGTCATTCCGAGCCTGCCTGCGGTAGACAAGTGAAGCGAGGATTCCTCTTCTGCTCCCGCAGGTGACGGCTCGTGCTAGCGCAATCGCTCAAACAGCCCCGCCAACTGCGCAACCGGCAATTCCTCCGCGCGCGCTGCTGCGGACAATCCTAATTCCAGCAATGTCGCCTTTGCCTTTTCCGGCGTCACAATTCCGCGCAAGTTATTGACCAGGGTTTTGCGTTTTTGCGCGAAACATTTTTTAACGAAATCTAGAAATTTAGCGTCATCAGGGAGTCCTAGCTGTGCCTTGTCTCCGGGAAGCTTCAGCGACGCGAGCGCCGAGCCAACTTTGGGTGGCGGGCGGAACGCGTCCGGCGGAATCTCGAGAACGATCGTGGGCTCGGAAAAATATTGCGTGAGCACGGACAGATACCCGTAATCCCGCGTTCCCGGGTGCGCAACGAGACGAAGCGCAACGTCGAGTTGAATCACGATGTGGATTTCGTCGATTAGCTCCTCGATCAAAAAAAAACGGTGCAGAATCGGCGAAGTAATGTAATAAGGCAAATTGCCGTAAAGCCGGATCCGGCGAGCGCCAGCAATCGCGGCAAGATCGGTTTCCAGTACATCTCCTGGAACGACAGTGAGATTGGGGAACTTCTTCGTGAGCGTTTGCAGATGAGAGATCAACGAAGGGTCCAGCTCCACGGCATACACTGGCACGCCAGTGGCGGCCAGGAATCCCGTCATTTCGCCGTGGCCTGCGCCGATTTCAATCCAGCAATAGGGCTTTTCGGCGGCGCCAGGAGGTTCGCCGGAATGATGAAAGACACGAATGGCGCGCACGATCCCTTCGCGCCAGCCCGCGTCGTACAAAAAATGTTGTCCCAGCCGTTGCCGAGCCATGTGTGCCCCTCCGCGTATTCTAGCGCAGCAGGCAATCGTAGCCTGTCCACCGCGGATTTTCGGTGCTTGCAAATGTGCGCTAAGCTTGGAGCGATGCTCGTTGCTTAGGTGGCTGTTAAAGCGTACAAGAATCGCGGCTGAAATTATGAGAATCCTCTTTGCGGCGTCCGAAGGCCTGCCTTTTTCGAAGACCGGAGGTCTCGCCGATGTGGTCGAGGCGCTACCGAAGGCTCTCGTGGCCGGAGGCCATGAAGTTGCCGTAGTGTTGCCGAGATATCGCGGAACCCAAGCCAGTGCGGTAGTGATTCCAAGTCTGACCGTGCCGATGGGAAATCGCTTGCGATTTCCAGCGATCGTGGATGGAACGCTGTTGAACGGAGTTCGCTACTTTTTTGTGGATGACCCCGCGTATTTTGACCGCGATGGAATTTACGGAAATGCCGCCGGCGATTTTGCCGATAATGCGGAACGCTACAGTGAATTCTGCAGGGCCGCGATTGAAATCGCGAAACATGTCTGGCCGACAGACGTTTTCCATTGCCACGACTGGCAGACCGCGCTCCTGCCGGTTTTGTTGCGGACCGTCTATGGCGATGACCCTGTGGTAAAGGACTTGCCCGTGGTATTCACGATTCACAATATGGGGTATCACGGACAGTTCCGCCGCGAGGTTCTGGGGCGCGCGGGAATTCCAGAAATACTTTTCAATCCGGGTGCGCTGGAATTTTACGGCGATGTGAATTTATTGAAAGGCGGCCTGGTCTATTCCGACTACCTCACTACCGTGAGTCCTCGCTACGCGCAGGAAATCCAGAGCCCAGAATTCGGCTACGGTTTGGACGGAGTGGTTCGCGGCCGCGGAGCCCGCGTAAAGGGGATTTTAAATGGAGTGGATTATGGAGCGTGGAATCCTGCGAGAGATCCTTTCATTGCGATGAAATACTCAGCGAAGGATTTGGCAGGCAAACAGACATGCAAGCAGGACCTCCTGAATGCCTTCGGTCTGGCGAATGACAATCCGCACCGTGCAGTGCTGGGAATCGTTTCGCGGTTTGCCGATCAAAAAGGTTTCGACCTGATTGCCGATCGCGCGCATGAAATGCTGCGCGAAGATGTGCTGATGGTAGTGTTGGGCACGGGCGAGAAGCGCTACGAAGACTTATTCCGGGCGCTAGCGGCCGCTTATCCTGGACGCGTCGGCTTCAAATTCGTTTATGACAATGCCCTCGCACACAGAGTGGAAGCCGGCGCGGACATTTTCCTGATGCCTTCGCGCTATGAGCCCTGCGGCTTGAATCAGATTTACAGCCTGAAATATGGTACCGTGCCAGTGGTGCGGGCCACAGGCGGACTTGACGATACCGTGGAAAATTTCGACGTCGAGCACGGGACCGGCACCGGCTTCAAATTCACCGAATATACCGGAGCTGCGTTTTTGCGCGCGGTGAGGCAGGCGCTTCAGCATTTTGCGGACGAGCGCATTTGGAAGCGTATTCAATTGAACGGCATGGTCAAGGATTTTTCCTGGAAGGCACCGGCAGCGGAATACGCCAAGATCTATGAGGCGGCGCGCGCAGTACGGGGCTTGGGCCGACCGGTACGAAACCAAATACCTGTTGCAACATCTAATTAGAGGGAGAAGGAGACAGTGGGAAAGGCGATTTGACGTTAACCCACTGAAAGCAAACCACATGGCAGACAATATTCTCACGGTGAATGATGGCAACTTCGAAGCCGAAGTGCTGACGGCGAGCAGTGCTCAGCCGGTGTTGGTCGATTTTTGGGCGGAATGGTGCCGCCCGTGTCACATGCTGGCGCCGACGGTCGCAGAGGTCGCGCACGACTACGCCGGGAAGTTGAAAGTGACCAAGTTGAACGTCGATGAAGCGATGAACTCCGCCGGACGCTACAACATCCGCGGCATTCCGACTTTGCTGGTTTTCAAGAACGGTCAGGTGGTCGAGCAGATCGTTGGCGCTGTACCCAAAGATCAGATCACCAAGGCCATCGACCGCCACGTCGGCTAAATTGAAGTAATGGAAGTTTTGGCGCGCAAGATTTAGGATCTTGCGCGCTTGCCATTTCCGCCACCCAGAAAAGTGTTCTAACCTACTGAAGAATAATAGTTTCCGTTTGCGGAGTCTCTTGCGCGTTCTCCGCTACTTTAGCTTGTCTATAGCTTAACTGCGAAGATTCGATTTTCCGGGCCGCGTCCGCAAGATCGCGCTCCGAAGTTATGTTGTAGCGGTCAAAGACGTTGCGCGTCTTGTGGCCGGAAACTTTCATGCAAATCGTTTCCGGGATCCCGGCGCGTACCATGTTGCGAACAGCGGAGAGGCGCAGATCGTGGAAAAGCAGGCCAGGGCAACCGGCAGCCAGCGTGATCTTGTCCCACGTGCCGCGAAAGTCACAGACCGCCTTTCTTCCCCGTGTGAATACGGCATCCTCCGCGCTCTTGCCCGCACAGCAGGCCGTGAGCAGATTCCGGGCATCACCGGTTAGAGAAACCTTGCGAGGTTCGCCGTTCTTGCTGTCCCGCAATTGGAGCGTACCTGCCAAGAGGTTCACCTCCGAGACCTTGAGACTTAGCAGCTCCGCTTTGCGAAACCCGAAAGAGTAGGCGAGGGCCAGCATCGTGCGCATGAACAGACCGGAGCAATTCGCGGTCAGGGCGTCATACTGTTGCTGTTCTATGAATCCCTGCCGCGGTTTGTTTTCGGCCAGCCGATGAAAGCGCAACGGACGCGCAACCTTGCGAGGTTGCGACTCATAGCCAAGCATGAACGAGCGCTGCAAGAGACTCAATTCCCGGTTAATCGTACCGTTCGCGGCATTCTCGCCCCGCCGAGATTCGATGTACCGCGAGAGAGTGTCTGTCCCAACATGCTTTGCGGCCATTCCGCCGAAAAATGATTTTAGATGAACGTTCCAGCAACGCTCTGCCCACTCGATTGTCTTCCCGTTTATGCGGTAGTCCGCGAGCAGCACATCATAGAGAGAATCGACGGAAACCTTTCCGTCCGGCACCGCGTCCCCATTCGAGATGGGCGGCGGAATGGGGTGCTAATGGACAGCTCGCGTAGGTAACACCACGCCATTTCGGTTTTTATTCGCCTGTGGGCTTCCTATTGCGTTTGGCGGCCAATCTGCGACTCATCTCGCGCATACTGAGCGAACACGTTGACAAGTGTTTGTTCCGGAGACGATTTTGGCCAAACCTACCCTGAAGCAAGTTCTGGATGTCCTGAAGCGGCAGGTCCTTGTCGGAAAGTCATACCTGGGCGTTGCTAAGGGATTATTAAGCGCCGACCCCTTGATTCTGGATGGCGCACGAACGTTCTTCGGCCTAACGATAGATGGCGGCATCGAGCTGGCTCAGATGGCTATAGCCAGGCTCTACGACCGCACCAGGGGCGCTGTGACGATTCCAGTGATGCTGGCGCGAGCGGATAATGAGATTGGTTCGTTTCAGAGGGGTGACCGCGAGCAGATCATCCATGCGATTAAGAAGGCCGAGAGCGCTGTGGCGGGACTCAAATCGGTGCTCTCCTCCATCCATACGCGCAGAAACGAATGGCTCGCCCACCTTGACGAGGAAACCGTGCGCGATCCAGCAGCACTGGCAGTAAAGGCGAAGCTCAGCATCCCAGACCTGGACCGAGCATTCCAAGAAACTGAGCAGATTTTGCGAGACATGTCGTCGCTGTATGAAGGCGTGATCGGTGAGTTGCGTTTCCTCGGCGATGATGATTATGAGTCAGCACTCAATTGGATACGCAAGGCTAAGTGTGCCTTCATTGAGAATTACGAAAAGGAAGGGTTAGGAAAATGGACCGGACCGAGGCCAAAAGACTGCTCCCGCGGTCCGGGCGATTTGCTCTAATCCTCTCCGTTGAACAGCCGCTGAGCAGCGTGGTATCGCAGATGGCTACCCTACCCCTTGCGCTTTAACATGGCCAGCCCGAGCAAACCAGCGCCAATCAACAAGAGCGTGGAAGGCTCCGGAGTTTGGGTTCCATTGAGCGAAAAAGCAGCGTTGAATGGGCCTTGATGCGTAATGTCCGTACCCACTCGCGACCAATTGGGATCGAGATTGCTGTCGCGGATCCAAGTCTGGAGGTCGGGGGCACCGTTCGGCTTCGGAGCGGACAACCAGAGAAACGTTCCATCGCTGAGCTGCACCTGCGGTACGAAGAAATAGTGGTTGGCAGGCAACAAATCGGGATTGATCGAAAAAGTGAACTGCACTTCCTGCCCGCTCACGGCTCCTTCGCCACCCGTAAATTGGTTTGGAAAAGGATGGATTCCATTAACGACAGAATTTGCGGCGGTGAAATTGTTGTTCAGCACGGCAGTCGTAAAAGTCAAATTTGAAGAACTAGAACTGCGGGTGTCAAATGCCACGTCCGAAGGGGAATTGACGCGGGTAAGCACGTTTCCATTCGGCGGATTGGTCGAATCCTGGGGGAAAACGCGGTAAAACTCAATCGTTACTCCCAAAACGCTGGCACCGGTGGTGGGCAAGAGGCCGATAAACGTCCCGCCGGTAATTGCCGTGTTCTGGCTGAGAATAAAGTCGTCCGCGGTTTCGAACTCCAGCTTGCCGGCACTTGACGGTTGTGAGGCCGTCGCCATTAGTCCATCGGGATTACCGGTATTGATGACGGCCGAGTCAGCTTTGACAGGCACAGCATACGCACAGAGAACGATTGCAGAAGCTAAAGTCGCGAACCAACGCATGGGGACACCTCCGTCGAAAGGACTGGTACAACCACTGTTTCCTCCACAAGTGCAATTCTTTGGCCGCACAGGCGCAATGCATCCGCTTGACTTGCTTGTTAGGGTTCTCGATTCTTTGCGCAATTCAGGAAATACTTTGCCTGAATTTGACGCGGAGAGCCGAGCCAGATCCGGCACGCCCTTTGCGTTTTTGGGCTTCTTACGCAGGCGGGCTACGGTTAGGGCCAGCAAGCCGCAGAGTTCCTTCCGGCCAGCGCGGGCGCGGCCTATCCAGTTGTTCAAAAAGCCCGCGAAGGATTAGGGGAGCGTACACCGCTATGAGCCAATCTGGGAACCTGCACGCATCCTCTCGACGTATTCGATTGCTTCGAGACTTGCCAGTGCGCCCGCGGAGTCTTGGCGTCGCATTTTGCGGTTGGTCTCGCGTTGCAGATCGTCTTTAAAGCCTTGGGCAGTCGCTTCGATCTCTTCAATGGTCAAAGGGCGAACGGATGGATTGAGGCTCATCGCGCACCACTTTCGCCTGGCTTACGGGGAAATTGATAGCCGTTGCGAATCCACTCTAGGACCGTACATTTCTGTCCGGGTTTTTGCTTCTTTTTGGGTGTGGGTTTCGACTGCTTGTGGAAATAAATTACACTACGTGGAGCTTGCATGGCGGGTTACCTCCGCTTTGTGAGTTAGGGACGTTGTGCGGCCTTGAACCGCATGGCGTCCCGCTTTACTTCTTTTTAGCTTATCTATAACCTCTCGATGAGAAAGAATGAGCAACCGTGAGTAAGTGTAAGTCTTTTTTGTCCTACGCGCAAGATAACCCTTGTTTCTGCTTGAGTATCGCTGAGTAAGCTTGGGAAGGCGGCAGGCATTCGATTTAGGATCTTGCGCGCTTGTTTTCTTTTTTGCGACCTAGGGACAAGACAACGCTATCGTACTTGCCGCTTCGCGGCCTTTTTGTTACTTTGCGCGATTTGCATGACCACACTAGTCCCGAAACAGCGAGTTCCTGAACTGGAAGGACTGCGCGGAGTTGCCGTCTCGCTGGTTGTCGTTTTTCATTACATTTCGCAAGAAGGCCAGTTGGCGCAGGGCACTTTTCCCGCGCTGCTGCAGCGTTTTGTCATCATGGGTTGGACCGGAGTCGATCTTTTTTGGTGCTGTCCGGATTTCTGATTGGCGGCATTCTCATGAACGTGCGGGAGTCACCGTCTTTCCGGAAAACTTTTTATGCCCGCCGCTTCTTTCGTATAGTTCCTATCTACTATCTGTGGATTGTTTTCTACGTTTTATTGGTCTGGAGTGCCGGCAGCTACATTACGCGGCTCTCCAATTCCGGAATTCCGCCGCCGCTCAACCGCGGCATTTTTTCTTATTCTCTGTATCTGCAGAATTTTGTGCCGGTTACCATTTTTGGCCCGGCTGGAGCCTGGTTCGGCCACCTGTGGTCACTTGCGGCAGAGGAGCAATTTTATCTGGTTGCGCCGGTCGTCGTACGAGCTGTAGCAGAACGCTATCTGAAATGGTTTCTTGTCTGGTAATTGTCTGTGCGCCGCTGGTGCGCCTCTTTATGCTGTTAGCACTTCGTATGCCCAGCTCCAGCGTCATTACGTTGGTGATCTGCCGTATGGACGCGTTGGCCGTCGGGATGCTCGCGGCTGCATTCACTCGCGGCGATAAACCGCTCTTCGACGTGCGGCGTCATGTCACCGCTTTGTTGTTGTCGCTGGGGATTTTCTCGATCGGAGTTGCATTCTTGTGGAAATTCTCTCCACACGCTTCCGATTTTGCCATGCAGACGATCGGCTTTACCTGGATGGCTTTCTTTTATGCGACCATTATTCTGCTTGCAAACGGGCATACATCGGGTTGGACCGCGCGGCTTCTAAGGATCGGGTGGCTACGCGAAATTGGCGCCGTTTCTTACTGCATTTATATCGTGCACATTGTCGCAAATGTCGTTTCGCATCCGCTATTTCTCTACAAAGTGTCGCGGATTTCGACCGGTAAAGGCGCAGCCGATACTGTTCTTGCGGCCGTTCTGACCTACGCCGTCGCCAAGCTTTCCTGGATTCTTCTGGAATCACCGATGCAGCGGCGCGGCCACGCATTCAAGTACTGATCGGGATACACTTAAATCAGATTTATGTCAGCGCACCGCAAAGCCAGTTCTCCTTCCGAAATAACCCGTTGCCGGTGGGCGTCGAATGAATGGAATATTCCGTATCACGACGCGGAGTGGGGCGTACCAGTTCACGATGAGCGAATGCTATTCGAGTTTTTGATATTAGAAGGCGCGCAGGCTGGGCTGAGTTGGGACACGATTCTGCGGAAACGTGAGCGCTATCGCGAAGCGTTCGACAATTTCGATGTGCAGCGTGTCGCCCGGTACGATGCGAAGAAAGTTCGCTCGCTGCTGGCGGACACGGGCATTGTCCGCAATCGTTTGAAGATTTCGGCGACGATCGACAATGCGCGCGCATTTCTGAGAGTCCAGGAAGAGTTCGGCAGCTTCGATAAATATATTTGGCAATTTGTGGGCGGCAAATCGAAACGCAATCGGTGGAAAGCGCATCAAGGGATTCCGGCGAAAACTGCCGAATCCGATGCCATGAGCAAGGATTTAAAAAAACGTGGTTTTCGTTTTGTGGGTTCGACGATTTGTTACGCGTTCATGCAGGCTACTGGCATGGTCAACGACCATGCCACCACCTGTTTCCGTTACAAGCAAGTCTAGCGAGCGGGGCGAGTCGCTAAAGTTTTCTAAGTATGTTGCGTCTTGTGGTTGCGTTCTACTTGGAGTCCGGCTTGGCTTCCGGTTTCGTTGCCGGGCTGGCATCCTTCGGCGCGATGGACAACAATTCCACTTCAAAAATAAGCGTAGCGTTTGGACCGATATCCTGGCCCGCACCGTGATCGCCGTAGGCTAGATCAGAGGGCACAAACAATTGCCACTTTGACCCGACCGGCATCAACTGCAGCGCTTCGTTCCATCCCTTGATCACTTCACCGACCTGAAGGGTAACGGGCTGGCCGCGCTTGTAGGAGCTATCGAACTCTTTGCCCTCGATCAATGTTCCACTGTAGTTGCATGTGACCTTGTCGCCGATGGCCGGCTTGGTGTCCAGTGCCTGGTTTCTCGATCTTGTACTGCAAACCGCTGGGTAGTGTAACCACGCCCTCTTTTGTTTTATTGGCGGCAAGAAACTCGGCACCTTCTTTTTTGTTGGCCGCACCCAACTGATCCAACTTCACCTGTTGCTTGGCGCGAACTTCCGTAGCTAGCGCCATCAGCGCGGCCTTGGCCTCCTCGTCGGTGAGCAGCGACTTGTTGCCCAAAATCGCGTCGCGAATGCCACGGGCCAGGCTCGCTGAGTCCACGTCAACTTCATCTTTCTTCAAGCCTTTCCCGATGTTCTGGCCGATCGCGTAGCTGGCCTTTTGCTTCGCGGTCTGCAGGGGAGCCGCAGCCGTCGCGGGGCTCTTTGCGCCGGTCGCTTGCCCAGGCTTCGCAACGGTAGAACCTTGCGCGCCACCCGCAGTCTTGGAATTAGCCGCGGGCTTCGCGGGAGCGGTTGCCGCGGGCGCTTGTGCAGCACTGGACGCGGGAGTTTGTTGGGCAAACGCTGCATCAGCCGACGCGAGGCCAAGCGCCAAAAATGTCATCAATGCAATAGGTAGTCTGGTCATAGGTTTATTGTCCCATCGCTTCGGCTTCATCGCAAATCGCCAATTCAAAATCAAAGGCGGAAATTCCTAGATCTACGCTGCTGTCGCAAACGAAATAGAATCGCCGGATGCCTCCTCCGCGCATGATGTACATCGAGAATAAATCCGCCGCAAGATGCGAAGATTCCTGGACTGGTAGGTGTCGCGCGCATTGGCCGAGTTTCTTTCTCAGAGACGGGCAGAACTATCTATTACAATCGAAAAAGCTTGCAGAGCCTGAATGGGGAAGGATTTAAAGCAAATTTCTATGATGTCGAGAGCGGAAAAGAGTATTGGATTTCTGGTCCAAAGAAGAACGGCGCTGATGGACTTTACGGGCCGCGTCCGACACCTATAGATCCGGACGCGCGAGAACAATATTGGACGATCATCAGAAAACAACCAAGCAAAGTTCGCCATAAAACCACCTAGATTCATTCCCTTCGTCGAAACAGTTCATCGCAACTACACACCGCAACTACACACCTTGCTTTGCCAACGTCCCCATCGTAGGATTTGATTTCTTCCTTATCCCTAACAGTTCATGCTTTTTAAGGACCGCGGGAACAGTGTGAGCACGGAAAGGTTTTAAGCGATGAAATCGTTAGTGGTGGTCGGCGCGCAGTGGGGTGATGAAGGCAAAGGCAAGGTCGTCGATTATCTTGCCGGGTCGTTTGACTACATTGTGCGCGTTGCGGGCGGCCACAATGCCGGGCACACCGTAATTATCGGGAAAGAAAAGCATGTACTGCAGCTGATCCCGTGCGGGATTCTTCGTCCCAAGCAGCAGGCCGTGATCGGTATGGGCGTGGTAGTTGATCCTGGTGCGCTGGTGAACGAAATCGAGACACTGGCCAAATCCGGCATTGATGTTTCCGGACGCCTGCACATCAGCAATCGTGCGCATCTGATTTTTCCTTATCACCGTGAGCTGGATAAGGCTGCGGAGGGTGCGCGCGGTGCGAACAAAATCGGCACGACTTCGCGCGGCATCGGTCCTGCGTACGAAGACAAAATGGCGCGGCGCGGTTTGCGCATGTGCGATCTGCTGGTCCCAGCGTTGTTCCGGGAAAAAGCAGCACGCGTTGTCGCTGAAAAGAACCGTCTGGCGAAAGGCGCTTATGGCGCGGACATCGATTTTTCGCACGAAGTGGACGAAACGCTGAAGCTTGGCGAAAAAATCCGCGGCTACATTTGCGATTCCGCTGAACTAGTGAATCGCGCGCTGGATGAAGGGAAGTCGGTGCTGTTTGAAGGCGCGCAGGGAACGATGCTCGACATTGATCACGGAACTTACCCGTACGTGACGAGTTCCAGCGCGATTTCTGGCGGTGCCACCACTGGCGCCGGAGTGGCGCCGACGAAAATCAAGCATGTTCTGGGAATCTCCAAGGCGTACACCACGAGAGTCGGCGGCGGTCCTTTTCCAACGGAAATGCCGGACTTGGACGCGGAAGAAGTGCGCAAACGCGGCAAGGAATTCGGAGCGGTGACCGGACGGCCGCGCCGTTGTGGCTGGCTGGACCTGGCGGTGTTGCGCTACGCGAAAATGATCAACGGCATCGATTCGCTGGTGGTCACCAAGTTGGATGTATTCGATACGCAGCGCGAAATTCAGGTTTGTGTCGGTTACAAATACAAGGGCAAGCCGATTCATGAAATGCCAGCGCTGGCCGAAGAATATGAGCACGTTACGCCGGAATATAAGACGCTGCCCGGCTGGAGCGATCCCACCTTCGGTGTGAAGGATGCGGGGAAACTACCCAAGGCGGCGCTCGATTATTTGCGGTTCATTGCGGATTTTCTGCAGGTAGAAATTGGCATGATTTCTACCGGCCCGGAGCGTGACGCGACCATTATCCCGGAAGGTACGCTACTGGCACGGTGGTTGTAGGCCCTACCAAGGAAACCCGCAGTCCTTCGTTTCGAGCGAGATCGAAGAATCGCGGTTGTCGCGTAAATCGAAGAGAGATTCCTCGTCGCTGTGCTCCTCGGTATGACGGTGGGGGAGCAATTGAGACTAGCTCCTGGCTTGCAGCCGCGTTCTTGCTAGTTCGCGGGTTTCCGTTAAGCTTTAGCGATGATTGGGTATCGAGAAGCGCGGGAGTTGGTCATCACCCAGGTGACGGAGCTGGGTGGTGTTCTGGAGACGGAGACTGTTCCGTTGCGGGAGGCGCTCGGCCGGGCTCTGGCGCACGATATTGTCAGTGACCGGGATTATCCGCCGTTTGATCGGTCGATTCGGGATGGCTACGCCGTACGCGCTGCCGACACGCATGCCGGCGCGCAACTAAAATGCGCAGGCGAACTTAAGGCTGGCGATACACCGTCCATTTCGGATTTCTGCGGGTACCTGCATTCAAATTATGACTGGTGCGGCGCTGCCTGCTGGCGCGGATGCTGTGGTTATGATCGAACACACTTCGCGCGAAGGCGACAGCATCAAGATAGATCGCGCGGTGAAGTCCGGGCAGCACGTTGTTCGCAAAGGCAGCGAACAAGAGGCAGGCCGGACAGTGTTGGCTGCTGGAACGCGGCTGGGATTTGCGGAGTTGGCTGCTGCGGCGCAAGTTGGGGCGGCGAATTCGGTGGTTGCGCGTAAGCCGCGCGTCGCGGTGCTCTCTACCGGCGACGAAGTCGTGGAGTTTGCGTCTGCTCCTGGTCCGTTTCAAATCCGCAACAGCAATTCGGTTTCGCTGGGAGCACAAATCTCGTTGCTGGGCGCAGAGGCGGTTATTCTTGGCAATGCAAAAGATTCTTTCGAGGACCTACACGCGAAGATTTCTGCGGGACTCGAAGCCGACGCACTGATCCTGTCAGGCGGTGTTTCGATGGGGAAATACGATCTGGTGGAGCCGGTGCTGCGCGAATTTGGGGCTGAATTTGTTTTCGATGCAGTCGCCATTCGTCCCGGTAAACCGGTGGTTTTCGCGATTTGCAAAGGCAACCCGGTTTTCGGACTTCCAGGGAATCCGGTGTCGACGATGGTGACGTTTGATCTTTTCGTGCAGCCCGCCATTGATATTCTGGCCGGCGCGGAGCCTCGCCCGCTTCCGATATTCGAAGCGGTTCTTGATTCGCCACTTGCGGAAAAGCCTGGGTTGACGCACTTTTTGCCTGCGCGAGTCCTCTGGCGAGGCGAGACTGCGCATGTTTCGCCGGTTCCCTGGCAAGGGTCGGGTGACGTTGTAGCTATGGCGCATGCAAATTGTCTTATGGTGGTGCCAGCAGAGCGGGAGAGGATAGAGGCGGGAGAGGCGGTACGCGTTTTGATGCGTGGGATTTGTTAGTGCTGGACGAAGACCTTTGCCGCCACGTTTTTGCAGGGCTTGACTTGGGCGCACAGCCAAGAGTGGCTGTGCAAATAAGAGCCGGACTAAAGCCCGGCACTATGAAAACCAATGATATTCGGAAGAGGAGCAGCGGTGCGGTGCTGCTAATAGATCGCACCTACGGTGCGCCAAAGGTTTTTATGAGACCCGGAGATATTGGATAGTGGCGAAACTTTCGCACTACGATAAACGTGGAAGAGCTCGCATGGTGGACGTCACCGCTAAATCGGTTACTCAGCGCTCGGCGGTCGCGCACGCTTTCGTCAAAATGTCTCCCCGGGTTCTCGCGGCAGTACGCAAATTTGAAAACCCCAAGGGCGATCCGCTGGAGGTGGCGCGCATTGCGGGAATCTCGGCAGCCAAACGCACTTCGGAGTGGATACCTCTTTGTCACCCACTCCCGCTCACTCACATTGATGTGCACCCCAGCGTGTGCAAAAATGGCGTGGAGATTCGCACGCAGGTAACCGCAGCCGCCCAGACCGGCGTCGAGATGGAAGCGCTCGTCGCTGCCGCTGCCGCCGCCCTCACGGTGTACGACATGTGCAAAGCGCTGGACAAAAGTATCGAAATTGCTGAGTTGTATCTTGTCGAAAAGACCGGCGGAAAAAGCGGTGATTTCCGCCGCGACGACCATCTGCGGAGCAAAAAGAAAGACCAGGGAATCGACCGCTCGCCGAAACGCTGATGACTGCACACGCCGCAAAAACGGTTCGGTTGCTGGTGGCAGAGGACAATCCTCTGGTGCGCGACCTGATTCAGAAGGGCCTCGATCCGCATTGCGAAGTGGTGATCGCGGAAGACGGCGGCGATGCGTTGCTGAAGGTAATTGACGAGCCGCCTGACCTTATTCTGTGCGACTACAAAATGCCGGGTCTGAACGGCAGGCAGCTTTTTGAAAAGCTGCGCGGGCGCGAACAGACGCGGCACATTCCGTTTTTGTTTATGGCCAGCCGCGGCGACATCGAAGAGCGGCTGCGTCCGCTGATTGATGGCGTGGAAGATTTCATCGCTAAACCGTTCCTAGTGAAGGACCTGGTTCGCATCACGAAAAAAGTTCTCGACCGCATTCACCTGGAAAAATTGCAGAAGCGCGCTTCGCGTCCTGGCGTCATTCAAGGGCGGCTGGAAGAAATGAGCATGACCGACCTGCTGCAGTCACTCGAAATGGGGCAGAAGTCTTGCCGGCTGGTGGTGCGGCACGATGGCGAACAGGGTGAACTGTTTTTTGCGTCCGGGCAGTGTCGCGACGCGCAAATTGGCGGCATCGAAGGCGACGACGCGGTTTACAAAGTGATTTTGTGGACGGCCGGCGAATTCGAAATCGACTTCAACGCCGCCAGCGCTTCTTCGCGCACTACCACAACACGCGGTACCACGGGGCTGCTGATGGAAGCCATGCGCCTGATGGATGAATCCAGTCGCGACGCAGTTGAAACTCCCTGATTGCGATGAACGTTGCGATTATAACGATCAGTGACACTGTGGCCAGCGGCGAGCGTCAAGATGCTTCCGGGCCCGCTGTCGCAGCGCGTTGCCAGGAACTGAAATTTACGGTTGTGTCGTCGCATGTTCTGCCGGACGATCCTGCGCAAATACAAACCCTTCTGAGCAAGCTCGCCGACGAGCAAAATCTCGATGTGATTCTGACTACCGGGGGGACCGGGATCGGGCCACGCGACTCGACTCCGGAAGCCACGCAAGCCATCGCGCAACGTCTGGTGCCGGGCATGGCGGAAGAAATGCGCCGCAAGGGGCTTGTACACACACCGCGCGCGATCTTGTCGCGCGGCGTAGCTGCGATTCGCCGCAGCACGCTCATTCTCAATCTGCCGGGAAGTCCCAAAGGCGCGGCTGAATCTCTCGATGCAGTCGCGGCGCTGCTGCCACACGCGGTTCAGATCATTCACGGCGCGCGCCACGACTAATCCGCGCGTTACTCGCGAACTTGCCCAAGAATGGCGAAGCACTCACGCCTTGCTACCAGGAGTTCCATGGAGCTGCACCAAGTACGCCCGAGGCCTGCGCAGTGGTTCGAAGCCCGGCGAAACGCAAAACATAAATGCACTGCCGTTTGCGGCTCTAAAAGCGGGAGCAGCGCAGACTGCATCAGAAAATCGCGACACCGCTTTAGACTAGTTGCTCGTCGCTGATTGATCGGGATGTCTGCAGCGCCAACGCATCGGTGGTGGGAGCCAGCGACATCCTATAGTGCAAGCGCAGTATCGTCAGGCCCACGAACGAAATCTTGTGATCTACGCGAAGAACTTTTTCCTCGTCCACATAGACATGAAATAATTCATGCAGTGAGCTGAAATTGCGCACGCGGCAATGATCGGGTCCCGCCTCGACTACGCGGTAAAAGCCAGAGCGTCCGAAGCCTGAGCCGGAGGAATCCAGCTCGAAGGAATGATCGGCATTGGCGGAGGGGCGCAAATAAACGCTGCTGCTTCCATAGCAGGGGAAAGTCACTTTCACGCAAGGGTTCATTTCGTCCGGAACCTGAGTGATGGAGTACAAGCCCGCATAAATGACTTTGCCCGTGGATTTGAATCGCCGCAGCCAACCGGTGTGCACGAGACGTCCACTGGCCGGCTCGCGTAGCTGCACGATCTCGCTGGTCATGCCCTTGGCGACCTCAAGCGAGGAGATGGGAAAATTTAACTGGTCCATGCGGCGGCTGATGAACTCCACCAACAGCCAGAGAACAAATTTGCCGGCGAAATAGACTTCGCTCCAGACTTCGAGGCGATACAGTGCAGCATGTTCGTAAAAATGCCGGATACGTGGATCGACCTGATCGGGATTGAAGGATGGTCCGCGCAGCGCCGCGAAATCTTCGATCAGGCCCGCGTCGGGTGGCTGAGTCAGTTCAAGTTTTTCTTCTTGAGCGATGCGCTGATAAACGCCGGTGCCGATCACGCCGGGCTTTCCGAGTACGCAATTGAGCCACGGCGCGTCGCTCTTGCGAATTCTGCGGCCGGTCAGGCGCACCAGCCATTCGATGCAAATTTGCAGCAGCAGGCCGAGAGCGGAATAGATATTTGAGCGAATGCCGCTAGGCGGTTCTTCGATGCACGCTTGCGGTTTTTCGCGGGGCGTGGAGGAAGTATGGGCTTGTGAACTCACGCTGGAGAGATTGTCTCACTGTTGTGCGCGGCCAGAGCGATTTGCGTGGTGAAATTGTGCTTCGGGTGGCACTGCGGTTGGATTTAGAAAGAACAGCGGGGTAAACCCTGCCTGCGGCAGGCAGGCCGCCGCTACATTCAAGTGAGTGGCGCCGGCACTATGCTTGGCGGGCGGAGCGGAATCCCTGCAAGCATCGCTTTGCGGTTTCCAACTCGGGAAAACGGCTGCCTTCCTGTTCGACCAGGTAATACTGAATGCCGCCGCCGCTTTCTGCCGCGGCAAACAGCGCTTTCCAATCTGCCACGCCTTCGCCAAATAAAACGGAATATTTTTTCGCTGGTTCGGGCGACCAATCTTTGCAATGCATGGAGCGGATGCGTCCGGGGTTAGCCTTGATCCACGCGACCGGATCGGCACCGGCTTCGATGCACGTGCCTACATCGAGCTGCAGCATCACGGACGGTTTGGTGTTTTTTGCCAGAATCTCCATGGGTCGAACGCCATCCGTCAAAGTGAATTCCGGCTGATGATTGTGATAGCCCACTTTCAGTCCGTCACGTTCCGATTTTTCTGCGGCTGCGTTTAGCGTATCCGCGACTTCGCGCCAACCGTCCAGGCCGGGCTTGGCGTGCGAACTCGCCATCACCATGTACTTGCTGCCAAGAATCAGGTTCAGTTCCTGCGCGTGTCGCAGTTTATCGCCGCTGAAATAGTCGCTATCGTTATGCGTGGAAAAGCAACGAATCTTGAGTTCGTCCAGAAGCTTGCGCATGTCTTTGGCTTGCGCCTCGGTCCAGGCAAAATAAGGCGCATAAAATTCCAGTCCCTCATAACCCATCGCGGCAACTGCGCCGACGGTGCCCGCCGGATCTTTGCCCAGTGCATCGCGCACCGAGTACATTTCCAGTCCAATAGGAATGGAGTTTGCGTTCGGCATGCCTTGCGCATCTGGCAGATGCAGAGCCCATGGCAGCATTGCCCCCACCCCTATAAATTCGCGCCGCGTCCACATTTGGGAGCCCTTGTCTTCTAGTCTTTGTCCAGATATTCGCCGGGCACGTCATCTTCCGGCACTTCGTGGGTGTGGACTTCGCCTTCGTCGGCGTCGCCAGCGTCTTCTACGCCTTTCACCACTTCGGCTTCGAATGAATTGCCTTCTTCGAGTAGCTCATCCACACTCTCGGAATTCGCGAGTCCGGCGTTTGAAAGGCTCTGTAGATCTCCAGATTGGCCGCCGGAGCGCGCGCCCAGTCCCGCTGGCTCGAACGTCACCGTATCCACGATTTCGTTTTTTCCACGCACGCGTCTTCCGGGTGTACTGAGTGCTTTTCTCTTGGCGGCGTTTCTGCCAAGAGGCTTCCGGCTGGCTGTCTTCTTACTGCCGGTCCTGGCTCGTACCGTAGCTTTTTTCGGTCCGGCCTTCTTGGCAGGTTTGTTCCTCGGAACTGCCTTCTTTTTGCTCTGCTTCTTCTTGGTTTTCTTTTTGGTAGCCATACGCGGAGTGTATCATCACTCGTCCTGATTATCAGGCAGTCGCATTTCAAGGCTGCCGTAAGGACCGCCCTGAAGGGTTTGCGATTCGGACCGATGCGGCTGCTGACAGCGGCAGTACTTTTCGGGCAAAATGTCGCGTCGGGTAATCAAAGTGAGGAACCAGCGATGCCCACCGTAGCATCCATCATAGGCGAATTGAAAAAGAAGGGTAGTGCACAGACGCAGAAGACTTACGCGCGTCACGGCATGGCGCCTGAGAACACCTTTGGTGTGAGCATTGCTGACCTCAAAGGCATCGCAAAAACGATCAAAGGTCAGCAGTCGCTCGCTTGCGAACTCTACGAAACTGGCAAGATGGAAGCGATGTACCTCGCCGCGCTGGTGGCGGACGGCAAGCAGATGAGTGCAAAGCAATTGGACAAGTGGGCGGAAAAAGCTTGCGGCCTGCGCATGATTGCCGAGTACACCGTGCCTTGGGTGACAGTTGAAAATCCAAGTGCCCGCGAACTGGCATTGAAGTGGATGAAGTCCAAAAAAGAATTGGTGGCGTCGGCTGGTTGGTCCACGTATTCCGGAATCGTGTCCATGACTCCCGATGACGCGCTGGATCTTGCCGAAATCGAAACGCTTCTCGGGACAGTCGTCACGGGCATCAAGACCGCTGCGAATCGCGTGCGCTACACCATGAATGGTTTTGTGATCGCCGTCGGAAGCTACGTGAAGCCGCTGTCAAAAAAGGCCAAGGCTGCCGCGAAACAGATCGGCGCAGTCGTTGTGGACGTGGGCGATACCGAGTGCAAAATTCCGCTGGCCACTGCTTATATTGAAAAAATCGAGTCTGCAGGGCGCCTCGGCCAAAAACGAAAGACTATCCGCTGCTAACGGTCGAAGGGTTCAAACACGGTCCGTGTCGTACGACACCGCGCCACAGCACATCCTGTACTGCTTGCATTCCCCGTTGGGTGTATCTACGCTTAGGAAGTTCGCCTTAGAAAGTTCGAAGCCAAACTGAACGAGTCCATGCCGGAAATCAATGCTAATACTCTTGTTTTTGGATTTATCTGGTACGTGGCATTTTTGTTTTCGACCACGTGCCACGAGGCTTCGCACGCTTTGGTGGCTAAACTTGGCGGTGACGATACTGCAGAACGTGAAGGGCAGGTAACCCTGAATCCTGTCCCGCACATTCGTCGAGAACCCTGGGGCATGGTGGTAATCCCGCTGGTTTCTTTTCTGTTCTTTGGCTGGATGATCGGATGGGCCAGCGCCCCGTTTAATCCTGAGTGGCAGGCGCGCTACCCACGTCGCGGCGCCTGGATGGCGCTGGCGGGTCCGGCTGCCAATTTCACATTGATGCTGATCGCTGCAGTGCTCATCCGAGTTGGTTTATCTTCAGGTTGGCTGCACTCGTCACTTTATGAACGGCCTGGCATGCTGGATATTATTCTCAATGCGTTCTTTCGCTTGAACCTGCTGCTGGGAATATTCAATCTTTTTCCGGTGCCGCCGCTCGATGGCAGCACTGGCATCATGGTATTCATGGGCCAGGACACCGCAAGGCGATACATGAATTGGTTGAGAACCACTCCGTATCGAAGTCTGGGGCTGTTGGCAGCAGTCCTGGCGTTCCGGTACTTCTATGCGCCGGTAGAGGCGTTTGCCACTGATCTTCTGATAAACACAAAATTGTTTTAGCAGAGATTTGAGTCATTTCGAAACACTGGCGAAAAGTTGTTTCGCTGCACGACAGTCTTATCTAGCTGAAATCTTCGTAACCTCCTGTGGTCTAAGTATCTTCCAAACGATTCTTGTGGAGTTCCACCTGCACGTTGATTGCGGCGGGAGCACATATGAATGCGCGCGACGACGGCGGAGAATTTGCTGGCGCGGACCCGTGGGCCGGGACGACTGCACGGGCGCATTGAAGCGATAGCCGCGCCGAGCAAGGGTCTCAATATAGATTGGACTTTCGGCTGATTCGCCAAGCAAATCGCGAAGCCGTTTGATGGCAGCGTTAAGGCTGTGATCGAAATCGACAAAAGTGTCCGCAGGCCAGAGTTGGTCGCGCAGCTCTTCACGTGTCACGATGGTGCCACGGTGTTGAAGAGAAGGAGCAAGATCTGAAACGGCTGCTGCTGCAGCTTGACTCTGGCCCCGTTCTTGCGGAGGTCACCCCCGTTCGCAGGTCCACTTCGAAAACACCAAAGCGGATCAGCTGGGAATCGTTCGGGTTGGCCATATTTTTCTCGCGGCTGGAGAGTTTAGCATTCTTGCCGGAATACGCTGTAAAGGGCCGATGTAGGACACCGAGCCACGTTTGAGTGAGGAAACAGTGTTAGGGATTGTAGTCAGAGTCGGGCCAGCGGGGCTGTGCGAAAAGGCCTCCGTCCACGCCTAGCGTTTGGCCGGTGATGAATGAAGCTGTATTACTGAGAAGGAATTCGACAGCGGCTGCCACATCTTCGGGAGTTCCGATGCGGCGTAACGGAGTAAGCTTTGACCATGATTTTGCGAAATCGGCCACTTCATTCCGGGTTCGTTCGGTCTCGATGGCACCGGGAGCGACACAGTTGACGCGGATCCCGTGTGGGCCCAGCTCCAACGCAGCGGATTTGGTGAACATTTCAATAGCACCCTTGCTGGCGGTGTAACCAGAAAGATTGGGGAAGGGAACCTTGTTGCAACCCGATCCGATGTTGACGATGGCGCCGGAGTGGCGCTTTTTCATGTTGCGAGCTGCGCGTTGTGTGCAAAGATAGCATCCCTTCAAGTTGGTGCTAAGGACGCGATCCCAATCAGCTTCCTCGACTTCCAGAAGTGGTTTCCAAACCTGAACTCCAGCATTGTTGACGAGCGCATCAATCTTGCCGAACGACGAAATGATTTTCTCAAACATTGCGTCCACTTCTGCGGGGATGCCGACGTCGGCGTAAATGCTGATGGCGCGAATACCATCCTCCTGCAATTCTTCGGCGAGGCGGTCGGCTGCGTCGATGTCGGCTTTGTAATTGATTGCGACGTCGTATCCACAACGAGCCAGCCGTGAAACGATGGTTTTGCCGATTCCCGAATTGGCGCCGGTGACCAATGCCGTTGGTTTCATGGTCGCACTCAATCCTTCGCGAAGAATCGATATGAATACGCAAGGTTGATACTAACCTGAAGACATTCTTGTGCAAATTAATTCCATGCTGCTGGAATGCAAGCTCGGAGATTTGCTTCCGCCCGTCAGCTCACATCGCGTCAGACTCGTTCCGCAGAGTGGTGGGCTTGATGCGGGCTCCGCCAACGCATTCGGATGGAATGGTTGAGAGGTTCTGAAAATGTGCGGGCAACGAATCCGCCGAGGAGTCCGGAAATTACAATCACGGAAAGGAATAGAACCGGGACTGCCGCCACGTGTCGGCCGGCGCGAAGGTACAGATGGAAGAGTGCGAAGACAATGAACATGTGAGTGAGATAGACCTCGTAACTGTACTGGCCGAGCAGCAGAAGAGAGCGCAGAACACGAGGACTTGTCCAATTGGTCTGCGCAGCGGCCGTGATCAGCGAGCAAATGCCGAGAGCGAGAACGGTCATGTCGAGGCCGGTACGCTCAAATGCCAGATTTGCGGGCTGAGCAGCGAAGCAGAGAACGAAGATCGCGAGAGCCGCACCTGCCAGTGCAATTCCACGAAGAACTCCGCGTGAAAGCGGAAAACACGCCGAAGCGAGAGCAGTAAGGCACCCAAGGGCGATGGCGTCCATGCCTCCGAGGTAGGAATATTCTTTCCAAAGCGGGTTGCCATGCGCCAACACGGTGCGCGCGAAGGGGCCGAGCAGGACGAAAGTCGCGAGCAACGGTATGAACAACTTAGCGCGAGCAAACAGCCGGCTGACCAGCGGGAAAAAAAGATAAAACATCTCCTCGATCGAAAGCGACCACAAAATGTCCCAATTGCCTGGAAGGTATCCACGGCGCGCCTCCAGCACGTTGATGTGAGAGGTGAGTGCAGCAAAAAGAGCGCGCCACAGGCCGCCGGTTTTTCCCGTGACCACGAAATCGTGCAGTCCCGCGAAATGAAACGTGCTGAGAATGGCGAGCAGCAGAATCAACAGCGGCGCGATGCGGGCAAAGCGCATCAGGTAAAAACCGCGCAAGCTGACTTGCGAGAGCTTTCCCCAGCGCCGCAGCGCAGTAGTCGTGATCAGGAAGCCGGAGATGGCAAAAAATATCTGCACTCCGGGCTGCCCATTCCAGACCAGCGCTCCGATCAGCTGGCGCGGTAAGCCAGCCGTATAGGGAATTTTGGCGATCAGCAGGCGCACATTGACGTGATTCATCAACACGAAAAAGATGGCCAGCCCGCGAAGCAGATCAATGCCGTCGATGCGTGCGCCATGGGGCGTAGAGGCTGGTTGCCCGGAAAAGGTCACAAAACATTTTGCATGACGTGGACAAGAAGAGATTCGATTCTACGAGGCCCTGTTCGGTAATCGGCAACGGCGCTGCGCTGCGCGTTGCCGCGACAAGGATAACTCAGCCTGCACCGGCTCCGCGCTACTTTCAGGGCTGCGAACCAGCGGCGTGCCGGAAAAGCGCGACCAACACGTATGCCCAGATTAAATTCGCTCACGAGGACAAGAAAATGGAGGGCCGGATTCACCGGCCCTGTTTTGGGTGCGAAGTGGCTGCTCGTTAGTTCAAGCTCGCGAAGTCCGGAATCCTTGCGAGTTACTTAGGAGCGGAAACGTGGAAGATCAGTGAACGGCCGACCTCCGAACGCGACGCCTCGGCATCCTGGAGACTCACGAAGAGACTCGTCAAGGAGTCTTGTTCCTCCTGCGAACGGCGGTCGCGGTCAGCGGTAAATGCCGCACGTACCTTATCGAATGAGGCGAGGTCTTTCACGTCGTACCAAACGAAGTGAGTAAAGTCGCCTTCGGTGCGTATTTCTTCCACGGCCAGGCCGTAGGCAAGAATCACGCCATCACTCATAAGCTTGTCGAAGACGGGCTTGTTGTACTTCTCCCACGCTTTGCGGAAATCCGCGCCCTTGCCGGGTTTTACCTTGAAGAAATTATAGCGAGTGAAGGGCAGCACTCCAGCGGGAGCGGAGGACGACAACCCTATGACTAAATCACGCGTGAGAAAGTCATGGACTTTGCTCAGGTCTGCGACTTCGCCGAGGCGAGCGGTGACAGAGGTTGCTGGTTTTTGACCCTTCTTGGCTGCACCTGACTTGGTGGCTTCGTCGTTGAGTTTGGCGATCTGAGCGCGCATGGCGGAATCAACCTTTTCAACACCGGCGTAATCGGCGACCGCGTACCAGATAAAGTGAGTCGAATTGCCAGGAACGCGAAGCAAGGAAGCCTGAACACCCCAGGCAAGGACTACGCCATCGGCCATCAGTTTGTCGCGAACCGGTTGGCCAACGGTCTTGACGAGATCCAGAAACTCATCTTCCTTGCCGGGATTGATTGTGTATCCGTACCAGAAAGTGAGCGGTTGCATCTGGGGTTGCGATTGTTGTGCGGAACTGGAAATGCATGACAGCAGCATTGCAAAAAGACAGAAAAACAGGCGCGTCTTCATTTTCTTGAGTCTCTCCGTGAATTTGGCTCGCCTGCACCAGGAGTAAATACGTTTAAAATTCTCGGAAGCTCGGACACTAAGAGCAGGCGCTCAGTGTCATCGCTCTGAACGGGCCGAACCGATTGGGAATTGCGTACGTTTTTAACATCGCGACCCTACCGCGTCAAGGAGTCCGGGACGTTTGAAACGCGTTTAAACGAACGATTAAGGCCGACAGGTGGCGGGCGGCGAAATTCACACTCCAGACCCTGACAAGCGCCGCTGGGTTGTGAGACATGGCGGAAAAAAGTGGATGAAAACTCGGAAACGGATCGGGCCAATGCCGCACCGGAAATAGAGGGAGCGAATCAAGGGCAGGTGGCCGAGGCGATAGACAGCCAGAGCATGCTCCTCAAGAGCATGCAGATTCGAGGTCATTTTCACAGGGTCGCCGTTGGTGCCAGAGCGATACGGACCGGCAATTAAGATGATTAACCGTTGGGAGCCGGAGAGCATAAATCAGGTCCTGGCACCGTTTATTGGGATTTTGTGTCCACGGCAAGGCAGCATACACCGGGCGACACCTCGGTATTTTAGCACCATTGCCTTAGCGGCCTTCGATCTACTGCCTTATTACCTGTGCCTGCAACGGCGGCGAAGTGACATGGATCCACGCTTCGGCGGCAATCAGGTGGAGAACAAATCCAATCCAGAATGCCGTACCAAAGAATTGCGTTGGCCTCAGGCCAGACAGCGGGCTGGTGGCGAAGAAAATCCCGATGATGGGGCGGATGGTGGCAACGGCAAGGCCGATCGCATACGCTCGAATCATCCATTGCCGATGCAGGATAATTTCACGGCTGCTGACGTGCCACACGGCCTTGCTTAGCGCCAGCAGAAAAAATAAGGCAAACAGAATTGTTGCTGCGGCCTGACTGACACCGCCGATTGAGTGCATGGTGAAGCTCATCAGTAAAGCTGAGATTCCGATGATCGATCCGCACGCCACAAGAATGCGGCCGTTCCAGCGATGCCATTGAAGATGCCGCGCGCGAATCGATTCGCTGAATTGAAACGGTCCCAGAATCATGAACAGAAGCCCGGGAACAACATGAATCATGGTTAGAAGCGCGTGGCGCGCAAATACTTCGTCCAATGCTACAAACTGCGCCGCTCTGGAGCCAGGCACAACCGCGGGCGGAGAATAACCGTTAGCAAGGATTGGGCCCAAATAAATAACTCTACGGGCGGCAACGGCCACGCCGATGAACGCGAGAAAAATTACTGCGCTCCATAGCGCACGGCGGAGACGAATTCCAGGCTCCATACCAGCTACTACGCCCGGCTGGCTGGATGTCTTTCAACAATACTTAGATCGCCAGAACTTTTTCCAAGGGCTCCCAATAGTGGATCTTCCATCCATGCAGGAGATTTTCCGCGTCTCCTTGAGGGAATCCGGCATGAGTAAACAGGATTTTGGTTTCCGGGCCTTGTCCCGTGAAATCGAATCTGACAATCGAGAAGGCTCCTGCATCCCAGTAGGCCACGCGCCAGGCCTGGACAATACGTTCGTCAGGAGCCAGCTCGAGATGCCGGCCGACGATGCGTCCGCCGAATAACGAAAAGCTGCCGCCGATGTCACGGCTGATTTCTGTCGGGTGAGATGCGCCCGCCGTGCCGCCTTCTTTCGCTTGGATGTCGTGGGTCATCTTGTCGAACTGAGCGGCGTTGGTGAAGATTTCGTAAATACGCTTACGATTTGCTTTGAAGACGAGTTCTTGATGAAGAGATTCTGCGTTGCGGAAAATATCCTCTCCGGACAGAGCAGCGGCCTCATTCGAAATTGAACTAAAGGCGCCGATGACGCACGCAGCGCCAACGATTGCCTGCCTTCGGGTAGGAATTTGAATGCTCTGGGCCGGATGATATTTCCCGTTCATAGTGCCCTCGGGTGATTGGATTACGCTCTGGATTGGCGCGTGGTGTGCCACGCATGAGAGCACGGAATCAAGTCGCAATCCAGATAATGTTTTGCATCGAACGGAAGTGCGACATTGCTTTACACGTAAAAGAATCTTGTGTTACCCTTAATGAGTCGAAGAGAAGAGGAAAATTCAGGGGACGACGGAGAGGGCACTTGAGCGCACCGAAAGCAGCGTTGATCGAACAATTCCGTTCACATGTTAAAGATACAGGCTCACCAGAGGTGCAGATTGCACTGCTGAGCGAGCGGATCAACTATCTGACTTCGCACCTCAAGAGCCATGTAAAGGACCATGCATCGCGGCGGGGATTGATCATGATGGTCAACAAGCGCCGGCGACTCTTGGACTATCTCAACCGGCGAGACCCGGATCGGTATCGCGAGATTGTGGAACGGCTCAGTCTGCGCAAGTAGCGGTTTGCACGGAAAAACGCCGCAAGCTACGCACCAAGTGACAAATTCCAAGCGCAAAGTGTCTGGAATTGGGCATTCGACTGGGAACAGGCGAATTGTCTCGTAGTGTGGGTACAACCGGCACCTTCCGGCTGCTCGACGACAGAGCAAATCATCAACAGAAGTAAACATGGAAAAGGCAGACGGATCTGCCCCGGTGCCGCCAGAGGCGGGACCAAAGGAATAATACATGTCAGAAAATAATCACGTACCGGCACCGCATCAAGTATCGGTAGAAATCGGCGGAAGAAAGCTGACTCTGGAAACAGGAAAAATTGCCAAGCAGGCAAACGGCGCGATTGTGGCCACCTACGGCGATACCGTAATCCTGAACACGGCTTGCATGTCAACCAAGCCGAACGACAGAGACTTTTTGCCATTGACGGTCGACTACCGCGAAAATACCTACTCGGCGGGCAAGATTCCCGGAGGATTTTTCAAGAGGGAAGGCCGTCCGACGGAAAAAGAAATTTTGACTTCGCGACTGATCGACCGCCCAATGCGCCCGTTATTCCCGGAATCCTGGAGAAACGAAACTCAGATTAACGCCATGGTCCTGTCGGCGGATAGTGACAATGATCCCGACGTAATTGCGGTGACTGGCGCAGCGGCCGCGGCGTACTGCAGCGACCTGCCATTTCCGACGCCGATAGCGGCGGTTCGCGTGGGCTTGGTCAATGGCCAACTGGTTGCTAACCCAACTGTTGCCGAGCAGAAGACCAGCCTCATCAACATCGTGATTGCGGGCAGCGACGAGGCCATCATGATGGTGGAATCCGGCGCTCTTGAGGTATCCGAAGAAACCGTGGTGGAAGCGCTGGAATTTGGCCACGCGCAAGTGAAACGGATTGTGGCCGCGATCAAGGAACTGCACGCGCAACTGAACCCGAAGAAAGTGGACGTGGCGCCGTGGCCGTTCGACCAGAGCATTTACAATTCGCTGAAGAAGACTTACGGCGCGGAATTGAAGGACGCGCTGGACACGGAAAAGCATCCGAAGAAAGAAAGCTATCACCTGATCGATGAGCTGAAGGCCAAGATCGTCGAAAGCATTCCGGAAGAAGACGAAGAAAAGCTGAAGTTGACCAAGCGTGCATTCGATAAGTTAAAGGAAGATATTTTTCGTGATGAGATTTTGAATGCCAAGCGCCGTCCGGACGGGCGAGCGTTCGACAAGATTCGCAAAATTACCTGCGAAGTTGGATTGCTGCCACGTGTGCATGGTTCGGCGCTGTTTACGCGCGGCGAAACCCAAGCATTGGCGACATTGACGTTGGGGACCAAGGAAGACCAGCAACGGCTGGATTTGCTCTTTGCGCAGGACCAGCACAAGCGATTTATGCTGCACTACAATTTCCCGCCATTCAGCGTTGGCGAAGTGAAGCCGGTGCGCGGCCCGGGCCGGCGCGAAATCGGTCACGGTGCTTTGGCCGAGCGTGCTTTAGTTAGCTTGCTGCCGCCGGAAACGGAATTTCCTTACGCCATGCGATTGGTCAGCGACATTCTTGAATCCAACGGTTCGTCTTCCATGGCCACCGTTTGTGGTGGTTCGCTGGCAATGATGGATGCGGGCGTGCCGCTCAAGTCTCCCTGCGCCGGTATCGCGATGGGCCTGGTTGTTGGTGATAACGGCAAATATGCCGTGATGACCGACATTGCGGGCGCGGAAGACCACTACGGAGACATGGACTTCAAAGTTGCCGGAACGCGCAGCGGAATTACCGCGCTGCAAATGGATATTAAGGTTGGGGGCATCAGTATCCCCATGATGCGTGAAGCTCTGGCCCAGGCGAAGAAAGCCCGCCTGGAGATTCTGGACATCATGGATGCGACCCTGAGCGAAGCTCGCACAACCATTTCTGCCTATGCCCCGCGGCTGTTCAAGTTGTCCATCCCCACTGACAAAATTCGCGACCTGATTGGACCGGGCGGCAAGAAAATCAAGTCGATCATCGAAGCTACCGGGGTCAAGATTGACGTGCACGAAGACGGCACGGTGCACATCTTCGCGACCAGCGGCTCCGGCGGTGATGCGGCGTTGCAGATGGTGCGCGACGTCACGGCCAGCGCAGAAATCGGCAAGACGTATCTTGGCAAAGTTGTTCGCCTGGCGGAATTCGGCGCATTCGTCGAATTGTTCCCTGGCACTGACGGCTTGTTGCACATCAGCGAAATTTCCGAGCAACGTATTCGCGACGTACGCGACGAACTGAAGCTGGGCGACCAGGTACTGGTCAAAGTGCTTTCGATCGAAGGCAACAAGGTCCGTCTGTCGCGCAAAGCACTTATCAAGGAAGCTCGCGAAAAGGCACAGAGAAAAGAAGCAGCGGCAGGTGGCGTCACCGAAACATCAAGCTCAGCCGCGTCTGAGTAGCTTCGATTGCCTCTCTCATAATTAAAAAAGCCCTCTGGGAACCCAGGGGCCTTTTTGTTTGCCTATTTGTTTCTCCGATTTAGCGCAGGAGAAATGGGTTCGATTAGTTCCTGGAGCACGAGCCGCAGTGGACGGCGTCCAGCGCTCCCCATAATGCATTTAACGCATCGTGTGTGGAGGCGAGAATTCGCTCTTCATCGCCGCCGGCGTTTTCCATGAGCCAATTACGCCACGCCGCGCGATGCGCCTTGTCCGCTTCTTCATGCACGGAAAAATATGCGGTGCCCTTGGCGTCTCTGATTTCGTAGTAGCGATTCAAGCCGTCAATCTTGGTGGCGGCGATTTCGGGGACTTGCGCTTCATACGCATAGAGTGCGGCGACAGCTTCGGCTACGGAACGGTTGGCGCAGATGTCGCGGAAGGTGTGCACAACATTTTGCGTGCCGGGAAGGGAAGGCGCGGAGGTGATGTCTTCTTCGCTGACACCGAGTGCTGCTGCAAAATCGCGCCACAATTGCGGATGCGAACACACGGGATTCTCTTCTTCCGCGAGATTTTCCAGAACTACCGGTTTCAGCGAAGCGTCGGCACGGCCGGCGAGAACTCGCAGGTGCTGCGGGAAAGCCTCCACGTGGCGGTAGTATTGCGCGGCGTATAACTGCAGCGATTCGCGGGAAAGTTTGCCCGCTTGCCAAGCCTGATAGAAAGGATGATGCAATAGATTCTTCTCGGTGATGGCGGCATCAATTTTTTCGAGAAGCTGAGTGTTGGACACGTGTTCACCCTCTTTCCGACTGGCCATATCGAATCGCTGGCGTATCAAACCTCGACATGAACAGCGCGGTAGATTGTAGCAAAGCCCGAGGAGCACGCAAGGTCAGCAGAACACTTACTTGGGCGCCGGCTTGCCAACGTCCTTCTTGGCCTGTTCTGCCCCGCTTGCGCAGGTTGCCTGCAGGTTAGTCTTTACGGCGGCGCATTTTTCAAACGCTGCCACCGCTTTTTCGGAGTGGCCGGAGTTTTGATTGGCGACTCCGAGCAAGTAATAGTTGGTGGGATCCTGATTTGAACCGAGACTGACGGCTTGCTCCAGTTCAGGAATTGCCGCTTCGAATTCATTCTTGTGTACCTGAACCAGGCCGAGACTGCCGTGGGCCATCGCCAAAGTCTGATTTTTCAAATCGGTGAAATTAGCGTCGGACATTGCTTCCGGCTTGCCAGCGCTCGAGATGCCTTGTATCGCGTTCTTGGCGTAAGTATCCGCCTTGGCCAACTTTGTTGCCGAATCGGGAGTCGAAGAAGTTACCGCACGCGAGATCCCCTGGCTCATCAGCGCCATGGTGCGAAAATCCTGTGGATTCAGTTGCAGATCCTTTTCCCCGGTTTCCACACCCTTATCCACCGCGCCGGTCTGTATATAAGCCGCCGCCAGAAACGCATAAGCCGGTGCCGAATAACTGGTCGACGGGTATTTCTTCAGAAAATCCTCGCCGGCTAGTATTTTTTTTGCGAGATCATCGTTAGACATGGCTTGGAATTTCTGAAAGGCCTTATAGGCTTTTTCTTCGGCTGGAGCCGGCGGCTTGATGATTTCCAGGGAATTCTCAGCGTTCAAGGGCGAGGTATCCCTGCCGATGGACCGGCCGGCAGAGCCACTATTGCTCGACGCGGAGCTAGACCCGCGGGTCTGAGCCATCGCCCCTGTGGCGAGAAAAACCGAAGCTAGGATGTATGCCTCAGCTTTAGTTCGAAAATTCATAACACCTCCTGTGTGAAGCGAGGGCGGACCAGGTCTGCACCCTTACATACTATCCCTGTGAAAGGTTTTTTTTCACCCGGGGCGGGTCGCTGCGGTCGCTGCCGAAGTAGGTAGGTCGAACGCCATCAACGCCTAACTGGAAGGCGCGTGAACGCGAGTGATATCAGCTCCCACAGCGCTGAGCTTCTCCACGATACGTTCATAGCCACGATCGATGTGATAGACGCGTTCTACGATAGTTTCACCGTTGGCGACCAGAGCCGCGAGAACCAGACTGGCGCTGGCGCGAAGGTCTGAAGCCTGCACTGTCGTGCCGCTGAGTGGTGCGGGGCCACGGACGATAGCGCGCCGGCCGTCGATTGAGATATGCGCGCCCATACGGATCATTTCGCTGGCGTGCAAATAGCGGTTTTCGAAAATAGTTTCGGTGATAGTGGAGGCGCCTTCGGATTGCGTAGCCAGCGCCATGTACTGCGCCTGCATATCTGTGGCGAAGCCCGGGTATTCTTCTGTGGTCAGATCGGCAGCGACCAGTTTCTTCACGCCGCGCACGCGCAAACTGGTGGGACCGGCTTCTTCAATGGATACTCCGGCATCGCGCAATTTGCTGATGATCGCGCCCAGGTGCAGCGGTTCGCAGTTCGTAAGCGTCAGATCGCCATTGGTAATGGCGCCGGCAACTAAGAACGTGCCGGCCTCAATGCGGTCTGCGATCACGGAATGTTCCGCACCATGCAATGACGAAACTCCTTGAATATGCAGAGTCTGCGTTTCATCGCCAGATATCTTTGCGCCCATTCTGCGGAGCAGCGCGATCAGGTCCGTAACTTCGGGCTCGCGCGCGGAGTTTTCCAGGATCGTTTCACCGTCGGCGAGTGCTGCGGCCATCAGAATATTTTCGGTGCCGGTGACCGTGATTTTTTCAAATACGATGTGACCTCCTCTGAGCCTGCCGCCTTTGGGCGCGCGCGCCTCGATGTAACCGTGGGAGGTCGCGATTTCCGCGCCCATTTTCTCCAAAGCGCTCAGATGCAGATCCACCGGCCGCGCCCCGATGGCGCACCCGCCGGGAAGCGAAACGCGCGCCAGTCCGGTGCGCGCCAGCGTTGGCCCAAGTGTGAGGATCGAAGCGCGCATGGTCTTGACGAGTTCGTACGGTGCGACTGCGTCACTAATGGTGTGCGCCTGAAAGGCAAAGTCGGCGGCCGGAAACTCGCTGGTGGCCACGTACACGCCCATATGGGCCAGGAGTTTGCCCATGGTGATAATGTCACGCACTTTCGCGACGTTATGCAGGGCAACGCGGTCAGCCGTCAAGAGCGACGCCGCCATGGCAGGCAGAGCGGAATTCTTGGCGCCGCTGATCTCTACGGTGCCGTGCAGCGGAGTGCCACCGGTGATAATAAATTTGTCCATGGTTTGTTATGAGAACGGCGGAAATGACGGCCCTGATTGTCCGCTAAGACTCTCCCAGTGCACGGCGCAGGTCGCCGCCGGCAGATTTTAGAAGCTGCTTGGCCCTTGATGCGTCCACATTTTCCTTAAGCATTACTAATCCTACGCGCAAATTGTGTCCGGATTTCCGCAGCGCTCGTCTGGCGATTGACACACTTTTGCCACTCGCCTCGACAAGAATTCGCAGCGAGCGGTCAGAAAGCTTATTGTTTGTGTTGAGCAAATCGATCATCAGGTTTTCATAAGCATGTCCTAAGCGCACCATCGCAGCGGTTGAGAGCATGTTGAGCACCATTTTTTGCGCGGTTCCGGCTTTCAGGCGTGTGGATCCTGTCAGCACTTCCGGGCCGACTTCGGGAGCGATCAAAATCTTTGCCAGTCGAGCTACCGGCATATTGCGATTGGCGGTGATGGCGACGGTTGTGGCTTTGCGCTTTCGAGCTTGTTTTAGTGCACCCAGCACGTAAGGAGTCGTGCCGCTCGCGGCAATACCGACGACCACATCGTTCGCAGTCAATTGCTTTGCGCGCAAATCCCGTTCGCCATTTTTGATGGAGTCTTCCGCGCCTTCGACCGCGTTGGTCACTGCGCGTTTTCCGCCGGCGATCAGGGCCTGCACCTGGTTGCGAGATGTACCGAAGGTAGGCGCGCACTCCGCGGCATCCAAGACGCCAAGTCGCCCGCTCGACCCAGCCCCGACGTAGAAAAGCCGCCCGCCATTTCGTATTCCGTTCACAATTGCCTCGACCGCGCGCGCAATTGCGGGAATTTCCTGCGCCACGGCGGCGGCGATTTTGCTGTCCTCCCCATTCATCAACTGCACAATTTCCTGTGTTGAGCGACGATCGAGATCCATCGAATCGGGGTTGCGTTTCTCGGTGAGGCGCTCTTCGGCGAGCCGAACTTTTTTTAGGCCAGGACTCACCTCGTCATTATAACGTATGGCGAAAATGGCCGGGCAGTCCCTGCGTCGGAAGGTAACCGGTGGCCGCGAGCATTACTACGCAGGCGAAGGAAAACTGCTTGCTGCCTGGATTGGGAATAATTCGATGGACACCAAGCTGCAGGACGTATCGTGCCTGTCGCCCGAATCGGCTATTCTAGAAAAGAAGAGCATCCGGCCGCCGCGCAAACACGGCGCTATTGGGAATCGACTCCATGAATTTGCTAATAAACCTTTTCGAACAGCATTTTCATTCTCCGCCGGACCGCGTGCTGCCACTGCAAGGCGAATTGGGCGGTTCGGGGCGCAAAATCGTTAGGCTGGCAAACGAAAAGGCCAGCGCCATAGGCATCCTCTACGGCGTGCGCGAAGAAAACGCGGCGTTCCTGTTTTTCTCCAAACATTTTCGCAAGCACGGCTTGCCTGTCCCTGAAATTTATGGCGAAGATTTGAATCAGGGCGCATATCTCGAAGAAGACTTGGGCGACACAACGCTATTTGAGTATCTCTATAAAAATCGCACCAACGAACAAATCGACGCGAAAGTCACAGAGACTTACCGCAAGGTGGTCGCGATACTTCCACGCTTTCAAGTGGAAGCAGGTCGCGATCTCGATTACAGCGTGTGCTATCCGTGCCCTAGTTTTGACCGGCAATCCATCACCTGGGACTTGAACTATTTCAAATACTATTTCTTGCGTCTGGCTGGGATCCCGTTCAGCGAATCGGCGCTGGAAGGGGATTTCGTCAGGCTGACGGATTTCCTGCTCACTGCCAACTGCGATTTTTTTCTGTACCGGGATTTTCAGTCGCGCAACATTATGCTGCGCGGCGGCGATCCCTTTTTTGTGGACTACCAGGGTGGACGCAAAGGCGCATTGCAGTATGACATCGCGTCCCTGTTGTACGATGCCAAGGCCGATCTTCCTCCTGAGCTTCGCCAACAACTGCTCGATGATTATCTCGATGCACTGCGCGGGCACGTCAACATCACACGCCAAGAATTCGTGCGGCACTACTACGCTTATGTCTACGTTCGTATTATGCAGGCGCTCGGTGCGTATGGCTTCCGCGGATTCTACGAGCGCCGAGCACATTTTCTGCAAAGCGTGCCATATGCGTTGAAAAATATTCGCTGGCTGTTGCATAACGCCGAAGTGCCGATCGAACTGCCGACTTTGATGGGCGCATTCAAGAGCATGCTCTCATCAGAAAAATTGCACGGTCTCGCAAGCGAAGCGGACACCCTGACGCTCCGCATTTTTAGTTTTTCCTATCACAAGGGACCACCGAAAGACGAGACCGGGAACGGCGGCGGTTTCGTTTTCGATGCCCGCAGCCTGCCGAATCCTGGCCGCGAAGATCGCTTCAAGCCACTGACTGGCAAAGACCAGCCGGTAATCGACTACCTGAACCAGCAGGAAAGTGCCCACCAGTTTCTCGCCAGCGTGATGTCGCTGGTTGACGCGAGCGTGAACAGTTATCAAGAGCGTGGTTTTAAGAATTTGATGGTGTCATTCGGCTGCACCGGCGGCCAGCATCGCTCGGTGTTTCTCGCGGAGCAGTTGGCTAAGCGTTTACGCGCGCGCAAGGGCGTGCAAGTAGTGGTCCGCCATCTCGGCCTGGAAGCGCTGGAGAACGAAACGGTCCAAGCGAAGTTTTCACGATGATGTTGCGGTGAGATTGATGCACATAGGTTTGCCGAAAACTGGCGCTAGCCGTTTCCTGCCCATACTCGTGATTCCGAGCCTGTCTGCGAAGGCAGGCGCAGCGAGGAATCTCTCCGAGGATTTCTGGTGTGCCATCGCTAACATTGTGTGTGTCCGCGCATGAAAGCGATGGTCTTAGCGGCGGGCCTGGGTACGCGTCTGCGTCCTTTGACCGACGATCGTCCCAAGGCCCTGGTAGAAGTCGCTGGCCGCACCTTGCTTGAGATTACGCTCGCTCGTTTGAAATCATTTGGCGTGAGTGAAGCAATCGTCAACGTCCATCACTTTGCCGACATGGCGATCGACTATCTTAAATCCCATGATAGTTTCGGAATGCAAATCGAAGTGTCCCGGGAAGACGTTTTGCTCGACACCGGCGGTGGGCTAAAAAAGGCCGCGTGGTTCTTTAGGGAAAATTCAGAAAACAACGACGAGCCATTTTTGTTGCATAACGTTGATGTCCTGAGTTCTATCGATCTGGCAGCGATGTTGCAGTCACACAAAGAAAGTCAGTCCTTGGTCACTATCGCCGTTCAGAAGCGGGAGAGTTCCCGGCTGCTCTTATTCGACGAGCATAGCTCACTGTGCGGGAGAATTGCTGGGCGCGAATTCGACAACGAAATTGTGCGTCCAACACCGCAGATTGAGCCACTGGCATTTTGCGGCATTCACGTAATCTCGCCGCGCTTTCTCACTTTGATGACAGAGGAGGGAATCTTTTCCATCATCGACAGCTATTTGCGACTAGCGGCCCAAAGCGAAAAGATTTCCGCGTTCCGCGCGGACAAATATTACTGGCGCGACTTGGGAAAACCCGAGAGCGTACGGTTGGCCGCAAGAGATTTAACCGAAAACACGCTCTTTCGCTGACCATTTAAATCGCGATTGAAAACAGCAAATCGCGATGACTATTTGATGGAAATTGCAGGCGTGGCTAAACCCAACGATTGCATGACCGCGTCGTGCAGTGCCGGGCGAACCTTTGCAAGTTTTTGGTTTTCGCGCGTCGGATGCACGCGGTTCGTCAGAAACACCACAAAAATCTGGCGATCCGGATCGATCCAAATCGACGTGCCCGTAAATCCAGTATGGCCGAAGGTGTGCGGTCCCATGAAATGGCCGCTGGAACCACCTTCGGTCGGGACAGCCCAGCCGAGTGTTCGCGCGCCCCCGGAAAGCTGCTGCGCTTCAGTAAATTCAGAAATTGTTGCGCGCCGCAAAATACGCTGGTGCTCATACACCCCGCCGTTCAGCAACATCTGGCAAAACGCGGCCAGATCCGGCGCTGTGCTAAAGACTCCGGCGTGGCCCGAGATTCCACCGACGGCCGCCGCGTTCTCATCGTGAACTTCACCCTGGATCAACCGGTGCCGGTACTGTGTGTCAATTTCCGTGGGCGCAATCGCCGGCCAAAGCTTTCTTGGCGGCTTGTACATGGTGTTGGACATCGCTAGGGGCGAAAAAATATACTCGCGCGACAGCGTATCGAGCGTCTGTCCCGTCAACCGCTCGATAATTTCTGCCATCAAGATGATGCCCAAGTCTGAATAAACTTCTTTCGCTCCCGGTTCGTACTCGAGCGGCTCAGCAAAAAGTTTGTCCAATGTGTCTTGCTTCGATGTCGACCTTTTCACGATCGCGGCTGAAGTTGTCCGCCAATATTCTTTGAACGCAGGCAAACCGGACGTATGCGTGAGCAAATGCCGGACCGTAACGCGGCGACGCCACTCCGGCTGCGGACCGCTGACCCATTCCGGCAGATAACGCTCAACAGGAGCATCCAGATCCAGCCGAACCGGGAAGTCGCCCTCGGCGAGTTTCGCGACCAGGGTCGTTGTCACCACCACTTTTGTCAGCGAAGCGATATCGTACATGGTGTTGATGGCGATGTTGGGCGACTTGGCTTCGTACGTTTGTTTGCCAAATGCGTGCAGCGAAACTTTGCCGCGATAGCCGACCGCCAGCGTTGCTCCGGGACAGGCCTTGTCTTTTATTGCCGCTTCAATTACATCAAGCGCCGGCTGCAGTTGCGCTTCACTCCGCACATCCATCAGCTGAAGTTTCATTGGATCCGCTGGCACTTCAATTCCAAATCCGGCTTTCAGTTGCACGCCTGGAATCGTAACGGGCAAATGTCCGCGAACGGGAATCTCGCCGAACAGCGCACGCGCCATGGAAATCTGTGCCACATCGCTGATGCCAAATGCGCTCAGCCAGGTTTCCGCTTGCGGAAAGCCTTCAATTAAATAAGGGCTGCCAAACGCCAACGTCACGACAGGTTTCCCTGATTTATAAACCTGCTGCGCAAGCGCGGCCTGCTCTGCCGGAACATCCACGTTTCCTTTGCGATCGCTGACGCGCACGAACAACGCCAGGATTGCGACGTCATAGGAATCAGGCGGAGGGAGTCTCAGGTTAGCCGCATCGCGAAACCGCGTATCCGCGCGCAATGTAACCACTGAATCAAAGCGTTGCCGCAGTTCGCGTTCCAGATCTTCGCCGGGAGTAGGTTCTGGATCAGCATAAAACGCGAGTAACAGCGCGCGCGCGGGCTTGGTGCCATCCAGCGGCAAGCGGTGCGCGGTGTCGCGCAGCAAGGTAATCCCTCGATCCGAAATGTCCTGCGCCTCCTTTTGCCAGGTAGTTTCGGCAAAATGCGCATTAATTCCGTTCACATCCACCAGCCGATTCTTGTTAAGTCCCAGCCGGGCTTTCGCTTCCAAGATGCGTCGGACGGAAGCATCCAAGCGCTCGCGCGAAATTCGTCCAGTCTTAACGGCATGTTGCAGCGATCTCATGTGCCGCATCAGGAACTGGCGGCATCAACAAACAATCCGCCCCCGCCAGCACCGCGCGCACCGCCGCTTCGCCGGGTGCGAACCGGACCGTGATACCGCCCATGTCCATCGCATCCGTGACTACCAATCCCTGAAATCCGAGATCGTGGCGCAAAACTCCAGTCAAAATGTTCGAAGATAAAGTTGCAGGCGTATTGGGATCCGGCTCCAGCGCGGGCACGTTGAGATGTCCCGTCATAACGCTGCCTGCTCCGGCGGCAATCGCAGCGCGGAAGGGAACCAACTCCAAAGATTCGAGCCGCTGACGATCCGCGCGAATCACCGGCAGATCGATGTGCGAATCGGCGGCCGTGTCTCCATGCCCTGGAAAATGTTTCGCCGTAGCCAGCCCACCATTTTCTTCCACTCCGCGCACGTAGGCAGAAACAAATTCCGAAACGCGCATAGCATCTTCGCCAAACGATCGGGTATTGATGATCGGATTCCCGGGATTGTTGTTTACGTCGGCCACCGGAGCATAAATCCACTGCACGCCGGCCTGACGTGCCTCCAACGCTGTAATCTTTCCCATGGTGTACGCATCGCGCGGGTCTCCTCCCGCCCCGATCGCCATCTGCGTGGGAAACGAAGTTCCTTCGTCGAGCCGCATTGCAGAGCCGCGTTCAAAGTCCGCGCCAATCAGAAGCGGCAATTTCGCTTTGGCCTGCAGTTGATTGTTCAAAACTACCGTCGGATAGGTCTGGCTTTTTTCGATTCCCAGCGGAGTCATGCGCGTAATCAGGATAAATCCGCCCGCATGAAGATCATTCACGTCATGCATCATTTGCTGGTAAGCAGGCGAGTCCGTCGCGGTAAATGTTCCGTGATACGTTGGAAAAAGCAACTGGCCGATCTTTTCGTCGACCGTCATGCCGCGCAGCTTGCTGTCCACCCATTGGCGTTGAGCCGCCGATAAGGCGCGCAATACATCTGCGGGTTTCCTCTGCGGCGCAGGTTTCGATTGTTTCGCCGCAGCAGCGCGGCTTTGACTGCGTAATTTAGTTGCCATAAGGAGCACGAACGGCAGTAGAAGCAAGCACAATACAGCACGGCGCTTCATTGGCATCGATTCTCCGAAATCGCTAGGAATCTCGCGATTCACGCCCTGCTTCTTCTTGTTGATAACACACGCAACTCAGTGCGACAACGCGATTCACCGCAGAGCGTTCCAGAATATCATTGCAATCTACAGTAACCAGGAGGAGATCTTGCCGACCCGCGTCCTTGCACCTCGATGTGTCATGGTTTTTGCCGTCGGCTTGGTTCTTCTCTCGAAGCTCTCGGTCTGTCTTGTCGCCGCGTCTACCGCTGCCACTACACACGCTAATCACAAATCGACTTCGCGTGCCGGACGCGTCCAGACCGGACTTGACGTCCTCGAATCGCAAAAATTTGCGCCACTGCGTGGAAAGCATATCGGCATCATCACCAACCACACCGGCCTAGATTCGCAGGGCAAGTCCACAATCGAATTACTTGCGCACGCACCTGGCGTGCAGGTCGTGGCGATCTTCAGTCCTGAGCACGGCTTGGGCGGTCAGCTAGACGAAAGGCTTTCGTCGGCGACAGATCCTTCGACTGGGCTGCAAGTCTTCACGCTATACGGCGAAACGCTGCGCCCGACGGACGAAATGTTGAAAGGAGTGGACACGCTAGTCTTCGACATTCAGGACGCTGGTGTACGCTTTTACACGTACACCGTCACCATGGCCTACGCGATGGAAGAAGCCGCGAAGCACAACATCGCGTTTTACGTTTTGGATCGCGCCAATCCGCTCGGCGGAGAAATTATCGAAGGCCCAATGCTCGACGCTGACAAAACAAATTTTGTCGGTTACTACCCAATACCGGTGCGTTACGGCCTCACCATCGGCGAACTGGCGCAATTCTTCAACTCCGAAAATCACATCCACGCGGACCTGCACGTGGTCGCCATGAAAAACTGGCATCGCAACTATTTTTTTGAAAGCACCGGTATCCGCTGGATCCCACCCTCCCCGAATCTCCGCACCATCAAAGGTTCTATCGTCTATCCGGGCCTCGAGATTCTGCAGAACGCCGGAGTTTCTGTGGGCAGGGGGACTGAAGCGCCCTTCGAGGAATTCGGTGCTCCATGGATGGATGGCGAAAAGGTTGCCTCAGCATTGAACGCGACGCAGCTCCCCGGATTGAAATTTGTCACGCAACCTTTTATTCCCGTCAGCGGTTTGTATGCCGGAAGGCGTTGCGGCGGCGTCGGCATCCGTATCGGTGACCGAGCTACCGTCCGGTCCATGAGGATGGGCCTCGAAATCGCCGCGCTGCTCGAGAAAATGTACCCGCAGAATTTCGATGTATCGAAAACCATTGTGCTGCTGGGCAACGCCGAAACCGTGCAGAAATTAGAGGACGGCGCATCTCCGGCAGACATCGTCGCTAGCTGGCGGACTAGTCTGTCGGACTACGACAGAACGCGCCGCCGATATCTCCTCTATAAATAATTCGAAATAGCTGGTTGCAATGCGTTGTGATAAAGTCCGCGAATGGCTTCTATGCGCATCGTCTCTCTGCTCCCGTCAGCCACGGAAATTTTGTTTGCTCTGGGGCTCGACCAGCAAATCGTCGGCGTCAGCCATGAATGTGATTTCCCGCAAGCCGCGCGTTCAAAAGCCGTTGTCATCCAATCCCGCATTCCGAAAGACGCTTTGCCATCCGAAATTGACCGCCTGGTGCGTGAATTCAGCGCGCACGGCGAAAGTGTTTATTCGGTTGACGCCGAAGCTCTGCGCAGACTTTCGCCAGACCTCATCGTCACCCAGGATCTGTGTCACGTCTGCGCCGCATCGCCCGAAGATCTTGCAGCGGTTCTCGCAACTTTCGAATCTAAGCCTGAAGTGCTGTCCCTCAATCCGCTCGATCTCGGCGACGTCTGGCGCGATATTCTCTTGGTCGGCGAACAAACCTTCCGCCCTCATGCCGCCGAGAAGCTGGTCGAATCGATTGGCGAAAAACTCGGCGCGCTCGAACAGAAAATTAATTCCGCGAAACAAGAGCGGCCACTGAGCGATCGCCCGGCCGTCGCTTTCCTCGAATGGCTCCAACCAATTTACGTTGGCGGGCACTGGGTGCCGGAAATGATTAAGTTCGCGGGAGGCCGTGACGTCTTTGGCGAGCCGAGCCGCCCTTCCTTCCGCGTGACGCTCGAGGATGTCGTCGCTGCGCAGCCGGACTTCCTGATCGCCGCGCCGTGCGGATATACCGCGGCGCAAGCGTGCGAAGAATATCGCTCCATCGATTTCCCAGTCGACTGGCAGGGTATTCCCGCCGTTCGAAACGGACGTGTTTACGCACTCGACGCCAACAGCTATTTCTCTCGCTCCGGTCCTCGTCTTGTCACCGGCCTCGAAATTCTCGCCAAGTTGCTACACCCTGGAATCGAAGTGAGCAGGGAAGTGGAAACAGCGATCAATCCCATCGCCGCTGCAAAACACGCAACGTCGGTTTAACGCAAGGCCTCTCACTTATATCCGGTGCATCACATCTGTACCAATGTCCAGTTGACGCCATGTTTCATATATATAAGACTCTTACATGTAAGGGAGCCACTTATGATTGGCACGGGCATTAAGAAAGGCACCGCTGAACTTGCCATCCTCAGCGTCTTGGAGGACGGCCCGATGCACGGCTACCAGTTGTCCCGCCGCATCGAAGCGCAAACCAACGGCTCATTAAGCTTTAGCCTCGCCGCGCTCTACCCGATGCTTTATCGCATGGAGCAGCAGCGATGGATTCGGGGAACCTGGGAGACAAGTTCCAGTGGCCGCCGGCGCCGCTGCTATCGGCTCACGCCGCACGGAAAGAAGAAACTCCAGCCGCTTCGTGCAGAATGGTCGGAGCTCTTCCATGCCTTGCGCCGCCTTAGGAAGGTTTCCCATGCATGATTGGGCGTAAATCGTTCGCGAGCGGCTTGCCACTCTGGCGTTGGACGATGATAACGCGGCTCAAGTTTTTGACGAGCTCACGGGTCATCTGGAACAAGACTATCGATCGCTGCTCGGCGGAGGCTGGTCGGGAGAAGAAGCGGTAAGAAGAGCGCTCGCAGGTGCTGGCGACTGGCAAGTTTTGCAGCGAAAAATCGAAGCATCTCGAGAAAAGGAGCCGTCCATGCCAAAACGCGTATCTCAATTCTGGTTTCTCGCATTCGTGACGCTGTTGCTCTCGATGGTGTGCCTCGCGGTATTTCAGATATTCGGCCCCAACCCTTGGTTAACACCTGTTAGCCGCGGATGGCGTTTCGTGGCTCCGGCGGTGCTTGTCTACATTCCGTGGTTGTTTACGTTACCGTTCATCGGCGCATTAGGCGCTTATATCTCGAACCGGGCCGGTGGCCGCGCTAGCGCCGTGTTCTCAGCCACCATTTTTCCAATTCTTCCTTATACGGTCTTTTTCATTATTGGCCTACCGATCGCCATGATCCTTGACGATCATGTTGCTCGCAATCTCACTATTCCTATGTTTTTTGTCGGCCTATGCGCTTGGGTCATCTTTCCGGGAGCAGCGCTCCTCGCGGGCGGAGTGCCCGCTCATTTTTTCCGGTCGGTTAGACACACGCCCGATTTCCAACGGTTGACGCTTTTACGTTACAGCGCAGCCAAGTCGAGCCGATTTCTTAGACCAGTACAGATAAATTGGCTTTCCTCTAAGCCTACTCACATCGATCGCCCCATAAAAGCGGCTGTTATAGCTGTTGCCCAAGTTATCTCTAACTACAAAGAATTGCTTCGATGGTACTTGTAGCTTTTTGAGATTTTCCGAGGGCTGGGGTTCGGGAGGTGTCCTGACGACCGAAGTGCCGCAAGCGGAAGTCGGCAATTGAATCCGCGAACCATTCACTAGAAGATTGGCTTGAGTGTTGACCACTTCGTCGCCGCCAATCGCTACGATTCTCTTGACGTGGAACGCTCTCTCTCGGTCAAAAAAGAAACATCGCGACGTCTCCGCTTTGCGGTTCTCGTGTTTGAAAGCCGCTGATGTCCGTGATAATTTGGACTCCTTCACAAAGTGTCGGACACATCGAGATGGAAGTTTGTGGAAAGCACGAAAGGCAGCTAGCGGTTGAACCAAAGGGTAGATTCCAGCAATACTGCGGCGACGACAATCGCAACTGCGGCGAGCGTCGCTGAGGCTGGAACAGCCGGCGCGGGCCCCTTCAGTCGTCTTCGCGCTTGAACGGCTGCATCCACACCAATGAGGATTCGCCACAGAAGTAACACTGAAATTCCGGCAGCGCAACCTTTAAACGTGGCCTTTAAACGTGGCCCAAACGCGAGAATGCAGAAACAGCAGATCGAGGCTTCCGCCACCTAACGGGACTAACTGGGATTTCTGATGGATTCTCCGCGAATCGTTCTTCGCCGTCCTCAGCCAAGAGACAGCCTCCTTTGCCAGTGGTTGTAAAACGGAAGACCAGCGGCGATTAGCAACAAACCAATAATCGAACGTCCCGGGCGATCCATCAGAATATTCAACGTGAGCGCAAGCGCGCCAGCTACGAAAATTCCCGGCACCCACGGATATCCCCAACAACGGTAGGGTCGTGGCATGAGCGGCTCTGTTTTGCGCAATCGGAACAGCGCGACCACAGCCATTCCATAGAAAATCCATGCCGCAAAAATAAAAAGGTTGGTCAGCTCTTCGAAAGTTCCGGAGAGTGCCATTAGCCCCGCAAGCACTCCCTGAAAAATCAACGCCCGCGCTGGCGTCAGAAAGTTTGGATGGATGCCGTCCGCAATCTTGAAAAACAGACCATCACGCGCCATCGCATACGGAACACGCGCGCCACTCAGCACCGACGAATTGAGGGAGCCGATCGCGGAAATCACCATCGCCAGGGTCATCCAGTACGCCGCGCCGCGTCCGGCGATGTGCTCTACAACGTCAGAAGCGATATGTGATGAATTTGCCACCGCATCGAACGGCAATACCCGCAAGCATGCCGCGCTGAAGAGAAGATAAATCACCGCCACCAGCGAAACGCCGCCCAACAACGCTCGCGGAAAATTCTTTTGCGGATCTGTGACTTCGGAGCCGACAAGGTTGAGATCCTCCCAACCGTCATACGCCCACAATGCCGCGGCCAGCGCAGCCAGGAATGCGGTCACGATTCCGCCATTCAACGCAGCAGGCCAGATCGGGTCAGCAGGGTGCGCGGACGCCCCCGTCGAGAAAAACGCCACTCCGATAACCACCAACACCGAAACAATCTTCACAATCGTCAACACTACCTGCACTGCGCCGCCGAGCCGCACGCCAAGATAATTCACGGCAGTCATGATAATTAGCCACAGGACCGCCACCGGCTGAGCCCAGGTAAAAACGAAATCGTAGGGCCTCATTCCCGCAAACGCCGGAAAATGCAGCGTGAAGAGCGGCGCCGCCACCGCTGGAATCAGGAAACTCGCGAATCGCGCAATCCCCGCGGCGATGGACGCCATCGAAGACGGCCGTCCCACGATGGAATGCATCCATCCAAAAAGAAATCCCCATTTCGGTCCAAAGCCGCGTCGCAGATACGCGTACTCGCCTCCGGCTTCGGGAATCGCCGCGCCCAACTCAGCAAACGAAAGCGCGCCAAACATGGAAAGAATGGCGCCAACGATCCACGCCGCGAATACCACCGAGACCAACCGTCCTTCTCGCGCCATTTCCGCTGGCTTCAGGAAAATTCCCGTTCCGATCATCGTCCCCACGACAATCGCCGCCGAAGCCCACGGGCCAAGTCCTCGGACCAGTTCCAATCGTTTGCCGCTTGATGCTGCGCTCATTCTTTCCCCTGACCCTGAACCGCAATCACCGGTATTGCTCCGTCGCCGCCGGCAAGGCGACTTGCTAACATACCAACAGAAAACGTCACGCAGGCCCCGACAAGAACGTACCAAGTGTAGGCGACGCTCGATAATTTCCACACGGCAATGATGGCCGCAAGCCCGCAGAACATTCCTGTCAACGCGCCGGTCGAGTTTGCGCCGCGATCAATCGTTCCCAGCAAAAACAATCCCAGCAAGCTTCCTAGTGGAAACGATGCCACCGTCAGGCCCGTTTCTAGCAGCGGGCCCCATGGCACAAATCCAAATGCCATCAGCACCACGCCCCAAAAAAGCGTCATACGCCGCGAAAACTTAAGAAACTTTTGCGGTTCCTGTCGGTATCCTGCCGCCGCCGAAAAATCCAATATGCTTGACGCCGCCAAAGAATTCAGCGAACCGCTCGCGTTCGACATCGCCACCGCAATGATCGACGCAAGCAACAATCCCGCCAGCCCTGCGGGCATCTCGCGTACCAGAAAAAGAGGAAGAATGCGGTCCGTGTGCTCGCCTGCCGCGAGCAGTGGAGTATGCTGCGAGAAAACATACAGCAACACTCCGACCACCAAAAACAGCGCAAACTGGATCAAGATCACGATGCCGCTTGCCAGCAAAGCCTTGCGGCTGTCCGTTTCGTTCCTCGCTGCCAGTAGTCTCTGCACAATCGTCTGGTCGGTTCCGTGGCTCGCCATCGTCAGGAATGCGCCTCCGATGACTCCGGACCAAAAGGTATACTTTGTCGCGAGATGAACCGAGAAATCGAGGAATTGCAATTTGTTGCCGGCGATTGCTGCGACTTGGGTTACTTCATGCCAACCTCCGGGTATCGAATGCAGCAGAAATCCCAGCGTCGCCACACTGCCCGTCAAATACAAAAGCAACTGTGCGACGTCCGTCCAGATCACCGCTTTCATCCCGCCTTCAAACGTGTAAAGGACCGTCAGCGCAATCACGATCATCACGGCAAGCTGTTCCGAAGTACCCAGCACCACGCTGATCACCAGCGCGATCGCCGAGATACGTACGCCTTCCGCAACTGCCCGCGTCACCAGAAAAGTGGATGCCGCGACCGCGCGCATTCGCGTCCCAAATCTTTTTTCAATCAACGCATATGCAGTAAATATCTCGCCGCGAAAGTACCCCGGCAAAAACAACAGAACGATCACAACCCTGCCGACAAGGTAGCCGAACACCAATTGAATAAAAGTTAGATTCGTTGCATACGAAATTGCCGGCGTTCCGATTATCGTGAGCGTGGAAGTCTCTGTGGCCACAATCGACAATGCCAACGCCCACCAAGGCGCACTTCGGCCGCCCAGAAAGTAGTCGCGCACGTCGCGCTGACCACGCCGGAACCACGAGCCCAGCGCAGTCACTCCGAGCAGGTAGACGATCACGATGGCGAGATCAATCGGATGTATGCGCATTCCCGCTTATCACTGCAAAGTCTCGTGTTGCGAAGAATGTCGAGGATAGAGGCCCAACCATGCCGCGTCAAGGAAATCAGCTCCCCAATCCGTATCTTTCCCTGCGAAACTTTCGCCCTCCACAACATTCCCACACGCACATTTTCGCGTAAGCTTTTCCTATGAAATGCGTCTTGGGAATTGACGGAGGTGGTACAAAAACAGAATGCGTGGCGCTCAACGAAGTTGGCGCGATCATCGCACATGGAAAAGGACCCGCTTCAAATCCCACGCGGATCGGTTTCCCAGCCGCCTTCGCAGCACTCCAGGAAACCTGCGATTCGGCAATCAGGTCGACCCGCATCAAATTTGATGTTCTGGCATTGTGCGCGGGGCTTGCCGGTACGGGTCGCACGGAAAACCGCGAGCAGATGCAGCAATTCCTTGCGCAACGATTTCCGGGAACTCTGATTGATGTAAGGACGGATCTCGAACTCGCTCTTGCAGCAATGCCGCCAGGCCCCGCCATCGTTTTGGTTGCCGGTACGGGTTCAGCGGCGATCGGCAGAGACGCCGCGGGTTCGATCAAGCGCGAAGGCGGATTGGGCCCTGTAACCAGCGACGAAGGCAGCGCATTCGACATCGGCCGCTCCGCGATCGCGGCAGCTCGCGCGGTAAATTCCAGCGGAGTGTCAGACCAACTCGCCAAAGAAATCTTTCAGCAACTCGGTTTCTCGAATTGGGCAGAAGTAGATTGGAAATCGTCTACTAGCGCTGACTCCGTATATCCAAAGGTTTTCCCTATCGTTGCAGCGGCTGCGGACGCCGGAAACGCCGTCGCTCAATCAATTCTGAATAGCGCCGCAGAGAAACTCGCCGCTATTTCCCATCGCCTCGCTGAGTCGATGAACCTTCTCCTGGAATCATTTCCATTTGGCAAAACCGGTGGGACCATCGGACGCTCGCATTTCTTCGATCGCGCCATCGATCAGTGCTTGCGCGCCAAGCTCCCCAACGCGATCATCATTCCGTTGCAAGTCGAGCCAGCCGAAGTCGCCGCATGGATTGCTTTGCAGTTGCTAGCGAACCGGGCAGGAGCCGTGACGTGAGTTCCGCGAATCTACCGATTTTGCAAACCGCCGCTGGCGAAGAGCTGGTGCGCTTGGTTCACGAAGTTCCCGCCGACGAGCTGCTTCCGATCCTCGATAATCCCGCGCTCGACGAAACGTCCCTCACTCTGCTGCTCCACCGCAGAGATCTGCACTCCGATTTCCTCAGCGAAATTCTAAAACGCCGTCAACTGCTCAAAAATTATCTCGTCAGGAAGCATCTCGCCTTTCATCCGCACACTCCGCGCACCGACGCATTGCGGCTGCTCCGCGATCTTTATCTGATGGACTTGGTGCAATTCTCGGTATCGCCCGGAGTTCTTCCGGACTTAAAGCGCAAAGCCGAAGACCAGGTGATTGCCAAAATGCCGCAACTCCCCCTCGGTCAGAAAATCGCACTGGCCCGCCGCTCGCCTGCACGCATCGCCGGTGCGCTACTGGCTGACGGCCAGCCAATGGTAGTCAAGGCGGCCCTTTCCAATCCGAATCTGACTGAAGCGCAAGTGCTTCGCGTCCTTGCAAAAGAAAAGCTGGCGCCCATCGTCGCGCAATCCGTCGCCCAGCATTCGAAATGGAGCCATGTTTACAACGTGCGCATCGCTCTTCTTCGCCAGCCCTCCACCACCCTGACCACCATCCTGGCATTCCTTCCGGAGCTCACTGTCTCCGATCTGCGTGAACTTGCCGCTCCCGGCATCTTGCCCGAGAATCTTCGTCATTATCTGCAGGCAGAAATTCAACGACGCTTGCAAAAGCCCAAGCTGCAATCGCATGGTGCCACCGAGGTTCCGGGCACGAACAAAACCGAATAGTACGTCTGTTAGCTTATCCGCCATTGCTGGGAACAAAACACGATTCGCCGGTGTCGTAGTCTCGTGCTTGCGGTGAGAGTATTCTTTCCATGTAGGATCGGCGCGAACGCCCGTGCGCCGCAGCTCGCGAACCCTGGCAGGGGGCTTCACCAGCTCAATGGGCATTGCAGACACATCTGCTCGCCGGCTCGAACGCCGGTGGGCGCCGCGTTACGATTTCCGCGCCGCTCTCGATATCGAATGGGGCTCCGCGATGCTTCGCGCATGCACTCGCGACGTCAGTTCCAATGGCATGTTCATCGAATCCGTCGATCCGCTTTGGATCGGAGCTGGTTTCACCGCCAGCCTGCTGTTGGACCATCCCGTCAAGGTCGTCTGTTCCGTTAAGCGCGTCGAACCCGGGCGCGGCATGGGTGTCTCCGTTTCTTTTCCCGAGCAGCAGCAAGAAACCTATCTCCAGCTCATTTCCAGGCTTTCACGGACTTAACCTTAGGCCTGACGGTATACTCAAGCGCATGACCCGTTGCCTTGACTGTGGTTCCGCGCGCAACACGGATCAATGCCCCTACTGCGGGCTTACGTCAGTCGCCGCGGAATACATGTTCCGCCAGAGGCTTATCAAGCAAACCACTTTTTTTCTCGTGGGCTCGCTGCTTTTTCCCTATCTCACGCAGATCTATCCGCCGCTGGATTTGGATTTAATGCTGGTCTTTTTCGGCGTTCTGTTTTTCATTGCGCTGGTCATCGGAGTGTTTCTTGACCGGCGCGCCCGCAAGCATCAGGAAATCGAAATCCTAAAAAGGATTTTCGCCGGGTTTATCCCGCTGCCGTGGATTCTTGCCGCCGCAATTTTCTTGAATGGCAAACTCGATTCAGCCACCAGGCCTGTTTACGTTCCTGAGCGCGTCGAGGGCAAATTCTTGATGAAGGGTCTCGTCCGCGGAAGCCGCCGCCTGATCGTGCATTCCTGGCGGCCCGGCCAAAAAGTGGAACGCATCCCCGTCGATTCCGACGACTTCGAACGTTTTCATGTCGGCGACCAGATTGAAGTGGCAGTCGTGCCCGGCGTCCTTGGAATCCCATGGGTTTATGGCGTCTATCGCGAAGGGAAGCCCGCTCAGTAAGCAGGTCGCCCGTTGGGCAACACGGGAATTTGCAGCTCCATAAAGTTTCCAGACTTGCCGAAGCGAAATCTGTGCCTCAGCACCGGTCCCGCGTTTCTGGTTTTCCACTCAGAGGTTTCCAGCGGATCCGCCGGAATATCCGTCGCCGCAAGTTCCGCCTTTTCGCCCTCTGCTTTCACCTTCTCCGGATCGATCTCGAACGCGTCCTGCGAATTCGTATCGATCAGCAGGTAGCGCTTCCACAGGCGAACCAGATAAACGCCTTTCCGTTCACCGCGATAAACATTCCACGATTTCGGCGCGTCGTCGTTATAACGCACAATGGCGAATGGCAAAGTTTTCCATTGCTGTTTGGAGGATTGCTGCGCACCCACCGCTTGTGACGAGCAAAGTATCACTAGCATGCCCAAAATCATCATCCGCCATTCCGACGTCAAGGTTCGCATCAACGTTTGAACCCGCACTCTTTCCACAGCGTTACCCACTCCCATAGCCCAAACGAAGTCTTGCTTGGTATCGGCATTGCCATTTGATGCGCCAGCATGGAAATCTGCCCGCGATGGTGGGAGTCATGCGCGATCAGGTAGCCAGTAAACGCAACCACGTCCGGCTTAAAGTTCTGGAATTTCCCCACTGGGTCGCGCAACCCCTTCTCCAACGACTCCTGCACGTGCTTCGCGCTCGCGCTGAGTGCTTCCGTCACGTTTTTGCGAGAAGCCTTTTCGTCGTCCAGTTTTCGTGCTCAGTTTCGCCGATTTGTCCGCCGCGCCCAGCCACATCAGCCGCACATTATGTACATGGCACGCGATTCCCGCGATTGAGCGGCCTTTTCCGCCGGGAGGAGACGCGTGCCAAGCAGCATCGCTCAGACTCTCGATCAATTTCTGGTTGGCCCGTTCATTGATCGCAAAAGTTTCCAGCAGCGAGCGCTTTACATCGAATTCGACGATTTTCAGTGTTGTCCGGGAAGTGGCAGTCATGGTAGGCCTCGGTCTGGAAGTGCTTTCCGTTCACGTCTCCGACCTGAGTTTACGATGCGCGCTGGCGCGTCACAAGGCGTACCGAACCATTCAGACTGCGCCGTCAAGCATCTTTGTGTTTATACTGGTCGCCCATGGATTCAGCGGCGTCGCTTCTTAAGCGCTCTCTACGTATCCTAGGTCGCGTCTTCCCTCGCTGCACCATGCTTTCGCAAGCTATCGCCTTTAATCTTTTTCTCGCTTTCTTTCCGACTCTGCTCATCGCGGTTGCCATCGCAACCAGCCGCTTGGGAAGCCACACCGACCTCCTCGATCTCATCACTAATTTCACCCGGTACATGCCTCCCGGCAGCCGCCAGATCGTTTCCGAGTTCCTGATCAAGCGCGGGCCGCAAGCCTGGAAATGGGCAGTGCTTGGCTGGGCGGGTACCATCATCGCCGGCTCTCAAGTCATGAAGCTGATTATGCACGGCATTCAGATTATTTATGACGACACGGACACTCCGGGCTTCCTGCATCGCCAATTGCGCGCCCTCTTGCTGTTGTTCGCGACCATCGCGCCCCTATTGATCGCAGCCATCCTCGGAGTTTTCGGGCGTCCCTTGCGGCACTGGAGCGCCGATCGGCTCGGCCAAGCCCATCCTTTCCACGGGTTATGGACGCTCTTTTTTCCGGTAGCGGCATTTGTGCTTTCCCTTGCCGCCCTGATCATGATCTACCATGTTGCGCGTCCCCACAAAACCAGGCTTCGCGACGTTGTCCCGGGAGCCGTAGTCGCTACCTTCTTGTGGTGGCTGGCTGATATTCTTTTTGGTTTTTATGTCAAGCGAGTTCCTTACAGTATCGTGTATGGAGGCCTCGCCGCAGTCATTGGCCTGCTCATCTGGATGAACTTGTCTGCGATCATCATTTTCCTCGGAGCTGCCTGGAATGCTGAAGCAGCTGCCCTCCGCGTTAGCCGCGCTGCCGATTGACCTCATTTTAGCCGGGGCGTATAGTCGCTTAAGTCGCAACTGACCTCAGGAATCCGTTGTTCTCTTAAACTGAACTACGTCGAGGCCGTTCTGCCAGAGTTTTGAGAAGGGATCATGCGTCAAACGCCTCGTTCTTTCGTTGCGGCTCCTTTTAAGCCCCGCGTGTTTTTTCTATCATTCTTGGCGTTGCTGCCCTTACTGGTCTCCGTCCCTCTGCGCGCTCAAGCTCCACCAGCCCCGGACAGCGCCACTCCGAAGCCGTCGACCGAAGCTGCGGGACCCTCCGGCAGTAGCCCTCAGTCGCCCTCGACTGCCGAAGTCGTCACTCGCGATTCAGCCGCCACTTTCAAAGTCCGCGTCAACGTCGTCCTGGTTCGTGTCGTGGTCCGCGATCAACAGGGCAAAGTCATCGACAATTTGAAGAAAGAAGACTTCCAGCTTTTCGACAACCGCAAACCTCAGACCATCTCCGCTTTCAGCTTGGAGACACCGGGTTCCCATGCCGTCCCAGTCGTCACGGTCTCCGATCGTTCGGGCGCTGACGCCGTTGAAAAGGCTCAGCCGACTGCTGCCGCCTTGCCGCAGCGATTTGTGTCCTTGCTCTTCGATGATCTGCATCTCTCGATGGAAGATGCTGTGTATGACCGCACCGCCGCCACAAAAATCTTCGATTCTCTAGCGCCTTCGGACCGGGTTGGGATTTACACCACTTCCGGGCAATTCGCGCAGGAATTTGCCTCCGACCATGAGGTTCTAAAAAACGCTCTGAACCAGATCATTCCTCGCCCGTTGGCTGATTCCACGTTCCATGATTGCCCCGATCTTTCCTATTACCAGGCCGACCTCATCCAGAACAAGCAGGACTCTCAGGCTTTGGGTGTCGCTGCGGAGGATGCCCTCCAGTGTGCGTTTAACGGCGACGAAACCAAGATAGCAATGGCGCGTTCGCAGGCTTCGGCGGCTGCCAGTCGAACCGTCAGTAATGGCGATGCCAGTTCGGATTACACCTATCGCCACATGGAAGATGTCTTGCGCCGACTCAGCGCGATGCCCGGCCAGCGCAAACTTGTGTTCATTTCGCCCGGTTTTATTCTTTCCACCCTTATGCTGGAACGCGTAGACATCATCGACCGCTCGAATCGCGCTGGCGTCGTGATCGACACCCTGGATGCCCGTGGGTTGTACACGCCAGACCTGGGAGACATTGCCAGTCCTTCTGTGGACACTTACAAGACCGCAGGCTACAAAACCAGCTATCGCGTTCAAGCGCAATTCGCGCAAGAACAAATCCTCGATGATCTCGCCTCTGGAACTGGAGGCACCTTTTATCACAATCGCAACGACATTGACGTGGCACTGCGCGAGGCGGTCGCTGCTCCTGTGGCCTCCTATCTACTTGCGTTTTCTCCGCAAAATTTGAAGCTCAATGGTAGTTTCCACACCTTGAAGGTCGCTCTCGTAAATAAACAAAAGTTCAACGTTCAGGCTCGCCGCGGTTATTACGCCCCACGCACTGCAAAGGATCCAGCTCAGGCTGCGAAGGAAGAAATTCAGGAAGCTGTTTTTTCTCAGGAAGAGATCCACGATTTGCTGGTGGACTTGCAAACTCAGTTTTTTAAGAAAGACCAGGCTCAGGCGCGCCTTTCCGTGCTTGCGCATCTCGATCTTAAGTCCGTAAAATTCCGCAAAGTTGAAGGCCGCAACCATGATGACCTGACTCTTGCGACCGTGATTTTTGACGAGAACGGCAACTACGTCGCCGGCGGCGAAAAAATTCTGGAAATGAAGCTACTGGATTCGACGCTCGACCGGCTGGACCGTTCTGGCATTACCGTAAAATCCAGTTTTGACGTCAAGCCCGGCAGCTATCTGGTCCGGCTTGTCGTTCGCGACAAAGAGGGCGAAATGATGGCAGCGCGCAATGGCGCTGTTGTCATTCCAAACTGATTGCGCCGATTTTGCTGTTCTGTGATTTTGATGTCTCCTTCTAAGGCTCGTTGTGACGGAGGAATGAATATGACCACTCACAAGTTGTTTAGTCCGGGTCTGCCTTTCGCGATTGTTGTTGTTTCCTTGTTCGCCGCCCTCCCCGTTCTCGCCCAGGACGCGCCAGTTCCCGCGCCTGCAGCAACTCCAGAACCGCAGACACTCCAGGTCAGTCCCACCATTAAGAAGGAATCGCGTCTCGTTCTCGTGGACACTGTCGTTACCGACAAAAAAGGGAAGTATCTTCACGACCTTGCGAAAAATGATTTTCGCGTTTTTGAAGATAACAAAGAGCAGACCATCGTCAGTTTTTCTTCGGGAGCGGATGCCGCAACTCCTCAGAACCCGCAAAGACACTATCTGGTTCTTTTCTTCGACAACTCCTCAATGGCTTTGCCCGACCAAATTTCCGCACGCGCAGCGGCCGCCAAGTTCATCGAATCCAACGCCGCGCCCGATCACCTAATGGCTGTCGTCGAATTTACCGGTGCCATTCGTGTTGTTCAGAACTTTACTGCCAACGCTGAACTTCTTCAGGCGGCCGCCAAAGGCGTGAAAACCTCGTTCGTGGCTTCTAACTCCGATCCCGGCGGCCCCGGAGCATCCGCGATTGCTGCTCCCGGTATCGCCAGTTTTTCGAATGCCGAGACTGACTACGGCGCCCGCTCCATGCTCCTTTCTGTTCGAACTCTGGCCAAGAATTTGCGCTCCGTTCCAGGCCGCAAAATGCTGGTTCTTTTTTCTTCTGGCTTCCCCTTTACTGCTGAGCGCGAGTCCGAACTCACTGCAACCATTGACGCCTGCAACAAATCCAACGTCGCTGTGTATTCACTGGATGTCCGTGGCTTGCAGGCGACCGTTCCCGGCGCGTCGTCCATGAATCGCGAACTCAATCGCAGTACGGCGAAATCCGTCGCTGCCAGGCAAGGTCAATCAAAGCAACTCCAGCACGCTCGCTTGATTCTCGCAGCCTATCCACAGCGTCCCGGCGGCGGGGCTGGTGGCACCGGAGGAACGGGTGGAACGGGGGCTGGTGGTGGCCGCGGTGGCACCGGAGGAACCGGCGGCGGCACCGGCGGAAAAGGTGGGACGGGAGGCACGGGCGGAACGGGAGGAGCCGGCGGAAAAGGTGGGACGGGAGGCACGGGCGGAACAGGAGGAACCGGCGGAAAAGGCGGAACCGGAACAACGGGAGGCACCGGCCGTGGTACCGGGAGTGGCACCGGCAATCGCGGCGGATATCCGAGCAATGCACTCAACAATCCACTGAATCAACCTCGCTCTATCGTTCCCCAATTTCCCGAATCTGCTTCCACCAACCAGCAGATCCTTGCCGCGCTTGCGGAAGGCACTGGCGGATTCACGATTTTCAACACCAACGATCTTTTCGGCGGTTTGCAACGCATCGCCAGTGAACAGAACGAATTTTATCTGCTCGGTTATGTTCCGACCGAATCTGCCGAGGGCAGTTGCCACACTCTCAAAGTAAAAATGAATCGCGGCGGCACGAATGTTCGCGCTCGCAGTGGCTACTGCAATGCTCGCCAGCCGAACATCCTTGACGGAACGCCTGCAGAGAAGCAGCTCGAGATGCGCGCTCAAGATGGCAACGCCGGCGGTCTGCAGTCCTCTTTCCAGGCTCCTTATTTTTACACCGGGCCGAACGTCGCTCGCGTGAACCTCGCCATGGCGATTCCCCAAGAGATGTTCAAATTCGATAAAGACAAAGGCAAATACCATTCCAGCCTAAACGTTCTGGGAATCGCCTATCGCGACGATGGCACTGTCGGCGCAAAGTTCAGCGATCAGGTGAAACTGGATCTTGAAAAGGACGAATGGAAAGAATTCGCTAAGAATCCCTATTACTATCAGAATCAGTTTGACGCCGTTCCCGGTCACTACAAAATGACCGTTGTTCTTACTGCTGGTTCCGATTCATACGGAAAATCCAGTTGGCCTTTGGACATTGATGCCTACGACGGAAAGCAGTTCGCCATCGGCGGCGTGGTCCTGACCAACAACGCCCGACGCGTGGAACAACTCGCGAGCAGTGCCGATTTCGATTCCGTTCTGTTGGAAGACCGAACCCCTCTCGTCGTAAAAGGAATGCAAGTCGTTCCGAGCGCTGTAAACCACTTCAAGCGCTCTGACAAAGTCGTCATGTATTCCGAGATTTACGACTCGTTGCTGAGCGGCGACAAGCCCCCGCGCGTAGCCATTGGCTATAAGATTCATGAGCGCGCCACGGATAAAGAAGTGTTTTTCACCGGCACTCTTGCCGCCGATGAATTCCTCCAGAAAGGCAGCCCGGTAGTGCCAATCGGCATGCTCGTGGCCGTGAAGGATCTCGCCCCGGGCAGCTATCGTTTGATTTTCATGGCTGTGGACGCGGCCGGAGGCAAGGCGCCGGCTCGCAGCCTGGATTTCGATATTACCAACTAGGGGCGCGCAGCGTTCTTTCCTGTTTCCGTATAGGCGGCAACATCGCTGCGCCCTTTCCCGGCCGGCGTGAACGATTCACACCTCCCAAATCCCTCTATATCGTTCGTTCCGACAGGCATCGCCCTGCACTCCTATTTTCGACACCTGTACTTCGGCGTCACAACTTATTTGCCCTGTGAGGGTTATCCTATGTAGGTATAGAGGGAGCTTACATTGTTTCGTTCCCGACGGTGTAATCTCCAGGACAGAATTCCTGATCGAGGAACGTTTTCCGTGAATCATCTGCCAGATGGCTCTCGAGCGGCCCAGCGACTTCGCCCATCGCATCTGCGTCCGTTTCTGGCTTCGCTCATCGCTGCCGCGCTCTTTTTTGCGCCTTGCCTTGACGCCGCAGACGCGATTTGTTCCGTTGCAGCGCCTGCAAAAGAAAAGAAGCAGAAACAAGATCCAGTTCTGAAGGGGCTCCCTGTCACCGACCTCTCCGTGGATGAGGCTATTCTCCACGCATTAAATCGTCTTGCGTACGGGCCGCGCCCCGGCGACGTTGAACGCATCAAACAACTCGGGTTGGCACGATGGATTGATCAGCAGCTAAATCCAAATTCTATTGATGACAAGGCAATTGAATCGCGGCTCGATACTCTTCCTAGTCTGGGCCTAAGCACCGCAAAACTGATTGAGGGATATCCGAGGCCCAAGCAGGCGGCCAAGCAAGCTGGCGTCATCCCGCAGGAGTTCAAGAAAGAACAGGCGCAATCAAAATCTGATGCCGCGGCAACGATGAACGCACGCGATTCGCAGGATGATTCCGACTCGATGGCCGCTTCGGCGAAATCGACTAGCAAGGTCGATGATGCTTCGCCTATGAAGCAGGCCAGCGTGAACGTTACGACGCCGGGAGCCGCGCAACGTGGCGCTCTCAGCGTCGATCCCAACGCCGTGCCGCGAACAATTGCCGACGACAGCAAACGGCCGCAACGCGTCATCGAAGAATTGGCCATGGCCAAAATGACACGGGCGATTTACAGCGATCGCCAGTTGCAACAGGTCATGGACGATTTCTGGTTCAATCACTTCAACGTGTTTGCCGGCAAGGGCGAAGACCGCTACTACCTCACTTCCTACGAACGCGATGTGATCGCTCCCCATGTGCTTGGCAAATTCAAGGATCTAGTGTCCGACGCCGCCAAAAGTCCAGCCATGCTTTTTTACCTGGATAATTTCTTGAGCGCTGATCCCCGCGCGGCGCAGCGTCTGGCTCAGGAACGAGCTATGCGTCGGCGTGCGCGCGGCGGCTACAATCGCGTACCGCAAAACATCCAGGCCCAGAACAAGAAAAAGCAGGAACGCGGGCTCAACGAAAATTACGGCCGCGAACTGATGGAACTGCACACGCTCGGCGTGGACGGAGGCTACACGCAAAAAGACGTAACCGAAGTTGCCCGCTGCTTCACTGGCTGGACCATCGAAAAACCACGCGAAAATCCGCAATTCAAATTTGACGAACGTATCCATGATCCCGATCCGAAACTCGTTCTCGGGAAAAAGATTCACGCCGGTGGTATAAAAGACGGCGAGCAAGTCATCGAGCTTCTGGCAAAAAATCCCAGCACGGCAAAATTCATTTCCACCAAGCTCGCGCGGCGTTTCTTTTCCGACAATCCGCCGGCAGCACTTATCGCGCGTATGGCGGAAACTTTTAAGAGTTCCGATGGCGATATCCGCGCCGTCATGCACACCATGATCTACTCTCCGGAATTCTGGACTCGCGATGCTTATCGCGCAAAAATCAAGACTCCCTTCGAGTTTGTTGTCTCCACCGTACGCGCCCTCGGCACCGACGTGGATTCTTCTATGCCCCTGGTGCAATGGGTCGGCCGCATCGGCGAGCCGCTCTACCAATGCCAGCCTCCAACCGGATACTCAGATAAAGCGGAAACCTGGGTAAACACCGGAGCGCTTTTGAACCGCCTCAATTTTTCGTTGGCCCTAGCCGGTAATAAAGTGCGGGGTTCCCGCTCCGACGTGTCCGCGTTGCTTGGAACCGACTCGGTCCCCGATTCAAAAACCGATTCAAAGCTGGTTCTCGATCGCGCTGTGCAACTCTTCCTTGGCGGCCAAGCGGCTCCCACAACCGTCGAAACGCTGCAGAAGTGGCTCGATGATCCGCAAGTGGTGCAAGCCAAGCTGGATGACCCGGTGAGACAGGTGGACCTGGCGATGGTGACCGGTTTGGTGCTAGGCGCGCCGGAGTTTCAAAGAAGGTAGGTCGTGGAGGTTCGCCACAAAATAGGAGCTCTATAGCTCCTATTTTGTCGCTAAGTACTGTGTTTTCAGTGAGGGGGAACATGAGTCAATCCCGTCCAAGAGGCGCGAATTCCGCGGAGTGCTGCGAAGGGAATCGGCCACTCAGCTTTTCACGCCGATATTTCATGAAACAGGGCGGAATCGCGATGGTCGGTCTCAGCAGCATGCCCGCTTTTCTGCAGCGCGCGGTCGCTACGACTCCTTCGTCCGGGAAAAAACAACTTGTCGTCTTGTTTCAACGCGGCGCCGCCGACGGCCTCAACATTGTCATCCCATTTGGCGAACAGAATTACTATCGCATGCGTCCTTCGATTGCGATTCCCGAGCCTCGCCGCGGCGGTGCAAACTGTGCAGTCGATCTTGATGGATTTTTCGGCTTGCATCCAAGTCTGGCGCCGCTCGAATCGCTTTTTCGCAAAAATGAATTGGCCATCGTGCACGCTGCCGGCTCGCCCGATCCGACTCGTTCGCATTTCGATGCACAGGATTTTATGGAGTCGGGCACTCCGGGACGGAAGGCTACTGAAGACGGCTGGCTGAATCGCGCGCTCGAGACGATTCCAGAAGAAAACGCATCGCCGTTTCGCGCTGTTGCCATGGGCGCAAATCTTCCGAGGATGCTGCGCGGCACGGCGCCGGCGATTGCGCTTCCGGATGTTCGGCAATTCAAAGTGATGGCGCAGAATTCCAACATGGGCCAGGTTGCCGAAGGGGGCTTCGAGGCCATGTACGCACAAACCGTAGATCACGCGTTGCGCGGGACTGGAACGGAAACTTTTGAAGCGATCGACATGTTGCGCAAAGCCGATCCCGGGAAATATCAGCCGGAAAACGGCGCGGACTACGGCAAGAATCGTCTCGGACAAAGTTTGCAGCAGATCGGGCAGTTATTGAAAGCTGGTATCGGAGCCGAAGTGCTCTTTGTAGATTGTGTGGGCTGGGATAACCACGTGAATGAAGGCGGCGCGCAAGGTCAACTCTCGAATCTGCTGAAAGATTTGGGGCAGGGAATGGCTGCATTCTGCCAGGACATGGGCGACCGCATGGAAAACATCGTGTTCGTCACCATGAGCGAGTTCGGCCGCACCGCAAAAGAAAACGGCAATCGCGGCACCGACCACGGCCACGCCAACTGTATGTTCGTGATGGGCGGCGACGTAAGAGGCGGAAAAGTTTATGGCCGATGGCCGGGGTTAGCCGATGGCCAGCTCAATGAAGGCAGGGACCTGGCATTGACCACTGACTTTCGTTCTGTGCTCGGAGAAATCTTACGCAAACACAACGGTGTGAAAGATCTTGCGCCGGTATTTCCCGGCTTCGACAACGACCCGCGCAAATTCATGGGACTCAGCCGCAGTTAAATTGATTGTGTAATGGCTGATGGCTGAAGCCGAGGCGCGCGCTCCTCACTCCCTAAAGTCTAGGTTAGGGATTCTTAAATGTAAGCTGTACCGTAGGTCAATGTAGGACCGCTGTACCCAAGACCCGGCTCGCGAGGAAAGTCTACAGATTGCGAATCCAGATGTTGCGGTAGCGTACCGGATGATTGTGGTCCTGGAGGGCCAGCGGCAATTTTTCCGGCGTCGGAGTGTAAGGCGGCCGCGCGTGATGCGCAGTCGGTCCAGTCAAGTCAACATTGTCCTGCACCAGCACTCCGTTGTGAAGAACGGTCACGCGCGCCGGACGAATCAATTTTCCGGCCGCATCGAATCGCGGGCCGTGAAAAATAATGTCGTAGGTTTGCCATTGCCCCGGGGGACGCGACGCATTCACCAACGGTGGATATTGTCCGTAAACAGCGGAAGCCTGGCCATCTGGGTAGGTCTTGCTTTCGAAGGAATCGAGGACTTGAATTTCGTATAGTCCCATCAGAAATACGCCGCTGTTTCCGCGGTCCTGATCTTCGCCTTTCGGCGGATTTGGCTCGGAAAATTCCACGTGCAACTGGCAATCGCCGAAGGCATCTTTGGTGTGAAGTTCTCCGGCCTTGGGAACGACTTCAAAATATCCGTTTTCGACTTTCCATTTCGCCGCACTTCCGTCTTTCTGGGCCCAGAGCGAAAGATCCTTTCCATTGAAAAGAACAATCGCGTCGGAAGGCGCCCGTCCCGGTGAGTCTTGCGAGCTGGAAGTGCCCGGAGTGACTACAGTTGGCGTTGGGCGGTCGCGATCGTGGATTTGCCATTTCGGATCTACCTGGGCGTGACAGATTGGCGTGGTGGAAAGAAACAAAACGGTGATGAGCAGTACGCGGGAATGGTTCATAGCTCGTTCCTCCAGTTCCAGGAACCGAATGTTAGCTCGAAATTCGATTTGCGAACAAAAAATGCGTGCCGCGCGGGAGAAAAGAACCGTTCTAGAGACCGGCCGCTACAAATGCAAGAGAAACAGGAAGAGCGCGAAGGCGACAACGCCATCGCGCTCTTTGCCGAAATAATGGGTTAGTGCGCGGCGTCGGTCCTAATGCGCATGCTGTAGAAGGAGCGGTAGACGAACGTGAACGAGACTACGAAAAAGACGGCGGCGAGAATGTGCGTCAGTCTCGTGCTGCCTTGTGCGGCTGTGAGCTGCACTGCCAATTCTACGGCTAGCAGGCCGAATAGTGTCGTGAACTTGATGACCGGGTTGAGCGCTACGGAGGAAGTGTCCTTGAAAGGATCGCCTACGGTGTCGCCGATTACGGTTGCGTCGTGCAGTGGAGTGCCTTTTTGTTTCAGCTCGACTTCCACGATTTTCTTTGCGTTGTCCCATGCGCCGCCGGCGTTGGCCATGAAAATTGCCTGGTACAAGCCGAAGATGGCGATGGAGATTAGATAGCCGATGAAGAAAAACGGTTCGAGGAACGCGAACGCCAGCGTGGCAAAAAATACGGCGATAAAAATGTTGATCATGCCTTTTTGCGCATACTTGGTGCAGATCTCGACCACTTTTTTGCTGTCGGCCACGGAGGCTTTTTCAACGCCTTCGAGTTTGATGTTGGCTTTGATGAACTCGACCGCGCGATATGCGCCAGTAGTTACGGCTTGCGTGGATGCGCCGGTGAACCAATAAATCATCGCACCGCCGGAGATTAATCCGAGCATGAACGGAGCGTGCAGCAGGGAAAGCTTGTCCACGTTTTCGGTGAGTCCGCCGGTGAGCGCCATGATGATGGAAAAAATCATGGTGGTCGCGCCGACGACCGCGGTGCCGATCAGGACGGGTTTCGCAGTGGCCTTGAAGGTGTTGCCGGCACCGTCGTTGGCTTCCAGCATTTCCTTGGCTTTTTCGAAATTGGCGTCGATGTTGAAATCTTTTTTCAATTCGACTTTGATGTTTGGAACGGATTCGATCAGTGAAAGTTCATATACGGATTGCGCGTTGTCGGTGACTGGGCCGTAGGAATCGACAGCGATCGTAACCGGACCCATGCCGAGAAATCCGAACGCCACCAGGCCAAACGCAAAGACCGGTGCGGCGATCATGAGATTTGTGAGAGTCACACCCGCGGCATTCGGAACGCCAGTGATGAGGTAGCCCGCCGCCATCAGCACCACCATGGTCATTCCCAGATAATAGGCGGAGAAATTTCCGGCGACGAAGCCAGAGAGAATTCCCAGCGACGCTCCACCTTCTTCCGCGGAGGTGACAACTTCTTTTACGTGGCGCGATTCGGTGGAAGTAAAAACTTTTACCAGCTCGGGAATAATGGCCCCGGCAAGCGTGCCGCAGGAAATGATGGTTGCCAGCTTCCACCACTGCGTGGAATCGCCGCCAATGGTCGGAATAATCTGCGACGAAATCAAGTATGTGAACGCAATCGAAACGATGGAAGTGATCCACACCAGTGAAGTCAGCGGCGCTTCGTAATTCATTTCGTCCGCGTTGCCGTACTTGGCCTTTGCGATGACACCGTTGAGAAAATATGCTGCAGCGCTGGCGATGAGCATGACGATGCGCATCACGAAGATCCAGACGAGGAGTTGCACTTGCACAGTGGGATCTTTTACCGCGAGCAAAATGAAGGTAATGAGCGCCACGCCGGTCACGCCATAGGTTTCGAATCCGTCGGCGCTGGGGCCGACTGAATCGCCGGCATTGTCTCCAGTACAATCGGCGATGACGCCCGGATTGCGCGCGTCGTCTTCCTTGATCTTAAAGACGATTTTCATCAAATCGGAGCCGATGTCGGCAATCTTGGTGAAAATGCCGCCAGCGATACGCAAAGCCGCCGCGCCGAGCGATTCACCAATCGCGAATCCGATAAAGCACGGACCCGCGTAGTCGCCAGGGATGAACAAAAGAATAAAGAGCATCATCAGGAGTTCGACGCTGATAAGCATCATGCCGATGCTCATACCGGCCTGCAGGGGCGTGTGATAGATGGCATAGGGCTTGCCACGCAATCCCGCGAAAGCCGTGCGTGAATTGGCGAAGGTGTTTACGCGTATGCCAAACCAGGCAACGCCGTAGCTGCCGCCGATGCCGACCAGGCTGAAGAGCAAAATAATCGCGACGCGTGCAAAATCAAATTTGAGGAGCACGCCGAAATACAGGACGATGACTACGGCGATGAAAACCTCTAGGATCAGGATGAATTTCCCCTGGGTAATCAGATAGGTTTTGCAGGTTTCATAAATCAATTCGGAAACTTCGCGCATGGAACGATGCACGGGCATGTTCTTCAAGCGCGAATAAATCGTCAATCCAAAAATCAGCCCGAGGATGCAGATCAGAATTCCCCAGAGCAGCAGTTTGTGGCCGTCGATGGCGCCGCCGAAAAAACGCACCGAGGAAAGATCGGGCAACTTTAGATTTGCTTCGCCTCCCGCTTCACTGGCGGGACGGGCCATGGCTCCGGCGGCAGCGACGAGTGCGAATAATCCCGCCGCGGCAACTTTCACAGATCGCTGCAAGACTTCAGAAATACCGTTGGACCAGGCATTTTGTAGCCAGGTTCGCATGAACGCTTCCTCCAAAATAAGAGTCGATAATGAACTGCGCGCAGGGGCGGGACAGCCTGCGTTGCTGCACACTAGTCACGGGCGAAATCTGCGTGTATTCGCCTATTTGCGGGAGCATCACCGTAGCGGCGGGTATACTTTTTGAGTACGGCAAAGGCACTCTCCATGCCGATGCCAGGCGCGCTCGATGATGGCTCCTTTTCGGTCCAGGGTTTGTAAGTACAAACCCTGGGACCCCGATCCTGAACGGAAAAGAAACCCGTGCCACGGCCGGGAACCCCTTCCCGGCACACCCGCAGTCTTGCCAGATACGGCAAAAACCAGGACGTGGCGAAGGTCTGATTTATAACATTCCGAGCGGTTATTTTCAAACAAAGCAGCGAAGTGAAGAGTTTCGCACTCAAGACCGAATGCGAAAACGCCCCGTCATCAAAAGGCGAACCTCTGGTAACATGCGTGACGATACTTCTAGGGAGAATTTGATTGATGAAGCCGAGTATCCTGGCCAACGAAGCGGAGCTGCCGTTGTTGCGGCACGATCGGCAGCGTGGCGAAGTCGAAACCATCTACAGGACGCCTTTGCCGTCGCTGGTGTATCGGGCGCAGACTGTTCATCGTCAATTCCATCCTGAAGACCGCGTACAAACCTGCCAATTGCTTTCGATTAAGACGGGAGGATGCCCGGAAGATTGTGGATATTGCCCGCAGAGCGCGCATTATGACGCCGGAGTTGGACGAGAAGGTTTGCTCGATCCGGAGCATGTGATCTCTGTAGCGCGGGAAGCCGCCGGACGCGGCGTGACGCGATTTTGTATGGGAGCGGCGTGGCGGCAAGCGCCAGAGGGCAGGGAATTCCAGAAAGTTCTGGAAATGGTGCGGGGAGTTTCCGAGTTGGGATTGGAGGTTTGCTGCACGCTGGGAATGTTGAACGAACGGCAAGCTGAGCAATTGAAGGATGCAGGACTATCTGCGTATAATCACAATCTAGATACATCTCCCGAGTTTTACGGTTCGATAATCACGACCAGAGTGTACGATGACCGTTTGAAAACGCTCGCGGCAGTGCGGAAAGCGGGCATTACCCTTTGTTGCGGCGGGATTCTGGGAATGGGCGAACGTGAGGAAGATCGCATCGGGCTGCTGCTGCAACTGGCGTCGCTTGATCCGCATCCGGAGAGTGTGCCGATCAACATGCTGGTGCGGGTTGAAGGAACGCCGCTGGCAAAGATGCCAGCACTTGATCCATTAGAAATGGTGCGAGCGATTGCGACCGCGCGGATTCTGATGCCGGCTTCGCGGGTGCGGCTTGCGGCCGGGCGCAAGCAGCTTTCGCAGGAAGCGGTGACGTTGTGCTTTTTGGCCGGTGCGAATTCGATATTTGTCGGCGAAAAGCTTTTGACGACTCCGAATCCTGGGCGCGACGAAGACGAAGAACTGCTGCAAACTTTGGGAATGAAGCCGCTGGAACCACATGCCGCCTGAACAGCGAAAGAAAATCACGGGAGAAATGGAAGCAACTCTTACAGGATTGCGGGAACGCAGCCAGTTACGCGGTTTTGCGCAATTACAAGGCGTGAACTTTTGCTCCAATGATTATCTTGGCCTTGCCGAAGAGGAGCGGCTGAAGCGCGCAGTTCTGGAAGCGGTGGAAAAAAGCGCGCGTGTGGGAGGAACGGGATCGAGATTGCTTTCCGGGCATGATCCGGTTTGGAGCGAACTGGAAGAGGAATTCGCAGCTTTTGCGGGAACCGAAGCCGCGCTTTATTTTTCCAGTGGATATGCGGCCAATGTGGGATTGCTCGCGGCGGTGTTGGGAAAAGACGATGTGGTTTTTTCCGATGCGCTGAATCATGCCAGCCTGATTGATGGAATTCGGCTGAGCGGCGCTCGGAGGGTAATTTATCCTCACCTCAATTTGAATGTGCTGGAGAAAGAATTAAGCACGCACGGACACGAGACGGGCCGAAAGATCATTGTGACCGAGTCGGTATTCAGCATGGACGGCGACATTGCTGACGTGCGAGCAATGCGGGATTTGGCCGAACGCCAGGGAGCAAGTCTGATTGTCGATGAGGCGCATGCAACAGCGGTTCACGGACCGGGCGGGGCGGGAATTGTTGTCCAAGCCGGACTGCAGCATGAAGTTCTGGCGGTCGTACATACGTGCGGCAAGGCGCTGGCGAGTGCCGGCGGGTTTGTATGCGGGTCAAGAGTGCTTCGTGATTATCTGGTGAATCATGCGCGGACTTTGATTTTCAGCACTGCCATGCCGCCATATTTTGCGGAGCAAATTCGCGCGGCATTAAAGTTCGCAAGGCAAATGAATGGCCAGCGGGAATCATTGTTGCGTAGGGCGCGCTCGTTCGCTGAAGTGCTGCGCTCCGACGGCTGGGATATATCTGGCACGGACTCACAGATCATTCCTCTGATTATTGGTGGAAATGACGAGGCGTTGGCAGCCGCGGAATGTTTGCAGCAACAGGGATTTGCGATTCGGGCAGTTCGTCCGCCAACGGTTCCCGTGGGCAGCGCGCGCCTGCGTCTTTCGCTGACTGTGCTGATCGCCGAAAAAGAGTTGCAGCGGTTACGCGAATGCTTAAGAGCCTTGCAAGTGTCGCAGTTGGCCGAGGTTTCTCATAGCGCTGCAGTGGGACCCTCATGAGACATCATTTTTTTGTGACGGGAACCGACACCGGTGTCGGAAAGACCACACTTTCTGCGTTGTTGTGCGCGGCGCTGGATGCGATGTATTGGAAACCGATTCAGACTGGCACGCTGGAGGGATCGGATCGCGCGACGGTGATGCGGCTTGCAGGAATCGGAACGGACCGCACTATCGATGAGGTGTACAAATTTGTACCACCGGTCTCGCCAGACTTGGCTGCGCGATGGGCGGGGGTGGAAATTGATTTGGCGCGAATTAATTTGCCAAATCACTTATCGAACGACTGGCTGGTGGTGGAGGGCGCTGGCGGGGTGCTGGTGCCAATCAATCAAAAGCAGTTTGTATTGGACTTGATGGTGAAACTGAAATTGCCGGTGATTCTGGCGGCGCGCAGCACGCTGGGAACGATCAATCACACGCTGCTGACGTTAGCCGCACTGCATGCGGCGGAATTGCCAGTGCATGGCGTGGTGATGATCGGCGATCAAAATCGCGAAAACCGCGAAACGATTGAACGCTTCGGCCACGTGCGAGTGATCGGCGAAGTGCCGCGACTGCCGAATCTGCATCGTACGGCGCTGATGCAAGTGTTTCTCAACCACTTCGATCGGGCGGCTTTTTCGCAATAACTGGCCTGCATGTTATCTCCCCTTAAGATCTGGCATCCATTCACGAACTCTGCGCTCGACCCTGCGCCGATAGAAATCGAGCGCGCCGAAGGGGTATGGTTGTACGCGAAAGACGGACGAAAAATTATCGATGCGGTTTCATCTTGGTGGGTGAACATTCATGGCCATGCGAATCCGCGGATCGCGGCGGCGATTGCGGAACAGGCGCGGAAGATGGAGCACGTGATTCTAGCGGGATTTACGCATGAGCCTGCGGAGGAACTGGCGGCACGGTTGCGCAAATGGGTTGCTCCGGAATTGACGCATTTATTTTTTTCGGATGATGGATCGACAGCGGTGGAAGTGGCGTTGAAGCTGGCGGCGCAGTATTTCAGTAATAGCGGGCGGGAGGAGAAGAGCGAAATTGTAGCGCTGGAACACGGATATCACGGTGATACGGCTGGCGCCATGTCGGTCAGCGATGATTCGCCGTTTACGGACCCGTTTCGCGCGATGCGGTATCCGGTGCACCGGGTGCACTCGGCGTATTGCTATCGGTGTCCGGTGGGGTTGCGGCGCGAGACCTGCCATATCGAGTGCGTTGGTCAACTCGAGACATTGCTCGAGGAACACGGAAAGAAGATTGCGGCGGTGATCGTCGAGCCGCTGCTGCAGGCTGCGGGCGGGATGATCGTGCACCCGGCGGAATTCTTGCAACGGGTTCGCGAGGCGTGTTCCAAGCACGATGTTTTGTTGATTGCTGACGAAGTGCTGACGGGATTTGCACGTACGGGGAAAATGTTTGCGTGTGATCTGGCGGGCGTCACGCCCGATCTAATGTGTTTGTCGAAAGCGATTACCGGCGGATTTCTGCCGATGGGCGTGACGCTGTGCAGCGATCGTGTGGAGGCGGCATTTCGCAGTGAGAACCGGCTGCATACTTTTTATCATGGGCATTCGTATACAGGGAACGCGCTGGCTTGTGCGGCGGCTAATGCAAGTTTGCGGATTTTTGATGAGGAGCCGGTGTTCGAAAGGATTGCCGGGATCGCGAGAATTAATTCCGAGAGGCTGGCGCAGTTGCGGGAATTTGCGCAGGTTGGAGACGTGCGGCAGATCGGAACTGTCGGCGCGATCGAATTGCGAACTGATGACGCAGGGTACCTTTCGGCGATGCGACCGAAGCTATATCAGTTTTTTCTGGAACGCGGCGTACTGCTGAGGCCGTTGGGCAATGTGGTTTACGTTTTGCCACCTTATGTGATTTCACCGGAGGAGGTACATCGCGTGTACGACGTGATTGTTGAGGCAATTGAGACGGTTTTCTGAAGCGGTGAATGCGTTTGCTACACTGTAGCCCTGAACAGCTCTAAGAGCGGCGGAGAAAAAGTTTGGATGTCCAGCTGAGCGGATGGAAACAGAAGATTGTTGCGTTCGCCGGGACACTGGGCGCGCCGGGCCTGTTTTTGATTTCGTTTTTGGATTCCTCGGTTCTCACTTTCCCCATAATCAATGACTTGTTGCTGATCGAGTTGTCGATTCAGCATCGGGCGCGCATGCCACTGTACGGGTTGATGGCCTCGCTAGGGTCGGTGCTGGGTTGCGTGCTTTTGTATTTTATCGCGCGCAAGGGCGGGGAGGCGTATTTCCGGCGGAAAGCAGGAACGCGCGCGGACGTGATCAGACATTGGGTGGAGCGGAATGGATTTGGCGGAATGTTGATCGCGGCTCTATTGCCGCCGCCGACGCCATTCAAGTTTTTCGTGTTCGCCGCGGGAGTATTTGAAGTGCCGCTGAGGAGTTACGTTTCGGCGATTTCGTTGGCCCGATTGATCCGATATTTCGGGATTGGATATTTGGCCGTGAGATATGGGAATGATGCCCTGCCTTTTCTGGCAAGGCACAAAGCGGAATTGGGGATTTTTCTGGTGGTGTTTGTCGCAGTGAGTTATCTGGCTTCGCGGTGGATTTTGCGAGAACGGCCCGGGCAGGAAAAAATATAAGAGTATAAGGGTTCAAAAGTACAAAGCTGGCCGAGTCGGGACTTTGAAATTAGTGATAGGTGGGGCTGGGTTTTCGCCACTGTAATTCAGAGGAAACAACTTTTGCGGATTTGTCGAGATTGATGTCCGCGAAGATGGCGTGGTCCGCCGTTTGCATGGCTTGGTCTTTCAGATCTTGAATTTCCACAGAAAAGCCCTCGCTCTCACTTTCCACAAGCGCTTTTGGAAAGCGCGCGGTCTTCAGAAATTCGACGGCAGCCGCTGAAGTTTGCGCGGCGCTCAGGATCGGCGAAGGCTGAGGTTTGCGCAATGTGGTGACGCTGGACGCGTAGCTGACATCTCCCCCCATGCTGCGCATCGTGAAGACATGCAAAGCCGATTCAGTTTCGACGATGCTGTGCCAGAGGAACGGCGATACCGAGTCTGGAAACGCCGCGAAGCGGCGAGGCATTTCGCCTGAAACGGTGCGCGCTTCCAGCCCAGCGGTCACGTTGGAGTGAAACATCGCGCGCGCACCGAAATAAAGAAGTGCGATAGAAAGACCGATGATTGCGCCGACACGGCCACGGGGACTTTTGCTGCGCGAGCCAATCTCGTCTCCGACTAGCCGCAGGAGTTCGGGAAAGAGAATGGCCGAAGCGAGGACTACGATCAGCCAGGGATCGATAGATGGAGCAATATCGAGGGAGAAACGTTTCCAGGAAAATGGCCAACAGGGCGCGACCAAGTCCGCTTGCGATAAGTCCATCAGCAGATGGAGTGACGTGGCTGCGGCAACAGCCAACCAGGAGAGTTCCCTCCAGGAACTGAGCGTATTTATCCTACGAGCGCTGCGAGTGAAAAGAAATGACGCGAATGCCAGCGACATTATGAAAGCTATGGAATGAGTGGCCGTGCGATTCCAGCGCAAATACGCGGGCGGGCCAAAACTGGCGCTGAGAAAATCTATGTCTGGAATGAGGCCGGCCACAAGAATTGCGAGGACTGCACGCCACGGAGCTCTTGGAAAAAATCCACGCTGCAATGCGAGGGATGCGAGGCCATGCGTGAGCGGGTCCACGTTATTTATTCTTTACCGGTGTCGGCGTTCGCGGGACCTGGCACCAGTAATCGCAACGCGCGCGGCACGATGCGAAATTCTACGGGTAGACGAGCGAGTGGCTCGCCGTCTACTTGCGCATAAATGGGATTAGCGTCGATGGATTCGCAGACCAGGCGATCGGATTTCCAGAAATAGACACCTTCTTCCTTGCGCAAGTCGCCCATCCATAGAGTCGGCAAGTAGCTGAGATATTTCAGGCCGCTCTGCGTGGTGAGGCCGAGAAATTCGAATTGGTCTTCGAAGAGATCGGCTTCGGTAGTGATTTTGAAGGGGCCGCCGTAATGTTTGGTACGGCCGACAATGACCAGGGAAACTTCGCGCGATTGGTCCTCGCCGGTCACGCGGAAGCGATGAAATTTATAGTTGAAAACTTCGCGTGCGCCCTGCCACCAGTAAGCGAGAATTCCGAAGCGGGCTTTGAGCTCGAGATCGACCGCGTAAGTGATGCGGCCGTCGGGGCCAGCGCCTGCAACGCTAAGAAAGTATCGGGCTTTGTCTGGTTGTTCGAGGGGAGTGGCTAGGCCAAGAGCGATTTCGCGTACTGAGCCGCTCGCGAGTTGTTCCGCGGCTCTTGGAATGTCCCAGGAAAGTTCGAGTTCCTTGGCTAAGACGTTTGCTGTGCCGGCAGGTAATAGTGCGAGCGGGACACGATGACCGTTTTGCGAGCCGGCGAGGCCGTTGACGACCTCGTTGATGGTGCCATCACCGCCGCAAGCGATCACAAGCTGACGGCCGTCTGCACCGGCGCGTTTTGCGATTTCGGTGGCCTCGCCGGGGGCGCTAGTTTCCTGCAAATCCGCGCGAATGCCTCGCGATTCCAAGATGCGACGGGCTTCGTCGAGCTTGGTGCGCCTTGCGTTGCCGCCGCCACCGGCGTTCGGATTGTGAATCAGGAGAGCGTTATGGAGTTCGTTCATTGATCAGAAATAAAGTCCCGTCTGAAGCTTAGCAGCCTTTTCGGGCGGCTTCATTCTATATAATACGGTTTGCAATTGGATGAATGTTGAGTGGAGAGAGAAATGGCGAAGGCTGCGCCTGCGTCGGTAAAAAAAGAAGTGGAAGAGTTGCGCGGAAAGCTGCGCCACCACGAGTACCGCTATCACGTGCTGGACGATCCGGAAATTTCGGATGCTGAGTACGATGCACTGCTTCAGAAACTGAAAAGCCTGGAAGCGACGTACCCTGAGCTGATCTCCTCGGATTCACCGACGTCACGCGTGGGCGCGCCACCGCGCGAAGGATTCGAAGCGGTCCGCCACACGCGGCCCATGTTGAGCCTGGATAATGCGTTTTCGTTCGATGCGCTGCGAAGTTTCGACCGGAGGGTGCGCGAAGGAATTGGACGCGACTCGATCGAATACATTGCCGAACATAAGTTCGATGGACTGAGCATTGCGCTGTGGTACGAGGATGGCGTCCTGGTGCGCGGCATCACTCGGGGCGACGGCACTACGGGCGAGGACGTGACGCAAAATGTGCGGACAATTCGTTCGATTCCGCTGCGCGTTGACAAGGAAACGTTGAAGAAAGCGAAGGTGTCTCCCTCGTTTGAAGTGCGCGGCGAGGTCATGATGACGCGAAAAGCGTTCGAAGCGCTCAATCGCCTTCAGGAGCAGACGGGTGGGAAACTTTTTGTGAATGCTCGCAATTCTGCCGCAGGCGCGGTTCGAATGCTGGATTCGAGCATTACAGCGCAGCGGCGGCTGGATTTTTTTGCCTATTACCTGTTGCAGGATGGAAAAGCCGCATTTCCGAGACATTCGGAATCGCTACAAGCGTTGAAACAGTTGCGGTTCCGCGCCTCCGACGACTGGAAATTGTGCGACGGAATTGAAGAAGTTATCGCGTATTGCGAGGCGTGGGACTCACGACGGGAAAAGTTGCCGTACGAAATCGATGGGGTGGTGGTGAAGGTCAATTCGGTCGGTATTCAGAATGAGCTGGGGTTTACGTCGAAATCGCCGCGGTGGGCGATCGCTTACAAATATCCTGCTCGGCAGGAGACGACGGTGGTGAACGACATCATCGTACAGGTGGGGCGCACGGGAACGCTGACTCCGGTAGCGGTGCTGGAGCCAGTACAGATCGGGGGCGTGACGGTGAGTCGGTCCACGCTGCACAACATGGATGAGGTGGAGCGGCTGGGTGTGCAGATCGGCGATACGGTTTTGGTTGAGCGCGCGGGCGAGGTGATTCCGCACGTGCTGAAAGTGTTGAAGGAAGGCAAGAATCGCAAACCGTTTCGAATCCCGAAGGAATGCCCGGTCTGCCACAGCAAGATTCATAAAGTGGAAGGGGAAGTGGCGTACCGCTGTCTGAACACAGCGTGTCCCGCGAAACGAAGGGAATCGCTGATTCATTTTGCCAGCCGTCACGCGATGAATATTGATGGACTGGGAGAAAAGATTGTCGATCAGCTTGTAGACAAAGGGATGGTGAAAGACATAGCGGATTTGTATGCATTGAGGCTGGACGATTTAAGTAAGCTCGAACGCATGGGCGAAAAATCCGCGCAGAACCTGCTGGACGAAATTGCAGCGAGCAAGAAGAACAGTCTCCCGCGTCTTATTTATTCTTTGGGTATTCCGTTCGTCGGGGAACGCACGGCGCAATTGCTTGCGAATCGGTTCTCGTCGGTGGAAGAGTTGGCGTCAGCCAACGAAGACGAACTGTTTGAGGTGGATGAAGTCGGCCCGAAGGTGGCGTCGGGAATACGCGAATTTTTCTCGGAGCCAGCGAATCGTCAGCTGATCAAGAAGCTGGAAAAATCTGGAGTGCGGCCTACAGCCGAAAAACGAACAGTAAAGAGCAACAAGTTGGCGGGGAAGTCGTTTGTGTTTACTGGCGGCCTTGCGAATCGCACCCGCGAGGAAGCCGGCGAAATTGTGCAGCAGCATGGCGGAACGATAGTAAGTTCGGTGAGCAAGAAGACCAGCTATGTTGTCGTTGGCACCGATCCCGGCTCCAAATACGAGAAGGCCAAGGAACTTGCGGTGCCGATCCTCTCAGAAGCCGAGTTCGAAAAACTCGTTGCCCTCAAGTAATGGTTCTGAAAATTCCTCGCTTCGACACTATCGTTGCCTCTTTTTGTGGACTCCGACTGATTCCGGTTTGGGGTTTTATCCAGCGGTGGCACTTTGGAAGCGCTCTCGTAGACGGTCGCCAGTGGGTTCTTGAATGATGCGAGCAGATGCGGACGCCGACGACACGCAGTACGACAGCGATATCAGAAGTAGCGTAGGAATGCGGAAGAGGACATGAAGCCTCCTCCGAGGCAGAGCTTGTGGTTTCGTAAGCGGCCGAACCTAAAAAGGGGAAGCAGTTTTATTTGGCACGCCGATTTGTCGCTCGAAATGGAATATAATGAACATGGCGGGTGAGCTGGATGATCGCTGGCTCCGAGCAATCGGGGCGGGAGGAAAGTCCGGACACCGGTCTGCGTCAGCAGACAAATGGGCAACGCGCCTGGTAACGCCAGGGGACAGAGTTGAAGGGCCGGGATAACACCCGGCACGACGACGCGTCACGGAAAGTGCCACAGAAAATAAACCGCCGCGAAAGTTAGCTGCTGTGACGGGAGGCAGGGAAACCTGCTCATCGTCCTTCAAAAGCGCTTTTGCTGGTAAGGGTGAAACGGTGGGGTAAGAGCCCACCGCTCGTCTGGCAACAGACGAGGCAAGGAAAACCCCGCGTGGTGCAAGGCCAAATAGGAGGGGAGAGCCGGCCCGGCTCGTCGAGCGAAAGGAAACGAAAGTTTGCAATCGCTCCCTCGAAAACGGAACGTCCTGCGTTCAGCAGGCGGGCCGTTGACGAGAGCAACCCTCGGGTAGGCTGCTGGAGCTGCAATGCGAATTGCAGCCTAGAGGAATGATCGTCAGGATACGCTTTGGCGTGTCCTACAGAATCCGGCTTATAGGCTCATCCGCCACTAAATGCTTTAGAATCAATGTACTCCATTGTTAGCCGCTTCTAACTGTGCAAATTTTGTGCAATCCGTTTTCTCGATTCCTTCGCCATTCTCCATGATTCGGCGCGCCCGGTCTCGCAGTTCCTTCACGAATGGCGCGTAGTGCTTTTCGACTGTGTCCACGGTATCACCGAGTAGTTTGGCCACGTCGTAGGGACTCGCGCCCCTGTGTAGCATATCTACTGCAAAACTGTCCCGATAGCGGTGCGGATGCGCATCGGATATGCCGGCACGTCGGCCCACGGCTAGCATACGCCGATATAGCTGCGGCCGAGTCATCGAGCGCCCAGTGTCGGGACTGACTACGCCAAGCGGCAGGCATCGACATGCTCGCTTACCTGCTATTGCGCTGGACGGGACTTCGCGGCGGCGATGCCGTGCGGCTTACTTGGGAAGAAATAGACTTCGATGGGCGGGAGATCAACAGGCTAACGCAAAAACGCAAGAAGCGGGTGATTGTTCCCATTTCCCCTGACTTGCTTTTTGTGCTGGAAGCGGAGCGCGACCGGCGAGCGGCGCAGCCGTGGGACCGCGTTCTAGCGCAAATCTTTGAAAAGTGTGATCTTCAGGCCGCTCTTTATTCGGTTCGGATCGATCTTACTCAAGAAAGCGATCAAGCCTTCATCAGCGATCTTAGTTCCGCGAAGGCCAGAGAATTCGATAAGCTGCTCTAGTAAATCTGGGTGCATGTCAACGAGGAATGTCAAAGCGTTGAACCAACTTGGATGAATTTCTTGGACGTTGGGCTCGACTGCAAAGGTAAATGCCGCCCATCGAGGATCGGCAAATCGCGTTATCTCCTTTGCAGCCAGATATTCCTGAAACTCAGTGTTGTCAAATTCAATGGAGTCATGGTTGTTTTTCAAGAGGGACTTGTCGAATAGTTCCTGCAAATCTAATTTCCCCAGTGCGACAAGCTTTAGGTCAGACTCCAGTTCATCTACAAATGTCATCAATTCGTCTTTTGAGATGGTGTTTGCCTGATATACCTCCATCGTGAGGGCAATCTTTTCCAGCAGGCGCTTTGTAATTTCGGCTCTGCTGTCTACATCTCGGCGTTTCTCTTCTAGCTGTAGCTTTTCATAAATGAAATATTCGAAGATTTCGTTTCGAGAGAGTTGTGCCACCGATGAAATCTGCTTCTTGGACAAGAACTTGCTAAGAAGTAATAGATAGCGCGGAATCTGAACTACCAACATGTTGTGACTGAACGACATTATCCGGCCAAGAAAAGCATCGACTTCGGATGGGCGATGCCCTTCAGCAACCAAATATTCCTTAACTTGTTCCTGCGTGAAAGGCGAAATTGTGACCACACGATAGTCGGGAAAACTAGATCCGTATCGGCTCATGAAGACTGAGCGCGATGAGATGTACAGTGCTAGATCCGGAGCGGCTTTAGACACTCCTTCAATTTTTTCTAGCATTGAAGGAAAGAGAGTTCCCTTAACTTCGTCGAGACCATCCAGAAGTAGAGCGCGATCGGCTACACCGTTGCTGCTAATGAGGTATTCAGCGATCATTCCAATTGATTGGGAGTCCTTGAGATCGACTAAATGGTTTGAAATTCCTTTGCCCGTCAGGAAATCCCGAAGCTTGTGGAGTAATTCAGTCTTCCCTACACCCGGCTCGCCGCTAATGAGGTTTCGCTTGCCTTGGGCTACGTCTGAGATTCCCACATTCTCTTTGTCACTCAAAAAGTAATAAGACCCATACGTATCCAAAAACTTTTTGGCTTCGGTCAACGTCGCATGAATATGAAGCGTGGGTTCTATATACATGTAAGGTCGAGAGTCCGCACTCTGTTTTCCTCCGGAAATATACAATGCGGCTTAGGTATGGCCGCCGAGGCTAACCTCACGCAAGATTATCACGAGCGCGAGCGTCGCGAAGTTTCCTTGAGATGTCCGTAAGGTTGTGGACACGGGAGTGAGCGAAGTTTGTTAAGAATATAATGTGTCTGGGGTTGAATCAATTATGGCCAAGAAGCAAGTCCGCGGGACGTGTCGGCTCTGCCTTAAGGACCGGGTCCTGTGCAGAAGCCACTATGTTGGCCATGCAATTCAGCGGCTTTGCAGGCAGCGGGATGAAGACCCGATCCTGATGACGCCCAAGGTTATCTTGGCCACGCCCCGGCAACTCTGGGCGCATCTCTTGTGCCAAGGATGCGAGCACAGGCTGAATAGATTGGGGGAGAATGTCGTGCTCCGGTGGCTGGACAACAACCGCGGCTTTCGACTCCTTGAATGGATGCAACGCTCATGCGTTGTGAAAGATGAAGGCGGGGTCGTGACGTTCTCGGCCAGAGATATGGGCATTGATACGGAGCCGTTTGCGCATTTCGGTCTCGGCCTGCTCTGGAAGGGCGCGGTCCGCCAATGGAATACGGTTGAAGGTCAGTTCACGTCCGTGAACCTAGGCCCATACGAGGACAGTATCCGCAAATATCTCCTGGGCGAGACCGGTTTGCCGGACGGGGTCTACGTCATCCTCGCAGTGTGTGAAGACAGAGGATCGCGAGGCATGGTCTTCGCGCCGACGCTCGTTGCCGGAGCGCATCATCAGATGTTTTCCATCCTCGTGCGGGGCCTATGGTTCCATATCATAGTGGACAAAAGCGCGAAGCCGGGAACGAAAGATTTGTGTTGCGTACGGTCCGAAAAGAAGGTCCTCCATCTGGAAGATTGCGAAACGCGGTTTCTCCACGCGGGGCGGCACATTTACAAAACGGCTCGGATCGCGCCGAATGTGAGACAGAAAAAGCGATAAGACACCTCCACCAAAATAGCAGATAATTCCAAGCCGATACGTGAAAAGGAACGTTCTGCGATGGCAAAAACTCGCTATCAAACAGGTCGGGTACGTCATCGATCTATTTCTGGCCCCAGCCGGCGCTGCACTGGGTTTCGCCGGAGCCAAAAACGACAAACAGATTCAAGGAGCCCTCACTTACTGCTTGAGGCCCCCATGTGAGCTTTTTGATTCGCATGTTCGTCCTCCGGGATCACGCAGGAGCGAGGGTCAGACGAGGGCAATTGCGGGCTTGACGTCGCAGCTACTGGTCGAGGCGGCCGCGGCACGTCCATGATGATCACTTTCACTCCGAGATCCACCGGATTACGGTCCTCGGCAAATAGTTTCAGATAGTCTCCCAGCATCTCGAGTGCTCTGAGTTGATTCGTAATTTTGATTGACTCCACGCGCTTTCCGTTTCGCCCGGTGCCCATCTGCACGCCTGCGATGCACGCCGCGGTATCCGCATCCAACTCGCTAATCTTTTTCAGCGTGCCATCATCGTTAAACAAGGCCCGGGGATCCACGTAAGCGTGGCGTGCGATCTGTGCCAGCGTTCTTTCAACAGAAATATCGAGTTTTTTATTCTGTGCCGCGGTCAACTGCGCGATCAGTCTCTTTACCTTGACATTCTTTAACAGGCGCGAAGCTTGGAAAGCAGCAGTCTTGGCAGAATATCCAGCAGCTTTTGCGGCTTCGGTACCATTGAAGTTATGGATGACATACTGGCGAGCGAAGGTTTCCAGTTTGGGTCCAGATTTGACTGTCTGTTTCACGATGAAATGGAGTTTACCACGCGTAACTTGCGTACGGCAGATTTGCCTCGTGTATTCGTGTTTTGAGCAACCACCTGCAAGGATGCAGCGCGATTTGCGGCCAGCCCCGTTCACGCTCACGCTTTTGAGAAGCACGGTACTCACAATCGCCAATCGTCGGCCGTCATTAAAAGCGTCAGCGGGTTGGCCACGACCGCTGCGCGTGTCCCTACATCAACTCTTCAACGAACGAGCGTGCGACGTCGGGGGGCACCCTGGGGTCGCGACGGATCAGAGGTCCTTCGTTCAACACAGGCTCGGCCCCGTGCAAGGTGGGAACGTCGGTGCGTTCGAAGAATTTCCCGATGGGGATCACATCGCCCCAGAGTAAGGATTTCTCCATCGCCGCTATCCAATCGGCAGGATTGTAAGCGGGGTCGTCTTCGAGCTTCTTCACACGCGGACGGAACCACTGGTAGGTATTGTCGTGATTGTAAGTGACGCAGGGACTGAAGACGTCCAGGAACGAAAAGCCCGGATGTTCGATACCTTGCTTGATCATTTCAGTGAGATGTTTTTGCTCTGCGCTGAAACCTCGCGCAACGAAGGTGGCGCCTGCGGCTAGGGCCAGGGATATGGGGTTGACCGGCGCTTCGATGTTGCCAAAAGGCATGCTCTTCGTCTTCATGCCGATGCGGCTGGTTGGCGATGTCTGGCCTGTGGTCAGGCCGTAGATCTGGTTGTCCATGACGATATAAAGCAGGTCCACATTGCGGCGCATCGAGTGGACGAAATGGTTGCCGCCGATCCCGAAGCCGTCGCCGTCGCCACCCGTCACCAGTACCGTGAGTTCGTGATTGGCAAGCTTCAGACCAGTGGCCACCGCCAGAGCGCGGCCGTGCAGCGTGTGCATACCAAAGGTATTCATGTACCCAGGGAAATTGGAGGAACACCCGATGCCGCTGATGGTGACCACGTTGTGGTTCGGAATCTGCAGCTCGACCAGGGCTTTTTGAACGGCCGCAAGCACGCCGAAATCGCCGCATCCGGGACACCAGTCGGGATCGACTCTGCCTTTCATATCGGCCACGGTCAATTGACTGGCACGCTGTACACTTGTCGCCATATGTTTCTCCTCTTCAGACCACAATCTCGTGCATGGGGACGGAGAGTTTCGTTTGCCCGGCGAGTTGTTCTTTTACAGCCTCCACAATGTGGTGCGGCATGAAGGGTTCGCCGTCGTACTTGCGAATGTGGCCGTCTGGCACAAAGCTGGTCTCGCTGCGCAAGTAGCGCGCAAACTGACCGCTGTAGTTATTTTCGACGATGATGGTGCGCCGCGAGTCCTTCAGAGTTTCTAGAATTGCATCGCCGTGCAACGGGACAAGCCAGCGAATTTGCAGCTGATTGGCTGAGATCCCTTGATCATTGAGAAGCTCACAGGATTCCTCGATCACACCCTTCGTTGAACCCCAGCCGATCAACGTAACGTCGGCGTCGCGTGGCCCGAAAAGCGTCGGCCGTGGAACAGCCGCTTCAATGCCGTCCACCTTGCGCATGCGCTTTTCCATCATCGCGCGGCGCTTGACGGGATTGGTGAATTCGTCGCTAATCAATACGCCGTCTTCCATGTGTTCGTCTGTGGCGACGGTGTGGATGTGGCCGGGTACGCCGGGAATCGCGCGGGGTGAAATGCCGCTCTCGGTGAATTTGTAGCGTTTGTAATCCCCGTTCGTGGCGGACGACGCACCGTTGGCGCCGGTAATGAGCTCGCCGCGCTCGATGGTGGGGGCGAAATCCAGATCTTTCGGATCTACGCTGAGCCTGCCTTCCGACAGCAGCAAATCGCAAAGCACCAGACCCGGGCACTGGAAGCGGTCGGCGATGTTGAATATCTCGGGGATGAGCTTGAAGCAATCTCCGATGTCCAGCGGAGCTGCAATCACTCGGGGATAATCGCCAAATGCGGCGCCGAGCATTTGCCAAAGGTCGCCCTGCTCGGTCTTGGTAGGGACGCCCGTGGAGGGGCCGGCTCGCTGGCAATTGATAACCACCACCGGCGTTTCGATCATGGCGGACATGCCAAGGCCCTCGCTCATCAAGGCGAAGCCGCCGCCCGACGTTGCACACATAGCGCGGACGCCCGCGTGGGCCGCGCCGACCGTCATGTTAATCACGCCGATCTCGTCTTCTACCTGGCGGACCATTATTCCAGCCTTACGTGCGTGTGCTGCCATCCAGTGCAAAACGCCAGTCGAAGGGCTCATGGGATAGGCACAGTAGAACTTCACGCCTGCTGCCGCGCCACCCATAGCCATCGCCGTATTGCCGCTCAGGATTGCATAGCGGTTTTCTGTCTTGGGGAGTGGATTCGCGAACGCCGCGAAGTGAGCGGCGGCGTAATCAAAGCCGGCCCGGGCAACTCCAACGTTTTCAGCTATCACGGCCTCACCCTTTTTCTTGAACTGCTCGCGGATGACGTCCTCCAACGCCTGGAACCCGATACCCATCATGTGGAGCCCGGCACCCATTGCGAGGGTGTTCTGCGCAACCTTGTTCCGAGTGATGTCAACCAGCTCTGAAACCGGAAGCGGGCAGAGTTGCACGCCGTCGGAGGCAAAGCCGGGCTTAATGGTGTCCGAATTGTAGATGCACGCAGCGCCGGGGGTAAGCAACTGCAAGTGGCGATCCATGGAGTCCTGATTGAGCGGAATAAGCAGGTCGATCCGGTCACCCATGTTGGTGACGCTTTCCGGGCCCGCTCGAATCGTCAGAAATGTATGGCCGCCGCGAATGATGGATTGATAGGCATTGTAGGCGTTCAAGTGAAGGCCCCGCCGGCTCAAGATCTTTGCGAAAATGTCCCCCGGCGTGGCGACACCTTGTCCGGCCGCGCCTCCGATACCGATAGCGAAGGTCTGTTTCATAACACCCTCAGTAGAGTGCTGGCCGATCTACGAGGCCCCGGCGCTCGGCCAGGCTCATTGGCTGATTTTATTCGCGCGCGCGCGACTCCTTGTCCGAATGTCTGGGCTGGTCATCCGGGTAGCCGGAGTATACACCCAATCCTTCAGTATGTTCGCTGGCAACACGCGTATTGAGGACCAGCAGGGTTCGTTCCGTTGCAGCTATCGGCCGCGCACGGAGATGTCGAGGGAGCATGCTGTCAACTGACCTCTTGTATCGACCCAGTGCTAGACGTAACATTCTGGCACGAACCACGCCGCGCCTCTGAGTCATTCAATCTGATCGGGAAGCACCATACGCCACATGGAGTGGTTGTCAAGGAGGGGTTCCCAACGTGCCCATTACCAAGGAATTGACCATTCGCATGGACAATCGCCCGGGATCGCTTGGAACAGTCTGCCGGGCGCTTGCGAACCGCGGTGTAAACATCGTGGCGTTTCAATCGATCCCTTCCCAACAGACAATCCTTGTGTGCATCGTCTCCGACAACCCGACGGCAGCGCAGTCAGTCCTGGATCAGGAGGGGATTGTCTACACCGAGACAGAAGTTGTTCAAGTGAAGCTTGCAAACCAGCCTGGCGAGTTGGCGCGCGCCGCCTCGAAGCTCGCAGAAGCCAATATCAACATCAAGTATGCATACTGCGGTATCGAACCACGCACGAACGCGCCTTTGGTGATTTTTGGTACAACCGAAGTGGGCCGTGCCGAAACAATTTTGGATCAAACCGCTGCGGCTGCAGCAGGGACCTAGGGTCTGGTTCGATACGCCCCGATCGCCAAACGTAATCTCCCCAAGCGTGACTTCGCGGAACCGCCCCTCTGAATTCGCACCGGACTGTTCGACAATTTCCTTGGCACGTCGAAGGATTTCAGGTGACGGTTCCTTCGGCAGGCCGGTTTTCTTGTCGTACACGACCGGAGCGATTACTTGCGACATATTTACTCGTGCTTCTTGACCATCGATATCCATTCTCCAGCGCACGCGATATGAGCCGGATTGGATGACGACGGTTCCTTTCTGACCGCTGCGACGACGCATGCTTTTCCTGTTCCGTCGTTGCTTCGGTTGCGCGTGCGTAAGCATATCCGCAGCGGCATTAAACGGCAATGATGCTGTCTGGCTAGAACTACTGGTAAATGCATTTGAGTCTGAAGAGAACTGCATTGGGTACGTCCAGAATCCAGGCAGCGGAGTCCGGTGGCGAGATCGAGGATAACCAACGTACGGAACGGATCGTCAAGCGCGGCGAGCAACCGATGACACTGAGGAACGCCGAGCACTATCGGTTCGTGCCGACGTTTGCTCGTGCCCCGGACGCGGACAAGCTTCATGGGATTCTCGCCGATCTCGGTGAGCTCCCATCGCATCGCGCAGTTCCAGAGCACGCGCATGAGATTGTGAAGATGCCCTTTGGTCCTTGGAGCCAGATCGAGCCCCCTCAACCACTGCTCGACCGCGAAGGGCTTCACCTTCGAGAGCGTGTAGCTGCCCCAACGCGGCTTGATCCGATTGTTGAGATACGACTTATACGCATTGGCGGTCGAATGGCGCACCTCGGAGAGCTCCGTCTCAAGTTACCGGTTGACGAGCGTGTTGACCGTAACCGCATATCCGTGGGAATTGTCGGAGTTCACGTCATGCTTGCGATGTTCGATAACCCGCCAAGCATTGGCTTCGCTCTTGAGCATTGCTACGGGGCCTATGACTTCGGATCGCTTCGTGTAGCCGCCATCGAGATTGCGTTCTCGCCAGCGGTACACAAACACGAGTTCTTGCCTTTTCGACGGTCGGGTTTCAATCCAGCCGTTTTGATACGTGTTTCGAGTTTGTCGCAACATTTTTCTCCTCTTGGGATTAGGAGGAGAGTTGCGGCGCAACCCTGTTGGTCTTCGCTGAAGAGCTTACACCAACTTCTTCGAGGTAGTTTCTTACGGGAGCGAGATGGAGATGGCGCGTGTTCTGAAGCAGGAGTTCGAGTTTCGCTGCTTCTGGGCGTGAGGTACGCAGGTGCGGCAAATCTGTTGTGTCGTTCGCCAGGCGGAGAGGTGCTAGCATTTTCGAATGGCGAGCACGTCAGCGGCGACATTCACGCCGGGCTGGCGAAAGATTCCCATTGTTCCGGATTTCCTCGGACAAACGGCGACGCTTTGGTTGCGGCGTCGACTTCCGGTGACAATGAAAGTCGCTTGTGTCGCTTGTTCGACAAGATCCTAGCGCGCCTGAGCCTTGGCCAATGCGTATTTGCCTTCCCAGCTGCACTCGATCTCGGTCTCCGATTTCAGCAACGTCTTGAATTTGCCGCCGCCCGTGAGGCCGCGGAATTCGCCATCGCCACCCGCGAATTTGTAGGTACCTTCAACGGTAATTTTGCTGCCCGCTACGGTGGCCTTACCCTCAAATGTCCCGTAGTCGCGGCCCTTCTCTCCGTGGACGTTGTTGAAGTAGCCGCGCTGCGTGCCGGTGCCGCTCTGCACGTCAGTCACGGCCCAGTAGGTAACCTTTGACTTGCTCCAGAGCGGATCAGGTGATTCCTGCGTGCCGCTCACTTCGACAATGCTCATCTCGTGGTTCTCTTGATCCGCAAGTGACATTGCGTACTGCTTCGTGATTGTTCCCGAAAAAGATCCTTTTATGGAAGGCATGACCATCTCCTCCTCTGAATTGAGTCTCGTAGGATTACCTGGCGACAAAAAACTCCGGTTAACTTCAGGGGACGGACGGGAACAGTAATGCTCGTTCCATGAAACGGGGGTGTCAAGAGCAAAGCGTTGGCGTGTCAGTTTTCGTCGCCGCGCTCCTAGTCGGAATGAAGGAGTGGGAACGTCGAGTAGGCCGCGAAAATTGGCGCGGATTGCTGGCTGGAGAGCTGCTCGGTTCTGAATCTTCGGTCAGGTTCCGGCGACTCGTTCCTTACCTCCCCGCGTTTACGTCCTCACTTGCCTCTCGGCTCTGATTAGGACACGCAAGTCGGGTTTGGGGTGTGGCTCGTCTTGCTTGTTGGAATCTGCCTTTTCCTGCCTCTGGCATAGGGCAGTGCTGACCGGGGCGGAAACCGGGGATAGGCGCTCGTTCGGTGACGACGAACAAGTGAAATAGCGAGTGCCTACTTCTTCTTTCTCGCGGTGGCTTTTTTGATGGGGCCGGTCGCGGTTTTTGCGTCGGCGTCGGAGTCGAAGCCGATCACCGCCGAGTATCTTCGGCCCACGACCTGCGCGACGAAGAACGCCATGTTTAAACCTGCGTCCGCAATGGCCTTCGCGATCGCAAGGCCGAGGCCGGGCTTGTCCTCGCCCTCCACGAGGAGCGTAGGAATCGACGAGGCCGCGAGGCCCGCTTCAGTGGCTGCGGCGGCTACTTTTTTCCCTGAGACCGGATACAACTCAATTGCCGCGCGAGATTCGTTTCCCGGATAGCGATAGCCCATGAGTACGCGCAGGCTCGCTCCGGCCTTCGCAACTGGCTCAAGGGTTTTCGCGAGTGTCCCGACCTGGTTCTCGATCTCCTTTCGCCACAGGGAAATCTGCTTGACGGTGACGGGCATGGCTTTTTCCTCCCTTTCTCGTTTTCCGGATGGAGGAATGGTACCTCTGGCAGACGGCTGGGAGAAGGGGCGAAGCATCGGGTTTGGGGTGTGGCTCACATTGCTTGTGGAATCTGGCTTTTCCTGCCTGTGGCATAGGGCAATGCTGCCTGTGGCGGTGACCGCACGGGCGAAGCATAAGCCCTGTCTTTTCAGAGTGCCGCACTCCCGTGCAAATCAGAAAGCTGATCTGATAAATCTACTTTACGCCTGTAACTTTTCGCGGCCCTGCTTGTCTAATCGGCATGAGCATTAAAACACCTCCGGTTACGGCAGACAGCTTTGAAAAGCTCGTCGCCGCGCTTGCGACCAAGCGGACGCAGAGTCGCAGATTGCGGTCCGGGAAGACTGCAAAGGACATGGCGGACTGGCGTGAGATTGCGTCGGAGGCGTTTCGGACGAACAAGCTGCGTGGCACGCTGAGGCGTGCGATTGAAGCTCTCTCCGTACAATATCGGGAAGTGCTTTTCCTTCACGACGTCAAGAATCTTGACACCGCGGATACCGCATGGGTCTTGAACATCACTGTTGGAGCCGCGAGGTACCGCTTGCTGCGGGCAAGGATGCGCGTGCGCGATGCACTAGCATCGCATCTCTTGCCGAAGCCTCGGGCCCGGCTGAAATCGAGTGTGAAACCTGCCTTTTCCTGCCTCTGGCATAGTGCAGTGCTGCCCGTAGCGGTGCCCGGCCCGCTGTCTCTTTCGAGCTGTTGCTAGGAGCGCCAGGAAGAGGGTGATGGAGTGTGCAAAAATTGTGCAATGAATCCTGCCAAAGTTGACAGGAGTGACACTATTGACAGGACGAAGTGATTGATTCTGCGCAACTTGCTGAATACACTGGCCCGTCTGGAGAATCCGGCTTATAGGCTCATCCGCCATAACTATATGAAAGACAAGTGTTTAGGTTTTTCCGCCAGTGAAATGCGACAAAACTGTGACAGTTTCCAAACTGAAGTAATTTCGCTTTCACATTGAATCGGGCCGTTGTCTCGTCGAGTAATCCAGGAAGCTTCTTGTCCTACCCCTAGCAGCAGTCCATCTTCAACGTGAGGATGCCCTAGGGTTAGCTATCTCGCGAATCGACGAACCGGAAGCCAGCCCTTGAGAAATCTCCTCGCGCTCACGCAGCGTGAGCGCGAGGAGCGAACGCTGCCGGACCGCCGGAACAAACCCACCGTGACGCGACACCAGACAACGAATGGAGGAATGTTCCTTGCCTAAGGCTCGCCCGATCTCATGCAACGATTGTCCCGCCTTCCAACGACGCCACACGTCGCTCTTCTGCGCCGCCGAAAGTCCTTGAAAACAGCTTTATACCAGATGGTGTTGCATTGACCGGTTGAGCCCGCACGACCTACCAGGAACTAGCAGCATGGTACGGCTATCCTGATATGGGAGTTGGACAAACACGCCGAGGAACTATTTGACTTTGAATACGTCTACTACTGTGCCGGAAGTGTAAAGTAGAGGCTTGTCCCGCTGACGCATTGGCGTACGCTTCAAGCCATGTCCCCTACCAATTGGTCCGCTTGCGAGGAGGTACCGCGAACATGCGAACCCTTCCTTTCTTCGAGACTCTCGGCGCAGATATACGCTTCGCGACTCGTAGCTTAGTGAAAAACCCAGCGTTCCTGGTGGTCGCTGTCCTATCCCTCGCTTTAGGAATCGCAGCGAACAGCACCATCTTCAGCGTTCTGGACACACTTCTCTATCGTCCCCTGCCCTATCCCCATCCGGACAAGTTAGTCGTGGTTTGGGAGACCGAGTCAGCTCATCCGGATCGAACTATCCCGCCCCCTATAGCAGAATTGGTGGATTGGCAAAAACAAAATCGCGTCTTCGAAGATATTGCGCTGATCAGTTTCAACGACACAGCCAGTGTTTCCGGTCTCGGCGAGCCGCGGCCTCTGCGCGTGGAATATGTAACTCCGAATTTGTTCAGCTTGCTGGGGGCGAAACCAATTTTGGGCCGAATTTTTCTTCCCACGGAAGCGCAGGATCGTGCCCAGGCTATCGTCATCAGCGCTGAGTTCTGGAAGCGCGAGCTGAACAGTGATCCGCAGGTCCTGGGGAAAACTTTCACTATCGAGGGCGTGGTCTCGACCATAGTTGGAGTCATGCAGCCGCATTTCGCTCCGTTCTACGGCGGGCGCCTCGACGTGTGGATTCCCATCAACGCCGCGAGCAGCCGTTACTCTGCACGGATCGACCACTGGCTCATGCCCGTGGCGCGAATAAAACCCGGCGTGACTCTAACGCAAGCTCAAACCGAAATGGACGTGGTATCGGGCCGGCTCGAACAGGCGTATCCCGCGACGAATAAGGGTGTGGGCACGAAAGTTCGTCCCTTGCACGAAGACCTTTATCGCTTTGCCGGGCAGGCGCTCTATCCGCTTTTTGGCGCGGTCGCTTTTGTTTTGCTGATTGCCTGCGTGAACGTTGCCAACCTCCTGCAGTTCCGGAGCGAGACACGCCGCAAAGAGTATGCGCTGCGCGCTTCTCTCGGCGCGGGGCGGCGCCGCTTGATCCAGCAATTGCTGACGGAGAGCGGAATCTTGGCCCTTTCCGGAGGCTTGCTGGGCATAGGATTGACTTTTGCTGGAATAAAGTTACTCGTCGCGCTTGCCGGAGAGTTTCCCAACTCCACCGAAATCACCGTCGATGCCCGCGTGCTGCTGTTCACACTAGGCGTTTCGCTTTTGACAGCGATCTTGTTTGGATTGGCCCCTGCAATGCAGGCTTCGCGTCCCGACTTAAACGTCGTCCTTAGGGAAGGTGAACGCAAGACGACAACCACGTCCGGGCGCCTGGCTCGGCATTCGCTCGCCGTAGCCGAGGTAGCGTTGGCAATGGTGCTACTGGTAGGCGCCGGTCTGATGATCAATACAATTTTCCATTTGCAGCGAGTCAACCCTGGATTCGACGTGAACCATGTCTTAAGCATGGATCTGCAACTTCCCGAAGGAGGAAAGTATCTGGAACGCGTCCCTGGCGGCGACATGGAAAAAACGCTGCCCTCGGTGACGGCTTTCTATCAGCGCCTTCTGGAAAAAACCGCAGTGTTGCCAGGTGTGGAGTCCGCCGCGGTAATCGGCGCATTGCCCACGCGCTGCTGCCCGGAATTCTATTCGTTTGCGATTCTCGGGCATTCCGCTCCGCCTCCTGAAAATCGTCCGCGAGCCGGATACAGTGAGGTCAGCTCCGGAATATTCAGCACACTAAAGATTCCGCTGGTTAAAGGCCGCTACCTCGATGAGCACGATACGGAAGCCGCGCCCTGGGTCATCGTGATAAACCAGTCTTTTGCGCGCAAGTTTTTCCCGAACGAGGATCCCATCGGCCAGCAAATTCTTCTGCGCTACGACCCCTACCCGGTCGACGAACTGCGTCCCCGCCAAATCGTCGGCATTGTCGGCGATGTCAAACATTTTGGCTTGGGAGAAGAAACGCCTCCTTTTGTCTACGCGCCTTTCACACAACAGCCGGCAGTGTTTCCCGGCGGCGCAGCGAGGGCCCACCTGCATAAAGCATTAGTGCTGCGAACACCTTCTGGCCCGATGAGCGGCGGGAAAACTTTGGCGGTCAGTGTCAAGCAAGCTTTGGCGGAGATCGATCCCAATCAGCCCGTTACCAACATCATGACCATGGAAGACGTTTTGTCGGCGTCCCTCGGTGATTACCGGTTCTATATGGAGCTGCTCGGAATCTTTGCGGGCGTTGCGGTCTTGCTTGCCGCCGTGGGCATTTACGGCGTAATGTCCTATTCGGTTAGCGAGCGCACGCACGAGATGGGCATCCGCATGGCGCTCGGCGCGCGTCCGGGCGACGTCCTGGGCTTGGTCGCCAAACTTGGACTCAAGCTCACCTGCATAGGTGTGGCCGTTGGAGTCGCCCTGGCCTTCGGCGTCACTCGCTTGATCTCCACGTTCCTCTTCGGAGTCAAACCAACCGATCCGCTAACGTACGTCGCCGTCGCACTAGGTCTAGCTGCCATTGCATTGCTGGCTTGCTACATTCCGGCGCGGCGCGCCACGCGCGTTGACCCCATGATCGCCCTGCGCTACGAATAGAATTTGGCTCTTATTCGCTTGTTTGTTCAGGTGGGTCAGCCAACTCGGACTCATAGACCAGCTTCCCGGCAAATTGACGCTAACTGTCCATGTGAATTTCAAGATTTCCGATTACCCGACTTACCAAGACTTAGTGTCCCCGTCCGTGCTATTTTTCCTGCGATCAATTCTCGTTCCACCGTGAATGATCACGCTCCGCAGAAGTTTCACGGTTCCTTCTATGTTCCTCCCGTGGTGGGGACGACGGTGGCTTTCACATGCCGTGATTGATACGCGCGGCTCACGACAACGAAGAAGTAACCCGTGGACAAGCCGCACATCAGGATGCCACCAATCCCTCGATCGGTCCGAGCAGTCGCCATTGCTTCGCCAGCACAAGATCGCCATAGCTAATGGTCGTGTAAGTGACTCCCGAGAAGTAGAACGCCGCTTCGGCATTGGTCATTCGTGCGCCAGCCATCCGATTTCAACTCGACCTTGTCCTGCGCGAGATCGAAGAAGGCGAAGTCGGCTTCGGTCTGTCCCCACCCGTTCAGGGTGTACTTCCCGGTTGGGTCAACTTTTAGGGCAGGAGCTGCTGCAGCCCCCGATTTGTCCTCAGCCATGTTTTGCCCGCCTTTCTGTGCTGTCGTTCATCCCTGTGTACTTTGGATGCCTAAGCGAGCAGGACGGGGATAAGCCTTCTGAACTGTTTACGCGTGAGATAAAGCCTACTGTAAAGAACCAGTCCGACAGTGATGTCTTCATGGCGTGTGACTTAAGACATCTCGACGCTTCGTCTCGTTGTCGTAGGACCCAGAGCAGCGGTACAGACCCCCTCCGAATCTCTCAGCGTTCTAGCGTGAGTCGGTAGGGACGGTACACCAGAGCTATCGTCAGCTCGCGTCAACGAAAATTACTGACCCGTACAATATCACTCGAGACCGAGCCTCGCGCCAGGTAGAGTTGCTTGCCGTCGGATGACCAATCGAACGAGAAGATCTGTCCAGAGGTGAACCTTGTAACCTGCCGGGGCAACCCCTTGGGAACCGGTTGACGCCAGATATTACTCACGCCCTTATTCGTCAGAAAATAGTCCAACCCAGCGCCACCCGGGTTCCAATGCAGGAATGTGGTGTTTCCCTGGGGTAAAGGAAACTTATAAACCGGTTCACCCTCCGCGGCCGGAAAAACCACAATCTGGTTGGGAACGCCCTCTTCCCGGCCATAGTCGTTGTATGCGATAAGTTTACCGTCCGGCGCATAACTCCTTGCAACCGCCAAGAGATTCTTGATGTCTACCGGAGTAGGTGTTCCTCCGGTGACCGGAATCCGGTAGTTTTTCCGCTGATCAATGTTGAAGTACTGCACCGACGCGCTATCCGGCGAGCACAGCGGCGCGACCGCATTCCCGCCCTGAGTCAACTGCGCTATATGAGAGCCGGCGGCGTCCATTCTCCATATGTCACTGGCCCGACCTGCAACACTGCCAGTCTGTCCCCCCACTGCAAATTCGAACACAATAAGGCGGCCATTTTGGCAGACCGAAGGATTGCTGATGTGGTGCATATTCGGTGTAAGCAATCTCAAGCCGCTACCATCATCATGGATCGAATAGAGATCACCCTTTTGATTTGCAAAGACAATTGTTCGGTCCGGGCCGGCCGAAATGCTCCGGACCCCGGTAACGGTTCTGGGGGAAGTAATCTGCTGTGTACGGGCCGCATCACCTCCATGTACAACCCATAGATCCGAAGAAATTGTGGAGTCAACCGCAACCAAAGATTTTCCATCGCGCGTCACGTCGAGCTCGGCGAGTGAGTAATCAGCCAAATCATTCGTAACTCGCCTTGCCTCCCCACCTGGATAAGAAACGAACCAAATTTGGCCTCGTCCCTGCGCGGGATCGCGCATTACTGCAAGGAGCCCGCTGCCGTCTGGCAGCCACTTTACCCGGCCGATCGAGGCCCGGGTCGTGTAAAAAGACTGCACTCTTCCGTCGAGAGGGGATACCGCCCAAAGATGAGCTTCGCCAGGAAGGCCGGGCCCCGGGAAGGCAATTGTTTTTCCGTCGGGTGACCACGCCGGGTAGTCAAAAGATTCCCCCGGGTGGCTGGCGAGGATTCGTTCTCCGCCCCCGTCAGCGTTTGCAGTCAACAGGTGAGTTCCGCCAGTAGGCCCGATGCGTACGAAAGCAAATTGCCTGGCGTCAGGGGAAAAACTGATGGGTGTGTCAATATCAAGGATAAGCTCCCGCGGCGTGCCTCCAAGCACAGGCATTTGATAAAGGGAATCGGTCAAAAATTTCTCCTTGGGGGTGCGAAGGAAGAAAATGTAGTTGCCATCCGGCGAAAATGTCAGGGCCCTAAGCTCTACCACGGCAGGAGGGAGTATCTGTAACTCACTACCCGTAGTTGTTTGCCTCACGACGAGGCTGCGCTGCTCCCCCTCGCGCAAAACATAGACTACGTACTCACCATTCGGCGAGATGGCCACGTCCTCAGCCTTGCCACTATCGGTAAGCCGGGCAATGTGCATCTCTTCGAGATTTAGTGTCCCGCTACGCGATTTCCACAAATAAGCCCAAAGGGCAACGCATTCCAAAACAATCAAGGCCGTGCCAACTGATATGGCGAGATGCCAAAGCGGAGGCTTCGCGCTCCGGGCAGGGCCCGAAGAAGACTCCACGCTTTCTTTTCCTGGACGTCTCGGGTATTCCATAGCCTCGGTTATGGCCTGGTTGCGCCCGCTCTGGTCAGTCGGGAGCGCTGCGGATTGTTTCAGGACGGGCGATTGTTTCACAACACCTATAAACCGATAACCACGCTTCGGAAGAGTTTCAATGTAGCGCGGTTTTTCGGCCGTGTCTCCAAGTGCGCGGCGGATGCTGTTGATTGAGAAATTGATCCCATGATCGAAGTCCACAAAAGTGGAATCAGTCCAAAGGCATCGCTGGATTTCTTCACGGGTGACGACCTGTCCTGCTCGTTCGATGAGAAGCAACAGAACGCGGAAGGGCTGGGGCTGGAGTTTGAGCAGGCCACCGGATTTACGCAATTCGCCCGATTCCGAATCCAGTTCGAACGTGTCGAAGCGGAACCTGGTAGATATGGGTGTGGGTGACACCGTAGGCCGCCGAGAGAAGTGAAGCGAGTGTAACATGTTCTTGAAATTGCCAGCTTGAAATCGATGTCAGATGAGCCTTTACTTCTCAGTGGAATACGTTCCTCACCTTCGCCTTACCAAAAACAATTCTTTTATTCATTGCTCTTCTCCGAGCCAACGCCTACGTTTCATCGCCAGCCATGATACGGCGGGGGAGAAGCGTGGGAATCGGCCGAGCAGCGATAGCAATCTTCGGCTTGCTGACAACCGCTGGCCAACCCGCGCCAAGCCAAGGACCTTCTCCGACCATTCGCAAAGGCGAACACCGCATCCTATTTCGCGCACGCAAGGGCTTCGTCTACATCCCTGCTCGCGTGAACGGGATTCAGGCTACTCTGCTCCTCGACACCGGCGCAGCGTTGACCACCGTCAGCCTTAAAATAATCCAAGAATAGACACCGAGTCCAGAATCACGATCAATATGGCGAAGGGAAGTGTACCGGCATTTCGGGTTCCGGTCGGATTCACGCTCGGGGATTCAGTTCTCAAGGAAGAGCGCTACTCCTTCCGACGGAGTGTAGTGGTCGGCGACTTCAATTTCGGAGAGGCGGATGGCGTCATTGGACTCGATGTTCTGAGTTCCTTCAAAACCGTAACTTTCGACTTCCAGAATTCCATTCTCATTTTGGAGGACCCGTGAATTTACGTGCGACTGGGGTCGCTTGGTAGTCGTCCCCTTCCCGAAAAAATTGAGGCATACGGCCAGAAAGTTATTTGCCAGTCAGTTTTGCGTTCGCGCAGGAAATTCGTTGATCTAGTCTACTGAAAATCGTTCAACAGATCGGACGGTAACGTGGTCTTCTTCCTAAGAGACTCGCCAGCATGCGCAAGCGGGTACTTGGCCCAATAACCCTTCTTTTGGAGACGGAATTGGAGGGGCGCGGGGGAGGAGGACAACTGATTCGGCGAGACTAGTGGTGTTCATTGATTTGCCGACTTGAACTTATAGCCCGAAGGTCGGCCTGGCCAGCATGTCTACAGCGAACGTGTCGCGGAAGCGATGAGGATGAGCGTCTTCAATTCCGGCTCGGCGGCCCATCGTCCCCGTTGGACGTCCCTCAATACTCCTCAATACTCTCTAACGTTGCTATCGGCTGCACTTTTGGTCTATGCTGCGACCTCGGCGTGATCGTCGGCGTAGTTTCTTCTATTGTTGTTACGCGAGGGGACGCCTGCTGGATTGGACTGGAATTGCACTCACGCCTGTTCCGTCCGGTTGGTTCTGCATCATATCTACTATCGTATCTATATCTTAATCTGAGGATTGGCGCATACTCTATAGTCGAAGTGGATCGAACGGAATCGGCGAAGGACGCGCAAATGATATTTAGTGCGCTAACACATGCGGTTCGTCGAGTTACGCTCGCTGCCCGGGTTCGGCTCCTAGCCGGGGCCGGCGCTGCGGCCTTTTTTTTCTGCGCTACTGGGTTCTTCTCGTCTGCTATGTCGGGTGCCATGTGGGCAAAACAGACTGATCCCACGACGCCGGTCGTGGTGCAGCCGGGGGCGCCGGGTAAGCCGAGCAAGATGCTGCCGCCCTCGACGAAGGGCACGCTGCCGCCACGTTCGCAGGCGGATGTGGAGTTTATGCAGGGCATGATCATGCATCACGCGCAAGCGGTCGAGATGACGGCGCTGATTGCGTCGCACACGGAGAACAAGGATCTGCGGTCGCTGGGAGCGAAAATCAGTAGTTCGCAATCGGACGAAATAAAGTTTATGCAGCGGTGGCTGGCGGCTCGGGGAGAACCAGTGTCCACGCCCATGATGGGGCCAGGAACGAGGTCATGTCTGGCGTAACGCCAGGGATGGGGGACATGGATATGTCGAGCCATACATGGGCGATCGTCTGGGCGTGTGTCGCACCAACCGGGGGCTCTTATGCCCGGCATGCTTACGCCGGAGCAGATGGACGCGCTGCGGAAGGCGAAGGGCGCGGAGTTCGACCATTTATTTTTGACAGGGATGATTCAGCACCACGATGGCGCGTTGACAATGGTGAAGGATTTGTTCGACACCGCGGGCGCGGGGCAGGATGCCGACATTGTTCAACTTCGCGACGGATGCGGACAATACGCAACGAGCCGAGATCAAGATTATGCAGAGTATGTTGGAGAACTTGTTTGAAAAAAGGCCGTCAGAGGAGAAACGATGAACCGAGTGTCCAGTGTTGCTTTTCGTGTGGCGGTGGCCGCGATGCTTTTATTTTTCGGCGTCAGCCGGATGAAGGCGCAGGCGCCTGCAGCGGCTCCGCCTAAACAGGACGCGCCGAAGCAGGAGACAGCAAGCACGAGACAGGCAAGTCGGAGGCAGCCAAGCAAGGAGGAACTAAAGAGGAAAAGGGGGACGAGGAAGAGAACGGGAATCCGTTTGCGCCGCAGCCGGCTCCGCCGCTGCCGGCGGGGATGACGGGATCGGATGCGAATGATCCGCGCTCCAAGCTGACGCCGGGATGTATGACGCGGGCGAAGCATCGATGGGCATCAAGCATCTGCAGCTGCTGAAGAAGCCCGATGCGTTTCAACTGGGGACTGCTGAGCCCGATGATCCGAAGGTGCAGAAGATGCTCGGCCAGCTCGGCATCGGCGTCGCCGCGAAGATGCCGAAGCCGCTGCAGTTGGTGATCGCGCAACTGGCTTTCGCGAACTCGGATCTTGCGTTCCAGGGCAACCACCTGTTCCAGGGGAATTTTTACGGCGTGAATATCTATGACATCTCGAATCCGGCGAACACGACGTTGCTGACTTCGCTGGTGTGCCCGGGCGGGCAGGGCGATGTGTCCGTGTACAAAAATCTGCTGTTCATGTCGGTGGAGATGCCGAATGGACGCCTGGATTGCGGGGTCGAAGGGTTTCCGCCGGAGCCTCCACCTCCCGCAGGGGATGAAAAGGAAAAAAAGCGTCGCTTGCCGGCAGCGCAAAAAGACCGTTTCCGCGGCGTGAGGATCTTCGACATTTCAGACATCAAGAATCCGAAGCAAGTGGCGGCGGTGCAGACGTGCCGCGGATCGCATACGCATACTCTGGTGGTGGATCCGAACGATAAAGACAACGTTTATATCTACGTGTCGGGCACATCGTTTGTGCGTCAAGCGGAAGAACTGGCCGGATGCTCGGGCGAAAAGCCGGACAAGGATCCGAATACGGCGCTGTTTCGCATCGAAGTGATCAAAGTTCCGGTGGCTGCGCCGCAGGACGCGAAGGTCGTGTCCAGCCCGCGCGTATTTATTGATCCGCGTACGGGCGCGCTGAACGGCCTGAACAACGGCGGCAGCCGCATGGCAAGGGCGGGGAGAAGCCGTCGGACACCAACCAGTGCCACGACATCACGGTGTACTCGGCGATTGGGTTGGCGGCGGGCGCGTGCTCGGGAAATGGAATTCTGCTGGACATCAAGGATCCGGTACATCCGAAGCGTGTGGATGCGGTGAACGATCCGAACTATTCGTACTGGCACTCGGCTTCGTTCTCGAACGATGGGAGCAAAGTCGTGTTTACCGACGAGTGGGGTGGCGGTCTGGGCGCGCGGTGCCGTCCGAACGATCCGAACAAGTGGGGCGCGGATGCGATCTTCAACCTGAAGGACAACAAGCTGAGCTTCGCGAGCTATTACAAGATGCCGGCGGCGCAGGGCGATACGGAGAACTGTGTGGCGCACAACGGCTCGCTGATTCCGGTTCCCGGCCGCGATATCGAAGTGCAGGCCTGGTATCAGGGCGGCATCTCGGTGGTGGACTTCACCGACGCGGCGCATCCGTTCGAGATTGCCTACTTCGACCGCGGGCCGATCGATCCGAAGATGCTGGTGCTGGGCGGCGAGTGGTCGGCGTATTGGTACAACGGCAACATTTACGGTTCAGAGATTGCGCGCGGTCTGGACGTCTTTGAACTGACGCCGACCAAGTTCCTGACGCAGAACGAAATCGACGCGGCGAAGACGGTTCAAGTCAGCTGAGCTGAATGTGCAGAACCAGCAAAAGATCGAGTGGCCTGCGCAATTGGTGGTGGCGAAGGCGTACGTGGACCAGTTGTCGCGGTCGCAGGCTTTGCCGGCAAATCAAATTGCGGCTCTGCAGAAGGCCATCCAAAACGCAGAGACTTCGCACATGAGCAAGAGCAAGGTGTCGAAGTTGAAGGGCATGGCACCATCGTTGGAAAAGAACGCGGCCACGGCGAAGAGTCCGGCTGACTCGACACGGTTGCATGCTTTGGCGGAAATTCTGAAGCATCCGTCAGCATAGAGGACATCGCGAACGCGAGTCACCACGATTGGCTTTGCGAAATCGTCCTGCCCCTTCAAATCTTTGAAAGCTGGGAATTGGCGATATGGTCGGCGGCAATTCCGCGCGCGTTCTTATTCCAGTTCCGGCAGATTAATTATTTTTCCAAGCAGGACTAACTGGTTCGATTCGCCACACTGGGCAGTCGGCACAGATCGGCCCTTCAGATTTTAGATATGCAGGAGCAACACCGTTGAGAATCCAAATGTGGGTGTCCGGGCGTTCCTTGCCTACGAGGGGAGCCACTAATCCTTCCACTCCCTTGAGTTCGACTTTCACGCTATAACGCACAGCTTTGTGAGAGGAATTGCCGACCGAAAACCAGTCTTCTCCTTCTTGAGAAATAACGAGCTTAACCACTCGTGGCTTAGGTGTCGCGACCACCATCGAAAGTGTCATGGACGACGCGCCGCCTTGAATATTCTTGACCACAGTCGTGAGCAGTCCATTTGCGAGATCTTGTCCAAGTTCCGGTCGCTCGCTGGCAATTTTTTCTTTGCCATCGCTGTTCGTGTAACGGACAGTGGCTTGACCAGTCAAGCCGTCCAACGAAAGTTCCAAAGGATTCTTGAAAGCCGGGCCTTTTTGTGTAAGGTGGTAGCTGAACAAACGGAAAATCCGACGTTGCGAAAAGACCACTTCCTCTTCATAAAAGGAACTGTCTTTGAAATGGAACACTAGAATGGTCTTAAGTTTATCGCCGTGGCCGACTTGAGTGATTTCGCCGTCGGCGAGCACTTCGCCTTCAAGACTTGTCAGCACCAGGAACCCGTGCAACAGTCCTTCGACGTGCAGTACTTTTGGTGCCACGGCCTTAGCCGCATCGGAAGGCAATGCGTGCGAAAATCCTTCTGATAATTCAACGAAGAGCAACGAAATACATACAAGGATTATCACTAAAGGGCGCATTGATTTCACACACGTAAAGCGATGATTGTGCGGCCGCCGTGGTCGCGCTTTGCTTTGTCGAAAGATGATCGGACTCAGTCGATCCTGCCTGTGCGACCCGGATATTCGCATTCGCCATCGATATCGGGCGCCCTGTCCGCACCCTCACACTGCGCAATGCAATATTTCTGACGGCTCTGCACCTGGCAAGAGCAGTTTGGATGAGCACATCTTTTGGTTTCTTTGGCCATATTAATTTCCATTCGGCTAAAAGTTAGCGGCGACGCAGGCTCACGCGGGAAGGCTTTGTAGAGTCCTGCTTGCGCATGCTCGCGCCGATAGAAGAGCATGCAAATATTGAAAAACGATACTTCCATTTGAAATGCGCGAGCGAATGCGGCGAATGTGCGCGCGCAGGCTCCGGGAGGCCAGGCAAGTCGGGTTCCGGATCGGGATCAGGCAATGTCGGGTCCTTACGTTCGGGAGGTAGTCGCGGCTCCGGTGGTTGCGGGACTGGGGGCCACGGATCGGGGTTCGGCGACGGAGGAAATCCAAGCTCAGCTTCAAAATGATTTCGGTTGAATCTCAAAGGCCACACCCTCAAAACGAGGGTGGAGGAGTTCTGTCGTGGTCACAATACGGCTGTTCCAGTAGGAGGCTTCGTCTCAGCGCGGCTCATATTCGCCCGCAGAAAATTTAATGGAAAGCATGTATTTCGAAAGACGCACACTCGCCTTATAAAGCTATCGAGGAGTCGTCATGGATGTCCGAATCTTGGTGGTAGAAGACTCCGAGATTACGCGGCGCATGATACGTACGATCTTGGAAACGCGTGACTGGACCATCTGCGGAGAAGCTGAAAACGGACTCGCGGCAATAAACCAGTTTGAATCGTTGCGGCCCGACGTGGTGATACTGGACCTGACCATGCCGGGAATCAATGGACTAGAAGTGGCTCACCGAATGTCAAATATTAATCCTCGCGTGCCGCTGATTCTCTTCACACTTTGCGACGTCGAGGAGATAGGGCCAATCGCTCATCGTGCTGGAATCTACGCGATGGTATCCAAGGAGAGAGTTCTGACTCTAGTGGACACGATCGAATCCGCCATGAGGAACGCAGCTTGACGATTTTGTGAAATGCCGACTGTTCCAGGGCCATGGGACTCAAAAGCAAGGCTGCCGTCTCTATAAAGAACACCAGTCCGGTTCCGTAACTCGCTATAAATTTTCAAACAGTTCCGACGCAGCCCAATGCTGCCCCGAGCGCATCTGGCGTGCAAAAACGCAATACAGCTTTATCGCTGCCTGTGCGAGTTAGCAATGCTGTCCTTTGTGTACGCAACACCGCTCGAATCAACGGGAGAATCGTTTAATCGTCAGCCAAAATCTAATCCCTGCGAAGCCTCTGAGTGCACCAAAATACAGTGTTCAGGGTATGTCTTTGACCGTTTCTTTCCCCCTATATGTGAAAATCTATACTCTTTCAGGGAGCCTAAGCTTATGCGGATTTTGATTGCGGACGACCATGATGTCGTTCGTACCGGCTTGCGCCAGCTTCTGCTCGAACGCCGCGGCTGGGAAGTCTGTGGCGAAGCGAAGACTGGCCGCGAGGCTGTGGCACTGGCATTGCAGACCAAACCAGACGTTGTGGTGATGGATATTGGCATGCCCGAACTCAACGGTCTTGAAGCAGCTCGACAGATTCGCAAGAGCCTTCCGAATACGGAAATTGTAATTCTCAGCTTGCACCTCTCTGACGAACTTGTGTACGAAATTGTACAGGCTGGCGTACGTGGATACGTTCTGAAATCTGACGCGAATCGCGATCTTGTGAACGCTGTAGAAGCTTTATCGTTGCACCGGACGTTTTTCACCGCAAAAGTATCCGAAATGATGCTGGATGGCTTTTGTAACCGCAAACCACGGGGCGGCCAAAACGGCACAGTTCGCGATCGCCTGACCAGCCGGCAACGGGAGATCGTGCAACTTCTTGCCGAGGGCAAGAGCAGCAAAGAAGTTGCCGTCGCCTTAAATATCAGCGTGAAGACGGCCGAGACTCACCGGGCCAACATTATGCGAAAACTGGAACTACACTCAGTCAGCGAGTTGGTCCGCTACGCAGTGAAGAACCAAATCATCGAAGTATAAGTTTGTTTTCGGCTCTACGCGGCTTTGCCCTCCAGGTGTGCCTTCATTTTTCTGCGCGTCCGAAAAATCCTTGTTTTCACGGTTTGTAGGGCGACTCCTTGGGTGCTGGACAGCTCTTTCTGCGTCCATCCCCCCACCGCATAGAGTACAAAGGCGGCGCGGAGCGTAGGCGAAACCGAGTTCACAGCTTTAAATGCCAGTTCCCGGGCGATGCATTGCGCCTCGGGGCTGATCCGGCTTGTGTATCTTGCCATTGGTTTTTGTCCGACTGACTTCGTCACGGCAACCACGCGATGCTTCTCGGCTGCCGAGGAACGCAATTTCATCAGTGCTTCGTTGATCGTAATTCGCGTCAACCACGTGGACAGCAGAGCAGTTTCCTGAAACTGGCGCAAATTTGTGTACGCCTTCACAAGTACGTTTTGGACATTGTCTTCGGCATCGGCAGAGTTGCGCAGAATTCTGCGCGACGTCGCCAGTATGCGGGAAGAATAGCGGCGCGCCAACTGTTCAAAGGCTTCGTGGTCGCCGTTTCTGGCGCGGTGCAATAGTTCCGTTTCAGCGTAAAAAGACTCATGTCGCATCGTGGCCGCATCCTTCGAAACAATGGCGTTTTACTTCCTAAACAGTTACGCCGGTTTGGTGATGCTGACCATACCCGCAATCCCTTGCAGCGTCCGCGCCAATCACCTATGGCACAGATACACGATTCGGTTTATGTTCTTCGAAGTGGCTGAGAAAAGCTGCAGAAACGTCGGTGTTTGCAGCGGCTAGTGCAAATGGCGCGGGTGTTCTACGATTAGTTCCTTTTCGGTGCCAGAGCTGAGACAACAGGTTCTACATCCGCCCTTTGGGGGCATCGGAGCAGGAAAGGGCGCCATCTACAGTGCTGTTTCGATCGTGATCTCCTTTTCCGCTGACCGTAACAACTCGTCGTCGATCACAAAAGTTCTGCAATCGCGTTCGAAACACCGCGACTCTGCGGCCTACTCAGTATGGATTCTCCAAAAAAGCCTGTATCGACTCTTGGATTTCTATCCACGTAAAGTCAAAATCGAACCCAGTCCAATCTCGCTGGAGGATTCCAATGTCAAAATTGTCACTCAAAGAATTGTATTTGGACGAACTAAGGGATTTGTACGACGCCGAAAACCGCCTGGTGAAAGCCTTACCCAAACTTGCGAAGGAAGCTGAATCGCAAGCGCTCCGCTCCGGGATCGAAGAACACCTCGAACAGACTAAGGGCCACGTCGAACGTCTGCAGGAGATTTTCGATGCCATGGGCGAAAAAACCAGCGGCAAGCGGTGCGCAGCAATGGTGGGGCTCATTCAGGAGGGCGACGAGATGATGGATGAGGACTTCGAAGGCGGTGTTAAGGATGCTGCTCTCATTTCTGCGGCGCAAAGGGTCGAACACTACGAAATCGCCGCCTACGGCTGCGTCAAGACCTGGGCCGGATTACTCGGCGAAAACGATGCGCAGGAACTTCTTCAGAAAACGCTAAACGAAGAGAAAGAGACCGACGAAAAACTCACCGAGCTTTCGGAGGAGATTAATATCGACGCCATGGGTGGTGCATCCGGCAAGTCCAGGATGCCAGACGAAGAGGAATCCGAAGTTCCTCGCCCTCGGGGCAAGTCTCGTAGTGCGAAAGCCTAAATTTGCGACACGACAACTACCGGTGAAGAAGGGGTGTACCCTCCCGCCCCTTCCACTCGTCACGCCATCTCGAACGTCGCCCTTCGACGCTTTTGCTACCTCCGAGCGCATGTCTCGTTCGCCCGCCCTACGGGATGTTCGTCGTTCCCCTACGCAAACCCGAGTATGGATTGCTGTCCGGGCTGGAGCTACAAATTATGTCCGGCAACTGGCAAGCTTCAACGTTAGAGTCGGGGAGGGAAACACTATGAATTTCGGACCATTTCTCCTGATTGCAATTTTGCTTCTTCTTGCGTGGGCTGGCGGATGTTTGATGTTTCACATCGCCAGCGTTTTAATTCATGTCCTCCTCGTTCTGGCCGTTTTGTCTTTCATTTTTCATTTCATTACCGGTCGGCGCACCGCATAGCCGGCGCCTCATAAAGGAAAACACTCCGATGAAAAGCGAATCCCACTCCCACAAGAACGAGAGCAAACGCGATTTCGAAGTTTTCCGAAAGCGTCTACTTGCAGAATTGCAGACTCACCAGGACCGTGTGGACCGCGCGCGTAATGAACTGCCTGTGGATTCTGATCCCGAGGACGATGCCGGAGTAGCGAGCCGAAGCGCCTACCGCGAAGTGACGATGGGTAAACTCGAGCGCGACCTGCAAACTATCGTTGAAATTGAACGAGCGCTGCGTCGCCTGGAAGACGGACAATATGCCACCTGCGTCGGCTGTCAATCACGCATCCCGGACGCACGACTAAAAGCCATACCTTGGACCAGAACCTGCATCGAATGTGCCGGACGCAGCAACCGTTTTGCCGGCCCCCCATTCAGGCTAACTCCAAAGCCTGCGCATTAAAGACATGTCAATGCTCTGTCGCCCGCGCTTAGGCAATGTGAATTTCATGGAACGATGGAAATTTATCGGGAGCCTTACTCAGTGAAAGCCCGCTGGTCCGTCATGCGCAGGCAAACGGATTGGCAATCACAACGGATCTGGGGGAACAGCCGGCTGCTTTGCACGCGGCTTTCTGCGAAAAAGAAACCGTTGCGGTTCACGCGCCAGCAGATTCGGCAAGTGCGCCAAAGACGGATTCGCATCGGCCAGCAGCTTTACGGTTAGCGGCACGGCGAACAGAAGAGACTTACAAGCAAGAGACCTGGCCTCCAAGCTCCTGTGCAGTGCAGGAACTCGAACCGCCGGCATGAACTGCGAAGCGATTAGCTGCGGCCTGGCGTTGCTGTTTTCGTCCTGTCGGTCCCCTTGGGCGAAGATTCCGCCGTGTACGCTATGTCCTCGGCCCGGGTGCGCTCCAGAATCTTCTTCGCACGGTCGATTTCTTCCGAGGTATCGCAATGCACGGAAAGCAGAATCCCTCCCTTGGTGATTCGGCCCTCGTATCTCTTGGCTTCGTATTCCGGGATTCCCATTCCCACAAGCCCGCCGGCAAGCCCCCCGACTGCGCCGCCAACGCCGGCACCGGCAAGAGCCGCGACGATTGGGCCCGCTGCGATGAATGGTCCGACGCCGGGAATCGCCAGCGAACCAATACCTGCCAACCATCCCAAAACTCCGCCGACCACTGCTCCTGAGCCTGCCCCAGCCGTTGCGCCTTCGGGAGCCTTCGTCGCCTTCACCGTCCCGAGGTCGCGACTACTCGCAGATTCCGGAAGCAATACCGCCACGTCCGAACTCGAAAAGCTTTCGTCTCTCAACATGCCAATGGCGTTTTCAACTCCCGTTTGCGCGTTGTAAATTCCGAATACTGCCTTGTTTTTTGCCATAACGTTCTCCTCGATCTTTTGGATCTTTTTGAAACTCAATTCTCCGTCTTCGATTTCACGGTGATTTCATTTTTCACGTTTGCTGCGCCGGCGATTTCCACCGCTTTCGATTCGATCGCGGATTTCTCCTCGTCGCTGCGGACTGGCCCCTTGAGAATTACAGTTCCGCTGCGAGCGATCACCTTGACGTTGTGGGCGTACGTCGAAAGATTTTTGTCGTCGACAATCGATTTGCGGATCTTTCGTGCCAGATCCCGATCGTCTTGATTCTCAGCCTGCTGATCGGCTGTTGCGGAGCCTTTGTCCTGCTGGTTGGTCTTGCTGTTATCCGGCGCTTGCGCGAGTACCGCCGCGGACGAAATCAACATGCCGACCCGCCAAGCAGCACCGTGTTCCTGATCCTCCTGAACCGCCCGGAATGCCCTTTTCTGTTTTCCTCCGGGATCAATTTCATTGTGGCTATCTCCTTGCCGCACCTTGACATCCAGCTCTCAGTCATTTTTCGACGCACAGCCGGGCAGTTTTCAACCTAAGCGCTCCGCCTCACTGCAGCCATACATTGGAGTACGCACTGGGCTGGGAATAAAACCGTAAGGTTTTGGCGGCGAGCGCGTCTTGGTCCGTTGGACTTGCGAAAGTGCGGCAGCAAGGCGAACAGTTGAATGTAGTAACATCCAGACGCTCTTTGTCCTTATTCGTGATTTGTGGGGAACTAGTCCATTTATACATGAAACTCTCGATATGAGTTTCTGGCGTTCTGTCTGACTATGCCAAGGAAAATCTAGGGCAAACTTGACCGCGGGCAAGAAAAAATCGGTGAGCAAAAAGGCCTCAAAGCGACGTCGAAGTGCGTCTATTCGCTCTAAACAGAGCGCAAATAACGAAGGCGAGGAAATCGTAAAGGCTATTAGCGGTGCCCGCGTTGACGCACTGCTCGTGCAAAGCGTCCGTGGCGATAGGGTTGTCACTTTGCAAGGCGCCGAACTTCCTTGCCGCGTCCGCGTTGAATCGATCAACGAGGGCGCAGCGACATTGGACAGATCTGGTAACGTCCTCTACGCTAACGCTCGTTTTGCCGACATTCTCGGTCTCTCCGTGGACAAGCTTGTCGGCAGCGCGCTGGTAGATAATCTCCCTCTCTGGGAACGCGACAAAGTGTTGGAACTGATTGCCCAAGGCCACCGCCGCAGGGACGGCATGGGACTGATCGTCGAGACTTCGATAGGCCCATCCAAGCTTGTGCGCTTCACGCCTAAACCGGTCAAGAATACGCCACGCCACACGGTTTGCGTCGTGGCCACTGAACTCACCGAACTGGTTGAAGCCAATGAAGCTCTAAAGTCCAACGAAGAATCGTTGCGCCAGCTCTCCGCTCGTCTTTTGCAGCTTCAGGACGAAGAACGCCGCCACATTGCTCGGGACTTGCATGACATCACCGGCCAGAAGCTGGCCTTCCAATCTATGGCCTTGTCCGCACTCCAGACCAACCAGTGTTCCAGTCTCGATGCCGAAGCCCAGCAGACTCTGTCGGAATCATTGATCCTCAACAAGGAGATTTCGGCGGAAATTCGCACGCTTTCTTATCTGCTTCATCCGCCGCTGCTCGATGAGCTCGGCCTTTCTTCCGCGGCTCGCTGGTACGCCGCCGGTTTCACCAAGCGCACCGGCATCCCCGTAGAAATTGATGTCCCGCAAGAAATCAAAAGGCTCTCTCCCGATGCCGAAGTTGCTATTTTCCGTGTGATTCAGGAAAGCCTTACCAACGTTCATCGTTACGCGAATACTCCCAAAGCGCGCCTGAGGATTTGTACGACCAAGGACGACATCAAACTCGAAATCGAGGATTATGGTAAGGGCATTCAAACTGCGAAATCCAAATGCCCGCAGGAATCGGTGGTGCGCCTCGGCGTTGGCATTCAAGGTATGACCGAGCGTATCCGGCAACTCGGCGGTCGTTTGGAAATTACTTCCGGCCCCAAGCGCGGGACGCTGGTCACTGCCACCATTCCACTTTGCAGCAGCCAGGTGGCAGTTCCCACTTCGTCTGCGGGTACCACAGCGCTCGCTTCAGCCATTGCCACTGATGGCGCTGCTGCGTGCCAGCGCCATCAACGACAGCAGATTCTCATTGCCGACGACCACGAGATGGTTCGTCGCGGTGTTCGCGATACTCTTCAGATCGAGCCGGATCTCGAGATATGCGGTGAAGCCGTCGATGGCCAGGACGCCCTCGATAAAATTCGTGCTTTGCACCCCGACTTGGTCATTCTCGATATCAACATGCCGGTTCTAAACGGGCTGGCTGCCGTTCGCCAGATCCGTCGCCATTCACCCAACACCAAGATTGTGATTTTCTCGGTGCATGATTCCGATCAGACCAGGCAGGAGATCACCGCCGCCGGGGCTCATGGCTTCGTCTCCAAAGGCAAGGACAGCCGCGATCTCTTGCGCGTGGTGCGGAGCGTTCTCGATAGAAATACTCAGTCCGCGTCGGCTTCTTCCAGTCACTAAACTCCACTGATTGTTGTTCGCCAACGAGCTTGCCAACTGAAAATCGCTCGCCGAAAGTTACCATTATTTTTTCATTTTCCTACTGACTAACACCGATTGTTGCTTTATATCCTTCGCGACACAGTTGTCTAAACGAGTTGGCACCCACGCTGACTCAGTGAGCGCATGCCACTCGGCATTTGAATTTCTCGTTTTGCGAAGGGAACAGGAAATATGAAATCGCTAAAGCTTGTGAATTCGATGATGCTTCTTTTAATTGCCGGATGTTTATCGGCATGCTCTAACACTCCGACCAAGTCGCCGGACGTGTCGGATAACATCCGCAAATCCCTGGATCAGGCTAACTTGAAGGATGTCAGCGTCAGCCAGGACCGCGACAAGGGCGTGGTCACGCTCACCGGAACTACCACGTCAGATTCTGACAAGGCGCAGGCTGAGTCCATCGCCAAGTCTATCGCTGGCTCTCAAGTTGTCGCCAATCAGATCGCCGTTCGTCCGGCTAACGACACCAGCATGGCGAAGACAGTCGATTCCGATCTCGACGACGGAATTGAAAAGAATCTACACGCCGTTTTGGTAAAGAATCGGCTCGAACACGCCGTGAAATACGATGTTAAAAACGGAGTGGTCACCTTGAGTGGCACAGTGAACTCGCAATCCAAACGCTCTGAAGTTGAAAAGCTGGCGACCAAAGTTCCCAACGTTCAGCAGGTTGTGAATGAACTGCAAGTGAAGAACCAAAAAGCCACTTCACCCGGCTAGCCGCAATTTCTCGCCAGCGTAAACTGGTAAGTGTTCGCTACTAGCTGGTTTGTTTCTCTAATGCGATCCGGAGCACGATCGCCGAAGAATCGCGCGACTACAGAAGTGCGCGGCATTGAAATCGGGATACGCGCTGCTCTCCCGAGAGAAGAAAAGCCGAGGCGGAACGATCGCCGCTACTCCGCCACTCCGTGGCCCCTTCGATCGACAGTTGCTGCGCGATTCTCCAAGGGATGCCTTTTCCTTCTTCACGCACCTGCACTGCTATTTGACCCGGCGTCGGCGAGATGCTGATAAACGCAGTTGGGCTTTCCGAGTGCCGTCAAACATTCGTCAGGCACTCCTGTACGATCCGGAAAATCCACAGTTCACTTTCACTTTACTGCGCTGCGCAAAACCGTCCGCATACGCTCGTAGCGAAGACGCCTCGAACGGTTCTCCCGTCGCGATCGACGCCGTCCATTTCTCCAGCACTGACGGCAGCATTGTCGGGTCGTGCACGGCCTACCTTCCCCGCCCTTCCATCTCTTTTTCGGTTGTTCCCGTGTATTCGAACCAGCGGCGGTTATACCAGTAAATCGAACCATCAGCGTTCGCTAGCCACACCGAAATCGGCGATAATTCGCCAGAATACAAAACCGGCTCTCATTTTCTTTCAGAAGTTCGTCAGTTAGAGGCTGCTGCGCGGAATCGACGCCCGACATGCGTTCTCCACCGGGTTGGATCAAGTTTGCACTGGACTGCGGATATTCGCGATGATAGCAGAGGCTTGCAACTAGGTCCGCGCGTTCGGAAGCCGTGCGCCCCCGCGGATCTGAAGATGACATGATTCTCCGTACGCTTCAGCATTGGTAGGACTTGCTACACACAGCGAACTTGCAATGGTATCCATAGCAGTTGCGATTTCGCAGAATTGAGCAGCAGTTCATGCCGATAACGGTACTTCTGGCGGATGATTCAGACTTGTTGCGGCGCGCGATTGGCAGGCTTCTTTCCGGTCATCCCGAAATTAGCCTGGTGGGAGAAGCGACGGACTTCGCACAGACCATCCGCCTGATTCAGGAATTGCAGCCGCAAATCGTTATTCTGGATTTACACATGTCCGACGATAAACGCATCAATCCAACTCAATTTCGCTCTCAGCTCCTTGGGAAAGCCCGCCTGCTGGCAATTTCTGCTTGGAATGATGAAGAAACCCAATCCCTGGCTAGCAGTTACGGAGCGGCAGTATGTCTCGACAAGACAAATCTTGTTACTCAGCTGATTCCCGCCATCTTGCAATTGGCGCTGCCACCGCCAGAGTCCCGCTGATTCCGGTCAGACTTCCGCGCCATTACGCGCGAGCAAATTCTGAATGGACGCTGAAAGCGCACCACATCACACAAATTGAATCAACACGATTTCCGGATGCGAACACACCCGCAACGGAGGTCCCCATGTTCCGGCACCGCTCGACGTGTACACCAGCATCGCGCCGAACTTCTGCAGCCCATACGCAAATTGCTTGTACATGCGCTTGGTAAGCCAGGTCCACGGAAAGAACTGCCCGCGATGTGTGTGCCCGGATAATTGCAGAGAGATTCCCGCGCGCTCTGCCACCGCCAGCTGATCTGGCGCGTGCACCAGCAACACGCTCGCCTGTCCGCGGTCGATCGCAGCACTTTCCAGCACGGCATTCAATCGCTCGGGGTGCGACGCTTCGTGATAGTGCACGCCGATAATCTGCATCCCATCCACGACCACTTTTTCGTTGTTCAGCAAACGCAAGCCTGCATCTTTCGCCGCCTGCAGGTGCGCTCCGGAATTCCGCATCTCTTCGTGATTTCCCGCTACAAAATAGTTGCCCAACGGCGCGTTCAACCCGCGCAATGGACTCGCCAGCGCGTCCAGATCTGCAAAGCTCCCGTCGTAGAGATCCCCCGCCAGGAACACGATCGCCGGCCGCAGCTGACGAATGCTCGCTACAATTTCCCGCGCAAAATTCGCTCCCCGCACATGCCCTAGGTGCAAATCGCTGATCATTGCCGCGGTTCGCCCCTGCCACGCTGCTGGCAAATTCGGCAAACTCACTTTTACTCTACGGATCCGTGTCATGCTCGCGTTGATCATTCCCCAGATTGCCGCCACCAACGCTATCGCAAACCACGCCCCAACCATCTCGCGCTGATTCCAATGAGCGCCGAAAGCGAGCGCCGCAAAACCTGTCAGCCACGTCCCCACGCTTGCCAAAAACAAGAAATTAAATAAGCCCAGCCAGATCGCTGCCGCTCGATAAAACACTCGGGTCACGCCATTCCAATATTTGAACGACAGCAGGGAAGCAGCGACAAAGCTTACTGCCAGCAACACCACCACCACTGTGCGCCCGCCCGTCCCTCCGGCGCGTGCCGGCTCCCAGAAATAGATCCAAGTCTCGTAAACAAAAAAATGAGCAGCTAGCAGAACGGTCTGGACCACCGCCAGAAAAGTCACAATTCCTTTTCTCATGATGTAGGCTTAGATGATTCTCGACGAGGTTTGTGTGCATTCCGGTTACGCCAGCCGCCACCGGATCGGTTGGCTGGCTCAACCCAGGCATTCACGTCCGTCAAGCTCGCCACGACGTAACCAGATCGCCCAGAGCGACTGTCGTTCTGCTCGCGACTCTTGCGCGCCGTTCTTACTTCTTCAGCGCCGGTGCGACGGGCGTAGCCATTGCCACCGGAGCTCCCGCCAATTCTGCCTTCACCGCCGGACTGATCTTGTCCGCATTCTTGACCAGTTGCACTGCCTGCCAGATTTGCATTTCCGTTAACTGGTCCTTGAAGCCGGGCATCCCCGTCATGCGAATCCCGCCTTCCACTTTCCAGTAGCTTTCCCACGGCTCATCGTCCGTAACACCCGTACCCTTAAACAGTTGTGGTGGTTTGGGTGACATCCCCTGCGCAATCGCAGTCTTTTGCACGTCCGGCAATCCATGGCATATCGCGCAATGATTCTTATAGACCTTTGCTCCCTCGATCAGATTCTTTTCGTCCGCCCTTACTTGCGGTTCTGGATGTGGCAGTCTTTCCAAATAGGAATGCAGCCCAAGTCTTGCGAATGTTCGCTCAAACGGCATGTCTGGCGCTGTAACAGCCACCGGTGCGTGGCCCATTGCAAAATACAGATACACAGATGCCGCTATCCCGGCGACTCCCAGAACAATTCCCAGCAAGATTCCTCTAAGCATCGATTTCCACGGTCCCTCTCGCCTCTCCAGCGCAAAATTCCGCCAACTACACCGCGACATGCCTGCGTAGTCTACCGGAATTATCGGCCTTTTCGAGGAGAACCCCTCAATTCGACCTATGTTCTCCTCGAAATCCAATGAATTCATCAGCTTGCAACCTATGTGGATCCAGCCCGGCCCAGGCCTTGGTAACCATTTTATCTCCCAATTCGTCTTAATGTTTGCGTACCATACCGATAAGGTCGGACTGCGTCTAGAGAATAGAGCCTTTGCTGTCGCCTTCGAGCGATCGCTATCACCTGGCTGGCTCTCCGCGTAACCGCTGCACTTTGAGGAGTTAAAGGATGGGCCAACTGAAATCGCTGGAATTATCTGACCCTGAACGCACTTCGGCACCGCAACGCAGTCCGGCGAGGGATGCGCCGCTTTCCCGATCTACCGGAAGTCGGGCCTGGGTTTGGCTGGTGGTCGCCGTTGTTGCGATTGCCGGTTTCTGGTATTACCGCTCTTCACATTCGAAAACCGCGCAAAATCCCGCCGCCTCTGACGCTCAGGGTAAACCCCGCCCCGGTGGACCATCTGGGCCGGGAAATTTCAGCGTTCCCGTCGTTGTCGCCACCACCTCCAAAGGCGATCTTCCCGTGTATCTAAATGGTCTCGGCACAGTTACGCCTCTCAACACCGTTACCATCCGCAGCCGTGTGGATGGACAGCTCATCAACGTCGCTTTTAAGGAAGGCCAGTTCGTAAAGGCTGGCGACCTGCTCGCGGAAATCGATCCGCGCCCCTTTCAGGTTCAACTCGAACAGGCGCAGGGCCAGCTGGCCAAAGATGTCGCCCAGCGCCAAGACGCCGAAGTGAATCTGGAACGCTTCAAGCTCCTGTATAAGGAAGGCGTTATCCCTAAGCAGCAGCTCGATACCCAAGGCGCCTCCGTCAGCCAGTTTGACGGCGCGATCAAGTCCGATCAGGCGCAAATCGACAATGCAAAGCTGCAGCTGACGTACTCCCGCATCACTGCTCCCATTTCCGGACGCGTCGGCCTTCGCCTCGTCGATCCTGGCAACATCGTCCACGCTACGGACACCAATGGACTGCTGATCATCACCGAAATCCAGCCAATCGCTGTGATCTTCACGCTCCCGCAGGATCAGCTGCCCCAGGTCTTCGATAAATTGCGCAAAGGTGCAGCCAATCTGCCCGTAGAAGCGTTCGATCGCGACAACACCGACAAAATTGCCAGCGGCAAACTCCTCACCATCGACAACCAAATTGATGTCACCACCGGCACCTACAAGTTAAAAGCCATCTTCAACAATGAAGACAGCAGCTTGTTTCCCAACCAATTCGTTAATACTCATCTCCTTGTGGACACCAGGCACAATCTCAGCCTCATCCCACTCGCGGCACTACAGCGTGGTCCTCAAGGTACTTATGTCTACGTCGTGGGGGATGGTAATACCGTAAAAATCCATAACATCACCGTCGCGCAAACCAACGGCGGAATTATTGGTGTCAGCGCCGGCCTCCAGCCCGGTGATCTGGTTGTGACAGACGGCCAGGATAAATTGCAGGACGGCACCAAGGTCATTCCGAATCAGGCTCCAGCTGCTCCAGTTTCCGCATCTGACGCCCAGCCTGCGTCCCCGACGTACTCAAAATCGTCCGCTCCGAAAGCAACCCCGCCAGCCAGTACGCAATCCCGTAGTGGTCGAGGCGCTAAACCATGAGTCCATCGCGGCCGTTCATTCTGCGGCCAGTAGCCACCACGCTCTTGATGGTTGGCGTGCTTCTTGTCGGCTTCGTTGCGTATCGCCAGTTACCGGTCTCCGCGCTTCCTCAGGTGGACTATCCGACCATTCAAATTCAAACGTTTTATCCAGGCGCCAGCCCGGACGTCATGGCTTCTTCCGTCACTGCTCCTCTTGAACGCCAATTCGGCGAAATTCCTGGCCTCAATCAAATGACGTCGACGAGCTCCTTTGGCAGCTCTGTCATCACGCTGCAATTCGTTCTCGATCTGAATATCGACGTTGCTGAGCAGGAAGTTCAAGCCGCCATCAATAGCGCATCCAATCTCTTGCCGCTGGGTCTTCCGAATCCTCCCATCTACAGCAAAGTGAATCCGGCCGATGCTCCGATCCTTACCCTCGCGTTGACTTCAAAATCGCTTCCGCTCTCTAAAGTCGAAGATCTTGCCGACACCATGCTGGCGCAGAAAATTTCTCAGTTGCCTGGAGTCGGTCTGGTCAGCATCAGCGGCGGCCAACGCCCCGCCGTACGCATTCAGGCCAATCCCACTGCGTTGGCGTCATACGGCCTGAGCTTGGAAGATCTTCGCACCGCATTGAACAGCGCCAACGTCAACCAAGCCAAAGGCACGTTTGACGGGCCACAACAGTCCTACACCATCGGCGCAAACGACCAGCTCCTGAGCGGCGACACTTATCGCCCCATCATCATCGCCTATCGCAATGGTGGTCCTGTTCGCGTCGCCGATGTAGCTACGGTCAGCGATGGAGTCGAGAACGTCCTGCAAGCGGCCTGGGCCAACCAGCAGCCTGCCGTCCTGATGAACATCCAGCGTCAGCCCGGCGCGAATATCATCGGTGTCGTTGACCGCATCAAGAAGCTTCTTCCGCAACTTCAGGCCGGGCTTCCTGCTGCTGTCAACGTCGCCATTCTTACAGACCGCACTGGCACCATCCGCGCCTCGGTTGAGGACGTCCAGTTTGAATTGATGCTCACCGTCGGCCTGGTCGTCATGGTGATCTTTCTTTTCCTTCGCAGTATTCGCGCCACCATCATTCCGAGCGTCGCTGTTCCGCTCTCACTTATCGGCACTTTCGGCGTGATGTATTTGCTGGGCTATAGCCTCAACAACCTTTCCCTCATGGCGCTCACCATCTCCACCGGCTTCGTCGTCGACGATGCCATCGTCATGATTGAAAACATCAGCCGCTACATTGAGGAGGGCGAATCGCCTCTTCAGGCCGCGCTCAAAGGCTCCCAGCAAATCGGCTTCACCATTCTCTCGCTCACCGTTTCCCTCATCGCCGTTCTCATTCCGCTGCTCTTCATGGGCGACATCGTCGGCCGCCTCTTCCGCGAATTTGCCATCACTCTGGCGGTCACCATCCTGGTTTCCGCTTTTGTCTCGCTTACGCTCACTCCGATGATGTGTGCCAAACTTCTTCGTCATCAGAAAAAAGAAGACGAAACGTGGTTCTATCGCAAGTCCGAAAACGTCTTCAACGTCGTCATCGCTTTTTATGGCCGAACTCTCAAATTTGTGCTGCGTTTCCGCACCATCACTCTCCTCATCACCTTTGCCACTCTCGTCGGTACCATCCTTCTCTACATTTACGTCCCTAAGGGCTTCTTCCCGGTACAGGACACTGGCGTCATTCTCGGCGTCTCCGAGGCCCCACAGAGCGTTTCTTTCCGTTCCATGAGCGATCGACAACAGTCTCTTACTGACGCCATCCTCAAGGATCCCGCCGTCGAAAGCCTCTCCTCCTTCATCGGCATCGACGGCATCAACACCACGCTCAACAGCGGCCGCGTGCAAATCAATCTGAAACCTCTAGCCGTTCGCAAGATCAGTGCTTCCGATGTCATTCGCCGCCTGCAGCCGACGCTCGACAAAATCGACGGCATCACTCTCTTCATGCAGCCGGTGCAGGATCTCACCGTCGAAGACCGCGTCAGCCGCACGCAATTTCAATACAGCCTCGAAGATGTGGACTCCAAAGAGCTTTCCTATTGGGTTCCGCGCTTCATCGATCGCCTGAAAAAACTTCCCGAACTTCGCGACGTCGCCAGCGACCAGCTCAACGGTGGCCTGCTCGTCAATCTCACTATCGATCGCGATTCCGCTTCACGTCTCGGCATACTGCCCGCGGATATTGACAACACGCTCTACGATGCCTTCGGCCAGCGCCAGGTCTCAACCATTTATACTCAGCTCAACCAGTATCACGTCGTCTTGGAAGCCGACCCGCAATTTCAGCAGGCTCCTGATTCGCTGAAAAATATCTACGTTCATTCTTCCAACGGCACGCAAGTTCCCCTCAGCGCATTCACTTCCGTCACCACGTCGCCGTCCGCTCTCGCGCTCAATCACCAGGGCCAATTTCCCGTCGTCACGCTTTCCTTTAACCTCGCTCCCGGCGCTTCGCTCGGCGACGCCGTTAACGCCATCAATAGCACCAAATCCGACCTCGGCATGCCGCCCAGTATTCAGGCCACCTTTCAAGGCACCGCTGCTGCGTTCCTTCGCTCTCTTGGCAACGAACCCATCCTGATTCTCGCCGCTCTCGTCACCGTCTACATCGTTCTCGGCGTCTTGTACGAAAGCTTCATCCACCCCATCACGATTCTCTCCACTCTGCCTTCTGCGGGTGTCGGCGCAATCCTCGCCCTCTTGTTGTGCAAAACAGAATTCAGCATCATCGCTCTCATCGGCATCATCTTGCTCATCGGTATCGTCAAGAAAAACGCCATCATGATGATTGACTTCGCCCTCGACGCTGAGCGCAACGAAGGCAAGTCTCCTCTCGATTCCATCTACGAAGCCTGCTTGCTCCGCTTCCGCCCCATCATGATGACCACTATGGCCGCGCTCCTCGCCGGTCTTCCTCTCGCCCTCGGCACCGGCGTCGGTTCTGAGCTTCGTCGCCCCCTCGGCATCACCATCGTCGGCGGCCTTATCCTCAGCCAGATTCTTACCCTGTACACCACGCCCGTCGTCTATCTGGCCTTCGATTGGCTCTCCCGCCGCTTTTCATTCGGCTTTGGCAATCCGATCGACGATCCTGCTGTGGAGCATTACGGAGACTAGCGCGTGAATTTTTCCTCCAATTTCTCCGCGCCCTTTATCAAGCGTCCAGTCGCCACTACGCTGATCACCATGGCCATCTTTCTTTCAGGCGTCGTCGCCTTTCGTTTTCTTCCCGTTGCGCCGCTCCCGCAAATTGATTTCCCCACCATCGCCGTCGGCGCAGGCCTTCCCGGCGCCAGCCCGGAAACCATGGCCTCCTCCGTAGCGACTCCGCTCGAACGCCAGTTCGGTCGCATCGCCGGCGTCACGCAGATGACTTCCTCCAGCAGCTTCGGCAACACCGGAATCGTTCTGCAATTCGATTTGAATCGCGATATCAACGCCGCCGCGCGCGACGTTCAGGCCGCCATCAACGCCGCCCGCAGCCAGCTTCCCGCCGATCTTCCCGGCCAGCCCGGCTATCGCAAAGTAAATCCCGCCGATGCGCCGATCATGCTGCTCTCCTTGACCTCAACCAACATTCCGCCGCCACAAATTTTCGACGCTGCCGATTCCATCCTCGCGCAAAAGCTTGCCCAGGTAGAGGGTGTCGGCCAGGTTTTCAGTTGGGGCAGTTCGCGTCCCGCGGTTCGTGTCGCTGTAAATCCAAATCTTATCAACAGTTACGGCATCAGCCTTGAACAGGTTCGCAAAGGCTTGCAATCCGCCAACGCCAATCTCGCTAAGGGCAGCGTTGCCGATTCTACCCACAGCTGGACCATCACCGACTCAGATCAACTCTTCAAAGCTTACGAATATCAGCCACTGATCGTTGCCGGCCATCCAGGCGCTCCCGTTCGCCTTCGCGATGTCTCCGACGTCACCGACTCGGTCGAAGATATCCGGAATCTCGGTCTTTCCAACGGCGAACCGTCAGTCCTTCTCGCCATATTCCGCCAGCCCGGCGCGAACATGATCGAAACCGCCGATCGCATCAAGGCCATTATTCCCCAGTTGCGCGCTTCGATTTCTCCGTCGTTGCATCTCAACGTGGCCATCGATCGCACCACCACCATCCGCGCTTCAATCCACGATGTGGAAATCAGTCTTCTGATCTCCATCACCCTGGTCATCCTTGTAGTCTTCGTTTTCCTGCGCAACGTTTGGGCCACCATCATCCCCAGCATTGCTGTACCGCTCTCCCTCGTCGGCACTTTCGGCGTGATGTACCTCTTCGGCTACAGCCTGGACAACCTCTCTCTCATGGCTCTTACCATCTCCACCGGCTTCGTCGTCGACGACGCCATCGTCGTCATCGAAAATATTGCCCGCCACATGGAAGGCGGCATGAAACCCTTCGCCGCTACAATGCTCGGCGCAAAAGAAATCGGCTTCACCGTTCTTTCCATGAGTGCTTCGCTCATCGCGGTTTTCATCCCCATTTTATTTTTCCCCACCATCATCGGCCGCTTACTGCGCGAATTCGCGGTCACTCTCAGCGTCGCCATCATCGTCTCGCTCTTCGTTTCTCTTACCGCCACGCCCATGCTCTGCGCGCATTTTCTGCGCATCGACCGTAACCGTAGTCACGGTCTCGCCTACCGCATCGCAGAAAATGTTTTCAATGCTCTCGTTCGCGTTTACGATCGCTCCCTCCGAGTCGTTCTCCGCCATCAATTCGCGATTCTTCTGCTCACAGTTGGAACGGTCATACTCACCGGCTATCTCTACTACGCGGCTCCCATGAGCCTCTTCCCCCAACAGGACACCGGCCGCGTCAACGGCTATATTCAGGGCGATCAGGACATTTCCTTCGCTGCCATGTCCGACAAGCTCAAACAGTTTAATGCCATCGTTATGGCCGATCCCGCCGTAGACACCGTCACCGCTTTCACCGGTGGCGGCAACGGCACCAGCACCTCCCGCTTGTTCGCCCAGCTCAAGCCGCTCGACGAACGCAAAATCAGCGCAGACCAGGTCATCGCTCGCCTCCGCGGAAAAACCGCCAGCATTCCCGGCGCGCAGCTATTCCTGCAATCCGTTCAGGATCTCAGCATCGGCGGACGCTTCGGTGGCGCGCAATATCAATATACGCTTCAAGCCGAAAGCGTGGCCGAACTCAACCACTGGGCGCCCATTCTCATGCAGCGTTTTCAGAAAGTTCCCGGTGTTTACGACGTCAACACCGATCAGCAAGTCCGCGGCCTGCAAAGCTCACTCGTCATTGATCGCGACACCGCCTCGCGCCTCGGCGTAAACATGACTGACGTTGACAACACTCTGGGCGACGCCTTCGGCCAGCGCCAAGTCTCCAACATTTATAAAGGTCTGAACCAATATCACGTGGTCCTGGAAGTTTCCGAAAATTACACGCAAGGCCCCGAAGCCCTCAATCACATTTACGTGCCTTCCAACGCCGGAAAAGTAATCCCGCTCAGTTCTTTCGCGCACTATGACCCTTCAAACACTTCGCTCTCCGTCAATCACCAGGGCCTCTATCCTTCCATCACCCTTTCCTTCAATCTCGCGCCCGGCATGGCCCTTAGCACCGCCGTCGGTGAAATCGAAGCAGCGCAACGCGAGCTTCGGCGTGCCGCCCACCGTTCACGGCGGCTTCCAAGGAACTGCCCAAGCCTTCAAGGAATCCATTGCGAATTACTTGATTCTCTTGCTCACCGCTCTCGTCGCCGTCTATATCGTTCTCGGCATTCTCTACGAGAGCTACATTCACCCCATTACCATTCTTTCCACGATTCCTTCCGCAGGCATCGGCGCGCTGCTCGCTCTCCGCCTCACTGGCACCGAACTCTCCATGATCGCCATCATCGGCATCATTCTTCTTATCGGCATCGTCAAAAAGAACGCCATCCTCATGATCGATTTCGCCGTCCAGGCCGAAATGCAGGAAGGGAAGTCGCCCGAGGCCGCCATCTACCAAGCCTGCCTCCTCCGCTTTCGCCCGATTCTAATGACCACCATGGCCGCGCTCTTAGGTGCGCTTCCGTTAGCACTGGGCCAAGGTGTCGGCTCCGAACTCCGCCGCCCCCTCGGTATTGCCATCGTAGGCGGCTTGATCCTCAGCCAGCTCCTCACCCTCTTCACCACGCCTGTCGTCTATCTCTACCTCGATCGCTTCCAGTCCCGCGTCCGCCACGCCGCAGTTCCGCGTCGCTCTCAATTCCCAGCTCCCGCCCACTCCGACTAGAGTTAAGTTGCTGTTCTTGAACGGGAGGCTCGCAATGCATCGCTTATTCCTTCTTGCCCTCGGATTCCTCTTGGCATCGACCGTTTCTGTAGGCCAGACCGCCCCAGCAGACTCACAAACCCTGCAGGCGCTGCTCGTTGTGCCCGTGCGCAAAGCGATTGGATGACGTTAACGCCAAACTTGTCGAGGCTCGGGCTGGCGTGCGGCACTTCACTTCTGAGACTGAACGCGCAGAAGCCGGACTAAAAGACTCGCAGGTTTCGGCAAACGGTAAAGAAAACGAAAATATGCTTGCCAGGCTTAAGGGAGAATTGGAATCGCAAAAAGCTGCCGGGCAGGAATGGGAAACCAAAGGGGTGGAAGCTGTTCAGGAGCTTAGGGCGGAAGAAGCTAAGCTCGTCGCGCTCCAAGAACAGTTTGATCAACTGGACAAAATCTTGGAACAATCCAGCCGCCAGCCCGGTAGCTCGCACTAGTAAGGCTCGCGAATTCGACACGCCAGACCGTCTAGCTGGTCATTCTAAACGAAGCAAGCCGGCCGCCCACTGCGCCACCGCACAGGCTCCGGTTTGACAGCCGTAACCCGTCATTGTGAACGAAGCAAGTCGATTTCTTCTTCCCGTCCCGTCCGGGCGGGACGGTCGTCTTGCGTAGTGAAGAATCTCTCTTAATCCCAGCCGCGAACCCTCAATTCTTGAACCCAATGGTGTCCCTGGCGCGCCACAAAATGCTCTTGACATATTCCTATATGGGTATATGTTTATACTGTGCCACGTGCCTCCACCACTTCCGACGCCTTCAACGCTGTTGCGGAACCCCGCCGCCGCGCTATCCTCTCTTTCCTGGCCCTGCAGGAGCGTGCCGTGGGCGACATCGTTACCGCGCTCGGCTTCGAACAACCTAGCGTCTCCAAACACCTTCGCGTCCTCAAGGACGTCGGCCTGGTCACCGCCCGCCGAGACGGCCGCAACATGCTTTACCGCACCGAAGCCGAAGCCCTGCGCCCCCTGCACGAATGGACGCGCACTTTCGAACGTCTGTGGACTCACCAGCTCAATCGCATCAAGGAACGCGCCGAACGCTCGGAAAAGGACAACCACCAATGAACTCGCGGAATCTTTATTTCACTACAGAGAGGGAACTATGACTTCGCAAGTTAAATCCGTCGACGACCTGATGCTCAACATCGTCCATGAAGTCCACGTGAAAGCAACGCTCGAGAAAACATTCGAATCGTTGCTCGATCAACTCGGCCCCTACAACGAAACTCCCGAGGGCCGGCCACTGCAAATGAAACTCGAACCGTGGCCTGGCGGCCGCTGGTACCGCGACCTCGGCGATTCCAACGGCCATTTCTGGGGCAACGTCCAAGCCATCAAGCGCCCCACGCTTCTCGAAATTACCGGCCCACTGTTCGCTTCTTCGCCGTTTCTTTCCAATCTTCAATATCGCTTGGCGGAGCAGCAAGGCGGCACACTCATTACGTTCCGCCACACCGCTCTCGGCCTACTCACCGACGATCAGCGCAAGGGCGTAAACACGGGCTGGACTTACACTCTCTCCCGCATCAGGTCCCGCGCTGAATCCTCCAACTCCCGCTCAGCCGCCGTTCAATAAGGAGAAAGGCCATGTGCCCATTCTGCATCGCAAATCTGGCTCTGATTGCCGCTGGAACCGTATCCACTGGTGCCCTGACTGCTCTGATCGCCACCAAGCTGCGCAAGAAAAACAGAGCCGGAGAAATCTCCGGCAATTTGAAGCGACGGGTAAGATCTCGCGCTCGCTCGACGCAAGAATACCGGCATTCTGCGGAAAACTTTGGCGGTCGGGTCTGAGCCGACTCAACCAGTACGGTCGGCAGCAAAAGATTCGAGGTAGTTTTTCAAAATCGTGAAAAGAGAAGGAGTATTTATGAGAATTGCAGACTCGATCGTGATGGAACTCGATCAGGAAGCACAAACCACCAAGCGCGTTTTGGATCGCGTTCCCAGCGACAAGCTTTCCTGGAAGCCTCACCCCAAAGCCTTTTCTCTCGGGCAGTTGGCTCTGCACATCGCCGCCGTGCCTGGCGGCGTCGCGGCGGCCGCAGCCGGCGACACCTTTGAAGCGCCGAGCTTCACGCAAGCGGAGCCCAAGAGCTGCAAGGAAGTGTTCGACACTTTCTCGCAAAGCCTTAACAACGCCAAAGACACCATAAACAAAATGGACGACGCCAAACTTAACTCCTTGTGGAGCCTCACAAAAAACGGCAAAACTCTGATGTCCATTCCACGCATCGCGTTCATTCGCTCCATCATGATGAATCACTTGTACCACCATCGTGGCCAGCTATCCGTCTATTTGCGAATGTTGGAAGTTCCCGTGCCCTCGATTTACGGTCCCAGCGCCGACGAGAATCCGTTTGTTTAGTTTTCGTATTAATTGTTTTCAGCCCCGGCTCTCACAATTTAAATCGTGGAGAAAAAGATGCGAGCTACGCTCCAAGAAACTCAAGTCGCTAGTCCCAGAGTCGTCTCCCGAGCAGAGTGGTTGGCCTCTCGCAAACAGCTTGTCGCCAAAGAGAGGGAATTCATGCGCCAGCAAGATGCCCTCAACGCCGAACGGCGCGCCTTGCCGTGGGTTAAAGTCGAAAAGGAATATGTTTTTGACGGCCCGTCTAGAAAAGTTACCCTGGCACAGCTTTTCGATGGCCGCAGCCAACTCTTCATCAAGCATTTCATGATGGGGCCCGGCCAGAAGCAACAGTGCGTCGGATGCGCTCTCGAAGTCGATCATCTCGCCGGCGTTCTCGTCCATCTGCAAAATCACGATGTCTCCTATGTCGCCGTCGCGCGCGCTCCGATTGACGAAATCGAAGTCGTCCGCAAGCGCATGGACTGGCATTTCCCGTGGGTTTCCTCTTACCGCAGCGATTTCAACTACGACTTCAACGTATCTTTTAGGCCTGAAGAGATGGCCGCGGAAACTGCTTTCTACAACTATAAGCAACACAATCCCGGCCTCGAAGATCTCTCGGGAGACAGCGTCTTTTACAAAGACGATTCCGGCCAGATCTTCCACACCTATTCGGTCTTTGGTCGCGGCGCTGAAATGTTTCTCGGCATCTACCCGTTTCTCGATGTCATGCCCAAGGGCCGCAACGAAACGGGCCCGCACCATTCGCTTGCCGACTGGGCGCGGCCGCACAACATGTATGGCCAAGGCGGTATGGTCGAACCCACTGGCCGCTATCATGCACCCAGTTGCGCCTGCGCAGCCCACAAATAGAAGTCGTTTCGCGTTGGTTCGTTTTCAGCCGTTGTAGTGGCAGGGCTTCAGCCCGGCGATTTGGTAGCACAACTAATCTTGGTTGTGTGCCTTTCTCTGTTGCGTAATGGCCTTTCCACAATATTCGCCAGATGAAGCTCGATTCCGAGCAAAAAAAGGAGAAAAAATGCAACCCAAAATGCAACCAAGCAGCACCGCTCATCCGAAAGTCGTATCCGAAAAAGAATGGCTTCGCAGCCCGCAAGGAACTTCTCGCCGCCGAAAAGGAATTCAGTCGCCGGCGCGACGCCCTCAGCGCCAAACGTCGCGATATGCCCTGGGTCAAAGTAGAAAAGAATTACGTCTTCGATAGCCCCAACGGCAAAGTATCGCTTTCCGATCTATTCCGCGACAAGTCCCAGCTCATCGTCTATCACTTCATGCTCGGTCCCGGTTGGGAACAGGGCTGCCCAGGTTGTTCATTCCTCGGCGATCACTTTGATGGCGCTCTCCCTCATCTCAACGCGCGCGACGTAGCGTTCTCCGCCGTCTCTCGCGCCACCATGCCCGAAATCCAGTCCTTCAAGGATCGCATGGGCTGGCGTTTCCCCTGGGTCTCTTCCAATCAGAACGACTTCAACTTCGATTACCACGTCTCCTTCAACAAAGACCAAAGAGCCAACGGCAAAGTCCAATACAACTATGCCGAGGGGAATTTGCCAACGAAGAAGCTCCCGGCCTAAGCGTCTTCTACAAAAACGACACCGGCGAAATCTTCCACACCTACTCCACCTACGCCCGCGGCCTGGACATTCTCCTCGGCGCCTACAACTTCCTGGACCTCACGCCCAAAGGTCGCGACGAAGCCAGCCTCGCGCAGCCGATGTCCTGGGTCCGCCACCACGACCGCTACGAAACCGCCACCACCTAAGCCAGTCGCCGCTCAACGCAACGCCTACTGTCGAAGCATCTCTGGAGTGCGGCAGCCCAGCTGCCACTTTTCCAACTCTGTTCCCAGGCACCATCACGCTGCCACCTTCACGTTGCCGTTCTCTTCGTGGCCTGCCCTTGAGCGACGTGATGGAAATTAACCGCAAGTAAGCGTCGCTGCACCACCGAGATGCTTTCGCTCTACACTACACGCGGAGAGGTAAATCGCGATCCGGTCCCATTCGCAGAGATCTTTGGGCGGCGAACCTGTATTCCGCGGTACCATGTACCGTTCAAGGCTTCGACCGACTACTTGGAGGGCGCTGATACCGTGGTCAATTCGCTGGAACAATATCCCAGTGTGAGCCGTGAATTGCTATTGCCGCGATCGAGGAAGCTCGTCTGAGCCTCATAGCCCATCTAAAATGAGAGTTCTGATCGATGAGTGCGCACCGAGAACGCTTAAGAAATATCTCACCGATCATGGCCACGAATCTCGCACAGTCCAGGAAGCGGGCTGGTTTGGAAAACAGAACGGCGAACTCTTGGCTCTCGCGGAAGCTGATTTTGATGTGTTGGTCACGATTGATACAAATCTCCGCTACCAACAAAACCTGGCGGGTCGCAAAATTGCAGTTGTTGTTCTCCTATCAGTCTCGAATCGATTGGACCATCTCCGATCGTACTTTCCAGGCGAAATCACCACGGTTGGCAATATTACTTGAATCGCCCTGTTTTCCTTACGAACTCCCAATCAGTATCCCCGTCAAGAACACCAGCACTCCTCCCACCACCACCAAGAACGCCGCCTGCAAAAACGGTGTATCCATATACCGGTGGCGAATCCAACTGATGATTCCCAACTCCACGCACACCACAAAAATCGCCACCGTAATCGCCACATGGAAATTCTTGAATCAGAAAGGGAAGCGTATGCCCCAATCCGCCCGCGGTAGTCATCCCTCCGATGATCAGTCCGCGGATCCATGGCGATCCTCTCCCCGTTAGCGACCCGTCATCCGAAAGCGATTCCGCAAACCCCATCGAAATGCCCGCCCCAACCGACGCCGCCATGCCCACCAGAAACGCTTCCCACGTCTTGTGCGAAGCGTAGGCTGCCGCAAACAGCGGAGCCAGGGTGGATACCGATCCGTCCATCAATCCCGCAAGTCCCGGCTGCACCACTTGCAATAAAAACAATTTCTTGTGAGACGCGTCTTCTGCCAACCGCGCGTGTTCCGTCAGATGTTTTTCTTCCAGGCTTCCCGCAGTCTCGGTGTGCTTTCGTTCCTCATCTGCCAGTTTATTCAGTAGCTCTCTCGTCCCGGCGTGCGTCACCCGCCCGGCCGCCCGCTGGTAAAAACGCACCGCCTCCATCTCCATCACTTGCGCGTGTTTCCGCGCGGCATTCACGCCCAATGGCCGCACCAACCACAACGGTCGTCGCTGTAGAAATCCTTTTACGTCTTCGCGGCGTATCGGCGGAATCTGCTCGCCAAATCGTCCCCGAAATTCTTCGAACAAACGATCGCGGTGCCCCACCTCCTCCACCCGCATCTCTTCAAACATGTCCGCCGTTGCCGGATAACTTTCCCGCAACGCATCCGCGAACTCGCCGTAAATTCGTCCATCTTCCTCCTCGTTCTGAATCGCCAGCGCCAGAATTTCCCGTTCCGTCAGCTCTTTAAATCTTTTCTGCATCCGGCTCCGTCCTTTGCCTCGTTTCAAACCAAGTTGCAGCAAGAGAATCGCACATTTCCCCCGCCCACGTCACCCAACGCAAAAGTCTGCGATTTTCCCGGCATTTTTGCGGCACGCTCGCAAAAGTACCAATTCGCCCTAGTACTTCGGTAACGCCAAACTCCCAAACGTATTTCCCTTATTTTCGGTACTTCTCATCTATTGGAACATCGCATCCGTCCGCATACACTTCACCTAGTAAAAGTTGTAGAGTGAAAGGGCGGTTCTTTAATGGCCACGCAAGACATTATGACGAAGACCACCGGCAATTCACCAATTCCCCGGAGCACTTCTCAAGCAGAACGCCGCGGCAGCCGCCGCTGCAAAATCAATCAACTGATGCGCATTCGTCCCTCTGACCCCGAAAAAGAACACTTCGAGGATCTGCGCGGCACCACCAGCGTTTCTCGCAGCGGAGTCTTTTTCCAGACTAGCGAACCGGGCTACGAACTCGGCATGCGCCTGTTCGTCACCATGCCGTACTCGCGCGATCCCGCTGCCACCAATCGCGAATATCTCGCGGAAGTGGTGCGCCTGGACGCTCTGCCCAACGGCCTCAACGGCATAGGCATCAAGCTGCTGATGGAAATGGGTATGCAGCACTCCTACTCGTTCACGCCGCCAACGCAAACGCGCAAGTAACGCTAAATATTTAGTTTAGAAAAACGAAAAAGGGCGCCAGGGTCCGTCCGGCGCCCTTTTTTTGTTGGGGGAGCGGGCTGTACTTGCAGCTCGCCAGTAGAAACGTAGAAACTTCCTTTACGAATTGCCGAACATTCCCAAAGTGCGGTGCCGAAGCCGGCCAATCTGCCGGTTCAGCGGATGCCTGCGCGACAAGAACGAAAACACCGGCGGCCGCCGTTCCACCAGGCGATTGATCGCCAGATTCAAGCCGCACATCGCGGCGCGCATATTTCAATCCTGCTTGCAAAGTTTCCACGGCATCGTCCTTGCGCCCCGCCGTCGCATACACTTCCGCCAGGTTCAAATAAAGCTGCGCTTGATTGCGCTTCAGCCGCACCGCGTTATCGCACAGCTTTTCCGCTTCCGCCCACTTTTCTTCGGACCGCGCCAGAACCACTCCCAGATACGACATGTAATATGGATTATTCTTTTCCAGTTGCGCAGCTTTCTGCATGTGAGTCAGCGCTTTGTCCGCAAAGTTGTCACGCAGTAGCGCCAGTCCCTGCTTGAATTCCTTGAAGGCTTCGGTCTCTGTCATGTCCACCTCGTCCGCATGCTCGCGGAGTTAGTTGTCGGCGTTCAGAATTTCTTTCGCGCGGCGCCCGTCACATTTTGTATTTCCACTACTCGGAAGTTTGGCAGGAAGTACGCCGGAATTTCCACCGGCACCCCGCTGAAGAACCAGCTGATGCCTGTTTTTGTGAGGAGCGCTGCGAGAAGTTTCTTCATTGCCGACATGACTCACGGTAGAAGAAAGTTGTCCCGAAAATCTACTGAACGGATGGACAGTCTTGGGACAGCCGGACAGTAGTGCAGCCCGCATCGCTCCTGCGGGCACTCACTTTTCGCCGTGCCGTTCCTGCCACGCTTTCCGCCAAATCTTCCAGTCTTTTCGGGTTTCCGCCGCCATAGGCTTGGCGGCTTTATGCAGCCAGCGGCCTCGCCGCGCGCCCAAATCCTTTTTTACCGCGCTGATTTTCTTCTCGCTGCCCAGATGGATGTTCGCGGTTTCCCAGCCCATGGCGTAAAGCAGCCGTTCTTCGTCGCGTTTTTCGGGCAGGGAAGCAAGCTCGATGCGGCAGCAGTCCGGCGCAAGCCTGCGAATCACCCAGTTATCGTGGAAATGCAAATGCGGATCGCGCACGCGCACCGCGCTGCTGATGATCTGCTCCTGCAACAACGGAGCGTCGAACTTTTTCTCACCGCTGGCCCAAATCCAACCGGAACGCGTCAACGCTTTTGCTTCACGCACGATGTGCGCGCCATGCCACTGAAAAAGAGCCAGTATCCGCGGATGCCCCAAACTTCCCAGTCCCGCAACGCGCGTTTTCATCTGTATGGCCGCATCCTTCACCGGCATGCAGCCATGCAAAAGGTCGGCCACCAGCTTGGGAACTTTTCCGCGGTAATCTGGGCACGTCTCTATCTTCTGCCAGAAACGCACCGGATCGCGCAATTTGCTCAGCGCAATCTCGCGCAGCCAGACATAACGTTCCGCCAGCACATACGGCGATCCGCCTTTATCCATCGCATCGCGATAGCCGTCTTCGATGGCTTCGCGCGCCGCGCTACGAGTCACGACAAGTTTTTGTTCGCCGATCGCGTAATACGCGCTCACCAGTAGCCGCACCAGATCTGAAGTGTACGCCGCCGGCCACGCCTCATCGAAATCGTTCACTCCCCAGATCAGCCGGCCTTCCAGGTCGCGCCAGGTGCCAAAATTTTCCACGTGTAGATCGCCGACAGCCAATACTTGCGGCGCGCGGGAAAGTTCCGGACAAACAATCGGCCACAACTGCGCCCACCGGTAAAATGTCGAACGCAAAAACGGAAAAACCGCATCCGCCATCATGCGATGCTTGAAAACCAAATCAGCGCGAACAATCGAAATTTGTTGCGATTTCCAACGTTCCAAATCCAAAGTAGCAGGAACAATCGATGGCAGGTTTTTGACCGACAACTGTATCGTTTTCATGCCCTCTGCTTACGTAACTCGCGACGCTCCCCGCCTTGTGTTGGAGCGGCGGCATTCATCCCGATTCATAAACGACGCCGCTGCTCTTTCGTTTCGCGCAACCCGAAGCGTAGCCATCTCTTTCGCATCTCGTGTCTTTCGCGAGATGAATGTTGCCTGCGCGCCACGCGATCCGCACATTGTAAGGACACGATATATCGTGCCCTTCAGCGCTACCTAGTGCATCCGCGCATGCTCCGCCGCATCAGTCCCCCGCACTCGCGACTCATAAATAGGAAATTTCCCCGCCAACTCCGCAACTTGCTTACGAACCCGCTGCTCCACTTCTGCATTTCCCACCGAAGCCAAAACCTCCGCAATCCATCCCGCAATTACTTCCATTTCCGCTTCCTTCATCCCCCGCGTAGTAATCGACGGCGTCCCCAGCCGTATCCCTCCAGCCTTCATCGGCGGCAGTGGATCAAACGGAATCGCATTCTTATTCACAGTAATTCCCGCGCGATCCAAAGCCTTCTCCGCGTCGCTTCCGGTAATCCCGCGCGAGTGCACTTCCACCAGCAGCAAATGATTGTCAGTCCCGCCCGAAACCACCCGCAGCCCGCGCTTCGCAATCGCCGCCGCCAAAGCCTTGGCATTTCGCGCCACCTGCTGTTGATACTCCTTAAACGCCGGCTCCATCGCTTCCTTCAAGCACACCGCTTTCGCCGCGATCGTGTGCACCAGCGGCCCGCCCTGAATCCCCGGAAACGTCAATTTATCCAGCTCTTTCGCAAACGGGGTCTTGCACAGCACCAGCCCGCCACGCGGCCCACGCAAAGTCTTGTGCGTGGTCGTGCTCACCAGATCCGCATGTGGCACCGGACTAGGATGCACTCCGGCCGCCACCAGCCCCGCGATATGCGCCATATCCACAAAGAACAGCGCGCCCACCGACTTCGCCGCCTCCGCAATCCGCGGAAAATCAATTACCCGTGAATAAGCGCTCGCTCCCGCCACAATCATTTTCGGTTTGTGCTCCGCCGCCAGCTTTTCGATTTCGTCGTAGTCAATCTGCTCGTTGTCCTGCCGCACTCCATACGCCACGAATTTGTACATGCGCCCGGAAAAATTCAGCGGATGCCCATGCGTCAAATGCCCGCCATGCGAAAGATTCATCCCCAGCACCGTATCGCCCGGCTGCAGCGTGCTCATGTACACCGACACATTCGCTTGCGTCCCCGAATGTGACTGCACGTTGGCGTGCTCCGCTCCAAACAGCTCCTTCGCCCGGTCAATCGCCAGCTGTTCCACCTTGTCGGCAAATTCGCATCCGCCGTAATACCGCTTTCCCGGATACCCCTCCGCATACTTGTTCGTAAAAACCGACCCCATCGCCTCCAGCACCGCCTCCGAAACCAAATTCTCGCTCGGTATCAGCTCCAGCCCCGTAGCCTGCCGCTCGGCCTCCTCTCGCAACAACGTAGCAATCTGCGGATCCACCTGTCCCAGCCCCCGCTCCATCCTCGTATTCGCTTCTGTCGTTTTTGTCATTCGTCCTTCGTCCTCACTTGTCGAATTCGTGCCCTGGTAGTGCCGGGCTTTCGCGATTTCTGCGGTCCGCTCCGTTCGGACAGCCCGGCTCTTTCTTGTGTAGCGGATTTATGCCGCCGTCCTGTCTTCAGTGGGTACGGCCTTCAGGCTGTGCGCGGTGTCAGCCTTAGCGCACTTCGTCACGCAGCCCGCCGCAGAACATCATACCCCTAGTGACGGGTCGTCAGTGAAACCGGCACAACTTAGTCAGATTTCCTGTTTCTGTAATATTGCGCAAGGACCTCTCGGATATCGGAGGTCGGATCGCGTACGAATATCCGAATTGACTCGTTCGCGATTGAACGCCTACGACAGCGGGCGGCCCACTCGATCCGCTACGCCAAGTTCTCCTGGATAAAGCGCGGGCTCAGATGGACGTCCACCTGGACCAGTGGGCCATCCCCGATGGCTTTGAAGCTGTGAATCTCGCCGGCCTTGATGACGAAGATATCGCCGGCGCAACCTTCAAATGTGTGCTCGTTCACGGTCCAGAGTCCTCGGCCCTCCCGGACAAACTGGATTTCATCGTAGGGATGCCGGTGCGGGCCCGGGCCTTTGCCAGGCATCGCGCTCAGTAAAAAGACCGAAACGTTTACGTCGCCGTGATCGGCGCCGACAAATTCGTGCGAGCTGCCGACAAAAGGCAAGTTTTCCTGACGCACGCGGTACATTCGCATCCTCCATTCGCTTCCATCACGGGTTTCAGGGTTGTACTTACAAACCCTGGACAAAATTCGATGCCCGGCGTCTTTTTTGAGGTGTGCAAAGCGAAAGCAAAATCAAACCCCGCACCCTTAGAACTGAAGGGCGCGACACCCGGCAAGATCATTGTAGCTTCACCACGTCCATCCGTCTCAACTTCGATGGGCCGTAAGCCACTCGGAACGGCAGCAAGCGCCAGACTGGGTTGAGCGATGTGGTAAGCTGCGTCCGCGAATGTTCAGGAGGCAGTACCTGAAAGCGCCAATTCTTTACCGAATCTCTTCTGTTCTTCTGCTGCTTTTTGCCGCCGGACATACGTTTGGGTTTCGCGAGAATAATCCTGAATGGCGGGCGGACGCGGTTCTTGGGTTAATGCGCTCCGTCCACTTTGACGCGCAAGGGTTTACCCGAACTTATTGGGACTTCTTCAGCGCGTTCGGACTTTTTTTCTCCGTGTTTCTTTTGTTCGCGGCAGTATTAGCGTGGCTGCTGGGCGGGCTCCCGGCAGAGACTTTGGCACGCGTGCGCAGCATTGCGTGGACCCTCGCCATTTGCTTTGTAGCGGTCACAGCTTTGAGCTGGAGATACGCTTTCACGACCCCCATCGTTTTCTCAACCCTGATTACCGTGTGTTTGATTGCGGCCGCGTGGCTCTCAGCGAAGACAGGCTGAACCTTGATAGGGAAAGCGACAGGCGGGTGGCACACTCGGTCCGCCAAAGACTCTGGGGTGTTACACCCCTGCCCCTCCGCAACCAAATAGGAACTGTAGTTCCTATGAAGAAGGTCCGCAGGAGGCGGCGCGGGTCAGTAGCAGAGTGCGCTCACGCGTGTTTTGCGCGAGCGATGCGGCGTGAGCAAATTCGGATTGCGCTTCGGACAGCCGCCCCAACTTTTTCAGCAGGTCGGCGCGCACCGCAGGAAGCAGATGGTAGGACTTAAGCGTTGGGTCGGAAGTGAGGGAATCGACGATGTCTAGGCCCGCTTGCGGACCGAAGGCCATGGAGACGGCGACAGCGCGATTCAGTTCGATGATCGGACTCGGAGTGAGCTGCGCCAGCGCTGCGTACAGCGTTGCGATGCGCGGCCAGTCGGTTTGCGATGGCGTGTTGGCGCGGGCGTGGCAGGCAGCGATGGCCGCTTGCAGCGCGTAAGGACTTCGCGCGCCGTTAAGTCGTTCGGCCCGCTGCAGTTCAGCGAGGCCGTGGCGGATCAGCGCGTGGTCCCAGCGCGTGCGATCCTGATCGGCGAGGAGGATAGGTTCGCCAGCCGAGTTGGTGCGCGCATGAGTTCGCGAAGCCTGGATTTCCATCAGCGCAACGAGTCCATGCACCTCCGGTTCGTCAGGAGCGAGTCCCGCAAGAATCCGGCCGAGGCGCAGCGCATCTTCGATCAGCGCGGGACGCATCCAGTCCTCGCCAGCAGTGGCGGAGTAGCCTTCATTGAAAATTAAATATAAAACTTCCAGGACGGAAGAAAGTCGCGCGGCGAGCTCGGTGCCGCGAGGAACTTCAAACGGAACGCGCGCTTCTGCGAGCGTGCGCTTCGCACGAACGATGCGCTGCGCGATGGTCGGTTCGGGAACCAGAAAAGCGCGAGCGATTTCCTGTGTGGTAAGTCCGCCAAGAAGCCGGAGCGTGAGCGCGACGCGCGCTTCCGTCGAAAGCACCGGATGGCAGGAAATGAAGAGAAGACGGAGAAGGTCGTCGCCGAAATTTTGTTGGTTGGCGGCGTCGAATTCGGCTTCAAAATTTGCCACGGCGGATTCCTGCTGGGAGTTGAGTTCGCGGCCGAGCTCTTCGTGTTTGCGCTCGAGAAGTTTGTTGCGGCGAAAATGATCGAGCGCGCGATGCTTGGCGGTAGCCATCAGCCAAGCGCCGGGATTGTCCGGTACACCGGAGCCGGGCCATTGCTCGAGCGCGGCGACCAGAGCGTCCTGCGCGAGTTCTTCGGCCAAGCCAACATCGCGAACGATTCGCGCAAGTGCCGCGATGATTCGCGCGGACTCGATGCGCCATACAGCGTCAATCGCGCGATGCGTAGGGGCGGTTTCGATTTGCGTGGACACGGCGACCCTTTCCACTGGTGAAAGACTCAGCTTACGAGAAACATTTCACCAGTGAAAGAGGCGCCGCGCCAAGTCGTCGAGGTCAGGACGTCCGAGTCAGGACCGCGACTCACGACCTCGCATCAGGAAGCGGAGGCTGCTTTCTCGGTGCAGCTCTGCTCGCCCTCTTCGTAAACTTGGCGAAGTTCGCATTCGCCCTGACCGACAACCTGGAGGAATTGCTTGGCTAATTCGATGGCCTCTTCTTTCGAGTTGGTGCGAAGGATGGCGAATCCGCCGACAACTTCCTTAGCCTCGGAGAAAGGGCCATCCGTCACAGTGATATTCTCGCCGGAGCGCCGTACGCGCGCGCCGAGAGCGCTTGGCAGGCAGCCTTCCGTGGCGACCAGCCAACCGGCTTTGAACCCGTCTTCGATGAGCTTGCCCATCCTGGCCATTTCCTCTTGCGATGGTGGAGTATTTCTTTCCACTGACTTGTACATGCTTAGAAATTTCATTCGTTTTCTCCTGATTTAGATCAGCGATGACTTGCGTTTACTTTTTCTCGAAAGACTTGCACGGCTGTTGGAAATCTTCAGGGCCGAAAATTTGGCGAACTTCGGTTTCGCCTTCCCATCCAGGCCAGTGCTTACGATGAAGTTCCATGAAACGCTGCGCGCCCTCGATGGCTTCTTGCTTGGATTTGAGATCGAAGATGGCGAAGCCACCGATCACTTCCTTGGCCTCTGCGAATGGGCCATCGGTGGTCTTCAGATCGCCACGGTGCAAGCGGACGTGCGTGCTCGCAGCGGCCGGCGCAAGTCCACCAGCGACGACCATGGTGTGGGCCTGGTTTGCCTCTTCGGTAAGCTTGTCAATGGCGTCCATCAGCGCTTTCGGTGGGGGACCGGAAAGTTCTTCAGCGTGTTTGACCAACATCATAAATCGCATGTTTCAGTCTCCTTTTTGTTTTTACTACTTCTACTATACGTCGAATGAGGGGGTTCGAAATCGACACGGGGCGTGAAATTATTTTTTGGCGTCGAGTTGTTTGCCGAGTTCGCGATGGCGATCGATGGCTTCGCTGGGAGCAAAATCCTCCAGTTCGAAAAACTGTCGCAGCTCGATTTCGCAATCCTGAGTTTCGTGCGGAGCCGGAGCGCGCTTGGCCCATTCGAGGGCTTCTTCGCGAGATTTTACCTGGATAATCCAGTAGCCGGCGATGAGTTCCTTGGTTTCGGCGAAGGGCCCGTCAACCACGGCGACTCGCTTGCCATTCGAATATTTAATGCGCGCGCCTTTGGAACTGGCCTGCAGACCGCTGAGATCCAGCAGTACACCGGCCTTCATCAACTCTTCATTGTACTTGGCCATGGAACTGAGCAGAGCTTCGCTGGGCATGACTCCCGCCTCGGATTCCTTGCTAGCTTTTACAATCATCATGAATTTCATGATTCATCTCTCCTTTGATTTTTGCTCGGTACGGCGAATGAACTGCTACGAAATCGATTGCTCACAAAAGTTCTCTGAAAAGTCATGCCACGGCAACTTTGGCGGCGGTCTGAAGCAGCGGCCAGAATAGCAACATTTGCAGGGCGCACAGTGAAAACTGGTGATGCGCCGAAGCGTCCGGCTGCAAAGCCTGCGACGCCGTGAGCGCGAACGACGGCAGGAGCGCTATCGCGTCCCTGGCGACGGAGCCGAGGTAGTTGGATAGCTGAGCCGCAGATTGATCGAAGCTCGAAAGCACAAGAATGATTGCCAGAGCGATCACGATAGCCCGCACGATTGGCTTGATCGTTTGAGAGGTTGTGTGTTGGTTTGCCATGTCCGACTCCTTGATGCTGCTTTGCTTGCCTCACTAGTGCGTCGAATAAGGGAGGACGAAATCGACATGCACTCCAGAGGATTCTTCAAAATTTTCATATCTTATCTAACCTCTTTAGAATCAGCAGGAAAGAAGGATGTACAGATACCGCCTTTGATGCACGAAGCGAGAATGCATAGGACAAGACGGAGACTCGCGGAGGAGGGATGGGCATCTCAACATTCCGGCAGAGGCAGGAGAAGAGAATCGGGATGGGACGATCGATTAGCGATCTTGTTTTCGGTCGTTCTGGGCTACGCGGGCTTTCACGATCTTTTTCACGAGGCTGGCGGGAAGTGGTTTGTCAGCAGGGAAGCGAATGGTGCCTTTTGAGGTTTGGTAGGTCGACAGTTCTTTCTGGAACTTTTTTGAAAATGACGAGGTGGCGAGGAACAGGCTGCAATGTTTAGCAAATGCGGCGTAGCCAATCAACATGCCTTTGTATTTGAAGATCGGAATGCCGTAGCTGATGACCTCGGTCGCTTCCGCAGGGGCGGCGGAGCGGATCACCGCCCGGACTTTCTTGAGGGTGGAGCGCGCTGGTTCGGGCACCGAGGCCAGGTATTCGTTCACGGTTTTAGGAATGGCGGCGTTTTTTCTCATGCGGAAGATGCTCCACTGATTGAAGTGCATCGCGAGAGAGCTCGCGATTGCTGGCCGTACTTCCTGACTAAGGCACCGAAGTCCCAATTATTTGCCTAAAATTTGCCATTCGCGGAGCTTGCCGCCCAACCAGGACTGCGGCATGGCAAGCACGTCCAAGGCGATCGGGTACCAGTGTGGACCGAAAGCAGGCCCTTTGTCCCATGTCACGACGGTGCCGAGTACCGATATGGCGAAGCCGATGGCGCCGAGAATCAGAGCATGCTTCATTGGATGGCTGGGCGCGAGGCGAGCCGAAACGTAGGCGCCAAGAACGCCATAGATGGCGCGGTAGACGGTAGCAAGCATTAGAAGAGAGTCGCTCGACGGCTGGTCGAGCTGTGGGAAGATTCCCGCCGCTCGCAGCACGGAATCGGTACCAAGCGACAGAACGATACCGACGAGAGCGCCTGCGAAGATAGCGCCGACACTTTGCCATGTGTGGCTCGAAGGCTGGGCTGTCCCTGTGGCCGTTGCGTTCATATTGTCGCTCCGTGAGGGTCGAGCGATACAAGAAGTTCGGCGAGACGATCATAACTCGCGGCCACTCCCCGCTCCATGCCTGAATTCAGTACCATATCTCGGGTTTCGCGCGAGTCGTAGAGAATCGTCATGGTGAGCCTGGTTTTGCCTTCGTGTTCGATCAGGGTACTGGTCGCCAGCGCTTCGCCCGGATACCAGGGTTGTTCGAACTTCTCGGTGGCGACAATGCGATCCGGCACCACAATTTCGCGAAAGACGCCGCCACTGCTCATTTCGGTTCCGTCAGACTCGCGCTTCCAGACGTATCGGTAGACTCCGCCGACTTTCCGATCGATGTCGCACCCGGGCATTGACCATCCCGATGGGCCGAGCAACCATTGCTTGACGAGTTCAGGCTTGGTGAGCGCGTCAAAGACGAGCTGGCGCGGCGCGTTGAAGACACGGGACATGGCGATCTCGCGGTCCGAGGGAGTGGTAGATGTGAACGTGGATTTTGCTGCTCCCGGATTCATGATTGGCAGTCTCCTTTATCGTTTGCATTTGGATTTACTTTCCTTGGTCTGAAGATCATCGAGAAGGACACCAAAGCGGCCGAAGTTTTGCTCCCAAAGTTGGCGGTACTTCTCCGTCGAGCTGCTGCAACGGGGCGGGTCGCAGGGCGTAGATGCCGCTGCGCTTCCACCAATGCCAGCATCGCTGAGAACGCGCAAGTGTTTAAAGATTCGCGGCTGACGGAGACGACAGGCGGCGGACCATGTCACCGACGGGGCGAGGGCCGGAGCGCAAGAGTTCGACGATATGAAAACGGTTGGGCTCTGCCAGAGCTTTGAGAGTATCGGATATTTGCGTCTAGGCCAACAAAAACTGGCTTGCGAGCCGGATTGCCGTACGCCAGTTCAATCGTGGCGAAATGGAGGGTTCCGGGAGCGGACTTTACGTTGTTGACGCGAGGCGCAGCGTCGGGAACAATGATTCAACCATGCCACTTAACCTTTCGGACAAGAAACTGGCGGTACTAGGCGCCGGCAAACTGGGCGGTATTCTGCTGCGTGCGTATCTCCGGCAAAAACTTTTTACCGCCAAGCGCGTCACCGCTACCGTGAAGCACGGCGAAAAGGCCAGCTCGATCGGCGGTGAACTCAAGGTATTCGTCACTACCGACAATCGCAAGGCGGTGAAGGGCGCGGACATTGTGCTGCTGGGCGTGAAGCCGCAAGTGATCGCGGAAGTGCTGAAGGAGATCGCGCCGGAGGTCAGCGAGAAAACGTTGGTTATTTCGGTGGCGGCTTCGGTGCCGACGAGTTACCTGGAGCAACACCTGGGCGCGAACGTTCCGGTGATACGCGCGATGCCTAATACACCGGCGGCAGTGGGATGCGGCATGACGGGAATTTGCCGTGGCGCACACGCCGGGCCGGAGCATCTGGAAATTGCGCGCGCGATGTTTGACGCGGTGGGGCGTACCGTGGTGGTGGATGAGAAGAATATGGATGCGGTGACCGGGCTTTCTGCCAGCGGCCCAGCGTTCGCGTACATTATTCTGGAATCTTTGGCCGAGGCCGGCGTAAAGGTGGGATTGCCGCGCGATATGGCGACGTTGCTGGCGGCCCAAACGATGAAGGGCGCCGCGAGCGTGGTACTGGAAACGGGAGAACATCCGGCGCAACTGAAGGACGCGGTGACGACTCCAGCGGGATGTACGATCGATGGCATTCTGGAGCTGGAAGAAGGCAAGCTGCGCGTGACATTGATCAAGGCGGTGGTGAAAGCCACTAGCCGCGCGGGCGAACTGCTGTTTGAGAAATAAGCCGAATCAGATGAGCGATTCACAAAAGCAGAATGATTCCGAAACTTCGCCAATCCTGAACAAGACGAAGCAAGTTACAAGCGATTCTGCAATAGCGATGGAGTTGCCGTTCACATTTGCCGGTGCGATTCTTTTGGCGGGAGGCGTGGGATATTTCCTGGATCGATGGCTGCATACCAAGCCGATTTTTATGCTGGTCCTCGGAGCAATAGGGTTTATCGCTGGAGTGCGCGAAGTCCTGCGCCGGTTGCCTGGGAAGTAGCGACATGCCGGACGTCGCAGTAATTGCGGGATCACGAACTGAAGTTCGCATCTCCTGGCTGACGATTGGATTTGGCGCAATAGCGGCGGTGGTGTCGGCAGCGTTGGGCCACCGGGCGTGGGCTAGTGGGCTGGCAGTCGGAACGGTTTTGGCGTGGCTGAATTTCCGCTGGCTGGGACGCGGGTTGGACGCACTCGTTCTTGCGTCTACGGCGCAACACGGCCAAGAGAAGCCGTTGGTTCCTTGGTGGACTTACGTGCTGGCGCTGTTTCGCTACGCCTTGATAGGCCTCACCGTCTATGTTATTTTTGTTTATCGGAATATTCCCCTCGCGAGCATGATTGTGGGTTTGTGTGCTCTGGCGGCCGCGGCAATCGTGGCAAGTGTGTGGGAAATCTTAGGCCCGAACCGGGTCATCGGACTAGGTGATGGAAGAACACGTTCTTGGAATAACGCGATTCGTTAATCACATTCTGGGTCCGCTAGCGGCGGCTTTGCTGTCCAGGCTGCATATTCGGCCATCCAATCCTGAAACTCCCATTCCTCAGCACGTAGTGATGGGGATGATTGGTGGTGCTGATTGGAACATTGTTTGCTCTGATCGTTCGATCGCGGCTTTCGGTGGAAAAGCCGGGAGCCTTGCAACAGGTTGCGGAAGTGCTTGCTGACCAATCCGATGGAGTTCGGGATACGCGATCTGCTGGTGGAAAACGTCGGCCACGACGGAGTGCGGTATGTTCCGTTTGTCGGTGCGATTTCGATCTTTATCCTGATTTCAAATCTCATGGCGGTTTTTCCGTTCTTTCTTGCGCCGACAGGCGTGGTTACTGTGCCGCTGGCTTGCGCGATTCTCACGTTTTCTCTATTTCAACTTTCACGGAACGCGGCATCACGGAGTTGGCGGTTATTTGAAGACGTTTGCGGGAAATCCGCACGGCGTTGGCGGGTGGCTGCTGGCATTTTTGCTGTTTCCTGTGGAAATTATCAGCACGACCGCGCGTTTGCTTTCGCTCACGGTTCGTTTGTGGGCCAACATGTTTGCCAGTGATTTGATTTACGTGATTTTCCTGGGATTGCTGGGCGGAGGCGCGACGCTCGGCTGGAGCAAATCGCCGGTGCTGGGCGTAGTTCTGGGAGTTTTTCCGGCGCTGATTCCCATCTTGTTTATCGCGCTGCATATTTTCGTTTCAGTCGTGCAGGCTTACGTCTTTACGGTGCTGCCGTCGGTCTATCTCGGACTTGCCACGTCTGACGAACACTAATCTCGATCTTGCCGGAACGATACTTTCCGGCGATGTGCCGCTGCAGCGTGAGGCCGGCTGCTCGGTGTCCGGCAACCACCAACTGGCGGTAATTTATGAGGAGGCAGTAAATGAAGAAAGCAGCAATCGTGATGTTGGTGGCGTTCGTTGGCGGTGATGGTGCTGGCGCCGTCAGCGATGGCGCAGGAGACTGGCGCAGCGACGGGGGCGGCGGAAAAGCGTTGGGCGCATTGGCGGTGGCGATTGGCATGGGCGCAGCGGCGTTTGGCTGCGGTCTGGGCCAGGGCCGAATCGCGTCGGCGGCTTGCGAAGGCATGGCGCGGAATCCGGGAGCGGCTGGCCCGATTCGCGCGGCGATGATTCTGGGCTTGGTGTTCGTGGAGACGCTGGTGCTGTTTACGCTGGCGATGCTTGCGCTGAAGGCATAAATTTTCAAGTTGGATTGTAATTTGGCGGCGGGCTGGGGTGTTTCTCCGGCCCGTTTTTATTTTTGGCGAAGTGTGACTTAGGGAAACGGCGCCCGCCTCAGAAGCGGCAGGAAAAATTCCTGATCGGAGAAAAGGATAACGCAGTCCGTCATGGCGCTGTGCGGCACTTGTAGAGGATGAAAATGGGCAAGAGGTGTAGGGTAGTGAAACCTGGGCCGGTTCGAGGCCGAGTCTCTGTGGCGCGGGAAGCCCGCAACGCAGTCTGGTCGGAACCTGTTACGAACTTAAGATTGTAGCCCCCACTGCGGTGGGGAGCAGGCAGGGCAGAGTGAGAAGGAAGAGAGGTTCACCGGCGCAGGGTGGAGGAAGCGATGGAGACGATGTACCGGTGTTGTGCAGGATTGGATGTGCATAAGGAAACGGTGGAGGCGCACCTTCGACGGATGGAAGCTGATGGGAAGCTGTGGCAGCAGACGCGACGTTGGGGGACGATGTTTCATATGCCGCGCATTCACCAGCAGGATCGTGAACCGCCCTTGCAAAATGTTATAGATCGGCTTCCAGTAAACTCCCGTCGACTCCATCGCTACGTGGGTCACTCCTTCTCCAGCCAGCCACTCGGCCATCGCCTCCAACTGCCCCGTCAAGTGCCGGGACAGAAGACGGACGTGAAGGATTGCCAGTGGATCGCGCAGTTGCTGCAGCACGGGCTGTTAGGCGGGAGCTTTGTGCCGCCGCGAGGACAGCGGGAATTGCGGGAACGGACGCGGCATCGGACGCAGTTGGTGGGGGAGAAGACGCGGATCGCGAACCGGATTACAAGACACTGGGAGAGCAGGAAAATCGCTTCTTACGTTACTTCAGGCCGCCGATTAGGGTTTTTTCCAGGAGAAGGCGGAGCACTTGGTTGGGGAAGAGGCCGAAGTAGACGGTGCCGATGGCGGTCACAGCTAAAACGATGTTGACGGTGGCGGGGAACGCGATGGGCGCGGTCGCGGCGGAGTCTTCGCTGGGTTCGCGCATGTACATGGCGACGATGACTTTGAGGTAGTAGTAGGCGCCGATGATGCTGTTGACGGCCATCAGGACGGCTAGCCAGATTAGATTGGAATTGATGGCGGCCTTGAAGATATAGAATTTGCCGAAGAAGCCGGCGGTCACAGGTAAGCCGAGAAGAGAGAGTAGGAACAGGCTGAGCGCGGCAGCGGCAATCGGATGGCGCTCCGAGAGGCCGGCGTAGTCTTCGAGAGTGACGTACTTTTCGTCCTTGCCGCCGAGTTGCGAAACGATGGTGAACGCGCCGACTTTCACCAGCGCGTAGCTTAAGAGATAAAAGAGAACTGCTGCGTAGGCGGGAACACCGCCGAATACGGTTGAGGTGTCGCTGGAAGTCATTCCGGTTACGGCGGCGAAAGCTACGAGAATGTAGCCTGCGTGCGCGATGGAGCTGTAGGCGAGCAGGCGCTTGACGTTGGTCTGCACCAGGGCGCCGAGGTTGCCTGCAAACATGGTGAGCGCGGCGAGAATCCAGAAAGCCCAGAACCAATATTGCGTGGCCGACGGAACGGTGGCAAAGATTCTCAGCAGCAGAGCAAACGCTGCGGCTTTTGGTCCAGCTGCGAAGAGTGCGGTTACCGGAGTGGGAGCGCCTTCGTAAACGTCGGGCGTCCAGATCTGGAAGGGGGCGATGGCAACTTTGAAGCCGAGGCCGATGAGGATGAGGGCGAGGCCAAGCTTCATGAGCGACATTTGCGCTTCTTCGATTTGGCCCATGCTGGTGAGGATGGTTGTGCCGGATGCGCCGTAAACCAGAGCGATGCCGTAGAGGAAAAAGGCCGTGGCAAACGAGCCGAGCAGAAAATATTTGAGCGAGGATTCGCTGGATTTGAGCGTGTCGCGACGATAACCGGCGAGCACGTAGCTGGCGATGGAACTCATTTCCAGGCCAATGAAGGCGGTGAGCAGCTCCTGCGCAGAGGCGAGGACGCCCATTCCGGCGGTGGCGAAAAGAATCAGCGCGAAAAATTCCGCGCCTTCGAGCCTTTCGCGCGTGAGGTAGGGTTCGGCGGCGAGAATGACCAGCGCAGCGACCGCACCGACCAGCAAGTGAAAGAAAAAGCTAAAAAAGTCCGACTGGATGAGGCCGAGGAAGCCCGCGCCGGGATAATGCACGCCAAAAATGCTGGAAGCGGTGCCCGCGGCAGCTCCGATGAATGCGACGGCGGTGAGTGCCGGACGATTCTTCGTGAACGACTGAAGGAGCATAAGCAGCACGCCGAATCCGCACCAGATGAGCTCCGGCATTACGCGATAGAAGTCTTCGAGGCTGGGAGTGGCGAAAGTCATTTAGCGGTTGCCGGACCTTTCGAGAGTGATGATGGCGCTCGCGCCGTTGGCAATGGCCGAGGTATGAGCCGCGGGAGGCGCGATGGGAGCGATGGCTTCTTCGGGCCACTGTTGGCGCTGCATGCCTTTGCGGATGGTATCGGTGGCGGTTGCGGTGCGGCGAGTGAGGAATGCCGAGCCGATGCCCATCCACAAAATGATGATGGACATGGTAGCCAGGATGAAGCGTTCGCGTTCGGAGGCGTCGGGCAGAGTTTTGTTTTTCTCGACGGTGATTTCGCCGAAGAATACGCGCTGGTAGGACCACAGCAAATAGCAGGCGGAGAGGATTACGCCGGTCGAGGCCCATGCGGCCCACTGCCAGTGCACGATGTAGGTGCCGAGAAGAATTAAGTATTCGCCGACGAAACCATTGAGCAGCGGGAGACCGAGCGAGGCCAGCGCGACGAACAGGAAAAATGCTGAGAGGCGCGGCATGGGAGTGGCTAAGCCACCGTACTGCTTGATTTCAAAAGTGTGGCGGCGATCGTAGAGCATACCGACGAGTAAGAAGAGCGCGCCGGTAGTGATACCGTGAGCGAGCATCTGGTAGATGGCGCCTTGCATGGCGATGGCGTTGAAGGAAAAGATGCCGAGCACGACGAAACCGAGGTGGCTAACGCTGGAATAGGCGACGAGTTTTTTCAGGTTCGGCTGCACCATTGCAACGAGCGCGCCATAGATAATGCCGATGATGGCAAGCACGGCTACGTAAGGAGCGGCTTTGCGCGAAGCCAGCGGGAAGAGCGGCAGGCAAAAACGCATCATGCCGTAAGTGCCCATTTTGAGCAGTACGCCGGCGAGGATGACGGAGCCCGCGGTCGGAGCTTCTACGTGCGCGTCGGGCAGCCAGGTGTGCAGCGGGAAGAGCGGTACTTTGATGGCGAAGGCTACGAAGAATGCGAGAAAGAGCAAAATTTCCGTAGTTGAAGAGCTATCGATACTGCCCAGGATGTTGGGATTTGTTTGCAGCGCGCGCTGGATTTCGACGAGGTCGAAAGTGCCCGTGGCGTTGTAGAGCCACAGGATGCCGACGAGCATCAGGATGGAGCCGGCCATGGTGTACAAAACAAATTTGACGGCGGCGTAAATGCGGCGGTCGTGGCCCCAGATGCCGATCAGCAGAGCCATCGGAATGAGCATGATTTCCCAGAACAGGAAGAAGAGGAACAAGTCGAGTGAAAGGAACACGCCGACGACTCCGACTTCGAGCATCAGGAGAGCGATGAAGAATCCTTTTACGCGGTGATTGATACTGTTCCAGGAAGCAAGCATGGAGATCGGAGTGAGAAGCGTAGTCAGAATGACCAGGAAGATGCTGAGACCGTCTACACCCATGTGGTAGTGGATGGGCGGGGAAGTGATCCAGGGAATGTTGAGTTCGAGGCGGTAGCCGGAGGAGCCGAGAGGCACGGCAGGAATCAGCAAAAGGGAAAGCAAAAATTCAAAAGTAGCGACGACCACCGCCATACGGCGGATCCAGGCGTGATCGTCAGCGCGGAGAATCAGCAAGGCCAGCACGCCGAGCGCGGGGAAGAATGTCAGGACCGTGAGCAAGTGCGCGCCGGGTGTCATTTGGTCACCGCGCCTTGCACTGGTGCGACGATTTGGTGAAGGGCCGGCCAGAAGATAATGATGATGACGGCGAGGGCGCCGACGACTACCCATACGGCGTAGCTGCGAGTGTTGCCGGATTGGGTGTGGCGGACGGTGTCGCCGACGGCGGTGGCACCGTCCGCGATACCGTTGACGGCGCCGTCGATGGCTTCGACGTCGACGACTTTCCAGAGGACATTTTCAGAGAGCCAGACCAGCGGGCGAACGATTGCGGCGGCGTAGAGTTCGTCTACGTAATATTTGTTGTAGAGAGTGGTGTAAACGCCTTTGAGAGACTTTGCGAGTTGTTCGGGCTTGCCGGGCTGCTTCAAGTAGAGCCAGAAGGCGATGAAAAAGCCGGCAGCCGCGGTGAGAACGGCAACGCCCGCTAGCGTCCACTCCAGAGTGCGCGCAGCAGCTTCGCTTAGCTCTCCGCCTTCACCATGTGCGCCGAATACCGGCGAAAGGAAATTCGCAAAGGCGTCTGCACCCCCGAAAAACGCGGGCAAGGCGAACCATCCGCCAAAGATGGAAAGCACCGCGAGAATGACCAGCGGGCCAAGCATGCTCCAAGGCGATTCATGGACGTGAACATGGTGCTCGTCATAGCGCTGCTGGCCGTGGAACGTCAGGAAGATCAATCGGAACATATAGAAAGAGGTGAGCAGCGCAGTGAGCAGGCCGAAGGCGTAGAGAACGTGCCCGCCATTGCCGCCAACCGTATAGGCATCAAAGAGAATTTCGTCCTTGGAAAAGAAACCCGCAAAAAGTGGAGCACCAGAAATAGCCAGCGTGGCGATCAGCATGGTCCAGTAGGTGACTTTGATTTTTTTGCTGAGGCCGCCCATGTGGCGCATGTCCTGTTCGCCACCCATGGCGTGAATCACGGAGCCTGCAGCGAGGAAGAGCAGCGCCTTGAAGAAGGCGTGCGTCATCAGATGGAAAATGCCTGCGCCAAATGCGCCGACTCCGCAGGCGAGAAACATGTAGCCGAGCTGGCTGACGGTGGAATAGGCGAGAACTTTCTTGATGTCGGTTTGTACCAGGCCGATGGTGGCGGCGAAGAGGGCGGTGGCGCAGCCGATGGTGGCTACGACGACCAGAGCGGTTTCCGAGTGTTCGAACAAAATGTGTGAGCGAGCGACGACGTACACGCCGGCGGTGACCATGGTGGCAGCGTGGATCAAGGCGCTGACGGGCGTGGGGCCTTCCATGGCGTCCGGCAGCCAGACGTAAAGCGGAAGTTGCGCCGATTTGCCGCAGGCTCCCATGAACAGCAGCAGGCACGCGATGGTTAGGGTGCCGAAAACGCCCCAGCCCTCGCGTGGCAGATTTGCGTTGTGCACGGCAGTGAAGAGCGTATTGAAGTCGAGCGTTTTGAAAGTGCGAAAGAGCAGGAACATGCCGAGCATGAAGCCGAAATCGCCGATGCGGTTGACGATGAAGGCTTTCTTGCCGGCATCGGCTGCCGATTTTCGGAGGAAGTAAAAGCCGATCAGCAAATAGCTTGAGAGGCCGACGCCTTCCCATCCGACGAAGAGAAGAACGTAATTTGCGGCGAGCACCAGGATCAGCATGAAGAACATGAAGAGATTCAGGTAAGAGAAGAAGCGGTAGTAGCCGCCTTCGTGGGCCATGTATCCGGTGGAGTAGATGTGAATGAGAAAACCGACGCCGGTTACGACGAGGACCATGACGACGGTGAGCTGGTCCATCTGAAGATCGAAGCCGGCGCGGAAATTTCCGGCGACAATCCAGTCGAAAAATTCCTTGCGGAAGGCGTGGCCAGTTTGCGCGTAGTAGTCAAGAAATTCGCGGACCGCTTCCAGGGCGCAGACGAACGAAATTCCGGTCGAAGAAAGCGCGACGCTGTTGACGATTTTATTCGGCCACTTCAGGCCGAAAAAACCGTTGAGGGCCGCGCCGAGCAGCGGCAGCAGCGGAATGATCCACAGATGATCGAGAATCAACATGAATGAGTCGCTTGACTCCTAATTTTGACGATAGCGCTGCAATCGAAGAGAGATTCCTCGCTCCGCAGACTCCGCTCGGAATGACGGGCTCTGGCAGGCGCGAAAGGACGGGTTTTAGTAGTCGAGGTCATAGTTCTCAAAGTTTGAGCAAATCCACGCGCTCGATGTTGAGTGAGCGACGATTGCGCGCTGTAAGAATGATGATGCCGAGGCCGACGGCGGCTTCCGCGGCCGCAACGACAATCACGAACAACACAAAGACCTGGCCATCGAGTTTGCCCTTGGCCTGGCTGAATGCGACGAAAGCGAGATTGACGGCGTTGAGCATCAGCTCAATGGACATGAAAATGGTGATGATGTTGCGCTTGACGACGAACGCCACAGCGCCGAGGCCGAAAAGAATTGCGCTTAGGACGAGGTAATACTGCGTCGGGACCATGTCAGGCCTTCTTCTCCCGCTGAGCGAGGACCAGGGCGCCCATGATGGCCACGAGGATCAGGAACGAGGTCAATTCGAACGGATAAACGAACGTTGAGAAAAGCATCATCGAAATGCTGGTGGTGCTGGCCAGGGCGTCGGGATTGGGGCTGTTCGGAACCGCGCCTCCATTTCGGATCATCGCAGCGGCGAGAAGTCCCGTGAGTGCGAGAGCGAGCGGCAGTCCGCCGAATTTGGCGAGCTTGGAAAAATCGGTGTGCTCCTCGGCGCCGGCATTGAGCAGCATGATGACGAGCACGAAAAGCACCATGATCGCGCCGCCGTATACGATGATTTGCACGGCCGCGACGAACTCCGCGCCCAGCAATAAATATAGGCCGGCAAGCGAAACCATGACCACGATCAGCGAAAGCGCGCTGTGGATCGGATGTTTTTGCAGAATGAGGCTGAGCGCGCCGATTACGGAAAGCGCCGCGAGTACGAAGAAAACGATCAGCGCGGGGCTCATGACGCGCTCCGGAAGAGAACGAATGCCGCGGTGAAGATGACATTGGCGATGGAAACGGGAAGCAAGAGCTTCCAGCCGATGTTCATGAGCTGGTCATAGCGGAAACGGGGCAGCGTGCCGCGCGCCCATACATAGAAAAAGAGGAAGAAGAAAATTTTGCTGAGCAGCCAGAACGGTCCTTGGATGTATTCGTTAGCCTTGTAAAGCGGAACAATCCAGACTCCCGCCAGAAGCAATGCACCGAGTCCGGCGATGACCGAGCCGATTGCGGGGAGAACGAGCTTCCCCCAAATCGTTTCGTACTTGACGCCATCGAAGACTACCCACAGACCGAACGGAATGAGGATGAGGCTCGGTAGGTAGTGCGTAAACTGCCAAAACGGCGTGGAAGGAAATGGGGAATTCCAGCCGCCGAAAAAGAGAATCGCGCACAGCGAAGACACGGTGATCATGCTGGTGTATTCGGCGATGAAAAACATGGCGAACTTAAAGCTGGAGTATTCGGTGTGAAATCCTGCGACTAGTTCCGACTCCGCTTCGGGTAAATCGAAGGGCACGCGATTGGTTTCTGCGATGGCGGAAATGAAGAAGCATAGGAAGCCGACTACCTGCGGAAGGCCGCCATGAAAAGTGAAGATGTTCCAGGAAAGCAAACCCCATTTGGAACTGTCCTGCAGGCTGATGATCTTGGTCAGGCTGAAACTGTTGGCCATCAGGAGCACGCCGACGACGGACATGGTCATGGAAAGTTCGTAGCTGACCATTTGCGCGGAGCTGCGCAAGCCGCCGAGCAGCGGATACTTGCTGTTCGAAGCCCAGCCAGCGAGCGCGACGCCGTACACGCCGAGTGCGGTAATGGAGAAGAGCACGAGGAGGCCGATGTCGGGATTGGTGATCCAAAGGTCGATCTGATGACCAAAAAATTTAAAGGGAAGGGGATTCGGTCCAAAGGGAATTACGGCGAACGACGCGAGCGCGAGCGTCAGCGCGAGAAACGGCGCAAGAAGATAGACGAATTTGTCGACGCCTCCGGGCATGGCGTCTTCTTTAAATAAAAATTTCAGTCCATCAGCGGCAGGTTGCAGAAGTCCGTGAGGGCCAACGCGATGAGGGCCGACGCGCGATTGCATCAGCGCGACGACTTTGCGTTCGAACCAGGTGAGATAAGCGTTCACCGTAAGCACGATCAAAAAGAGAAGGGCGATTTTGACGAAGGTCAAGACCCAGAAACCGCCATCCTGCGTCAGAAATGTGGTGACGGCGTTCACGATTTTGCCTGCGCCTCCGGCACGGATTCAATGGTGTTCAGGAAGCGGGTCAAGGTGCCGCTGGTGAAAAGCGTGTCTTGTGCGGAGTGAATCAGCCCGACGGGAACATCGTAGGGGGCACTGCCGTTGCGTTTTACTTCCACGTGGGCAGATTCGGCGCCGCCGGTGAGCAGGCCAGTGAGTTCGAGGTCGTAGCCGGGGACAGTCTTGCGAATTTCTTCGAACACGGCGGCAACGTTCTTGTAGTGGAAAGCTTTGCCCAGGCCTTGCTTTTCCAGTTGATGGGACAGGATTCGCAGCAGATCAAAATCGGTGCGTGGACCCATCACTTCAGCCGCTTTGTGGAGCAACTGTACTTCGCCGGACGTGTTGGTTACGGTGCCATCTTTCTCGTAGGCACTGGCGGCGGGAAAAACAAAGTCGGCCTGTTTGGCGGTTTCGGTCATGAAAAGTTCGTGCACGATCAGCAGTTCGGTTTTGCCGCGGCCATAACCAAGCGTGCCGAAATGCGCCAGCGGATTTGCACCGACGACGTAAAGCGCCTTGAGTTTGCCGCTTTGCGCGGCTTCGATCATTTGCGGAGCGGTCATGCCGCTTTTGGAAGTTTTTGCATAACCGGGTCCGCGGTCGGGCAGTACGCCCATGTCCGCAGCGCCGCGCGAGTTGGCGTAATCGCTTAGTGCCATGTAACGAACTTTGCCATGCAGCTTCGAACCGAAACCGACAAGGTCGGCTATGGCAGAGCCGGAAAGTTCCGAACCGAACACAATCGCAACGTCAGATGCCGCGTCGAGTTCGGCTTTAAGCAGCGTGAGTTGTTCAACGAGAGCGGGGCCGAGAGGGCTTTCGCTATGAAGCCAGCGAATAGCGGCGGCTTCCTGGCCTTCCGCGATTTGCACAAACTGCTCGGCCTTACGTTCGAGCTTGATTTCTTTCGAATTGATGACGTACAGCTTCAACCCGTGATGGCGGACACCGGTTCGAATCTGCCACGCGACCAGCGGATTCTGATTCGTCGGATCATTGCCGATCAGCAGAACCGCCTTCGATTTGTAAAGCTGGTCCATCGTGAGTAGCCGGTCCTTGGCGTTGTCACCGAGTGCTGTGATCAATCCGGTGTAGTCGGCGCTACGGTGATGATCAATATTTGCCGTGCCGAAAGTTTCGCGTGCAAGTTTCTGGAACAGATAATTTTCTTCGTTCGAAGTGCGATTCGAACCGATGAAGCCAATTGCGTCCGCGCCGTCGCGCGTGTGAATGGCTTTCAGCTTAGTGGCCGCAGCTTGCGCGGCTTCTTCCCAGGAAACCGGCAATAATTTGTCACCCTGGCGGACCATAGGCTGCTTGATGCGGTCGGGGTGCTTGGTGAAATCGAAGCCGAAGCGGCCCTTGATGCAAAGGAAATCGCCGTTGATGCCGCTCATGTCGCGGTTATTCGCACGCAGAATTTCGTGATTGCGCACGCTAAGCGTGGTCTTGCAGCCGTTCGAACAGTGCGCGCAAACGGTCGAAACATACTCCATCTCCCACGGGCGCGTTTTGTACCGATAAGTGCCACTGGTCAGCGCGCCGACCGGGCAAATGTCAATGCACATGCCGCACTCTTCACATTCGAGGTGGTCTTCTCGGTTGGGAATAATCACACTGTTCGCGCCGCGCATACCGACGCCGAGAGCCTTGACGTCCATGCCCTCATCGCAAACGCGCACGCAACGGAAACACAAAATGCAGCGAGGCGCATCGTAATAGACGATTTCCGACCACTTTTCCTCGGGGCGGTGAATTTTTTCTTCGATGAAGCGGCTGGTGTCCGCGCCGTAACGGAAAACCATGTCCTGCAATTCGCACTCACCGCCTTTGTCGCAAACTGGGCAGTCGAGCGGATGATTGGTCAGCAAAAATTCCAGAACGCCTTTGCGCGCCTGCTTGATTTGCGGCGTATCGGTTCGAACCACCATCCCGTCGGTTGCCACCAGCGTGCACGCGGTCTGCATCTTGGGCATTTTTTCGACTTCGACCAGGCACATGCGGCAGGCAGCCTGCAGCGAAAGACCGGGGTAATAGCAGAACGACGGAACTTCGGTGGCGATTTGCTTGGCGGCTTCGATCACCAACGTTCCCGCAGGAACCTGCAGTTCGCGGTCGTTGATCTTAAACGTGACTAATTTCTGTTCGCTCATGATTTTTCTAGCGGGCACCCAGAAGCGCTTCGGTATTTTTGTGGGCGCAGCGGCCGTTCAAATGATCTTCAAATTCGCTGCGGAATTTTTCCACGATGCTGATGGTGGGCATGGCGGCGGCGTCGCCAAGCGGGCAGAACGTACGGCCCAGCATATTTTTCGATAGTTCGGCGATCAGGTCGATGTCCTCGCTGCGGCCCAGGCCAGCGTGAAAACGTTCCAGCATTTTGCGCAGCCAGGTGGTTCCTTCACGGCAAGGAATGCACCAGCCGCAGGATTCGTGGGCATAAAAATGCATGATGCGGCGGGCCATGTCCACCATGCAGGTGTCTTCGTCCATCACCACCATTCCGCCAGAGCCCATCATGCTGCCGGCCTTGGCGACAGAGTCGTAGTCCATTGGAAGATCGATCTCGTCGGCGGTCATCAACGGGCAGGAACTGCCGCCGGGGATGACGGCCTTTAGCTTTTTGCCGTTCGGAATGCCGCCAGCGATTTCGTAGATGAACTTTTTCATGTTCATGCCCAGCGGAATTTCGTAAATGCCGGGCTTGCTGATGTGGCCCGCGACGCAGAGCAGGCGCGTGCCGCCATTTTTCGGAGTGCCGCGATTAGCGTACGCTTCGCCGCCTTCGCGGATAATCGCGGGGACGGCGCTGAGAGTTTCTACGTTATTGATGATGGTCGGGCAGCCGTAGAGACCAACCACGGCAGGGAAGGGAGGCTTGATGCGCGGATAGCCACGCTTGCCTTCGAGCGATTCCATCAGAGCAGATTCTTCGCCACATTCATAAGCGCCGGCGCCGGTATGAATCAGCAAATCGTAATCGAAGCCCGAGTCGCGAATATTTTTGCCGAGATAGCCGCGCTGGTAAGCCTCTTCGATCGCGGTTTCCACCAGATCGAGCACATAGCGATATTCGCCACGAATGTAGATGAAGCCGCGATTGGCTCCGATGGCGCGGCCCGCGATGACCATACCTTCGATCAGCTGGTGCGGATCCATTTCCATCAGCGGGCGGTCTTTGCAGGTGCCCGGCTCGGATTCGTCGGCGTTGCAAATTACATATTTCGGTTTGGGATTGTCTTTCGGCACGAAAGACCACTTCATGCCGGTAGGAAAGCCTGCTCCACCACGGCCGCGCAGATTGGATTTCTTCACTTCGTCGATGATGCTCGCCGGCGTCATTTCCTTCAGCGCTTTTTCCAGCGCCTGATAGCCGCCATGCTGCAAATACACATCGATCTTGCGGGAATCTTTTACGCCAAACAGCCTGCTGATTAGCGGAGTTTCTTGCGGATCGCGCGGATGGAGAGCACCGGAAATAACTTCGACCGGAGCAGGCTTTTTGCCGGCGTCGAGTTCTTCGATGATTTTATCGAATGACAGCGGAGTGAGGTTTTCGTAGAAATCGTAATTGACTTGAATCGCAGGAGCGCCGGTGCACGCGCCGATACATTCCACTTCTTCAAGAGAAAAGACGCCATCTTTGGTGACTTCCTTGTGGCCGATTTCCAGGCGTTTTTTGGCTTGTTCCAGAATGTCGTAACCGCCGCGCAGCATGCAGGCCACGTTGGTGCAGACCTGGACATGATGTTTGCCCATCGGCTTGCGATGCAACATCGAGTAATATTCAAGAGTTTCTTCGACCTGCACAGTGCGGAGGTCTAGGCGGCCGGCAATCTCCGCGATCATTTCATCGCTGATGAAGCCGAACTCATCCTGGGCGTACATCAACATCGGAATCAGCCCGCTGCGCTTGACGGGATAAGCGTTCTGCAGCCGTTCGAACCGTGCAGTGAGTTGTGGAGAAATTTGCATCGTTAATTTGTTTTCAGTCCTGGCCCTTGTTGAATTCCAGCCTTGCTATGGTTTTGCAGCAATTCTAACTTCTGTTTTCGTGTGACCGTTTAATTCTTGTTGCTTTGCTGAATTATCTGTCGACATCGCCGAGCACAATATCAATGGTGCCGATGCAGGCAACCACATCCGCCAGCAATTGCCCTTCAATGATGCGTGGGAGTGCCTGCAAATTGATGAATGATGGCGAACGGAAATGGCAGCGCAACGGTTTCGGCGAGCCATCGCTCACAATGTAGCAGCCAAGCTCGCCACGCGGCGATTCGATGGCCACGTAGGCGTCTCCCGGTGGCGGCGAAAAGCCCTCCGTGAAAATTTTGAAGTGGTAGATGAGCGCTTCCATCTCCGTCTTCATTTTTTCGCGCTCCGGCGGAATGATGCCCGGAGCTTCCGCGCGAACGGTGCCCTGATCGGTGATTTTGGCCATGGCCTGTTCGACGATCTTCAGACTCTCGCGAATTTCGGCTACTCGCACCATGTAGCGTCCGTAGCAATCGGAATCGGTGCGGGTGGGAACGTCGAACTTGAACTCTTCGTAGCTGGAGTACGGAAAAACTTTGCGATTATCGTGAGCCAGGCCCGCGGCGCGGAGCGTTGGCCCGCTCATGCTGTAGGCAATGGCGTCTTCGAGTTTGATTTTGCCTACATTTTGTAGGCGCCCAAGCCAGATGCGGTTTTCAGTAAGCAGCGTTTCGTAATCGTCCACGCGGCTGGGCATCATCTTCAGAAAGCGGCTGACCATTTCGCGCCAGCCGGCGGGAGGTTCAAGAGCCACGCCGCCGATGCGGATGTAGCTGGTCATCATGCGCTGTCCGGCAAAGCGCTCGAAAATCTTGAGGATTTCTTCGCGCTCGCGAAAGCAGTACAAGAAAACCGACATCGCGCCCATGTCGATAGCATGCGTGCCAAGCCAAACCAGGTGCGAAGAGATGCGCTGCAGTTCCACCATCATGACGCGGATGTATTGCGCCCGCTTGGGAATTTCGAGGCCGAGCAGTTTCTCTACCGCCAGGCAATAAACCAGGTTGTTGCCGAGCGGATTGAGGTAATCCATGCGGTCGGTGAGCGTGATGGCCTGCGAGTAGGTTTTGTGCTCGCAGGATTTTTCAATGCCGGTGTGCAGATAGCCGAGGTCCGGAACGGCTTTAACGATGGTTTCGCCGTCCAGTTCCAGCGCCACGCGAAGCACGCCGTGGGTGGACGGGTGCTGCGGTCCCATATTGAGGACCATGGTTTTCGATTCGCCAGTGGCTGTTTCTACCGTTGTCATTTTGTTTTTCGCTTACCGCAACTGCTGCCCGCTAACCTTTAGTTTATTGCTTTTTGAAGCCAGGTAAAAATGTTGCTGGAACGTCGCGAAAGCCTTCGGTCGGGTAATCGCGGCGCAACGGATATCCTTCCCAGTCATCGGGAAGCAGAATCCGCCGCAAATCCGGATGGTCGTTAAATCGTATTCCCATCAGATCAAAGATTTCGCGCTCCAGCCAGCCTGCTCCGGGCCAAACCGGAACCAGCGAATCGACTACCGGGTCGGCGCCGGACACGCGAGTGCGTAATCTGATTTTTGCCTTCTTGGGAATGGAAACCAGGTGGTAATTCAGTTCGAAGCGCGGCTCGGCAGGAAAACGATCCACAGAGGTCGCATCCGAAAGAAAATTAAACTGCAGAGTGTTGCAGCAGTATTCGGCAGTGGCGCGAAGCAGCTCGCGCGGCACCACTAGCGTTGTTTCACCATGAAACTCGATGACTTCCGAAATCGACTTCGCATTCCAGGCACGAAGGCGTTCGGCTACAACATCAGCGTTTTGACTGCCACTCTCTGCCACGATTTGTCCAATTTAGCGCGGCTGCTATGTATGCCAGTCCAGCGCACCCTTTTTCCACAGATAGAAATAGCCGACCAGCAGCATCGCGATGTAAATCATCATTTCATAAAAGCCATAACGCCCGAGGGTGCGGAAAACTACGGCCCACGGGTAAAGAAAAATCGCTTCCACATCGAAAAGAATAAAAATCATCGCAACCAGATAAAATTTCACAGAAAATGGCTCGCGAGCGTCGCCGGTCGGCTCCATTCCGCACTCGTAAGCCTGCTGTTTGGCGCGATTTGGCCGCCGCCAGCCGATTAAGACGGAAAGGGTGCTGATCAGTCCGGCCAGGATGGCGGCGACCAGTAGATGGAGGACCAGAGGCCCGTACGTATGCAAGCCTGAACCACTCATAGGCGAAGCGGTATAATAACGGGGGACACGGTGTTCGGTCAAATCGCGCGAGAAAATCTTGCTTGCAGAATTTGTTCGAAGGATTTCATAACGGGGCAGGCTTTCACGAATGTTGTTTGGGCACAATAGCAATGTAACGGTTGGCGCGGATATCGTTCATGTGCAGACGGAGGACCGCGGGACCGGTCACGCGTTCATTGACACTACTGTGCACTGGCACGGGCGCGTGCTGCATCGCCGGACCAATAACTATTTGGACTTGCTGCCGTTGGATGGGGAAAAAGAAAACGCGTTGAAGGCGCGACTCGATGATCAGCACCGCGCGGTGATCGAGGAGATTCGAACGGGCGCGCTGAAGTTGACATTTCCCGCGCCACCTGCGGCGCCGCAGAAACAAGTTCCGCTTACGCCTAAAGCGCGGCCTGCTGTACTTCCGGCGTTGAAAGTGGAACTGATTAATGCCAACACCTGGCTTTCTGGCAAGCAGGCGGTTTTGCAGTTGACGGTGCGGGATGTCGCGGGGAACGCCGTAGTGAGCGCCGAGACGAAAGTTCGAGTGGAAGGCGGCGAGAGCCCCGTGGAATTTTCTGCGCTGACAGGCAACGACGGCGGAGCGACGCTGCGATTTGAAATGCCCAAATTGAGCGGGGCAGAAGTTGCCTTGGTGATTGAGGCCTGCCGCGACGGCGCCAAGGGTCATTTGCGATTTCAACTGCGCGCGAAGCCGCGGGCTTGAGTGTCGAAGGTATGAGCGAAAATATTTCCATTATTGTGAATGGTGAAGCGCGAATTGCCGTGCCCGGCGAGACGGTTACGCAGCTGCTTGAAACGTTGGGAATTCACGGTGGACGGGTTGCCATCGAGAGAAATCTGCAGATTCTGCCGCGCGCGGATTGGAGCCAAACTCGCGTTGTCGAAGGGGATCGTTACGAGATCGTGCAGTTTGTCGGCGGCGGGTGAAAATGATTGCGTACAGCGTAGACTGCACTTCGGAAATCGCTCGCCTCAGAAGGCGGCCGCTACGAAGGAAAAGAAAAAGACGGCGGGATAAACCCGCCGCTACATTACGGACTACAGCGAAATTCTGCGCACAGAAAGAGCACTGCCGCTAAACACCTTTTAGTAAATGGCCCATCTTTTTCTTCTTCGTCTGCAAATAGGCGCGCGCGATTTTTGATATGCGCGGCTGGCAGGGGACACGTTCCGCAACATGGATGCCGGCTTTTTCCAGTTGGCGGACTTTTTCCGGATTGTTGGAGAGCAGCCGGATTTTTGTAGCTCCCAGTGTTTTCAGGATTTGCGCTGGGAAATCGTAATCGCGCGCGTCTGCCAAAAAACCCAGCGATTCGTTGGCTTCAACCGTGTCCATGCCTTGGTCTTGCAGTTCGTAAGCGCGCAGTTTGTTCATCAAGCCGATGCCGCGGCCTTCTTGCGGCAAATAGAGCAAAATGCCCGACGGCGCTGCAGCGATTTTTCTCATGGAAAGTTCCAGTTGCGCACGGCAATCGCAACGCAACGAGCTGAGAACATCGCCGGTGAGACACTGTGAATGGACTCTCACCATGGGCACGGATTTTGTGGACTTGAACGGTCCGTGAATTTTGCCGCGCACCAGCGCAACAGCTTCGTCCTGTGGTCCAAGTCCACGAAAACCATGAATCGTGAAGCGACCGTAGCGGGTGGGGAGTTCGGCGTGCGCGACTTCTTCGACAAGTTCTATTTTCGAACGCAGCGCTAGTGATTTTTCGTTGGGCATAAGAATTCACGATTATAGCAGGGGTAATACTTACGCGCAGACGGGCGGTCCGTCTTTACAGACGTGCGACGATTGGCTAGCGTGGAGTCCAGAACTGATGTCGAGTCATCGAGTCAGCGTTGAGGATTATGGAAGCGCCATTTTCTCCCAGAGATTTTTTGTTCACGCTATTGCTGAAGGTGGGCGTGGCAGCCTCGATCGCCGCGCTGCTGGCACGCTGGAACACGTTTCGTCGTGTGCTGTTCACCGAAGAACGCGACGTCGACCAGAAAATCAAGCTGATGTTTTTTATGGTGCCGCCGCTGATTTTGGGAGTGACTTTGCGGTTGGTTGGCTCGACGTACAGATTCGCGGATTTGTCGCTCGAAGGCGCATTTTTGATGGGCTTGCTTGGGGGCCGGGTGGTGGGGCCGATTGGTGGCGCGATCATCACGATACCGACTCTGGTGGCTCATGAATGGCTAGGGATGCCAGTTGCGGCGACTGCAGGGCTGATCGGCGGACTGATGCGCCAGGCAATTCCTAATAAGGAAGAGTTATGGAATTTCGGGCCGTTCACATTTTTGAATATTCCGAAAGCGGTGGTGCGATTTTTGCGAAGGGTGGATATTCCGTGGGAGATGCTACCACTGGGCGCCTGTGTGGGGCTGGAACTGGGCCGGGTTGGACTGGTGATTGCGACCCAGCCGAAATGGCTGTTCGCGATCGATCCGCATTGGGATTGGTGGCTGGGACTAGCGGTGATCGCAACGCTGATGTCGGTGGCGGCGCCGCTGAAGATTTGGAATAACACACGCATCGAGATGAATTTGGAGCGGCACCAGCAACTGCTGCTGAAAGCGCGTATGGATGCGCTGTCCAGCCAGATCAACCCACACTTCTTGTTTAACACGCTGAATACGGTTTCGGCATTGATTCGCTTCGATCCGGATACTGCGCGTGGCGTGGTGCTAAGGCTTAGCAATATTTTGCGGCGCCTACTTCGTAAGCACGAAACTTTTGTGCCGCTGAAAGAAGAGCTGCAATTCATAGACGACTATCTGGATATTGAAGTAGCGCGATTCGGCAAAGACAATCTGGAAATTATCAAAGAAATTGACGACGAAACCCTGGAAGCATTTGTACCCAGCATGCTGTTGCAGCCTATGGTGGAAAACTGCCTGAAGCACGGTCTTGCGCCGAAAATCGAAGGCGGACGGATTCGTTTGCATGCCGATCAGCGTGGCGGACGGCTGCACGTTGAGATTGAAGACAATGGCGTGGGAATTTCCGAAGAGCGCATGCCGCATGTGTACGTTGAGGGAATCGGTTTGAGCAACGTGCGCGAGCGGCTGCGTGTGCTGTATGGAACTGATTTTCGTCTGGAGATTGAAAGCCGTCCGGGAGAGGGAACGATTATCCGGATCGAAGTGCCGGAATTGGTTCCAGCGACACAGGAGACGGTGCGGACGTGATCTGGAAGCTAAAGCCTCCCGCCGATCGAGGTATCCGTTTAGAGAACTCTTAAGAACGCGACCAGGTCCGATTCCTCCTGAGGGGTTAGGACGAGGCCAAAGCGGTTTTCGTAAAAGTGCACAGCGTCCAACAGCGTCTGCGCGGAGCCGTTATGGAAGTACGGGGCGCGGGCAGAGAGTTGCGCAGGATGGGTCCCTTAAATTTTGCCAACATGGTCGAATTTGCCATCGACCAGGGCTTGGCCGAGATCTGTTGTGGTTTTGCCGGTGGTAGTTGACAGACCTGTGGTCGGATCGGCCGGCAAGGTCAATGCCTTTGCCAACGCCGTACGTGGAAAAGGGAATGTTCGCGGAAGCGCTGGCCGACCTCGAAGCGGAACGGTCAAAAATGGATTTGCGTACCTACTGGGCATCAAGGCTTACAACTGCAGGGCGGGCCGTCGTGCGGAAGCGCGGCGTGCGCTAAGGACTTTCCAAAGCCGGTGGACGCCGGTCTTTCCGTCTGGGCATAGCTAGGTGCCTTGGATAATGACGAGATTTTCGCCTGGCTGGAAAAAGGCTATACAGAACATTCGAATACGCTGATAGCGCTCAAGGCATCTCCTCTCTACGACCCACTTCGTGGCGATCCGCGGTTCCAGGATTTGCTGCGCCGCGCGGGATTCGCCGAGTAGCCCCTCTAGAGTTTCAAAATTAAAGGCTTGCAAATTCACCTCGACTTCTGTATATTCTGTAAAGACAGAAATAACAGAGTAATCAGGTACAACGGTTATGGCTGAAGGAGAGGGAGAAGGCGATGAGCGGAGAGGCAAGGACGAGGTTGGCGCCGGTCGAGGAGAAATTTATTTTGCATTGGGGAGAGATGGGAACGAAGTGGGGGATTAACCGAACGGTGGCGCAGGTACATGCGCTGTTGTATCTGGCGGCGAAGCCGTTGCCGGCGGATGAGATTTCGACGACGCTTTCGGTGGCGCGGTCGAATGTGAGCACGAGTTTGCGGGAATTGCAGGGATGGGGAATTGTGCGCGTGGTGCATGTGCTTGGCGACCGGCGAGATCACTTCGAGACGCTGAAAGATGTCTGGGAGATTTTTCGGATTGTGGCGGAGGAACGGAAGAAGCGGGAGATCGATCCGACGTTGCGGGTGCTGGCTGAGTGCGTACAGGAAGCAAAGAGCGGGCAGGGTGACGCGTACACCAAAGAGCGTTTGGAGGCGATGCTGGAATTTCTGGTGGCGATGTCGGGATTGTTTGAAGAAATTTTGCGGATGCCCACTGGGGCGCTAAAGAGCGTTGTGAAGCTGCGCGGGAAAGTGATTACTTTGCTGGGTACTGGAAATAAGAAGGCGGGATGAAGACAAGAAAGGATTTGCCACAGAGACACAGAGCTCACAGAGAACAGAAGTAAGGAAGAAACGATGTAGCGACGTAACGAAATGACGGCACAGAAAAAACGGGAAACGATAACGCGGAGACGAAAGAGTACGCCGCGGAGGTTCGCGGAAAAGAAGGGGCCATGATTACTTTGGTGGACGAGATTACGGATCGCAAAGGGCGGCAGGCGCGTGGCTGGCTGTTTTTTGACTCGGAGTGCCGATTCTGTACGCGGATGGCGCGCTGGATCGCGCCGATTCTGCTACCGCGTGGATTGGGAGTGGCGCCATTGCAGGATCCACGAGTGGGCGCGCTGCTTGGAATGAAGCGGGAAGAGCTGCTGACGGAGCTGCGATTTTTGCTGAGCGATGGAGAACAGTTTGGCGGGGCAGGAGCAGTCGTCGCGGTGGCGCGCGAAATCTGGTGGGCGCGCCCGTTTGTGTGGCTGGCGGCGTTACCAGGAATGATGCGTGTTTTGGATGCGGCTTATAAATGGATTGCCGAGCGGCGCGGTTGTGTTAGCCAGACTTGCGAGTTGCGAAGCAGGTCGTAACTGGAGACCGTTGATGCGCATAGAAAATTTCTGGCGATGGGAAGGGCGCGTGAACCGCGCCACGTATTTTTCGGTTGGAGCGTCGGCGTTTCTGTTGAAGTTTGCCGTGGACTGGGTCGTGGTTACGCGGCTATTCCACCGGCCATGGAGTTTGCTGAATTACTGGCGGCCATTCGGCCCGATTACCGGTCTGCACTCGCTGGGTTTGGGTGACCGTATATTCGCGGGCACAATGATGTTTCTGGCGCTGCCTTTCATCTGGCTGGGGCTGGTGATGACGGTGAAACGGTTGCGCGATGCGGGCGAACCGACATGGCTGGCTGCGATGTTTTTTGCGCCAATCGCGAATTTAGTCTTTTATCTGGTGTTGAGCGTGAAGCCGTCCGTCGCTATTGCCGACTCGGAAGAAGGCACTCCGTGGCCGGCTCGCAATGTTATTGAACGTTGTATACCGCACACACGGGCGGCCAGCGCGCTGGTCAGCATCGGGCTAACTGCTGTGATCGGCTTGGCATTTACGTTTTTGGGTACGCAGGTCATCGCGCAATATGGTTGGGGACTGTTTGTGGGATTGCCATTTTGCCTGGGCTTGTTCGCCGTCCTAACACATAGCTATCACCGGCCACGCGGTTACGGGGAATGCGTGACGGTAGCCATTCTGCCGATTGCCATACTCGGAGCCATTCTGCTGATGGTGGCGATGGAGGGTGTGATTTGTCTTCTGATGGCGGCGCCGCTAGCGGCGATATTGGCGCTGCTTGGCGGAAGTTTGGGATTTGTGATTCAGGCGGCGCATTGGGGACGGCGAAATGCGCCAGCGATATTGTCCATGGCGGTGTTGCTGGCGCCGGGATTTTATGGGGTGGAGCATTTGACGCGGCCGCAGGCGGGCGTGTTCGAAGTGAAGAGTGCCATCGAAATTAGCGCGCCTCCTGAAAACGTGTGGGAGAAAGTTGTGGCGTTTACGGAGATACCGCCGCCGCGAGAGATGCTTTTCCGGGCGGGGATTGCCTATCCAATTCGGGCGGAAATTACAGGACATGGGGCGGGTGCGGTACGGCACTGCGTTTTTTCTACCGGACCGTTTGTTGAGCCGATTGTGGTGTGGGACGAACCGCATCTGTTGCGATTTAGCGTAACGGCAAATCCCGCGCCGTTGAATGAGTTGACTCCTTATGGGCACATCGAACCGCGGCATCTGCATGGATATTTCGAATCGCGCCTGGGGCAATTTGAGTTGACGGAGTTACCGGGCGGGCGCACGCGGGTGGAAGGGACTACATGGTATTCGCATTCGATGTGGCCGGAGACGTATTGGCATTGGTGGTCGGACTACGTGATTCATCGCATTCATATGCGGGTGCTGCGGCATATTCGGGAAGAGGCGGAAGCAGGAAGGAATTAGCCCAGAGATAGAAAAAATGAGGCGCAGAGGAAAACGGAGACTCCTGCTGGCTGTTTTGCAACTGAGACTTGGATACAAGAAGCAAGAAAGATACGGAATGGGCGCAGAGCACACCGAGGACACGGAGACACCGTGGACATTTCTTGAGCCGAAAGGCGGAAGGTTCAAAGCTCAGGCTGAGGCGGCTCGCGTTTCTGAGAGGACGCGTTGATAGTAGCGCTCGTACGACGGGATGACGTCGTTGGCGCAGAAATTTTTCTTGGCGTGAACGCGCGCACGCTGGCCCATTTCGCGGCCGCGGTCGGCACGCGAGAGAAGATCGATCGCGTACTTGGCGGCGGTGGAGACTTCGCCGGGCTCGACTAAATAGCCGTCCACTCCATGCTCGATGACTTCGGGGACTCCGCCGACATTGGTGGCGATGACGGGAACTTCGCAGGCCATGGCTTCGAGGGCCGCGAGTCCAAACGATTCCAACTGAGAAGGCAATAAGAATAGATCGGCCTCTGAGAGCAGGTGATAGACCTGGTCCTGCTTGCCGAGGAAGTGCACATCTTTCTGCAGCTTCTTTTTGCGGACCAGATACTCAGCGGCGCCGCGGTCCGGGCCGTCTCCGATTAGTACGAGCTTTGCGGGCATTTTGGCGCGGACTTGCGCGAAGATTTCGACGGTGTCGGTGAGGCGCTTTACAGGTCGGAAATTCGAGAGATGCATGAGGATGGGCTCGCCGGCCGGCGCCCATTTGGCGCGCTGCGAGGGATTTGGCTGGCGCGTGTAGAGATCGCAATTGACGAAATTCGGAATGACTTCGATTGGGCGCTTGATGTCAAACTCGCGGACGGTTTGCTCCTGCAAATACCGTGAAATGGCGGTGACGCCGTCGCTTTGTTCGATGGAAAATTTGGTGATAGGAAGATAGGAACGGTTGCTGCCTACGAGCGTGATGTCTGTGCCGTGCAGCGTAGTGATGAACGGCAAGCGGCGCGGAGCTGCCATCGATCGTGCCAGCATGGCACTGACTGAATGTGGAATGGCATAGTGGACGTGCAGCAAATCCAGCGATTCGGCCTCGAAGACCTCAAGCATTTTGGTGGCGAGGGCCAGGGCGTAAGGTGGGTGATCGAAAAGGGGGTACGAGGCGACCTCGACTTCGTGGAAGAAGATGTGCGGGTCGTTCAGGTTCATGCGGATAGGCGGGGCGTAGCTGATGAAATGGACGTCATGGCCACGGGCAGCCAGCTCCTGGCCGAGCTCGGTGGCAACGACTCCGGAGCCGCCGTAAGTGGGGTAGCAGGTTATGCCGATGCGCATGATTTCGAGGTTCCCAAGTTGCAGCGAGGCTAACATGCCCGCGCTGCGGGTTGCTGCTAGAATGGCGGCCTTCGCCCGACGTGCCGCTGGTGCGATCGGGTGCTGTATTAGACGCGAGACGACGCAATCCGTGACATCGTGCGAGAGGCGGGGTTGACGGGTTCGCGACGGTGCTAGGGGGAATCTTGGGTAATGAGCTTAAGCATGAGCTGAGCGCGGAGCTTTTGGCGTACGCCCAGAGCCGGCTGAAGTTGAGCAATTTTAGCGTGTTGGTAGGTCTTGAGGTGGAAAAGCTGTATGAAGGTGGCGCGGTCTTGGGAATGACAGTAACGGATGACCATCGCCAGATTCACAACGTTGTCCACGGAGGAGTGATTGCGACTCTGGCCGATACGGCTGGAGCCATCGCTGCCTATACAGTGTCGCCTGTCGGGGCGGAACTGGCGACTATCGAGCTGAAAATCAACTACCTGTTGCCCATTGCCGAGGGCAAGGTGGAAGCAGAGGGCAGGGTTTTGCGGGCTGGAAGGAGTTTTGTCGTAGTGGAATGCGACGTCAGGAACGCACAGGGCCAATTGGCTGCAAAAGCGCTGATGACATTTGGCGGGTCTGGAACTCGAACATCGCAGACCGCTTCTGAGTGAAACGCCCAGTTTGAACGGAGTTAGCGATACAGTAAGACCAAGACGACGCAGAACTTGGGGCTTCGCTATTCGTCGCCGTTTTCGCCACCTTCTTTGTGGACGTATTTAATGGTGCGCTTGAAGATCATCAGGTTTGGGCTGCCCTGGCGCGTAAGCTTGATGCAATCGCGGTCATACCACTCCACGATGCCGTGCAGGGTTTCGCCGTTTTCCAACGCCACCACCATCGGGGTGCGGGATTGCATCTGCTTGATCCAGTAGAAATTCTCTGCATGAGTGATTTCTGGTGGAGCGGGCTTCTTGCTTGGGGCCGGGCCAGCGTTGTGATTCTGATGCACGATGCGGGGCGGGAGAGGTTCCTTTACGTCAGGAAAACCTGGGCGAAACATACGACGATTCACCATAAACACTCCTTATTTTGGCCCAAAGGTGGGAAATTAGCACCAATGAGTGTGAGATGCGCTTTGCGGGCATGCGGTTACAGTTTGGAAAAAAAAGTTCACGCTAGGAATTGAGGGAACTTTGTTGGCTATCTACGGGAAGACCGTGCAGGCGAAAGTTCGGCAGCGAGCGCATCCAGGCCAAGTTGCCGATTGAGATTGCGGCGCGCGCCAGCGGCAAGTTGATCGAGGCCGCGAAGGGCACGCATCACCCAACCGGTGTCAATTTGTTTCGCGATGGCTTCCAAGTCCTTTCGCAGCGGCAGGTTGCGGAGCTGCGGTGACGCGATGCCGGAGCTGATTTCGAGTAGGTCGGCAAGTAAACTATAAAAAACGGAAAGTTGTTCTTCGAAGGATACTTCGCGGTCCTTTGATATGGCATTGGTGAGCGCGAAAAGCTGAGCAAACTCTTCGCCGCGCGCCGCGCGTCCCAGGATCTTCAGACCATTGCTGCGGCGCTCGCTTTCTTTTGCGGCATCCATTTCCAGAGCGTATCCCGGTCGGCCTTCGGAAAGCTGCGCTGCGAGGCGCGCGGCGTTGGACGATAGCTGCGATTTTTCCTTGAGGATGGCTTCGACTTCGCCGGCAGGCAGCGGAGCGAAGTGAAATTGTAAGCATCGTGACACGATAGTTGGCAGAAGCGAGTACGGAGACGGTGCGGTCAGGATAAGAGTGGCAGAGGCCGGCGGCTCTTCAAGAATTTTCAGGAAGACGCTGGCTACGTCCCAACGCATAGTGTCCGCGCCGTCGAGAATAAAAACTCGTCGTCGGCCCATCGGCTGAAAATAGGCGGCGCGCTGGACGGCGCGAAGCTGGCCGATGCGCAGGACCGGACGCGCAACCGGGGACTTAAGGCGAACGGGATCGGGAACCAGGGCCCAAACGTCGGGATGGGTCTGCAGGATGAGCGGAGTGCGTTCGACCATGGCGGCATCGGCGCTTTCGCCGCGCTCGGCCAGCCCCTGTTCGATCAGGCGTTGCGGTTCGGCGAGTAATGCTATGCGCTGGCAGGTGTAACATTCGCCGCAAGCATCGTCGGTGAGGCGTTCGCAATTCGCAGCCTGTGCGAACAGGCGCGCCAACGTGTATTTACCAACGCCCTGCGGGCCGGTAAAAAGCAGCGCATGCGGCACACGGCCGGCGTGCAATGCGCCACGAAGCGCAGTGACGATTTGCGAATTGCCACGAAATTCAGAGAAAGCCACGGCTAAACCTTTTCCTTTTGCCGCTGCGTGATACTGGGAAGCACCGCAGCCAGAACCTCAACGGAAATTTCATCGGCGGGCCGAATCATTTGTTTTGCGGAGTTAAAGCACTCGATGGTTTTCCAGTTCGAAGCGCGTGCCAGTTCGTCGTACATGTCCGCGGCCTCCTGCAGATGGCGAATATTGGATTCCAGGATGTCGTGAGCGGAATCGGTATACCCGCGCGCGGATTTCTTGGCGATCAGGGTTTGTGCTTCACGCGGCGGTAGCCGCAAGTACAGAACCAGATCTTCTTTGGGCAGGCCGTAGATGTCGTATTCCAGATGCTCGATCCAGGCGCGGAATTCGACGCGCTTTTCTGGAGCAGCACGGACGGCCTGGTGCGCCAGGCTTGAAGCAACATAACGGTCAGCGAGAACAACGCCGCCGCTTTCGAGGGCCGAGACGATGGGTTGTTTGCATTCGAACCGGTCGCCGGCATACAGCAACGCGGCAAAGTGCGGGTCTACGGAGTTGAGCGGCCCCAGATCGCCGTTAAGAAACTGCCCGACCATTTTTCCGAACCACGAGCCGTACTGGGGAAAGCCGGTGGACAAAACCTCGTAGCCGCGCGATTCCAATTCGCGTGCCAGCAATCGCACTTGAGTTTGCTTGCCGCTGCCATCGATGCCTTCAATGGCGATAAATGTTCCGCGATTCTTCATGAGTCGAATGTTGTACCGAGCGTTAGTCTAACCGGAGCCGCAGCAAGCCGCAAAGGCGCGCGTGGTACGATTTCAGTTTGCCATGGATGAAAGCAATTTACAGAAACGGCTCGCAGCAGTTCGTGAGCGCATCGCGGCTGCCGCGATGCGGGCTGGGCGAACAGCTGATGACATCACACTGATTGCGGTCTCGAAAACCCATCCGGCAGCTGAAATCCGCGCTGCTTTCGAACTAGGCGTCAGGCATTTTGGGGAAAACCGGGTACAAGAGTGGGAAGGGAAGCGAACTGTGCTCGCAGACTTGCCTGCCGACTGGCATCTGGTCGGGCACTTGCAAAGCAACAAGGCAGCCAAGGCTGCGAAGTTTTTTCACTTTGTTGATTCGATGGATGATTTTGCGCTGGCGCAACGACTGGACCGCGCCCGTGTTGAGCTCGGCGAATCGCGAAAGTTACGCGTGCTGATCGAAGTTCGCATCGCTCCGGAAGAGACGAAGAGCGGAGTTGCGCGCGAAGAACTTGGTCCGCTTGCCGAGCAGATTTCTGCTTTGCACAGTCTCGATTTTCAGGGGCTGATGTGCATTCCTCCGTTTCTCGATGACCTGGAAAAAGTGCGGCCGTATTTCAGCGAGCTCCGCGTCTTACAAGAAGATCTCGGGCAACGGCTGGGAAAAAAGCTGCCCGTGTTGTCGATGGGCATGTCTCATGACTTCGAAGTGGCCATCGAAGAAGGCGCAACCGAAGTTCGCGTAGGCACCGCGCTATTTGGAACGCGCGCTCTTCCGCAGCATCCAACAGACGAGAGGTAAACAGAGAATGAATCTTTTTAGTTCGATCCGGTTGCGGAAACTGCAGTTGAAGAACCGCATTGCGGTTTCGCCGATGTGTGAATATTCCGCGGTGGAAGGGCATCCGCAGCCCTGGCATATGGTGCATCTCGGCAGCCGCGCCATAGGCGGCGCAGGGCTGGTTTTCACCGAAGCTACTGCAGTCGAGGAGCGCGGAAGGATTTCCCCTGCCGACACTGGGGTTTATCTGGACTCACACGTTGATTCCTGGCGTCCAATCGCGAAGTTTGTTCGCGAGCATGGTGCGGTACCGGGAATGCAACTGGCGCATGCGGGACGCAAAGGAAGCACGAATGTGCCTTGGCGTGGCGGTAAGGCTCTACACGCAGCAGACGGCGCCTGGGAGCCGGTCGCGCCGAGCGCAATTCGCTTCGCTGAAGATTACCCCGCGCCGCGCGCTTTGACGTTTACCGAAATTGACGTGGTGGTGAAAAACTTCGCGCAGGCAGCCGAACGCGCGCTGGCTGCCGGATTCGAAGTAGTCGAGATTCACTCCGCACACGGCTATCTGCTGCACGAATTTCTCTCCCCGCTTTCCAATCAACGCAGTGACGAATATGGCGGCAGCTTCGAAAATCGCGTCCGTCTGGTGGTGCGCGTCGCGCAGGCGATTCGCAGAGTTTGGCCGAAACAGCTGCCACTTTTTTGCCGAATATCCGCGACGGATTGGAAGGAGGGTGGCTGGGATTTGCCGCAATCCATCGAGTTGGCAAAACTACTGAAGACGGCGGGCGTGGATTTGATTGACACCTCGAGCGGCGGGTTGGTGCCGGATGTGAAAATTCCCGTCGGGCCGGGCTACCAGGTGCCGTTCGCGGAGGCAATTCGCAAAAACGCCGGCATAGCCACTGGAGCGGTCGGTATGATCACCGAACCCGAACAAGCGGACGCTATTTTGACCCGCGGTCAGGCTGATCTCGTTTTTCTCGCGCGCGAATTGCTCCGCGATCCCTACTGGCCGATGCGCGCCGCGAAGCAATTCGGCGCCGCCGTCCATGCGCCCGTACAATACGAAAGAGCCTGGTAAAGAATGATCCTGCTGGAGTTAAAAACGCATCCGGATCGAGGATCGGTATCGTTCGCAGTGCGCGTGCAGCCGTGCGCCAGCAAGAATGAAGTCGCCGGCGTGATGGACGGCTCGCTGAAGATCAGATTGCAGGCGCCTGCGGTCGAAGAGCGCGCGAACCAGGCTTTGTGCGCATTTCTGGCGGACCTTTTGAAAAGGCCCAAGTCGGCTGTTAGAATTTTGTCCGGCGAGCGCAGCCGCAGCAAGCGTGTGGAGATTTTTGGAGTTACCCCGCTGGAAATCGAAGCGCTCGCGCTACATGACGTTTAAGATTCACGTGACAGGGGAGTGCGCCGCGCCAATGAGCTTTCAACTCGACGAAATCCAGAGTGATTTGCGGGCCGCAAAGCTGGATGGCTGGCTGTTCTACGATTTTCGCGGCCGCGATCCGATCGCGCACCGTATCCTGGATCTACCGAACGCGATGCGCACGCGGCGCTGGTTTTATTTTGTTCCGGCCAAGGGAGCACCAAAGAAGCTCGCGCACAAGATAGAAGCCGAATCGTTATTCACGCTGCCGGGCGATACCTCCTACTATTCGGGCCAGGAAGAGCTGCGCGAAAACCTGAAGAAAATGATGGGCCGCGCGAAGACTGTTGCCATGCAGTATTCCCCGAAAAATTCCATCCCTTATGTGGCGATGGTGGACGCGGGCACCGTAGAACTGGTCAAGAGCTGCGGCGTGAAAGTGGTCACGTCTGCCGACCTGGTGCAGAAATACGAAGCCTGCTGGACGCCGGAACAACTGCAATCGCATTTGGTGGCCGGCAAAGCAATCGACCGCATTGTCCGTGAAGCATTTGCGCTTGCTGGGAAAGGCGTGCGCGATAAAAAGCCGTTGACCGAAGTGGCGCTGCAGGAGTGGATCCTATCGGAGTTTGAGAAGGCCGACATCACGGCCGATGATGGTCCGGACGTCGCGGTGAATGCCCACGCCAGCGACCCGCATTATGCGCCATCGACTGCCAGGCCAACCGAAATCAAGGAAGGCGATTTGCTCCTGCTGGACATTTGGGGAAAGCTGAAGACTCCCGGCAGCGTTTACTACGATGTAGCGTGGGTTGGCTATCTGGGCGCAAAAGTACCGGAAAAGTACGCGAAGATTTTCAAAGTCTTGGTGGAGGCGCGGGATCGCGCGGTCAGCTTAATTCAAACCTCGGCTGCGGCGGGCAAGCCCCTGCAAGGCTGGCAGGTGGACAAGGCTGCGCGCAGCGTGGTGGAAAAGGCCGGCTACGGAAAATATTTTATTCATCGCACCGGCCACAGCATCGGCCAAACCGTTCATGGAAACGGTGTAAATATGGACGGACTCGAAACGCACGATACCCGCCGGCTGATCGCCAAGACTTGCAATTCTGTCGAGCCGGGAATCTATCTTCCGGAATTCGGCATGCGTAGCGAAGTGAACGTGTATGTTGACGAAAGTAAGGCGGAAGTTACAGGTGCTGTGCAAAAGGAGATTCTCGCGCTGCTAGCCTAATCTCGGTCCTACTCTCAGCGAAGAAGAAAAATGTCCGACGATCCAATTAAAAGCAGGATAGTAGGCGGCGCAGCAAGCAAGGCGAGCGCGGAAACCGGCGATACCCCGGCTCCGGTTCACGAAGCGCATCCACCGCAAGTACGTTCCAATCGCGCGGTCGCCCACGATTTTCGCGCGGTCGCGATCGCTATTGTGGGCTGGATTTTGCCGGGTTTCGGTCACGCCCTGCTAAGAATGTGGGGCCGCGCGGTAACGATTTTTCTGACGGTGGGATTTCTGGTATATCTCGGAACCGGAATGCGAGGCAATCTCTTTACGCCGGGCGGCGACGATGCCTTTGCGCGGCTTGGCTACGCTGCGGATTTGGGAACCGGCAGTTTTTACTATCTTGCGCGCGGCCTGGAACCGTCGGGAGCCGATGTTTCTCACGCCGACGGCGACTACGGCACGCGATTCCTGGCGACGGCGGGTGTCTTAAACTTGTTAGCCGCGCTGCATGCTTACGAAGCGGCGCGGAGACGCAAAGCATGACCGGCATGGTGCCGCTGCATTTGTCGCACTTTCAATCGTTGCTGCTCTTTGCGGTGATTATTTCGGTGGCGTTTGGCACGCTCGGCCGCCGCGATCCACTCGAGCGGCTCAAGTATGCTGCATGGTCGTTCGCAATGTTCGTGTTGATGGCGGTGGCGCTGGGCTGGCTGATGTATCCCTTTTCGCGTTGAAAAATCCGGGTCTTCTGAGCTCAAGGTTTGTAAGCACAAACCCTGAAACCCGCTTGATGGCAAGGTTTGCGAGTGCACACCGGAAATCCGGGCGAAAATTGCGGAATCGAATCGCCAATGGAAGTCATTCGCTCCATGCGCCGACAGGGGCGGCGTGCCTTCCGAACTGCCATGACCCGGAAAAGGTTTTGCGCTGAATGAATGAGCGTTTGCATCTCTTGCTGCTGTTGGCCGTGGCGATGTTGGTTTACGGGAACACATTGCTGAACGGCTTCACCCTGGACGATGACGTATACATCTCGAACAACCCGGCTGTGACCAGTCCTTCCGTAAAAGGACTATTCGAGCCGAGCCGGGCCAATAACCTTTTTCGCCCCGTCACATTCGCCAGCTTCGCTTTGAATTGGAAAGTAGGCCGTGACCGGCCGTTCGGCTATCACCTCTTCAATCTGTTGCTGCACGCGACGGTCATTTTGTTGCTCTACCTTGTTTTACGGAGACTCCTCGATCCAGTATCGCGAGCAGCAACCATTGCCTTAGCGTCCGCTTGGTTATTCGCTTTGCACCCGATTCATACTGAGGCTGTAACCTCCATTGTCGGACGCGCCGAGTTGCTTGCCGCAGGATTTCTCCTGGCAGCGTGGCTCCTACATCTGCACGACCGGCCTATTCTCGCACTGGTTTCTTTTGCGTTTGCGCTGCTGTCGAAGGAATCGGCCGTGGCTTTTTTGCCGCTGGCGCTCGCGGGCGATTATGCCCGCGGCAAGCTAAAGCCGCTTCACCGGTACGCTTGGATCGCTGGTGTCACCGCGCTGTACATTCCTCTACTCTGGAAAGTGCAGGGAGGGCGGTTCGGAGCTAAGGGCGTCAGTTTTCTCGACAATCCGCTCGCCAGCCTTCCCGACACATGGAGAATTCTCAACGCGCTGCGTGTCGCTTGGAAATATTTGGGCCTGCACATCTATCCGGCTACACTTTCCTGCGACTATTCTTATAGCGCAATTCTCCTCTATGAGGATTGGCGACGAACACTGCCTGCTGCCATCGCGGCTGTCTTGGTGCTGGCTATTTGGATCTGGGCTTTCCGGACCCAGCGAAGCGAATGGTTCTTGGCCGGAGCGATCTATCTGGCGGGCTTTGCCGTTACGGCCAACGTTCTTGTGCCAACGGGAACGATCATGGGCGAACGGCTCGCGTACCTTCCTTCGGCCGGCTTTTGCCTGCTGGTTACCCTGATTTGGATCCGGCTTGAGAATCGCAACCGGAGATTGGCATGGGCGGTGTTCGCCATTATTGTGACAACTTTGGCCCTGCGGACCGTGGTCCGCAACCGTGACTGGCGCGACAATCTCACTCTCTTTTCAGCCGCCGTCCGCGCGGTCCCAGGAAGTGCAAAAATGCACGCGGATCTCGGAGGCGAGTACTTAATGCTCGGCCAGGTGGATGCGGCCCGCATAGAATTCCAAACCGCGCTCCGCACCTACCCGGATTTGGACTACGCCCTGGAGGGTTATGGACTTGCCGAGTCCCGCGTCGGCCACGATCAACAGGCCCTTCGACTGCTTCGAACTGCGCTGTCTTTTACCCCAGAGGATGCCGCCACCCACGATTTCAGGGTCGTAAACCTAGCGACGCAGCTGATGAAGCTCGGACAGAATGACGAGGCACTGAAGCTTTTAAATCAGGAGATCGCCACGTCCCCCCAGTACGCGCGCTCCTGGTCGAATCGCGCTGTAATTCGCTATGGCCGCGGTGAATTGGCGTCAGCCAGGGACGATGCGCAGGTTGCCTTACGCCTGGATCCCACAAACGCGCAGGCTCGAAGCCTGCTGGTCATGCTCAAAGCAACCGATCCCATCGCACCTCAACGATAGCCTGGTAGTCGGTCGCTCGAGATTTTTTGTTATCCGAGAAGGAACTCACCAGAGGGAGCGTAGAGCGATTCCGCTGCCCTTGCCGCGTCAGCTAACTGAACTTCTCAAGAAAACACCGCGCGAGGGAAACATGTTTGATGCAAGAAAGCTAAGAAACCTGGGAAGTCTGTTATAGCAACGTGAAAATGTCACCTTAACGGCCCGATGAAAGTGTCACCCCCTTGTAAGTCCGCGTGATGAAGCTTGCTGTCTCCGTGGTAGATCGCGATGCTTCCTCGAAGGGATTCGCAGATCTGCACCTTGGCACCGGCGAAGCTGAAGCGGTGGCTGGGAGGGATTTGGAAGTGACGACCGTCCCACTGCACGACATTGTCGTTGCTGACGATACGCTCGTGGAGGAAGCAGCAGATGCGGTCGAGGCTGTCTGGGAGCCGTACGCCAAGCCGTTTCCATTTCGCGAGGCTCGCGGCCAAAGCGATGGTTGTAGTCGGTGATGAAGCTGCGCAGCACGGGTTGGCGGGAGTCGATGTCCGCTGCGTCGGCAAGCCGCAGTTCACTGGTGAGGCGATCTTGAAGCAGCACCCCAGAGACGTTCGACGCGGCCCTTGGCCTGCGGGCTGTTGGCGGAATGTAGGTGACGCCGAGTTGCGTCGAGAGCACGACCGAACTGGGTAGGTTGCCGTTTTCCAGCGAGTTGTTCTTCGATCGTCCAGTCGTCGTCGTTGCGGACGAAGATGCCGTGTGATCACCGTAAAAACTAAGCGGCACGCCGTAGCGACGCAGCATCTGGCGAAGCAGGTGGAGATACCGAGAGCGTCTTCCGAGGGAAAGAACTCGGCGAACAGGAATTTTGCCGGTGGCATCGTCCTGGATAGCCGAGGAGGGTGAATCGTGGGCCGCGCTCTTCGAGCCAGCGTGAGGCTGCCATCGAGGAGCAGCATTTCGCCATCCGAGCCGACAAAGACGTCGCTGGCGATGCGTAGGAGCTCGCCGTTTTCGGGGGAACCGAGACCATTCTTGCGCAGCAGACGGCGGAGCAGTCTCGCGACCGAGTGAGCAACCTTCCACCTCGCGAAGCTTCTCGCAGAGATGATGATCGTTAAACCGACATACGGGTGCGGGCGAGACTGCAGGATACGGCCGCGTCATCCGCCAGAAGGCGACGCGGGCTAGGTCGGCCGCGATTGGCGTGTGCCAGAGCCGCCTCCCCGTCTTTGCGTATACGTTTCTTCAAGCGTTTAATTGGCGCACGCTCAAGCATAGGAGTACGGCGGCTCTGGCACACGCCAACTCTCCCTTGATGCATGCTCCGAATACGCTCACTCTTTGCAATTCCTTCTGACTCAACGGAACTGTCTCCTGTTCATAGAGTGACAGTGTCACGTCGCCGTTAAGGGGTGACAGAATTATGGAGCTAAGACAAGAAACCTGGGAAGTCTTTTCAATCTGCATCCGTTACGATAGGATTGGAAATGGGGAGGGGCCCAAAGTTCGCAGCACAAGGGCCTACTCTAGATGGCTTTCGCCGACGCGACGTCAGGAGTTGATTCGATCGGGGTTCGACGGAGAATCGCCAACAACGAACGTAGTAAACAACCCCTTTCTTTTCAATCGAAGCCGAGGTAGCTCAGTGGTAGAGCAGCCGATTCGTAAAGCAACGTTCACGCTCCAGCACCATTGAAAGCAAAGCATTTACAGCACTTACGAGCGATTGACTTGCAGTTCCTTCGCCCGAGCACCTATAAAAATTACAAGCGAGATGAGTGGGAAAGACATTTCAAGCACCGACTAGGTAAGCTTCGGCTCCGTGATTTTCGTGCTGCCCACGGGCAGCGCCTGCTCTCTGCAATTGCCAAAGACAACCCCGAGATGGGGCACAAGACTTTGCTCCGTCTAAAGAGTTTTTTGAGCGGCGTATTCAAACACGCTCGCGTGGAAGGCTACCTTGACGATGAGAATCCCATGCGCGACGTGTCTCTCCCACGGAGCGTTCGCCGCGTGAAGTTCCGAGGCGACACCTACACGGTGAAAGAGATTACGACGCTGCTCGCAAACGTGTCCTGGCCGGACTATTCAGGACGGGTTGCCTTCGCGGTGGTAGCGACTGCCGCGTTTACGGGGCTGCGCTTGGCGGAACTCCGAGGATTGCAATGGAGAGACTTCCAAGGCGACAAGTTGTCGGTAGAGCGAACCATGTGGCGAACCCAGCAAGGACTGCCTAAGACCGAGTCGAGCGAGAACACGGTTCCCGTTCTCCACATACTCCGCTCGATGCTGGAAAATTATCATCACTACCTCGACGGGTTCTGTGGAAGAGGAAAATTTGGGGAAGGTGTTGAAGCCAACCGACTGGATGTTTCAGGGAGAACGGCGTGGGACTTCGATGAACCTTCCTAATCTGGTGCGCCGCGTGATCGTCCCGCTGTTGACTCGCTGTTCCGTCTGCCACAATCCGAAGCATCTCCACGAGGCGCAGGAAGATCACGCGTTCGAGCCGGATGAGTCGATTCCGAAGTGGAAGGGCTGGCACTGCTTCCGCCGTTCCCTCGCATCCAATCTTTACGCGATGGGTGTGAAGCCGAAGGTGATTCAAGCCATCCTCCGGCACTCGGATATTGCCACCACGCTCGACTTTTATGTGGAAACTTCCGACGCAGAATCTCGCGCTGCGCTTGATATGCTGACTGCCCTGATGGGATAATTTTTGCAGGCCGAGGTAGCTCAGTGGTAGAGCAGACGATTCGTAATCGTCAGGTCGCGAGTTCAACTCTCGCCCTCGGCTCCAGTGTTTTTTCCTGTTAATCCCCGAACCAAAGTGCTAGCTGTCCGGGATGATGGCGTCCGGGTGAAGATGCATGGGCCGGAATTCCGGGAGTGCATGAAAAGATTCGTACCTGAAGCCGATTAGAATTCAATAATGCCAGCGAACACCACGAACCAACACTATGTTCCGCGAATGCTGCTGCGTGGATTCACGACGCCGGGTAGCTCGAAACAGGTGCATGCATAAGCTGCCGAGACATGTTGTGCCTGAGATTCTAAGTGAGGCATCAGCCCTCACGGCTAACCAACCTTCGGAGAGAGTTTCAGGCTCGTACAACCACCGCGAAGGGGTGGTCCTCGCTCCTTTCCTCCGCAGCCACCGCCCAACAAGGCCCCCGCCGACAAACAACGCCGCAGAACCTGCTATCCAGATAAGTGCTGCGGCCCAAAAGTCGCTTGTAAAAACCCCAAGGTGGCGCGCCCATATAAGAAGGGCCATGCTTCCGAAGGTGAGAAAACCCGCAGCCAAGCCAAGCAACAAGTACGAAGCTACGCCTAGCTGAGTAGACAGCTCCGAACCGCCTTCCGACTTTACTTTGTGGGTCGTTATCAATCCGACCCACATGGAAATCGGCAAAGGGCAGAAGATGGATATGAGAAGTAGTGGACCTGAGGTGGCTTCTGGCAGGCTGGCCCAATATGAAGACACAGCAATGAGCGTCGTGACAAGCACCGCTAAGATTGGGACGCGCCACGACCTCCTTGGCACCGCTCGATGATCTTCCGCCAACGGTTGCGCTTCCAAAGAGTCTTCAACGTCTGCAATGTGTTTTTCCAGCGCGTCCAATCTCACCATCACCGGCTTGAAGAATGTAAGATCCCGAGTGCAATGAGCGCAGACTAGGGCAGTATCCTTGACCTGTTCAGCACAATATGGACACTCCATGAGGATTACTCCCGATACGGGAGCGCGGTGAAGGCTCAAAGAAGCAGCCGCCGCAGTCACCAACGCAGCCACGAAATAGCGTAAATCCGGCAAAGGGATGCGGCCCGCCCCCCCGGCTCCGCGCACGGAATCACACGACACTCGAATCGCACGACACGACCTCGAACGCGGCGATCTTCGAAATTTCGTCCCGCAGGTCCGAGACGCTAGTCCGCGTGTGAACTGGGTACAGTCCTATGACTGTTCTTCCGCCTAATCGTAGTTCTAAGAACTTCTCCTAATTGAATACGACGTGTTCTGGCTGGACACTGTGTTATTCTCGCTTCGAACCAATCAATAGGCAGGGCGCAGAAGTAGAGAAGGCTTTTGTGCCCTGCTCTCCTCATCGATCAAGGAACAGACTCAATCGATCTTCCGCGACATGCAGGCTTGGTCATTTCTTTGCAGCGCTCGCGACGTTCTCGATTCCACGGGAGCAGGGCTAGAATCACGTATTTGATTCGTACGCTGGGCAGTCCAGCAGTATCTACGTCAACTGATTGAGGGCATCGGGGCCAAATTCTAAGCGGTTTGTCCAGGTTCCGAAATTCTGTCAGTTGCGGAAATCTGGGCGAGTTCTTTGACAGTTCGTTTGAGTTCTTGCACTATCTGCCAGGTCGAGCATCTCTCTTCGTAAACTTTGATGAGTTCGTCGAAATACCAAAGCTGCTGCTTGCGTCCTCTCTTGAATCGGCTCCAGACCTCCGAACCGACTTGTCTGTACTCCTTCAAAATTGCACGAGCGTTGTACAGTTTGTCCGCAACGGAGACCAGTAAAGTCTCAGGTGGCTCGTTCCATAGCCGTTCGATGTAGGAAGACTTTCGCTCTTCCCATTCCTGTTTCTTGTCAGGGTACTCCACGAAGCTATCAGTGCAACCCTCAACTATTTTTGCGACTTTGTTTCCGAACTTGGCTTCAATATCGCGCAGCCTCGGCAGGCCACCCTCGTCTTCCACCGCATCGTGGAGGAGTGCCGCTATCGCCATGTCTTCAGTCACGGGGAATGGTACATGTCCGGTTTCTCCAAGCACGATCGAGGCGACACCCAACAGGTGCGCCATATACGGCACTTGAGTCCCCTTGCGAAGGCTGACGTGAACTTGACGTGCGTAATCTACGGCGTGGGTGAAGCGAGGTGTCAACTGGACGGGATTTTCCATGACCTATTGTATCCAGATCGATGCACCTGGTGGTGGTGCGACCATCGCTCAACAAAGAGTGCGGATGGAAGGGTGGCGACAGAGGCGACTTGGCTCAATGGGAATCATTTGAAAAAAGAGACAAATAAAGAAGAAGAAAGAAAAAATGAAAGAACAGCTTGACACTCACCGGCCTTCTCATGGAAGGAGTTGATGCCGGTCTCGAGGAAATTACGAAAGGACGGCCACAATTCGGGGCAGATTGTCACCGTCGAAGTTAGGTTCAGTTTTTCGAGCAATGACAAGGTTGTTTACATGCCCTCCCCCTAGGAGTATCTTACGCTGCCATAGGTCCCTACCTTTCTGTCAGTTCATGAAAGTTGGAGGAAACTCGCAATGACACACACCAGGTCCCTGAAAATCGCAGGAGTTATCACAGCATTCGCTGCCATTATTCTCGCGGGAATGATAAACAGCTCGAGGCACGTCAGAGCGCGCAACGATGATGACCAGAGTGAGGAATCCAGGATTAAACGTGGATTCGAGATCGCCCCTGTTCACCTGAACCTAGAGGGGAAGAACCGGGCATTGGTGGGATTGGGAAGTTATATCGTGAATGCACAGATCGACTGTAATGGCTGCCACGATGCAGATCCGAGCACTGAATTTGTTGTCCCTCACGGCAACCCTTATTTTCTTAATCCTCCATTTAGTGGGACAAAAGAGATAAATACGAAAACGTATTTGGCCGGAGGGCGAGATTTTGGCCCATTCGGCCCGCCGCCGCAATTGGCGCACCTCTACACCCGCAATTTAACACCGGACAAAACGGGGCTGCCTGAGGGTGGGCATACCTACGAAGAGTTCGTCCAGATCATGAGAAAGGGCACCGACTTCGATCACGTGCACCCAAATTGCGGGGTTCCCGGCGCTCCTGCGCCCCCCAACTGTTTGCAGCCGCCGTTCAACGGCGATCTTCTCCAGGTCATGCCCTGGCCAGTTTTCCAGGATATGACCGATCACGATCTGCGGGCAATTTACGAGTACTTGAAAGCGATTCCTTGCAATCCTGGTCCGGAACAGTTGTTTGCAGACGCGCCTTATTTGCAGAATACGTGTGAATAACGCACGGCATTGACCACGATCAATTTGGCCGAAAATTCAGCAGCGATGATCTTTCCGTAGGCAGATTTAGGTAGTGGGTAAGTCTCCGGTAACGGCGTTTGAACGCACTATCGAGCCTTATTGCTGGATATGCGGCAAAAAACTACAATGCAGGCGCTATGCGCATAGTTGCCGGATGCTTGCTTGTCGCGGTTGGAAGCGTTTTACTGACGCAGAGTTCGCAGGAATTTCACAGTCGGTATGGAGAGCCAGCCAAATCCTCCTCCGCCGCCATGACCACCATGCTGGGCAAAAGCAGTGTGTGGCAACCCAAGTGCGCCGATGCCGACGATTGCGAAAAGAACTCTCAAGAATCCAGATTTCACCATTTCAGAACAAGGGCTCGGGACTTGGCGTCTCAAGGTATCGGCGGTTCGCCATGCGGAACACTGTCACTCTTGACAGGTATATGCGGTCGCAACTCGCCGTACTCTAGCTCGTCACGGGACGCCTTCAATCGAGAAGCAACGGAGCGTAAGTCTTGAACAAATATATCGCTGAATTTATCGGGACCTTTTTCCTTGTCCTCACGGTTGGGTGCACAGTAATTGGCAACGGTGCAGGGGCGTTGGCCCCGTTAGCGATAGGCTCGGCGCTAATGGTAATGATTTTTGCTGGCGGGCATATTTCCGGAGGGCACTTCAATCCGGCTGTTACGTTGGGCGTTTGGCTACGAGGGAAGTGCGAGGCCAAAGATGTAGCGCCGTACATGATTTCTCAGACTGTAGGGGCTCTGGTGGCGGCCTTCGCAGTCAAGTTTTTGAAGGGAGGGGCTGCTGTTACACCGCTCCAGCCGGCGACACTCCCGGCACTTCTTGCAGAGTTTCTTTTCACCTTTGCGCTTGTTTACGTTGTGCTGAACACTGCTACGGCCAAGGGTACATCCGGCAATTCCTTTTACGGGCTGGCCATCGGCTTCACGGTTCTGGTGGGGGCGTTTTCCGTTGGCAACATTTCGGGCGGAGCGTTCAACCCAGCGGTGGCGGTGGGCATCTCCTGTATGGGGCTGTCTCCCTGGCCGAATATCTGGATTTACCTTGTAGCGGATTTTGTTGGTGGTGCCGCGGGGGCAGGTGTTTTCAAGGCAGTAAACCCGACCGACAACTAATTGGCCTCGTCAAAGCACATCGAGGGCCGTTCATCGGTCAAATTCAAGTCTCAAAGGTTCTATGCCAAATTGATTGACGTTTGTACGATTTGAGTCTTCTCTGGCATCTGTCCAGGCACCGTGTCGACGCCTTACCGGAAATCAAATGGATTTTGTTGCAAATTGCGTTGCAAATTCCGCGCCCAATCAAGCCCAGAAGAGGCCATCGAGAAGAGTGTACATAGAGAAAGAAGACGGGCGGAAACGCCCGCTGGGGGTCGCGGCGCTGGAGGACAAGATCGTTCAGCAGGCGGTGGCCACCATCCTCAACCAGATCTACGAGGAATACTTTCTCGGCTTCTCGTACGGATTTCGCCCGGGGCTTAGCCAGCATCAAGCACTGGACGCGCTGTCGTATGCGCCTCTGCGGAAGAAGGTGAATTACGTACTGGACGCCGACATTCGAGGATTTTCGATAACCTCGACAAAAGTTGGCTGATTAAGTTCGTCGAGCATCGCGTAGCCGACCCCTGGATCCTACGGCTGATCCAGAAATGGCTAAACGCCGGGGTGATGGAGGAAGGCAAATGGTCGGAAACGAAGACAGGTACTCCGCAAGGGTCGGTGATTTCGCCGACGCTGGCCAATATCTATCTGCATTACGTTTTCGATCTCTGGGCGGACGTTTGGCGTGCGAAATGTGCGCAAGCGAAGTCGTGGTCGTCCGCTACGCGGACAATACCGTCTTAGGATTCCAACATTAGGCGGAAGCAGATCGTTTTCTAGAGAACTTTCGGGAACGGCTGGGAAAGTTTGGGTTGGAACTGCATCCAGATAAAACGCGCCGGATCGAGTTCGGGCGGTTCGCCGAAGATCGCCGGAAAAGAAGAGGGGAAGGAAAGCCCGAGCCGTTCGACTTTCTGGGTTTCACGCGCATCAGCGGGATGGGACGCAGGCTGGCGATTCGGTTGTACTGGATGTGGCGGAATGGTTGTGGGTATTCGCAGTCGTTGGAGTTCGGTCCGTACTCGGGACAGCTCGGAACCGGACATGGTGTGAAGTAGAACGTGCACTTGATGGGGCATCCCGTTCCCTCTGAAAGGAGGGAGTTTGAACAAGTAATCATGGTCGAAGTACGGATCGAAGAGATGTTTGGGTCGGACTGAAGCCGACCGAAAGATTACGAGCGGGCCGTGGTCGTCGATGCGCAGACGTCAAAGTTATTTCCGAGTGCGGCGTGACGAGCACACCCAATCGTACAGGGGCGCTATTCGTCTTGTTTACCGCGCACGCATGAAGCTCTGATAGGCCAGCAGTGCTCCTAGGGCCATAAATGCCAAAATCAGAGAGGAAATCCAGAACATCAATTCCCAGTTGAATACGCGCGTCCGCTTCCAGACACCCATCCCAACCTCCCTTCCCGCCTCATGTAGTCTTTTGCAGCTTCCGGCATGTCGCCTGGAGCGTACGAGGCGAATCCAGTGGAGGGCAATGGAGCAGTCGTATCAAATTGGGCGAGGTACCCCAGTTCCAGGACTACATTCCCAGGACTCGCATTGCGTGAACGAGTGCTGGGCGCGGACTAGATCCTCAAGCACGCAACTGCCGCTCGACGACAAACGGTTTACCGCCCTTTCAATAAGTCGACCGGGTCTTCTTCCCCTCACAGCCTGCAAAGAGACGTATCTCACTTGTCTATTCTCCTAGAATAATTGACTCTATTGACAATAACCCTCATCGGATTCAGTGAATGGGTCTGTAACAACTTACAGTTTTCTGGGAATCGTAGACCGAGCCACAGTCTGTGTTCGGAATAAGAGTGCGGAAGAATGGACGAAAATGAAAACGAGTCTCCTATTGGCAACAATTGTTTGGACCGTCGTGATGGCACCGACGGCGTGGGGCCAAAGGGGCATCGAAATTACGCCCTTCGTCGGCGGACAGCTCAACGGTGGACTGGATCTCTCGACTACCCTATTCAGGAACATCGACGTCCGAAATGGGATGAACTACGGGCTTAGCGCGGGCTACTTGCTCGGCAACCACGGCGGCGTCGAATTCACATGGAGCCACAATCACGCCGACACTCTGGTTCAACCCACAAGCGGAGGCGCCGGCGTGAAGGTGTTCGGCCTCAATACCAACGAATATTTGGGATACTACGTATTGCACTTCAATGACCGCGAGAAGCGAATGCGGCCATTCGTCCTGTTTGGCGCAGGCGTCACCAATCTTGGCCCGGACCGGAGTGGCGTGGGCAGCATTACCCGCTTCACGTGGGCATTCGGGGGCGGCGTAAAATATAGCTTGAGCAAACATCTCGCACTGCGTCTTCAGGGTAAGTGGTCGCCCGTCTACATCAATACAATTACCAACGGCGTTTGGTGTGATCCGTTCTGGGCCGGTTGCTGGTCCAAGGGTGACGTGCTTTTTCTGCATCAACTCGATGGCACTGCCGGGCTAACGTTCCGGTTCTAGAGACGACTTGAACTGCCAATAAAGATTTTGACTGGAACGAGTGGACATCGAAGCCTATCGCAAAGGGGTACGTGCGCCTACAATCCTCCGACATCTTTCGGCAGAACGCTGATTTGTACGCCACCGTGGGTTATGGCGACGTAATCCTACCGTCAAACTGGCGCATGCTAGGGCCGCTGGAGAGCATCATTGGCGTCTTGATGTGCGGGATATCGGTGAGCGTACTGTTTGCGACAATCACTCGGCTCGTCAACCGCGAAGGGCGAACGTCGCAGTGACTTACGGTGGTGCCTTGGGTCAAATCGGCGTTCCCGGACAACTGGGTATTAACCTCGACATGTCCCGGTTTCCAACGACACGTCCAGAATTCTCGCAGCCGCAGGTCAGACCGGGATGGGAAGCCTCTACTCGTCGATGCGCGTCAGATCTACTCCCGTGACGCGCTGCAGTTCGCTGCGGAGCTCGAATCGCGGGGCATTCTTGGCTGGTTTTGTCTTCTTTCTCTTGGGTTCCTCTTCTGTCGATTGGAGAGGATTAATTTTTGCGAAACTCGCCAAGTGCTCCTGCAATTGCTGATCGCACTCGGCGATCCGTTGCTGGTAGGTGTCGTACATCGCTACTTCCTGCTGCAATACAAATAGCAGTTCCGGACGCCAGTTGCCCTCCAGACTTTTGGCCACCTCCTCACGGCTGGCATGAATCCGCGGATCACTGAGTTCAGCCAACTTTCGCGAATCATGCTCTCCGGCCACGATCGACCGTACGATCGTCTGCCCGGTCAGCCCGCTGACGTCGCTGATTACATTCGCTAATTGCACGTTCATCTGCGTCAACGCCTTCTGCATACGTTGAATGCACGTCGCCGCTCCACGCACGTGTTCTCCCCGGCTGCCGCCAGTAGGTACGAAGCACGCGAATCTCCGATGGAGGTTGGAACGAGTTGTTTAGCAACCCGTAGGTATGCAATTTCAGCAACCATTGGCTCTCCTGCACATCGCTCTTCCGTCCTGGCAGGTTCTTCGTGTGTCGTGCATTGACCAAATACACTTGGATGCCACGTTCTTCGAGAATCTCGTAGAGGGAGATCCAATACACTCCTGTCGATTGCATGGCCACGGTCTTCACTCCACAGAGCTGTAACCAATCTGCCAGGCGATGCAAGTCCGCCGTGAAACACTCAAACCGGCGCACCGGTTGTGGATCGCGATCCGGCCGTACGGCGACGTAATGCATGCCATTGCCTACATCGATCCCTGCTGCATGCGGATGAACTACCTCCAGTCCCGGGTCCTCCGATTGCAACCGCCGCGCCCATTCCTTTCTCTCCTTCCGATTTCGCCATAGTTTTTTGCCTGTCATGATTCCCGCTCCTCAATGAAAGATTGGATCCGGTTCGGCCCGGTGACGATAGGTTGAGAAATCTCTCCAACGGGGTCAAAGGCCCATCAACATCGACAGTCCTTGCCACCATGCCAGCGATCGCCAGTACCGGAGCCATGCTTTTAATGCGGGCGCGAGGCACCAGTGGGAAGTCGGCCTTAGCTTGCCGAACTGGATCCGCGATGAAATTTTCCAGCTATTGAAAACTCGAGACAAGTTTCTGGCACCAGTGACTGTGCCCAAGGCGCGGTCAACTGCTTTTATAGAACAAATCAGGACGAATGCTTCACCCGGTTCAGCAAAGCGGCCAGGTGCGGACAATCTTCATCCCTAATTGCCGTGAATTTTAGACCCACGCCACGACCGGAAGCTACATGCCGCACGACGGCCTCAGCTCTGATTTGTCCTTCCTGGACGAGAAACTCAAGTCTTGTACTTGCACCCACGACATTTGGCTCGCGCGTTTCGATGAATAGACCACCCAGGCTTAGATTCCGAACTCTCGAAGTGTCATCGCGCCGACCGCAGCCCCAGTAGACCCAGACGCCCTCCGGTGTCTCGACTCGCGAAGTACGCCTTCTGGAAAAGGAAACTGGTTGCTGCAGCATATGACGCACCGCCTGCGAGTCTCTAGGGCCAGAGCAGACTGGGGACCCTCGACGGAATCCTACGACCAAGAAGGTCCTGGTGCAATATCCAAAACTGTAACTTACCAGCCCCTGCGAATTAAACAGATTGAAAAAGGCGGAAACCGCGTTGCAAATTGCGTTGCAAGTTCCGTTCCCGACCAGGCCCAGAAGAGCAGGGCTGTGGCCAAATTGAAGGTACAGAAAACAAACACGTTGGGGAATATCAATCAAATTCGTAATCGGCAGGTCGCGAGTTCAACTCTCGCCCTCGGCTCCATCTTCCTACAAATGGAATCAGATAAGATCGAGCCCCAGCCGCGAATCAGCGCACTTTGATAGCGTCTGGCCACAAACGCCTTTGACATCCCTTCGCCGGCCCTCGAAACGTCTCCATATTCGTGTGCTGAAAAATCGTCATAGAGGTTTGCAGATCCGAATGACCGAATTATCCTGAGACTACTTTCGTAGGCGCTCCATCATCATCCACCGTGTGGCCATCGAACGACGGACGTCTGCCATCAGCCAGGCGAAACAGGAACGTAAGGCGTTCCGCGAATCGATAGACGGCCCCGAACGAAAGCGGCAGCATTTGCCGCGGCACTCGTAATTGTGCGCTAATTTCAGATGGCACGATCCTGGCTCTCGCCTGTCGGGGGAGAGGAGACTTCGATGAAGGCTGCGTTCCTCAGATCACCTCGAGAAATCGCGAAGGCACCTCTCACAGTTGGGGATGTCGCGAAGCCACTGCCAGGACCGGAACAGGTGCTCCTTCGAGTGCATGCCTGCGGTGTATGCAGGACGGACTTGCACATCGTAGAGGGCGATCTGCCGCAGATTGTGCCACAGGTGATTCCGGGACATCAGATTGTGGGCGACATCACAGAAGGTGGCTCGACGGATCTCCCAACTGGCACCCGCGTGGGCGTATCGTGGATCGGCGGTACGGATGGCAGCTGTAGTTACTGCCGCAGCGGACTGGAAAACCTTTGCGACGGCCCAACGTTTACAGGCTATACGGTGAACGGCGGGTACGCGGAATATACGGTGGCGCGTCGAGATTTCGTGTTTCCACTTCCGGCGAGTTTGGACGGCTTGCACGCGGCACCTCTTTTGTGCGCGGGGATCATTGGGTTTCGGAGTTTGCGGGTAGCGGGGGTCCAGCCGGGTGAACGAGTCGGGTTGTACGGGTTCGGATCGTCCGCACATTTGGTGACGGCTGTTTTGCATGCATGGGGTTGCCCAATTTATGTTTCTACCAGGGGAGCTTCCCACCGCGCATTGGCGGCAACTTTGGGAGCCACATGGGTGGGGCGAGAAACGGAAAAACCGCCCGTGGAACTGGATCGCGCGGTGACATTTGCGCCGAGCGGAGATGTCGTTGTCGCGGCGCTGGCGAGCCTGCGAAAGGGCGGGATCGTGGCGATCAATGCGATCCATCTGGACCGAATTCCAGAATTCGATTATGACCGCCTGCTTTGGGGCGAGCGGCAGATTCGTAGCGTGGCGAATATGACGCGCGAGGATGCCAGGGATTTCCTGCGATTGGCCGGCGAGATCAATTTACGTCCCAGGGTTACGGCTTTCCCTCTCGATCGTGCCAACGAAGCGCTCGCGGCTGTGAAGAGCGATCAGATCGATGGTGCGGCAGTGATCGTTGTATGAAATAGTTTGTCGACCGCGCGCCGAGGATTAAGTGAAGCGGCTGTTCTTCAATAGGTAGGTCGCAAATTCAACTCTCGCCCTCGGCTGCAGTTTTTAATCTACGAATTCCTACCAACACATACGCAGCGAAAATCCTACTTCAACAGATCCTTGGCATACTTCACCGGCACTGCAAGATTCGATCCGCCGAATCCATTCAATATCGCGAAATTCACGCCGATCACTTTTCCATTGCGGTTGAAGAGCGGCCCGCCCGAACCGCCCGACGTGGTCGCGGCGTCGTACACAATTTTGTCCTGCAGAACATCGCCGATGTGCCCTTGCGTGGTGGTGGGCCGGATCAATTTTTCCGCCGCCAGTTGCGAGACGATTTGCCGCACTTCGGTATTATTCCCGGTAATTTCTTTTGCGGCTTCCGGTCCGGCGCGCGCCAGAATTCCTTCGATCCCGGTCGGGTAGCCGATCAGCACCACTGCATCGCCTGCTACGCTGGCGTCGCTCCGATCATCCAGATCCAGCAGGGTACTGCGCGCGGGCAAACCGCCATCGAGCTGCAGCGTAGCCACATCGGCTTGCGCGGAAATTTTGTCTAGCTTCGCGGGAATCCCTTTCTGACTGCCCGGAAAATACGCAGTGTAAGAGAGCGCGTACGCAGACGCGCCATGCTCAACGAGTGTTTTCAGTTCATCGTTACCCCACCATGGCTCGGCAACGTGATGGTTTGTCAGCAGCCTTCCATCCTTACGCACCAGGAAGCCCGTTCCGAAGACGTCCAACTGCAGGTGCGGTCCATTACCTGAAATGTCCAACTGCACATTGCCCTTGTCATCCAGGATCGGCTTGCCGAGAGAGTCCACGGCAATCAGAATAGAGTTTCCGGTCCCGCGATCGAGAAACTCCACCACTACGTGCAACAGGCATACGCTCGAGCCGTACGACTTCACAATTGTTTCCGCGAATTTGCCTTCGCTTTCCAGGCGATTCAGCCGGCCCTGCGTTTCCAGCAATTGCTTTCGCAGCTCGCCGTCGCCATTGCCGCCGTCGCCGGCCATTTTTTTCTTCAACTCTTCTGATTGCGCCCGCAGCGATTCTCGCGTCGGCCGAATCTGTTTTTCCCTGCGCATCCAGGGCGTGGCGTTCCTCTTCCGCGCGGTGCAGAAGATCGCTTTGTTGCACCACGCCGCGGTTCAGTCTGGCCACTTCTGCTTTCAGTTGCAAAGTGTCCGTTCGGCTGCGTCGGTAGGTCAATGACGAGACCAGCGCCGCCGCCACTGCGAGCACGCAAAGCAGAATCAGAGCAGGAAGAACCCAAAGCCGCTTGCGCGTGACCGCGCCACCGCTAAGTGTTTCCACCGCAATGCCCGCCAGATGTTCCTTTTCTTCCGCTTGCTTGAGTTTGGACCGCAGTTCCAATTCCGGCTGGAGCTCGCGAAATTGCGTGCGAACCTTTGCAGCAAACTCCAACGTTTCGAACGGCGCGGATATCACATCATCGGCGCCGAGGTCCAACGCCCGTGCCCGCTCCAGCGCTCCTCCTCGCACTACCATCAGCACTCGAATGGACTTAGTCTGGTCCCGCGATTTGATTTGCGTGATGATTCCGCAGCAGCTCAGATCGGACGGCGTGGCTTCCGTGATTAGCAGTTCCGGAGCCATCAGTTCGATGTGCTCGACGTCCAGTCGCGCCTCGCTGGCGAGTTCGTAACCTTGGCCCGCTAGCGCGGTATTAACTTCGCTGGCGGAGTCGGTGCTGAGATTCAAAAGAAGAATTCGCATCGTTCAGATAATATCACCCTGCAATAATCCATGCGACGCGGGCCATGACCGCTGACGATGCGGTTTGAGGCGTGACGGCTAGTGGAAGACCCTGAGGACAAATGCTGCTACACCAAAAAAGAACGGACGGCAATTGTCTTTGCCGTCCGCTCGATGTTTGCTAAGAACTCGGGTTCGGTAGAGCCCGGATTAATTACCGATGGCCGCCACCGTGGGATCCACCACCACCGCCATGGAAGCCACCGCCGCCATGGAATCCGCTACCACCATGGAATCCGCTACCGCCTCCGTGGAAGCCGCTGCCACCATGAAAGCCGCTCCGGCTGCCGCGAAATCCGCCTCCGGCAAAGCCGCGAGCGCCACCGCCGCGGTTGGCGAAGCCTGACATATTTCGAGACCCTGACCGGCTATTGAATCCCCGGCCAGCGAACCCATGGCTATTAAATCCATGGCCATTGAATCCATGCCCATTGAATCCATGCCCATTGAATCCATGCCCATGAAATCCATGACCATGAAATCCATGACCGAATCCCCATCCGTACCAGGGGCCGACTCCAATAAACACGCCGCCGACGAAGTAACTAGGCCCCCAATAACCATACGGTGCGCAAGCATACGGATAAGAGCTAAAGTAGCCGTATGGGCAAACTGGCGGCGGGCCGTAGGCGCCGTAATCGGCGTAGTAGCCGCCGTTATCGTCCTGGGCCTTCACGCTTCCTACCGAAATAAGAAGCAACGCCCCCAGTAACGCAAAATATTTTAGGTATCGCATAATCTTGACCTTGTTTCCGGCTCGGCCTCCAGATTCTACACCTAAGCAGGCCGAATAGCCTCCCGGCAAAATTGTTTTGAGGAAGTTGCCTGGGGGAGCTGCCTACACCTAGCAAACCCATTGTACGGTGATAAGTTGCGCCCATCGTAAGTGCTTGAAAATAGGGCGGATGGACGTGGAGCCGACGAACATGCCGTCAGGCGAGCTCCCAACCCGCTCAAGAAGCACGCGGCCGGAGTGCAACCGCGCGACGGACCATCTATAATGCCGTGCGCTACTCTTGCTCATGTTTTCAGAACGCACCCGTTGGAATCTCGCAGAGAATCGTCTGAGCCGCGCGCTTGCTGAATTGCGTGCACCAGGCAAAGCAATCCTGGATCTGACCTGTTCGAATCCCACCGAATGCGGATTCAGCTACGACGAAAAGGGAATTCAGCGCGCGCTTGCGCAGCCGGAGTCGCTGCTGTATCGGCCTAATCCGCGTGGAATCAGAAGTGCCCGCAAGGCAGTCAGCAATTATTATGAGCAGCAGCGGATCGCAGTAGCTGTAGACGATCTAATTTTAACCTCTGGAACCAGCGAAGCGTATTCATTCATCTTTCGGCTGCTCTGCAATCCTGACGACGAAGTCCTCATTCCCGCTCCTGGCTATCCGCTGTTTGATTTTCTAGCCGATCTCTGCGACGTCAAACTTGTGCGCTATCCGCTGTTCTATGATTACGGCTGGCAGGTCGATTTCTCGGCTTTGTCTGGCGCGGTGTCCACGCGCACCAAAGCGCTCATCGTCGTCAATCCCAACAATCCCACCGGCCACTACACGTGCGAGTCAGAATGCGCAAGACTTGTCGATTTCTGCGCGCAACGCGGAATCGCGCTAATCGCCGATGAAGTTTTTCTGGACTTCTCTCTTAAAGAATCGCGCGCCGTAAGTTTTGCCGCTGCAAGCGAAGAGCTCACCTTCACGTTGAGTGGCCTCTCAAAAATTTGTGGAACGCCACAGATGAAGCTGGCTTGGATTGCGGCGAGCGGCCCAGCGCATGAAAAAAGTGAAGCTTTGGCGCGACTGGAAGTTATTGCGGACGCCTACTTGTCCGTAGCGACGCCGGTTCAACTCGCGGCACCGGCGCTGCTCGCGATGCGTGCTGCGTTTCAGACCCAAGTGCTTAACCGCGCGAAAACAAATCTGTCCGAATTAGACGCGCAACTTTCCCGGCAATCGGCTTGCAGCCGTCTTTTATGCGAGGGCGGCTGGTCCGCGGTTCTGCGCATCCCAGCCATACAGTCCGACGAAGATCTCGCGATTACCCTCTTGGCGAAAGACGGCGTGTACGTCCATCCCGGCCATTTTTACGATTTCGCGCAACCCGGTCACGCCGTGGTTAGTCTGATTGTTCCTCAAGATGAATTCGCGGAAGGCATCCGGCGTATCCTGGCGCATTTCAGCGGATAAATTGATCGCTATTCGTTCTTCGAGCGAAACATAAATCGCAGGCGTCGACAAAGGCTTTGCACGAATTTACGAATTTTCGGCCTGATCGTTACGCACGCGCCGGCCGTCAAGATTGGTCCACAATCCTCGCCGAGGCGCGACTGCATTGTGCGCGGGCTTGGTTGCTTGCATCACTTCCTGAAACGCAGTCTGAAATTTTTCCATCTCTGGTCTTGTACCCACTGTAATTCGAACATGCGTGGGCCACACCGGCCATGCGCGCCCGATGAACACATTGCGCGCGGCCATCGCATCGATAATTTCTTTCGCCGGGCGTTTGGTATCCAGCATGAAACAGTTCGAAACGGAGGGTACATAGCTGTAGCCGTTGCGGTCAAGCCATTCGAAGGTTTCGTTGCGCACTCCGGTATTGAGGCGTTTGCGTTCCGGCACCACCGTTGCGTCATCCAGGCTGGTCAACGCCGCCGCTACTGCCGTCACCGGCAAACTGTTCCATCCGCTGAAGCTTGAAATCTTGGCAACCAAATCAGGCCGTCCGATCGCCAGGCCGCAACGCAGTCCCGCCATGCCATAAATTTTCGAAAAAGTCCGTAGGACAATCACATCCTTGTCCGCTTTCACAAGATCCAATGCCGTGGCCGCGTCGGAAAAATGAATGTATGCCTCGTCCACCAGCACAATCGAAGCTTTCGGTTTGTGCTCCACCAGGTATTCAATGTTCGCGTGCGGCGTAAGTGTGCCGGTCGGATTATTCGGCGTGCAAACGTAAAAGAGTCCTGCTTCCGGCGCCGCTCCAGCATGGCCTTCACGTCGTGCGCGTAGCTTGGACTCAGCGGCGTCTTCACCACTCGTGCGCCCGAAATCCTCGCGGCATGCATTCCGGCTTCGTAGCCAGGATCAGCGGTCACGTAACTCCGCGAGGTTGAAGTAAACGCCAGCACCGAAAAGTGCAGCGGTTCGCCGGAACCCGGAAACGCCCGCACATATTCCGGTTTCAATCCCTGTTGCTCCGCAAATCGTTTCCCCAAATCCTCGGTTAGCCAGAAACTGTATCGTCCAGAATCGGCCGTAATATCGGCAATTGCTTCGCGCGCCACCGAGCACGGCCCCAGCGGATTTTCGTTCGCATCAATAATCACCGCATCTTTGGGAAAAGGACCGCGAGGAAGGGAAGTAGCTCGAGCGGAAGCAGCAAAAAATGACTCACCAAGAATTCCCGAAGCCAGTGCCGCCGGTGCGGCGGCGCCAAACTGCAGAAACGATCTCCGCGAATTCAATCTGCCGGTACCTCGCGATTCGCTTTTCATAATTTGTCTCCATTGCGTGAATAGCGTTCTGGAAGAGAAGCGACGAACGTAAATCTCGCACAAACAATGATTCCGGCGAGCTCCGAACACTCGCCGGAATCATCATATCCGAAACCAAGGCGCTAGAAGATAATCTTCAACGCCAGCTGCATGTTGAACGCTTCTCCAGGCCCAAGCCCCGGGGCGCCGTTGTAGTCACCGATGGTATCGGCAGTAATGCCGAGTCCGCTTTCATTGGTACCGCTCGGTGGCGCAAGATTCACGCGATTGAACAGGTTAAACATCTCGATACGGAATTGTGTGCCGATCCGGGAGTAGGGCAGGGCATCCCAGTTTTCAATTGGGAAGTGCCCAATAAAGGCCAATTTGGCCACCACAGGTTCCACGGAGCGTAAGAGGCGAGACTTTTTCTGTCCAACGCAAATTTTGATTTGAAATAATTCGATTACTGCGCCGCCGCTCACAATTGCGAATTTCTAAAGAAAAGAAAGTTTAGGAAATTGATTGGCTGTAAAGAAGTGGGCCGACTATTCGCTGCGCGCCGCGACTTTTCCGCCGCCAGGAACCAGCGTCCGCACAACCGCATAAAGCAGCGGAATAAAAATAAGGTTCAAGGATGTCGCCGCGATCATTCCGCCAAACACTGTTGTTCCAACCGAGATGCGACCTGCCTTGCCCGCGCCCGTCGCCAGCACCAGTGGAAGCACGCCTAGAATAAACGCGAGCGATGTCATCAGAATCGGCCGCAGCCGGATGCGCGCCGCCTCGATTGCAGCGTCTTCGATAGTGCTTCCTTTCGCCCGCAACTGTTCCGCGAACTCCACAATCAAAATTGCGTTCTTGCTGGACAAGCCAATCAGCATCACCAATCCAATCTGGCAATAAACATTATTATCCAGCCCGCGCAGCGCAAGCCCGCCCACCGCTCCCAGCAACGCCACTGGCACCGCCAGCAGCACGATGAACGGCAGCACGAAGCTCTCATACTGCGCCGCCAGGGTCAGGTACACGAACACCAGCCCCAGTCCAAACAGGATCAAAGCTTTCCCACCCGACTGAATTTCCTCCAGGGAAAGTCCGCTCCATTCATACGTCATGCCACCGGGCAAGGTTTTCCGCGCCAGCGCTTCCATGTCTGCGATCGCTTGTCCCGAGCTGCGTCCGGGCGCTCCGGCTCCGTTGATCTCTGCGGACCGGAACAAATTGTAATGGCTGATCACTTGGGGATTCGCCGTCTGCTCGATCTTCACAAAGTTGTCGAGCGGAATCAGCTTCCCGGGATCGGACTTCAGGTAATACTGGGCAATGTCTTTTGGCTTTGAGCGATAGCGTCCTTCCGACTGCACATACACGCGATAGGAGCGGTTGTTGAAGTCAAAATCATTGACGTACACGGATCCCATGTAGACTTGCAGCGCATCGGTGATTTGTGTGAACGGAACTTGCAGGCTCTTCGCTTTTTCGCGATCGATGTGCACAAGATACTGCGGATCGTTCGCCGTGAAACTCGTAAAGAGTCCGGTCAGCGTGCCGCTCGTGTTCCCTTGCCCGATCAAACCGTTGGCTGCATTCGCAATTTGCTGTACCGAATTGCGTCCCAGGTCTTCCACTTCAAACGTGAAACCGCCAAAGTTCCCGAGACCCTGCACCGCGGGCGGATTGAACGGTACTGCCAGCGCGCCTTGAATTTCCGCCAACGGTCCGCGCATTCGCTGTAGAAGTGCCGCCGCAGAGTGCTCGTCGCCTTTGCGCTTATCGAACGAAGTCAACGGAACAAACACAATCGCGCGGTTCGATGCGTTCCCGGAAAACCCGAAGCCAATCACGGAAAAAGTTCCCTCGACGTCCGGCAACTTCAACACCGCTGACTCGATCTGCGTGCATATGTTCGCTGTGTATTCCAGCGAAGCGCCCTGCGGCGATTGCACAATCACCATCACGTATCCCTGATCGTCTTCAGGAATAAACGCGGTGGGCACGCGAGAATAAATCCAATAGGTAATTCCCAGCGTCGCGAAGAACGCGACAACCGCAAGCACGCGCCACTGCAAAACGTATCCGATACTGCGGCGATATGCTTCGGTGCCTTTCTCCACCGCTTTGTTGAACCAGCGAAAGAAAAATCCCTTCGCGCGCTCGCGGTGTTTGCCAAGCAGAATCGCGGACAGCGCCGGCGTGAGGGTCAGTGCATTGAATGCCGAAATCGAAACGGAAAATGCAATGGTCAGCGCAAATTGGCGAAACAGAATTCCAGTCGTGCCCGGAAACAGCGCCACCGGCACGAACACCGCCACCAGCACCAATGATGTCGCGATAACCGCGCCTGCGACTTCCTTCATTGCCGCCGATGCCGCCATGTGGGGTTCGCTGATTCCCTCGGTGATGTGCCGTTCGACGTTCTCGATGACCACGATTGCGTCGTCCACCACCAGCCCGGTGGCCAGCGTGATTCCGAATAGCGTCAGCGTATTGATCGAAAATCCCAGCGCCTTCACAAAAATAAATGTGCCCACCAGTGAAACGGGAATGGTGATCGCCGGAATGAGCGTGCTGCGCCAGTCCTGCAAAAATATGTAAATGACGATGATCACGAGAACGATGGCTTGCGCCAATGTCTGCAGCACATCGCGAATCGATTCGCCAATTACCGTGGTCGTGTCGAATGCGACCGCCACCTTCAGTCCCGGGGGAAAGTTCTTCGACAGCCGCACCAGTTCGGCCTTCGCAGCTCTGTCCACGTCCAACGCATTCGCGCCGGGTAGTTGCGTCAAACCCAGGCCCACAGCATCGTGGCCGTTGAACCTCAAAAGGGAACCGTAGTCTTCCGCGCCCAACTCCGAGCGTCCAACATCCTTTAGTCGAACCAGCGTTCCGTCGGCGCCCGTCTTTAAGATAATGTTGTCGAATTGCGATGGTTCGGAGAGCCGTCCAATCGCTCGTACGCTCACCTGGTACGCCTGCCCCGTCGGTGATGGCGGCTGGCCGATTTGTCCCGCGGCGACCTGCACGTTTTGTTCTTGCAATGCGTTTACGACTGTAGAAGCGGTTAATCCGCGCTCTGCCAGCCTTGCCGGATCGAGCCACAAGCGCATCGCATACTTGCGCTCGCCAAAGATCACCACGTCGCCGACGCCCGGCACTCGTTTCAGCGCGTCCTTAATGTATACGTCGATATAATTGCTTAAAAACAAGCTGTCGTACTGACCAGTCTCGGAATAGACGCCACCGCCAAAAACGAATCCGCTGGTCTGCTTCGTGATGATGACGCCCGTATTCTTCACTGCGTTTGGCAAGCGCGCGAGCGCTTGGTTCACACGATTCTGAACATCCACCGACGCCAGATCCACATTTCGCGAAACGTCAAACACCACGGTAATCTGGCTGGTGCCGTCATTGCTGCTCGAGGACGTAATGTATTTCATCCCTTCAACGCCGTTGATCGCTTGCTCCAACGGAATCGTGACTGCCGATTCCACCGTCTGCGCGTTCGCCCCGATGTAATTGCTGGACACGATCACTTGCGGTGGCGCCAGTTCCGGCAATTCCGCGATCGGTAGCGTGGGAATTGAAATCGCGCCAGCAAGCACAATCAGCAAGGCGCATACCGTCGCGAACACCGGCCGCTGAATGAAGAAATCAACCACGCGGCCGCTCCGTTAACATTGTTTGGAATGGGAATGGGAACATTTTGAAAGTATGAGTCTACCGTGCAGCCGCGCTTGCGTCCTTTGCCGTGGATGGTTGGCTCGCCGCGGTGGCTTCGTGCTCGGCCACGGGTGCGCCGTCCTGCAAAAACTGCGTTCCGGACACGATCAAATGATCGCCGGGCTTAATTCCGTCCAGAACTTCCACGTTATTGCCCACGTTGTCTCCGATTTTCACCAGCTTTTGCCGTGCCACTGTACTTTTTCCTTCGTTCACGGCCACAAAGACAAAATACTGGCCGTTGATTCGCGTCACATTCAAGAACGGAATCGTTGCTCCCTCACGCTGGCCCCATTTCACTTCCGCCCGAACCTGTTGTGAAACGCGCAGTCGCGTTTGCGCATTGGTATCGGGAACAGCCGCCTTGGCCAGAACGGTTTGCGTTTCCGAGTCCACCTGGGGTGAAACGAACGTGATGCTGGTATTGGTCAGCAGCTCTCCTGACTGGTTCAACAGTTTTACCGGCAATCCGGCTCTCAGTCCGTGCGCGCGATCCACTGGGACGTAGATGTACGCTTCGAGCGCTCCCGGTTCGTCCACCGTCGTCAGCAGCGTGGTTACTGCCACCCGGTCGCCGATGCGCACGGGAATATCGCCAACAATGCCGTTCATCGGCGAACTCACTCCGTAATAATGCAGCTCCGCTTTTTGCGTGTTGACTTGTTCTTCCAGCGATTTCAGTTGCGCCACCGCGGCATCGTAATTCGATTGCGCGGAATCGTATTCCGCTTTGGCGATCACGCCGGCCTCGAAGAGTCTTTTCGACCGGTCGTAGGAAACTTTCGCCAGTTGTACATTTGCTTCCTGTGCGACACGCGCTGCTTCCTGGCTGCTTACGGTCGCTTGTTGTTTCAATGGATCGATCTGCAGCAGGGGCTGGCCGGCCTTTACGCGGTCGCCCGATTTCACAAAAATTTTCGTGATCTGGCCTTCGACCTGAGGGTTGATATTCGCCGAGTGCCGCGATTTCAGTACCGACAGGTATTCCGTCGTGTCGGGAATCGTGTCGCTTTTCACCACCTGTACCTGCACCGGCATCCCGCCTGGCGGCATCCCTGGCGCGCCCTTTGCCGAGTCTTTTTGCCCACATCCCGCAAGCAACGCCGCCGTAACGGCCAGGCCCGCAACCGGCAACGGCCAGCCCCCCGGCACACCCAATCTTGGTGCTCGTCTCTCGGATAAAACACGCATACGTTTTTTAGAACTCCATCGAACCGTGATAGACAATGTTACGATAAAGGCCGCCAGCCCAGAAAGCGCACACCCCACCGCAACTCCTCGTTAGACGCTTCCAAGATGTTTTCGTTATATCTTCGCCGGCAGTTTTCGGACCGCTCGTGAAGTTCCTCGCGAGGTTCCGAACATTAGTAGAAATCTCGCGGATCGATGCGCTTTCCGGACAGACCCAACTGCAGCACTTCGATGTCTTCCGGACGATCGAACACTTTTCCGGGAAATAATTTCTTGGTCAGCACGCGCACGCCGCCAAACGCTACTCCCATCACGATGGCAATTCCGCAAAACACCAAGGTGCCTACGAAAATTCCCTTCACCACCAGCAGCCACGGCGGATCGGTAAGCGTTTGCGATGGCTCGTTCCAGGTAACCGCTGTGTTATAGCGAATGTTGTCGCGCAATTTTGCCGCGGCCTCCGCAGACACTGGCGACAACACCAGCGAGAGCAACGAAGTCTTCCGCTCCACGGTCGCTCCCGCCAAAGCCGGATTTGCAGCCAGCACTCTCTGAATGTGGTGCAATCGCTGCTCGGCGATCTGCGGCGTCGGGTAATCAATAATCAACAAATCCTGGGATTTATTCCGTTCACATTGGTAGCTCGCCAGCATCGCCTCCGCGCCAGTCCTGAAATCAACTTCCGGCGTAATCGGCGCAAATTTGCTCTCGTTCAGAGTCGCCAGCGCCGCATCAAATCCCGCCGGCCCTAGCGCATAACGCTGCGTCCCTTGTATCAATTGTTCTTCCGGCAAGTAAGCGCGTATGGGTGGCAGGGGAGTGCTATCGGCGTGAATTTGTACTTCGGACGCCAGTGCACGAATGTCCGTGGTTGAAATATTCTTCGCCTGCTTTACGTCAAGAACATAATTTCCGATTAGCATCAGCAGGTGACCCGGTGCCGCCGCCGAATATTGTCTTACGTCTGAAACCTGCATTTCCGGTCGCAGCTCCAATGTATATGCGGCATAGGCGCTGCTGGGATCTTTGTATTTCTGCAGCGCGACAACGATTTGTTTTCCGTTGCTTGCGTAATGCAAGGCTTCGGTGCTGCCCGCGCCAAGCTCGTGCTGGACGCTGGGATCGAGTTGGCTCGGAGCGTCCCAGGGCAATCCCTTTGTCCAAGATGCAAATTGTCTTGGCAACAGTGGCGTCTGCTGCCCCAACGCGACGGACCCCGCCATGCACAGGGCAGCGGCCAGGCAAAACACGAGGAATCTAAATGGTGTGCTCATCCCTTAACTCTATTAGACACCAGAATACTAGTTTCGGTTGCGAGAGGATTCTACCGATGCGGAAGTATCCGTGCGCCGAGGCGCCGGAATGTTGGTCTGATTCACGCCCATGCTGTTCAGGCTCTGCAGGTAGCTGGCAACGCCCTGATAAATGCCTTCAGCGACGCGCTGCCGGTGTTCCGGCTGTTTCAGCATCTTTTCGTCGGCCGGATTGCTCAAGAATGAAATCTCCGTCAGGATCGACGGCATATCGGCCCCGATCAGCACCACAAACGGCGCCTTGCGTACCCCGCGGTTTTTCACAATCTTCGCGGTTTTCTGAATTCTCTTCGAAAGTGAATCTTGTACGTCCTCTGCAAACTCCTTTGACTCATCAATCTTTTCCGTGCGCGCGATCTGCTTCACCAAATCTTGCAACTCGTGTATTCCCTGATCGTCGGTGGCGTTTTCGCGCGCCGCCACCTCCATCGCTTCCGCCGAACCCTTCAAATTCAAATAATATGTTTCAATTCCGCGCGCGCCAGTATCCTGGCTGGAATTCGCGTGAATTGAAATGAACATGTCCGCCTTGGCTTCGTTGGCAATGTGCGTGCGCTCTTCCAGCGGAATAAACGTGTCGTCCGAACGCGTGAACACCACATCGGCACCCGGCAATCTTTGCTGAATAATTTTTCCTAGCCGCAGCGCTACGTCCAGGCACAGATCTTTTTCCATCAATCCGGTCGGCCCGATCGTTCCGGTGTCGTGTCCGCCGTGACCTGCATCAATCACAATTCGGCCAATCTTAAGTCCCAGTGCGCGCGTCAATGTCGATTGCCCGTCACGAGTAGGCTGCGGCGTAGACGCTGGCCGCATTAGTTCCGGCTTCCCGCTCGATGACTTGCCAGCATTCGCTAATCCCAGCTTGCTCTTCGGTTGCGGAATTGCCGGCTTCTCGACCGCCGCCGCGTCATTTTCGTTTCCTCTGGAGGCCTCCGCGCCATCGTTCGATTTCGCGGTTTGTACTACCTGCCCATCGGTGTACAAGTCAATCACCAGCCGGCTTGGATTATCGAGCAGGGAAGCGCTGTAATCGGCCACGCCGTTAACATCAAGCACTACGCGCACCACGCCCGATGGTTTCTGCGCCACGCGCACCGCGGTGAGAATTGTGCCGTCCGTCTTAATTTTGCTGTGGGCCAGCACCGGCGTCAGTTTCGCCGCGTGCAAATCAAAATAAATCCGGTCGGGATTCGCAATCCGGCCGGAAATATACTGCACGCTGCCGTCTAGATCAATCGTGACTCTCGTCGAACTCTGCAAAGCTTTCGCGCTAATTTTGTGAATTTGTGGCGAGCGTCCACTTACGTTGGGTGCCACCGCTTTTTCGCTCGCACTGGCGCTTGCGATTTCCTTATCTTCTTGAGCAGGCGAAACCAGCTGCGGTTCTGGCTCCGCGTCTATCCCGGAATCCCGCCCAGAATCTCGCGACGTGGACGAGCGCTTCGAAGTATTCGGCCGTTCTACATCCGAGCCCGCGCTTCTGGCGATTGCGCTCTTCGGCGCGGTTTCCGCCGGCGCAGTATTCTGCAGTAGCGCCAACTCAGCGCGCGCTTCCTGCGCTTCGCGCTTGTGTGGCGAACGCGGAAACTTTTTCAGAAACGCATCGAATGTGTTGGTCGCTCCTGCCAGATCCCCCAATTGATCCTTCTGCAGCTTTCCCGAACGTAAATACGCGTCCTGGCAGTAACGGCTGGTGGGATATTCGCGTATCAAAAATTGATAGGTATCCACTGCAGATTGGAAGTAGCTTCGTCCAAACCGCTCGCCCATCTCCGTATACAACTCCGCCACCGCCAACAGCGCATCCGGAACTTCTGCTGCGTGCGGCGTAATCAAGTACACCCGACGATAGGTGTTGACGACTTGCTTGTAATCTTCGAGCGTACGTCTTTCCGGCGCTTTGTTATTCAGAGTGGTGCGCTGGTCTTGAGCGCGCACAAACTGCGAACTCGCGGACTGCCGTTTCACCGCGCCAGTTGGATCCGCAACTGCGCTCGTGCGCGACGAAGTGCCGGAAGCCGCATCGCTTGCAGCAAAACCAATGTTGCACGCAGCCAGCAGCGCTACAGCAAAAACCGGCGAAACGCGGGCGAAGCTCCTGTTGAAAAAAAGGGAAGAGAAAAGGCACTGGAACGCGCGTGAACTGAGTGCGTTAAACGCGCTGGAGGCACACGCCAAATTTTTCCGGCTAAATTTCATGCACAACCCGCCGCCCCAAACCGCTCACTTCTTTGATGCTTCTCGAACCGCTTAGTCGTTCGTAAAAATGGTGCGGCCACTCGGATCGGTTGCTTTGCGGATTGCGCGAGGATTGATGAACGCGCCATCCAGACGTCCCGAGCCCGGCCGAAAGTAAGCACTCTGCACCCGTTGCACGTAGTCCCGGGTTTCCCGGAACGAGGGCACGCCGTGAGCACGATCCACAGCCCCCTCTCCCGCATTGTACGCTGCAAGGGCCAGATCCAGATTGCCATTGTAGCGTTCCAGCAACGTCTTGAGGTATTTAACCCCGGCATCGACGTTCTGTTGCGGGCTGTACAAGTCATTGACTCCAAAGCGTTGCGCCGTCGTGGGAATCAACTGCATCAGTCCGACCGCTCCCTTGCGGGAAATCGCGGAAGCATTCCAGTTGGATTCCGTTTCGATCACTGCGCGAACCAATGCGGGATCGACGCTGTGCCGCTCCGCCGCTTCTCTTACGAGTTTTTCCGCCCCGTCGCGATCTAAGTTCATGGCGGGACGATTTTTGCCCGTAAACGAAGGTTCGGATGGCAGGAAGATGGAACTGCGTCGCCGCGTTGCGGTTTTCAGAAGCAGCGGCGGCTCAGCATTCACGAAGAGCGTTCGACCGTCATTGTTGGCGAGCCTGGTAATCTGCGCTTGCGCGCCCGGCGCAAAGAGCAAAGACGCACCGAAAACAGCTACGCAAAATACAGATACCACGATCGCGAAGTAGGCCGGGTTGGATCTTCGTGTACCCATCGACTTTTACTGTGGCCGCCAATTTTATGAACGATTGGACGGCCTGCCTTGGGGAAGGCGCTCTAGGTTTCAGGGTTTGTACTTACAAACCCTGACATGCTTTGGTTCATGCTCGTACAGCTAATTGCAAACGGGCGACTTTGCCGTGGGGCGGGTCGTCCAGTTTTCTAGCGCTGCGTTGGCCTACTTCGACCAGGCGGAATGCGGCCTGCGGGACCGCGAATCTGGTGCGGTCCGGTAAGGACCGTACGTGAGCGAATTATAGCAACGGCTCGAGTAGAGCAGGCACTCCCCCAAGGGTACTATTTAGGGCTTTTGTGTCCTCTCCGCCACCCTCCGCGAGATCGGGCCTGCCACCGCCGCGGCCTCCGACCTGTTTGGCCAGCGTCTGTATCAGCTTGCCAGCATGGACTTTAGCGGTCAGGTCTTTGGTGACCCCGGCGATCAAGGCCACTTTGCCGTCCTCAGCCTGTCCAAGCACCACCACCCCGGACCCGAGCTTCTGGCGCAGGCTGTCCACCAGCTGCCGGATGCCGTCGCGGTCCAGCCCTTCGACCAGCCCGACGACTACTTGGGCGCCTTTGATGATTTGGGCTTTCGCCGCCAGTTCATCCAGTTGGTTCAGGGCCCCCTTGCGGCGCTGGTCGGCTAATTGCTTTTCCAGTTGCCGGGTAGTTTGGGTCAGTTTTTCGACAGTGGCCAAGACCGCGTCCTCGCCTACATTGAGTTGCTTGGCAACGGACGAGAGCACACTGGCCTGGTGCTGAAAATGTTCCAGCGCGCCGATGCCAGTAACCGCCTCGATGCGGCGTACGCCTGCGGCTACGGATTCTTCGCCCACGATTTTGACTAAGCCGATGTCGCCGATGCGTTTGACGTGCGTGCCGCCACACAGTTCCTTGGAATAGAAGCCTCGGGGCGCGCGAGGATCGGGAATCGTGACCACGCGCACGTTGTGCTCGGGATATTTATCGCCGAAGAAGGCCAAAGCCCCGGAAGCCAGTGCTTCATCGAGGGAAGTGACATTGGTCTCGAGTTCGGTGTTCAGGCGAATTTCGTCGTTCACCTGCTGCTCGATGTCGCGCAACTCTTCCGCATCCACAGGAGCGAAATGAGAAAAATCGAAACGCAGCCTGTCAGGCGCATTCAGCGAACCGGCCTGCTTGACGTGCGGCCCAAGAATATTGCGCAGCGCCGCATGCACCAGGTGGGTGCCGGTGTGATTACGCATCACCCGCGAACGGCGGTCGGCATCGGCAACCACCGTGACGCGATCGCCGACACGCAAAGTTTCCTTCGCCGTAACGCGATGCGCGACAAGGCCCGCGACGGGATAGTACGCTCCAGAAACTTCCGCGAGCACTTGCGATTCAGAGTTGTCGTAAAACCCGCCAGTATCGGCAATCTGTCCGCCGGACTCCGCGTATATCGCCGTGCGATCCAGAACAACCTCGCCGGATTCGCCGGCTTTCAGTTCGTTGACCGGGCCACCTTTGGAGTCGGCGCGATTAGCGCCGGCACTCAGAACGATGGCTTCGATGTGGCAATCCTTTGCGTGAGTGCCGTAATAAAAGCCGGGCTCCGTCTTGAACGTCTCCGCTAGTTTAGCAAACGCCGGATTCGCCGCTTCTTTGTGCGTACCTTTCCACGAAGCTCGCGCTTTCGTCCGCTGTTTCTCCATTGCCTCCTCAAATGCGGTCCAATCGACCGGAACTCCGAGGTCGCGCATCGCATCTTCGATAAAGTCTTTTGGCAATCCATGTGTGTCGTACAGCGTGAAAATCTCTCGACCGAGCACGCGACTTCGAGTCTCGCCGTTAATCAATTCTGATCCACTAGTGATCCCTTGGTCGTATAGCCTGCGCATTAGTTCAGTGAATTTTTTCATGCCCACATCGAGAGTACGATTAAACCTCTGCTCTTCTGCCAAGACTACTCGCGGGACTTGTGCACCGGCAGACTCAAGCAGTTCGGGGTAAGCGCCGCCCATCGTTTGTCGGACGTTGTCCACCGTTTCAAATAGAAACGGCTTTGTCGCGCCCAGCATCTTCCCGTGATGTATCGCTCGCCGAATGATTTTTCGCAGAACGTATCCGCGGCTATCATTCGACGGCACAACGCCGTCCGTTATAAGAAACGTGGTGGCGCGTGAATGATCTGCAATGACGCGAAGTGACGCTGCCCCAGCCTTCTGATCCTCCAGTCTCTCTTCTTTCTCCGGATCGACACCGCACAACTCAGCCGCACGCTTGATTAACGGAATGAATAGATCGGTGTCGTAGTTGGAGATGACTCCCTGGAGGACGGCGGCTACTCGTTCGAGGCCCATGCCGGTATCCACGCAAGGTTTTGGCAGAGGCGTCAGCGTTCCACTCGCATCGCGATTGAATTGCATGAAAACGAGATTCCAGATTTCGACGTAGCGGCCGCAGTCGCACGGGAACTTGCAATCGGCGTGACCTTGTTCGGATGCCTCCGGTCCCATGTCGTAGAAAACCTCGCTGCACGGTCCGCAGGGTCCGGTATCGCCCATGGCCCAGAAATTATCTTTCAGCCCCGGGATGGGGACGGCTCGATCGCCGGCGACATTTTGCTCAAGCCAAAAACGGCGGGCTTCTTCGTCCACGCCCAGCTTGTTTCCGGGCGCGACTTCCGCTCCGCCAAACACCGTGACGTATAATTTTTCTTTGTCGATCGCATACCATTCCGGCGAAGTCACGAGCTCCCAGGCGTAAGCGATGGCATCCTTCTTGAAATAATCGCCGAAAGAAAAATTGCCGAGCATTTCAAAAAAAGTGTGGTGGCGCTTAGTGAAGCCGACATTTTCCAGGTCGTTGTGCTTTCCGCCGGCACGGACACATTTCTGTGCGCTGGTGGCGCGGGTATAGTCGCGCTTTTCCAGGCCAAGGAAAACATCCTTGAACTGGTTCATCCCTGCATTGGTAAAGAGCAGAGTCGGATCGCCATGCGGCACCAGTGAACTGCTACGCACGCGGCGGTGGCCCTTCGACTCAAAGAACTGTAGAAACTTCTCGCGGATTTCGTTTCCGCTCAGATATTTAGCACTCATCGCGTCGGTTACAACTTTCACCACGGGATTCTATGATTCCTGAACGCAACATTATTGCAGAGCAAAGAGCCCTGCGCCAATGTCGCAAACAAACAGGCTGCGAGCTGGCTATGTTAGAGTGCTCTAAACCGTGCGCATGATTCCAAGTGAAGCGAAAGACTCCATCGTCCAGGAAGTCATGCAGCAGGCGGCGCTAGATGGCGTTTCTGTTTCGAATCTCGAGAAACGGATGATGTACTTCACCGAGAGTAGTGACGCCCTCGAAGACCCTGTCGCGCTCAATACTGAATTCGAGGCGCGGTACGATTCCACAGTTTTAGAAAAAGAAGATATCAACGCTGATGCAAAGATCCTATGCCCGCCTGAAACGCGAAAATCCCCAGTCGTCAGCTGTTTGGGATGAAGGGACAGATGCGCTGCTCGCAGGCGACCACTACTTGCTGGTGATGTGGGACGCGTCAGCCGCAAGCCGAGTAACCGCGGCCGCGCTCATCGGACTTGCCGTCAAGGTTCTAATCCCGCTCCTGATTTTTGTTCTAGCTCTCTGGGCCTTGAGCCGCTTTTTGGGATCGGCCGTCCACCTCGGCTCAATTCTCTTCGTCCTGCTCGTTCTCGTGGTAGCACTATTTTCCGTTCTTCACTCCTATCGCCCGAAGGCATTGGACTGGCTGATGCGGAGAACCCTGCTATATCTGTTCGGTCGAAAAGACGCGGAGAAAAGCTCCCTGACGCGGTAAACCCTCGAATCCAAAACCCTCGCCACAAAATGGGAACTATAGTTCTTATTCCGCGTCGGGTTCCGGCACTTCTTCGCGTGTCAAGTTTTTTAGTTCCTTGCGGATGAGGTCGGAGGGGAATCCTGCGCGCAGCAGCGATCCATAAATCGAGGCGATCTTCTTGTCGTCGGTCTTTTTATCGGTTACGGGGCCACGGTAGGATTTTAGTTTGCGTTCGATTCGTTGGCGGACCACAGTCACCGGATCGGTTTGCGAAGCGGATTCTTCCAGGACGGAACTGATGACGTGGTCGGGGACTCCGCGTGTCCGCAGTTCACGGGCGATGCGGAATTGGCCCTGTTTGCGGGATTGTGTGCGGTTGCGCGTGAATTGCTGAGCGTAGCGCGCGTCGTCCAGTTGGCCGCTTTCTTTCAGCCGGGCCATGACTACGCGAACCAGAAGTTCGTTGTCGGTGCGGCGAGCGAGTTTCTGTTTCATTTCGTGGACGGAATGGGCGCGCCGCATCAGCGCGCGCAGCGCTACATCGTATAGCTCGTCTTCGGTGTCGAGTTTCCGGGGGCGTGCGCGGGAGAACATTGAGCCAAGTGTACGGGAAAAAAGTACAGGAGTACAAAACCTGCGGTAAAAGAGCTAGAAAACAGAAGAGGACAACCCAGGGGACGCAGAGTGCCCAGAGGATCGCGGAGAGACTTAGAGTAAAGAACCAGTCGAAGAGAGATCCCTCGCTACGCTCGAGAAGACGACATTGAATTGCCTTACTCGCTGGCGGGTTTGGCGCCCGGGAGGCGGCTCTTCAGGAATTTGATTTGGCCGTCGTGGTTGGATTCGTGTTCGGCGACGTGGAACCATTTGCCGTAGTTGTTCATGCCGGCCTCGGTGTCGAGAGTGGCGAGCCATTTGTCGTCGTGCCTTTTCAATTCGGCGAGCGTTTTTTCGCGGGTCTCGTTCAGCGCATTCAAGTAGTAGTCGAGGTTGTTGCCTTTGATGGCTTTGCGCGCCGGCTCGCCAAGATTCATTGCGACGTCCCACTTTTGCTTGGCGGTGTCGGGAAATTTTCCCCAAGCGATTCCTTGAAAAGAGTTGAGATGATAGTAGGCATCCGTGGCCGCAAGGTGCAGCAGCAGCGCGCCGATGGTGTTGGCTTTGGCGTCGATAAGGAAGTCGAGATCCTGCTGAGACATGCCTTTGGTGTTGTGCAAGACCTGCATGCGCGTGAAGGCCAACATCGAAACGAGTGTGCCGATCTCGGGAGTGAAGCCGGACTTGGGGCCGATGATCCACGCATCGGATTCCTGGGATACGGCGGGCTCGGCGAAAAGCGTCAGACCGGAGACGCCGGTGGCGACGGCTGCGCCAAGTTTGAGAAAATTGCGGCGGCTAGACAAACATTCTGCGGGGATCATGGCGGTGGTCTCCGTTCGCTGAAATTTTGAAAAGGGGCCTCAATAGTGCCCGGATAATACTTCGCCCCGACGTTTGCTGGCAAGAAATGCCGGGCGGCGCAAACCAACTTGGTGCCCTTGCCCGATTGCTTGCCACACATGCGGCATGTAAATTGCGCTAATCCGGAAGAGAGTAGAGATGAGTCCGAGCGAGCAACGAGAACCTACCGTGGAAGAGATTATCGCCAGCGTCGCCAGCTACTATCGGGGCGAGCGCGAATTGTATGTGCGGCACAGCGAACCTCTGGATGCCGGACTGCGAGCGGTGATCGCGCGGTATTTTTCGGCTGGATTGCTGGATAAAGTGAAAACGATCACGCTGCGCGGGGCGCGGATACCTCCTCCGCCGTTTTACGCGCAGGCAAAAGAAATGAGCGGTGGAAATTTCCCGAACTTCGTGCACCTGGCGTCGTTCACGTACATCGACGTGCTGGTATTTCACGATGAAATTACGCCGCGCGCGCTGTTCCATGCTGCTGTACATGCCACACAAATGGAAGTGCTGGGATTCGAACGCTATATTGAATTGTACGTGCGCGGCTTTGTGAAGAATCGCTCCTGGCTGGCCATCCCGCTGGAGCAGCAAACCTACAAGCTCGAGGCCCGATTTGCGGAGAGCTCCGCGGACATTTTTTCCGTCGAAGACGAAATCAAGACGTGGGACGCCGAGGGAAGATATTTGTAGGACCGAACGGTGAGAGCTGAGTTGCCGACTGCAAAAAGCGTCGGTGGACACCCATCATTAATTAAATCGGATTCAACTGTGATGCTTGTTGTCCGGTCAAGGTCGCGAGCCGCGCGTGGCACGGCGCGGACTTTTCCGCCTGGCCCCATTGGTCATAAGTCGAACGAGCGCTAGAGCGAGGTCAAGGCGGCCCTGCAGGTTCTTTGGTGCAAGCGTGACTGATACTTGCGAATAGTCGGGTTTGCTCCGGCCGGACTTCTGAAACTCCGCCTTAGCGGCATCGAAATTGCCCATTCCCCGCAGGGCAAGTCCGGCGTTCATATGGGTCACGGCGTTGCCGGGATTCTGTTTTAGCGCTGCCTTTGCTTCACGGAGCCCGTTTTCGGCATCACCGGACTGCATATAGGCAAAGCTGAGTCTGGTATGGAATTCAGGAAAGTCAGGATCTTGGCTCAAGATTTGCGAGTAGACCTGTCCAGCTTCGTCGATGCGCTGCTGGTCGATAAGAATTTTGCCCATCACAGAGCCGATTTCGGATTTACCTGTGCCGTTCGCCACGGAATTGTTAAGTTCAGTTGCGGCAGCCTCACTCTGGTCCGCGCGAATGAGGCTTCCCGCGTGACTCAAATGTGGCAAGAGGATTGGTCGGAGTCGCTGTCTGCCTTAGAGGGGGAAGTTGACTTGGCAGTGTTCAGCGCGGCGAAAACCGCTTCATCCGCGCCGGCTACCTGCAATAGTTTGGTGAAGGTGTCATCCGGGACGAAACTGATCCCTCAAGACCGGATGTCGTATGCGACGTTTTCCGAATGAGGCGCCAGAAATCAACGCGAGGATTTCACTTTTGCGAAGCGGTTTGGGCGCAGTGTTTGCGGCAAGGTAAGAACCGCAAGCTATAAACACCAACACGATAAGGCACAGATGGTTATTTTTTTGTACATGGAACCTCCCGAGGTTCGCGGGGGATTGTCTCGGGTAGCTACTTGCGGGCGAAGCGTTCGAAGTCCGCCATTTGTTTTTCCATTTCTTCGCGGGCGGCGTCTGCGGCGGAGCGGACACCCTGGATGCGCAGTTTGAATTCGTCGGCGTTCGAAGCGCGGATCAGGGCTTCGTCGAGCGTGATGAGTTGCTTACTGTAAAGATCGAAGAGCGATTGATCGAAGGTCTGCATACCGTATTGCGAACCGCCGGCGGCGATGGCGTCATGGATCAAGCGAGTTTTGTCGGCGTTGATGATGCAATCGCGAACGTAGCCGGTGGCGATCATGATTTCGACCGCGGGAACGCGGCCTTGATCGTCGGCGCGGCGCACCAGGCGCTGCGAGACGACTGCTTTTAAAGTTGCCGCGAGCTGCAAACGGATCTGTTTTTGTTCCGGCGGAGGAAATACCGCGATGATGCGCTGAATGGTTTCTGTCGCGTCCAAAGTATGCAAAGTGGAAAAAACAAGGTGCCCAGTTTCCGCAGCCAGCAGAGCGGTGGAAATGGTTTCCAGGTCGCGCATTTCGCCGACCAGAATCACGTCCGGATCTTGACGCAACGCAGCGCGCAATGCAGTAGAGAAATTCGCGGTATCCACTTCGACTTCGCGCTGGTTGATGAAGCTGCGTTTGTCGCGATGCAAGAATTCGATCGGGTCTTCAATAGTAATCAGGTGATCGGAACGCGTGGCGTTGATGCGATCAATCATCGCGGCAAGCGTTGTGGACTTACCTGAACCGGTGGTTCCAGTGACGAGGACCAGGCCGCGTTGTTCCTCGCAAATCTTGTTGATGACGGGAGGAAGATTCAGCTCTTCCGAAGTGCGAATCTTGGTGGGAATGACGCGCAGAACCATGCCGACGTTGCCGCGCTGTTGGAAAACGTTTACACGGAAGCGCCCGAGGCCGGCGACGCCATAGGCCATGTCGAGCTCGGCGGTTTCCTTAAACTTTTGTTTCTGCCGGTTGGTCATCATGCTGAACGCCATGGACAGCATTTCTTCCGGCGTGATGCGGGGAACTTCAGTGATGGGATTCAGCACTCCATCAACGCGCAGGTACGGGTGGTTGCCGACCTTGAGATGCAAGTCGGAAGCTTTTTGCTCTACAGCGCGGCGCAGAAGATCGTCAATGCTCAGGGCCATGAATGAAGTTCTCAGTTCTCAGTTTTAAGTAGGCAGCGAAATCAGGTGCCATGCGGTCCTGAAACGCTGCTTCGATAAACGACCTAGCGTGAAAGTAGCACCCGAGAGTTAGGCGGGCAACCCAGTCGTACAGGACGGTAGCGGGCTAGTAACCCTGCGCTATAGGACAGGGCAGAGGCAGTTGCGAGTGTCAACGCTTCGCCTGCCTGCGGCAGGCAGGCTCGAAATGACGAAACTATTCGCTCGGAATGACGGCTGTTTTGTCGGAATGACGAAACGGTTAGGACTGTTTTCTGGCGTACAGCGCATCGTAAATCAGCCCAGCCAGAAAGCCGCCAGCCAGAGGGCCGACCCAGTACACGCCTTGATTTGACCAGTGGGTGCTGGCGAGCGCAGGGCCAAACGCGCGCGCGGGATTGAGCGCGGCTCCTGTGAACGGAGCGGCGACCAGAATGCCGATGGTGTATAGGAGCCCGACGGCGAATCCGGAAAGCGAACGTGAGTCGATGTTGTCTTCCGAGGTGGTCGCAAAATAAACCAGCACCAGGAAAAAAGTGATCAGCGCTTCCAGGCCCATCGCCGGGAGCCGCGTGAAATCACGCACCAGATCAGGCGTGCCTCCGATCGCGGGCAGCCACGCTTCTTCGCGGGGAACAATCGCTTTCAGGCAGAATGCCGCAACGATTCCGCCGAGCATTTGCGCCAGCCAATAGCCGAGCACTTCCATAGTGCTCAGGCGCTTGGTGATCCAGAAGCCGATGGTCACCGCGGGATTGAAATGCGCGCCGGAGATGTGGCTGAAGGCTACTGACATCACGGCAATCGCCAGGCCGGACGCCAGCGCGGCTCCCAGGGGGCCGCTGCCGTTTCCCTGCAGGAAGCGTTCGGTGCAAACCGCTCCAGCGCCGAAAAAAACCAGAGCAAAAGTGCCTAGGAATTCAGCAACAAGTTTCTGCGAGGTGTTGTACACCGGCATCTCCAGGGACAAGGGGGAAGAACAAACGCTTGGATTCTAGCAAAAGACGAAACGGAACGAGGTAAGGAAGTAATGAAAAATGTTCAAAATCGCCACCTATGAAAACCCCAAACTCTGAGCAACACCAGGAAGCACAAGAAAGCCATTGGGACGAACTGGTCGTACCACCAGACTAGCCTGCCGCCGGGGTATAAAGTCTTGAATTTTCTGCGAACAGTGGAGGTCCACCAGATTTCGGACATTCGTTCTGACGCACGCTTTTTGTTTATCTTGCCAACCATGCCAGGCCAGCCAAGTCGGCTGTAAGCGCGGAAATCCCTCCGACGACGGCCGTCATGATAGTTGCGAGGGGACTGACACTCTATAAATCGCGGCTAGCGAGTGGTTGCCGCGACAGGTGCGTTCACCGGCGTGAGCCAGTTGTGCTTGTCGGGCTTGCTGCCGCTGGTGATAGCGAAGAATTCTTCTTGAAGCTTTCGCGTGATTGGACCGGCGACGCCTTTGCCGACTTGAATGTGGTCGACGGAGCGGATGGGGGTAATTTCGACGGCGGTGCCGACGAAGAATACTTCGTCAACGATGTACAACATTTCCCGCGGGATGACACTTTCCTTTACTGTGATGCCCATGTCCTGCGCCATTTTGACGACGGAGTCGCGGGTGATGCCGGGAAGAATACTGGTAGCGAGCGGCGGCGTGTAAAGAACATTGTCGTGCACCAGGAACACATTCATGCCGGAGCCTTCGCTGACGTGGCCGTCGGTGTCGAGCGCGATACCTTCCGCGTAGCCGTTGAAGGTAGCTTCCATTCGAATCAGTTGCGAGTTCATATAGTTAGCCGCAGCTTTGGACATTGCCGGCAGCGTGTTCGGTGCGATCCGCGACCAGGAGCTGACGCCGATATCCACGCCCTTGGTGAGCGCTTCAGGGCCGAGGTACGCGCCCCAGGTCCAGCACGCCATGTAGCATTCGATCGGCGAATTGAGCGGGTTGACGCCGACTTCGCCGTAGCCGCGCAGCACGATTGGCTTTACATAGCAGGCGTTGAGCTTATTGTGGCGGACCAGCTCGCAGGCTGCGTTGCCGAAATCCTCGATGGAGAAGCGAAGTTCCATGCGATAAATTTTCGCGGAATTGACGAGCCGCTGCATGTGTTCGCGCAAACGAAAAATCGCCGGGCCTTGTTTGGTGTCATAGCAGCGAATGCCTTCGAAGACCGCGGAGCCATAGCTGACTACGTGGGAGAGCACGTGAAGCTGCGCATCGTCCCAATTAATCCATTTTCCGTTGTGCCAGATTTTTTCGGTCTTCTGAACCGGCATAAATGCTCCCTATGAAGTCTAAAAATTAACTCGTCACCGCGACCGTTAACTTCGAATTTCAGAATACGGCACGCCCGATAGAGCGTCAATGAAGTGTGCCGTGAAACACGCGGAGCGGGAGAACCAATTTGGCGCAATCGCTGAATTAGCGGGATTCGAATTCTCTAATGCGAATCTTCGCCGGAAGAATCGAGTTTGTTTGCGTCGTTCTTGGGTGCGCGTTGATCCGACTTGGCTGCTCCTTCAAGACGTTCGAGCTTTTGTTGTGCCCGGTTCTCTTCTGCGATTACGCGTCCGTTTGCTGCTTCCCACATGCCCAGCAAAATAAAGGGAATGGCGGTTGCTGCGACATAAAATTTTGCTTTGCGACCGATCTTAGCTTCCGGTTCCCACCGGAAAAGTTGCGACGAAAGGAAAAGCGTCAGTACGAACCACACGCTCAGCGATGCGATCGCTAGCAGCACCTTATCCGGGCCATCGCCCATGAAAATCGCATTTCGCAATCCGTGCACGAGATACGTTGCCGGCAAGAAAAGAGCGACATGCTGTACAGCATAAGACAAAGAAGTGAACGGGATGGTGGCGCCCGAAAGAAAAATCAGCGGAAGCCACAGCAGTTGGTTGAGGACCTGAGTCTCCTGCATGGTATTGGTGACACTGGCGATGACCAAACCGAGCGAGCCAAACGAAACGGTGCCGATCGAAACCAGCAGAAATACTGACGCGAGATTTCCAAGATCATGCACATGATAGAAGAAGCGTGTGAGTAGTATTTCGACGACCACCGTCGGCAGGGTTAGTGCGTAGTTGGCGAGAATGCTTGAAACGAGCATATCGGTGGCGGTTGCGGGAGTTACGTGGAAACGCCGCAAAATGCCTTGCTCACGAAATGTGACCAGCGTTGCGCTGAGTCCCCAGAAGCTGCCCATGACGTTGAGGCCGAGAACCGATCCTAAAAGAAACGCGACTTCGTGTGGTTTGCCTTTGGCGAAAACGCTGGAGTACAGAAAGAAAAAACCTATTGGCATCACGATGCTGAAAAAGAAAAACATTTTGTTGCGCAGCGCCAGTTGCACCCGCATACGCGTCAGCGTGAGGAGATTGGTCAATCTCGTAACCTCCTTCCAGTAAGTTCGATAAACACATCTTCGAGCGATGGAGTGGCGATTTCCAGTCCAACTAATTCGTTGTTTTGCATTTCCAGATGTTTCACCAGGGAAACGATCGCCTGTGGCGGACGGAGGCAGTGCAAAACATAGAGCCCATTCAACGATCGGCAATCCGAAACGCCTTCCAGCGACTTGAGGGTTTCTTCCGATTCTTCACGCGCCAGCCGCACTTCGATGCGAGTCTTATCGGCGGAAGCTTGCTTTAGTTCGCGTGGCGTACCCTGGGCAATCACTTTGCCGTGATCCACGATGGCCACGCGGTCGCACAGACGTTCAGCTTCTTCAATATAGTGGGTGGTCAGGACGATGGTTTTGTTGTCGCGGCGCAGTTCTTCGATTACATCGTAGATTTCGCGGCGAACCTGCGGATCGAGTCCTGCGGTCGGTTCATCGAGAAAAACGACTTTGGGATCATTCACCAGGGCGATGGCCAACGCCAGGCGCTGCTTCTGTCCGCCGGAAAGCTGGCTGTAGAACGCATTGCGTTTCTCTTCCAGCCCGAATCGCTTCAGCAAATCTTCAGGGTTGCGTTTGCGTTTGTAGAAGCTGGCGAAAAGTTTGAGCGCTTCCATCACCCGCAGTTTGTCGGGTAACGCAGTGGACTGCAAAGCCGCGCCGATTTCGCGTTTCAGTTCGTCGGGATTGCTTTGAGGATCGTAGCCACACACCGAAACCGTGCCACCGTCGGCGTTACGTAAGCCTTCCAGAATTTCCACCGTGCTGGTTTTTCCGGCGCCGTTGGGCCCAAGCAAGCCGAATACTTCGCCTTCCGCTACTTCAAAGCTGATGCCTCGTACGGCCTGCACATCGCCGTAGTGCTTGATGAGGTTTTCAACCTTCAGGACAGGATTAGCCATAAGTCGTGAACAGACAGCATACCGCAAATGATTGCGCTGCCGAAAAACCGCATCTCGTAAACAGGTAGGTTGCGAATTGGACCCTGCGAATTGAGCCCCGATGGATATTACGTTCAGAGCAGGGAATTTATTTCTTGGGTTTGGATTTCTCGGTTTTTCGGGTCTTTCGCGTGGCTGTCCAGGCGTGCTTTTTCATGTCCACGCGGGACTCGCGGAGAACAACGCCTTCGGATTCAAGCAGTTTGCGCTGCAGGCTGGCATACGGTCCGCGGATCAACAGTTTTCCGCCGTAACCGACCACGCGGTGCCAGGGGATGCCTTTGCCTGAGGGACTCGCGGCCATCGCGCGGCCAGCACTACGCGCTCCTCCGCGGAGCCGAAGAGCTTTCGCAAGTCCCCCGTAGGTGATAACCCGACCGCGGGGAATTCGTTTCACGAAGGCATAAACCGGAGCCCAGGACATTGTCGCTTTACCTTAGTTCTTTCGGCTCTTTGGGCGCAATGTTCCCGAATTGTCTCCGGTGACTGCGCGGGCGAAATAAGCGCGTAATAAGACACGATTAATACACAGTATTGACATTGCGCAACTCTCGGCGGGAATCGAAATCCCAGGAGCGGTGTTAAATAGGTGTACGCATTTCTTGGCGAGCTCACGTAGAGACCGTACAGGCAGTAAACGGTCAGCAAAAAACTCGCGGTACCGGAAAGAAATTTACGCATACAAGAAATCAATGAAACGAAACGAAAAAAATGATGAAAGATCTCTGCGAAATGCCTGTAAGTTGCGGAGTAACTCTTTCAGGACACTTTTTCCTGGAAGCGGGCATCTAATGTTGACGGGTGTAGTGGAACCCAAATACACTACACAGGAAGGCTCGGTTTGAGGTGATGTTATGGCTTTCGTTCGCCGAAAAGGCAATTCCTACTACTTGGTGCACAACGTGCGCCGCGGCGGGAAAGTGAAGCAACTCCACCTCGCCCGTCTTGGCGAGCGCGCAAAAATTACTGACACTATTGTCCGCGAAGTCTCCAAAAAGCATCCCTTTGTCGGCCTCAATTGGCGCGCGCTTCGCGATCAGCTGAATCAGCAGATCAATCTGGCTGATCCTGATTCACCGGAAGTCCAAAAACTCATCGCAACCCTGAGAGCATTGCACCTCGACCTGGCGGACATGTTTCCGCCGGCTCTCCAAATTTCCGAATCACCCGCAGTGGCCAAAGAGCTGCTCGTACAGTTGCGGCTTTTGCAGTCCACAATCCAGGTCAAATTGGATCAATTCGGGCCTGGAAGCGGGCGTTTGGGAGCAGTGCCGCTGCAGCAACGCGACGCTAGGAGGCGGTCATGAACCACGAAGTTCTTCCGCTCGACCCAGAGAAGCGCAGTACCGACACGCTGGAGTTTAAGACGGCGCTCGGTTCGAAGATTGTTGGTCAGGAAGAGGGAGTGCAGTCGCTGGTGGATCTGTATCAGGTGTTCTGCGCGGGATTGAACTCGCCGGGACGGCCCGTTGGCAACCTGCTGTTCCTCGGACCGACCGGTTCCGGCAAGACGCGTATCGTCGAAGCAGCCGCCGAAATTTTGTTTGGCGATCCACGCGCCATCATCAAGGTGGACTGCGCGGAGTTTCAACATTCGCACGAAATCGCGAAATTGATTGGTTCGCCTCCGGGATATTTGGGGCACCGCGAGACTCATCCTTTGATCACGCAGGAAGCACTATCCGCGAATCACACCGACAAGCTGAAGCTAAGCTTCTTGCTGTTTGACGAAATTGAAAAAGCGTCTGACGCGCTGTGGCAACTGCTTCTGGGCATGTTGGACAAAGCAACGTTGACGTTGGGCGATAACCGTCGTGTGGACCTTTCACAGACGGTGATTTTCATGACCTCCAACCTCGGTGGCGGCGAAATCACCGAGCTGATGCAGGGTGGGATGGGCTTCATCCAGCCGAAAGACAAACCAATCACCGGCCTCGACGAAAAAGTAGAACGCACGGCTGTAGAAGCGGCGCGCCGTAAGTTCTCGCCGGAATTCATGAACCGCCTCGACAAAGTAGTGGTTTTCCATCCGTTGCATCGCAACCAATTGGAAGAAGTGCTGGAGATCGAATTAGGACAAGTGCAACAACGAGTGCTCGAAACAGCCCGCGGGCAATTTCTGTTCCGAGTAACTCCTGCGGCGCGAGAATTTCTGCTCACCGAAGGTACCGACCAGCGGTACGGCGCACGCCATCTGAAGCGCGCCATCGAACGCAACATTGTTTATCCGCTAGCTAATCTGCTGGCGACTGAACAGGTCCACGTGGGCGATCTTGTTCGCATTGACTGGGACGGCCTAGCGAAGACCCTCTCGTTCATCAGAGAAAGCGAGGGTGCGTTGATCGAGACCCCTTCGCCGATGGCCAGCCGGGCAGCCGCCATGGCGGAAGCTCGCGACGGCAAAGCCCTGGAGGCGCCGGCCGAAGCTGCGGCCGCGAGTGCCGGGCCGCCCGCAGGCACGCTTCCGGTGGCTTCGCCGGCCGCGGCTCCACAAGGCCGTAAGAAGCCAGACCGTTCGTAATTCAAGTAATTCCTTAACAGAGTGATTGCAAACTTATGAGGGGCGGATCCTGACGGATTTCGCCCCTTTTCGTCGTCAGCTTCCCGACAGAATCTGTTTCATCGCTCTCACTTTGCGTCTGGACGGAACACAGTCTCACGCCGTGAGACACCCTCCACAAATTGGAATTTCGTATGTTGTTGAGATTTCGTGGCTTCTTTCGCCGGCCCGGCAAAGCAGGGATTGGTCTCATTCCTGCATTAACGTCCGTGCAGCACTCTTGTGAGACGCCGCGGCATTTTGCATATGCGGCCAGCCAGGGGAACGTTCTATGAGACCAGCGGTTCGGCAACAGCTCAACCCAAGCATCCGCAGCAACGAGACCCGTGATTTTGAGGGTTCGTTGCGGTCAAAGATCGTCGGCCAGGAAGAAGGCGTGCAGTCGCTGGTGGACTTGTACCAGGTGTTCTGCGCAGGATTGAATTCGCCGGGACGGCCTGTCGGCAACCTGCTGTTCCTCGGACCGACCGGTTCCGGCAAGACGCGTATCGTCGAAGCAGCCGCTGAAATCTTGTTTGGCGACCCCAGAGCGGTTATTAAAGTCGATTGTGCTGAATTTCAACATTCGCACGAAATCGCGAAATTGATTGGTTCGCCTCCGGGATATTTGGGGCATCGCGAGACTCATCCTTTGATCACGCAGGAAGCACTATCCGCGAATCACACCGACAAGCTGAAACTAAGCTTCTTGCTGTTTGACGAAATTGAAAAAGCATCCGACGCGCTGTGGCAACTGCTCTTGGGCATGTTGGATAAAGCGACGTTGACGTTAGGCGATAACCGGCGCGTTGATTTGTCGCAGACGGTAATTTTCATGACATCGAACCTGGGTGGCGGAGAGATTACCGAGTTGATGGAAGGCGGGATGGGATTCGTCCAGCCGAAAGATAAGCCAATCACTGGCTTGGACCAAAAGGTGGAACGCACGGCGATCGAAGCAGCGCGGCGGAAGTTTTCACCGGAATTCATGAACCGGCTGGATAAGGTTGTAGTCTTTCATCCGCTGCACCGCAATCAGTTGGAAGAAGTGCTGGAAATCGAATTGGGACAGGTACAGCAGCGAGTGCTCGAAACCGCCCGCGGCCAGTTCCTGTTCCGAGTCACCAGTGCCGCAAGAGAATTTCTGCTCACCGAAGGCACCGACCAACGATACGGCGCACGCCACCTGAAGCGCGCTATCGAACGCAACATTGTTTACCCGCTGGCCAATCTTCTAGCCACCGAACAGGTCCATATCGGCGATCTGATTTGCATCGACTTTAACAAGAAAGAAGCGTGCCTGACCTTCACGCGCGAAGGCGAAAATCTGACTATGCCCGTGCGCCGCCAGGAACCAGTGACCTTGTTGCGCGCGGCTCCAGCAAAAACTGGCAAGTCGGTGGAAACGCCATCAACCGCTGGCGTCCCTGAAGCTTCACCGCGCATGGCGCGCTAAGAATTTCCCCCTAACCACCCCCTGATAGGCCCGGGCGGGCAACCGTCCGGCCTTTTTTCTTTTCCGCGCAACATCAGTGTCCCGTCACCCCAATAATTGTTCCGTCATTCCGCCTGCCCTGCATTCGCGGGGAGCCTGCCTACCGCAGGCAGGCGAAGCGAGGAATCTCTCTTCGATCGCTCACGCCACGCGCATGGCGCAAGAAAAATGGCGGCCTCGACGGCCGGCCGCCCTCTTCGCCTTCTCACACAGTCACGCCGACCTAGTTCTTGTCGTCCTGATCGCCATCCGTGAAAATGAACGGCAACACGCTGGTCTGCTCTTTGCGAACTGCGTCGAGCTCGCTGCCGTCGAAGCCGAGAGCCTCCAGTATGGTGACAGCAACCTGCGAAGTCACCACCGGCGTTTTCACTTTGCGTGAATCCAAAGCTGGGTTCGACACGATTAATCCGACGTTAGTATCACCAAAGCTGAAGCCACCATGTTCTGCGTTTTTCTTGCTCGAGGTGGTGTAGATGGTGCCATAAACCGGTTGCACAAGAATGTCCGGCGTCCGGCTGTCAGACAGTGGGTTGTTAAAGCGCGCGTTCAATTCCGCTCCGGCCATGACTTCTTCAATGAACAGGGCATTGGCGTTCGCGTTCAGGTACGCTGCAACTTCGGGTGTCTTGCCTTGATCCGGCAGCCAGATCAGAGCGATGTCATCGTCCATCACGAAGCCGCAAGGGCCAGTGGAACATGCCGCCGCATTGGCCAACACAGCCGCCGCAGGATTCGATCCCGCATCCGGCAGCGCCGCAACCAGGTCCGCGAAGTGTCCCGGCTTATTTGTTTTGACTGGATTGATCGGCGATTGGCCATGTTTTGCGGATACGATGAACAACGTCGAATCGTAGATGTGCTGCGCTTTCAACGCGGAGATCATGCTTGCCAGCGCATCGTCTGTCTTTTTCAGTCCGTATGCCAGCACTCCGGTCGGAGTGCCCGCGCCATCAGTGTAGCCACCGGGCTGTCCGGTGAACAGATTATCGGCCGTGCAGCTGCCGTCGGAATTGTCCTTAGAGAGTTTTTGTCCAACGCTGACTGCCTGGAAGTTCATCCCGAAAACCGCGGGCACGCCCGGCCCCGGAGTTCCATCGTGACGCAGGCCTTTAATCTGATTCAGAATTGCGTTCACCTTAAGATAATCGTTATTGACGGTACAGACCACGCTCACAGTGTTGTCGAAGCCGTTGTTGTTGGTGACTTCCGGCGTGTAAAGATCTTCCACGCCCTTGCCGGAAGGTCCATTCACGATGTCGTATGCCGGATGTTTGTCCGCCCACGCGGTGTGCCCGCCGGCGCTCCGTACCACTTCGAAAATGGTATTGCTGCGCATGGCATTGTGAGGGAACAGTCGCGTGCACTTGCCCTGAGCATCGATGTGATTCGGCAGTTTTGTGGGATCGATGACGTTCAGCGAAACGATTGCAGAGTTGTACTGGTCGATGGATTCGTCGAACACCATCATGTTTCCCGCGCCGCCCGAGCACGTAGTGTTCGTCGGATCGAAAATGGTGCGGTCATAGCTGACATCGTAAAAAAGCCCGTGGCTGATCGGTGATCCGCCGGTAACCTGCGCGAGCAGTCCCGGAAACGAGTCCGAATTAGCGGGAGTGCGCGCGTTCGAAAACGTCACGCCATGGCTGCTCAGTTCCGCCATTGCCGAACCCGGATGCGCAGCAACATAATTCGCCACGTCCAAAGCATGTAGTCCATCCACGCTGACTAGCAAAACATGTTTGATCTTGTGGCCGCGCAGTTCGTCATCCCCTGCGCGCGCCGAGAGCGCTGCTCCGAGCAGGCCAATACTAAACGCAAATGCTGCGATGCTTTTTCTCAAGAAAATTCTCCTTTGGACACAACGTATGGACACACGACCTGGATGATCGCCAACACGAGGTTCTACGGTAGACAGCGAGTGTTACGGAACGGAAAACGCACGATGGCTGGAAAATGAATCCCTAGAAATTCTTGGTGGGGAAGGTACTATCAGTTTTGTGGCGGAAAATCCGTGCTCAGGGAAGCTGTGACGTAACCAGCGTTCCCGACTGCTCCAATTGCGCATCGTGCAGATCCGCAGCCCTCACCAGCGCGGCCGTAATGCTGGGGCAAACATTTTCCGTTCCAACATGTCGCTCGAACTCCGCTTGCTTCATCAACTGTGCAGGTTGGTCGCGTGCGCCACACAGCAGCAGTCGCCGCCCGGACGCATGAAGCCGGTCTGCAAGTTCGCGAATCGCACCGAGGCCCGTCGCGTCAATTGCGGTCATATTTCGCAGGCGCAGAATCACGATCGGCGGCAGCGAATCCAGCTCCTCTAGAATTTCTGCGAATTTGTCGGTCGCGCCAAATAAAAATGGCCCGTGCACGCGGTACACCACGGCGTATTCGGGAATATCTTTGCCTTGCAGAACGTGTACCCTGCTATCCGCAACATAATCGCGCGTCACGCGGGTCACCGTGGTCGTGCGCGAGACCTTTCGTATAAAAGTCAGCGCGGCAAGAACCATCCCGAACTCCACGGCGAACGTCAGGTCGGTAACAACCGTCAGTGTCAGAGTAACCAGCCAGATCGCGATGTCCGCCGCGGAGAGTTTCAGAATTTCCGGGATTTCCTCCCAGTCCCCCATGTTGTAGGCGACCATCAGTAAAATCGCCGCCAGCGCAGCCAGCGGCACATTTTTCACAAACGGGGCTGCGAACAAAATAATAGCCAGCAGCGTCAGCGCGTGAATCATTCCCGCCACCGGCGTTTTTGCCCCCGCGCGTACGTTGGTCGCGGTCCGCGCAATTGCCCCGGTCGCCGGTAATCCGCCAACCAGCGGTGACAGAATGTTGGCAAATCCCTGCGCTACTAGCTCCACGTTAGGATTGTGTTTGTCGTGGCTCATTTTGTCCGAAACCACGGCGGACATCAGCGATTCGATCGCTCCAAGCATCGCCACGGTCAGCGCGGGGGAAAGGAGCTGCCTCGCGGTGTCGTAGTGAAATTGCGGCAAAACAAAATGTGGCAAGCCTTTGGGAATTCCGCCAAACCGCGTGCCGATTGTTTCCACGCCCAGATGAATCAGCGCTACCGTCGCTGTCGCTCCAAAGCAAACTAGAATCGCGCCGGGGACCCGCTGCGCAAATTTCTGGCAAAGGACCATCACCGTCAGCGAAACCAAAGCCAGAAGCGTCGCTTCCCAGTTCCAACTTCCAAACGCTCCGGCGAGCGCTTTCATCCGATGGAAAAAGTCGCCCGGCACTTGCTCCAGCCGCAAGCCAAAAAAGTCTTTTATCTGCGTGCTGGCGATGAGAATTGCGATTCCATTCGTGAATCCAACAATCACCGGCCGCGGAAAATATTTCACCGCCGTGCCCATTCCGGTCACGCCCAGCAGAACCAGCAGCACTCCCGCCATCATCGTGCAGATAAACAGTCCATCGATGCCGTGCTTGGCGATAATCCCCGCGACTACCACCACGAACGCGCCGGTCGGCCCGCCGATTTGCGTCTTTGAGCCGCCGAATGCGGAGATCACGAATCCAGTAATGATCGCGCAATACAATCCTGCCTGCGGTGTCACGCCAGACGAAATCGCAAACGCCATTGCCAGCGGCAACGCGACCAGTCCAACCGTTACCCCGGCAGCCAGGTCCGACGCAAATTTGTGCCGATCGTAATTTCTCAGGAGAATTACGGACTTCGGTAACCACGCATCCCTAGGGGCTGACATCAGATTTTAGATCCTGCGAAAGGGGAACTGCCTAGATCATAGCAAGCGTACTCGGCTCGCCTGACCATTCGTCGAGAGGTGTGTCGCGTTAGAAATGACGACCAGGCTAGTCGTACTTAGTCCGCGGCCTTGCTCTGCGCTGCGGGTTTCCAGCGAAGAATCGGCTTCCGCGCCGCGCCAACTTCATCCAAACGCTTCACGCGCGTAGTATGCGGCGCCGTCTTCACCAACTCCGGAGTGGTCGCAGCTTCTTCCGCGATGCTCTTCATCGCATCAATAAACAGATCGCATTCTTCTTTCGATTCCGATTCTGTCGGCTCGATCATCAACGCGCCGGGCACGATCAACGGAAACGCCGTGGTGTACGGATGAAAGCCATAATCAATCAACCGCTTCGCGATATCCATGGTGTTCACGCCATTGCGTTTTTGAATCGCGTCGCTAAAAACCACCTCGTGCATGGAGGGCAGGGAATAGGGCAAATCGTAAACGCCTTCGAGATGTTTGCGAATATAATTCGCGTTGAGCACCGCATCTTCCGTCGCCTGCCGCACACCCGGACCATACGCCAAAATATAAGCCAGCGCGCGCACCAGCACGCCAAAATTTCCTCCAAACGCGCGCACTTTCCCGATCGAATCGGGCCGGACTTGTTCCAGCGCCAGCTTCCCGCCTTCACGTTCCACCAAGATCGGCACCGGACGGTAGGGCTCTAGAAACTTTTTCATCGCCACCGGACCGGCGCCCGGTCCTCCACCACCGTGCGGCGTGCTGAACGTCTTGTGCAAATTCAAGTGCATCACGTCCACACCCAGATCGCCCGGCCGTGTCACGCCGGTCAGCGCATTCATATTTGCGCCGTCCATATAGAGCAGCGCGCCCCTGGCATGAAGAATTTCCGCAATTTCCGGAATGCGCTCTTCGAAAATTCCCAGCGTCGAAGGATTGGTGATCATCAGCGCTGCCACATCGTCGGTCACCAAGTCGCGTAGTTTGTCCACGTCAATCTGCCCGTGCGACTCCGACTTTATGTTTTGCACTTCATAGCCGGCAATTACCGCGGTTGCAGGATTAGTCCCGTGCGCCGAATCCGGAATCAAAACTTTCTTGCGAGCGTTACCTTGCTTTTCCAGGTAAGCGCGAATCAGCAGCAACCCGGTCAGTTCGCCCTGCGCGCCCGCTGCCGGTTGCAGTGTGATGGAATCCATCCCGGTAATTTCCAGCAAACATTTTTCCAGCAATTGCAGAATCTTCAGGCAGCCTTGCGAAAGCTCCTGCGGCTGATAGGGATGCTCCGTGGCAATCCCATCCAATCGGGCCACAAACTCATTTACGCGGGGGTTGTACTTCATGGTGCACGAGCCCAGCGGATACATGCCAAGATCAATCGCGTAATTCCACGTCGATAGCCGCGTAAAGTGTCTTATCACTTCGATCTCGCTGACTTCCGGAAATCCTTCCACGCCATCGCGCCGATATTGCGCTCCCAACGCTTTCGCAACATCCACTTTCGGCACATCCAGCGGCGGCAATTCGAACGCCCGTTTGCCTGGCGACGATTTCTCGAAGATCAATCCTTCGTTCTGATTGGTGTGCCGCGTCGCTTTTTTGATTTTCTGGCTCATTTTCTTCACGAACCCATTTGCAATTCCGCAGAACTCTTCGCAACAACTTACAGCGGTTTCGAAAGCATATTTTTCAGCGCCCCAACAAACCGCTCGATCTCCGCCCGTGGCGTCGTCTCGGTTACGCACACCAATCCATGTTTCGTAAGCTCTGGATAGGCCGTCCCCAACGCCAGTGGCCCCGCAATGTTTTCCTTCAACAACTCTCCGTTGATCATCCGCACCGACCGCGGAAATTCCAGCGTGAACTCGTTGAAGAACGGTCCGTCGAACGACCGCTTCACGCCCGGAATTTTCAACAGTTCCGTCAATGCGAATTGCGCCTTTGCCAAATTTTGCTCGGCCATCTCGCGCAACCCCTCTTTGCCCAGCAGCGTCAAGTGCACGGTAGCCGCCAACGCGCACAACGCCTGATTGGTACAAATATTCGACGTCGCCTTCTCGCGCCGGATGTGCTGCTCGCGAGTCGCCAGCGTCAGCACAAATCCGCGCTTGCCTTCGCTGTCGGTGGTTTGTCCGGCCAAGCGTCCCGGCATCTGCCGCACAAACTTGTCGCGCGAAGCGATCACTCCCGCGAACGGCCCCCCGTAACTCGGTGGCAATCCAAAACTCTGCGCTTCCATCGCCACGATGTCCGCTTCCGCAGGCGGGTTCACCGCACCTAACGAAACACCCTCCGCAATCGCCACCACCAGCAACGCCCCAACTCCGTGCGCTGCTTCCGCAATTCCCGGCAGTGTTTCCAGCACGCCAAAGAAATTCGGCGATTGCACCACTACTGCCGCGACATCATCGTTCAACGCGCTCTTGATCGCTGCAGCATCCACCCTGCCGCTCTTCCCATAACCAAGTTCTTCCACCAGCAGTCCGGAATTCTTCGCGTATGTCTGCAACACGTCGCGATATTCAGGATGCACCGATCGCGCAACCAGCACGCGGCTGCGTCCCGTCAGTCGCTCCGCCATCAACACCGCCTCAGTAGTGGCCGTCGCACCGTCATACATCGAAGCGTTCGCCACTTCCTGGCCCGTCAATTGGCACATCAAGGTCTGAAATTCGAAAATCGCCTGCAACGTTCCTTGCGTGATTTCCGCCTGATATGGCGTGTAGGAAGTCAGAAATTCGCCGCGCAGCAAAATCGTGTCGGTAATCACCGAACGCAAATGTTGGTAAACGCCGGCGCCAAGAAAACTGGTATAACCAAGCGAGTTTTCCTGAGCGCGTTGCTTGAAATAATCAATCACCTCGGCCTCGGAGAATGGTCCAGGCAGTTTCAGCGCATCGCGCAGCCGGTATTTTTCAGGAATCGTTTCGAATAGATCTTCAATCGATTTTGCGCCAATCGCGGCCAGCATCTCCTGCCGCTCGGCGGGACTCTTCGGAAGGTAGCGCATCAGGCCGAGGCTTCCTTGCCTTTCGCCGCGATATACGTTTCGTATGCCGCGCCATCCATTAAATTCTCCAGCTCCGCGGGGTTGGCCAGCTTGATTTTCACCAGCCACGCCGCGCCGTGCGGATCGCTATTGATCGTCTCCGGTTTGTTCTGCAGGTTGGGATTCGCTTCCGCCACTTCGCCCGAAACCGGCGCGTAAATTTCGCTCACCGCTTTTACCGATTCCACGGTGCCAAACGATTTTCCCTTCTCGAGCTTTTTGCCCACCTCGGGCAGCTCCACGAACACCACATCGCCTAATTCGCTCTGTGCATAGTCCGTGATGCCAACTGTAGCCACGCCGTCCTTTGCGTTCACCCATTCGTGTTCTTTCGTGTAGCGATAGTTTGCCGGATATGCCATCTGTTCACTCCTCGCTGAAATTGCCTTCGTCAGTTCGAACCGTCTGTTTGCGGCGCGGCTTTTCTCACACGCTTGTAGAAGGGCGTCGGCACAACCATCGCTTTCACCCGCTGCGTGCGTACTTCCACAAATAGATTCGTTCCCAAACCTGCCAGAGCCGGCGGTACATACGCCAGCGCAATATTCACTCCCAGCGTCGGCGAAGGTGATCCGCTGGTCACCACTCCAACCTCTTCGCCCGCCGCGTCAAAAACTTTATACCCGTCGCGCGCAATCCCGCGCTCCATCATCTGCAATCCAACCAACTCCCGCTTTAGTCCGGCCGCGGAAGCTTTCGCCAGCGCCGCCCGCCCAATAAAGTCTCTCTTTTCCATTTTGCAATAGCGGTCTAGTCCCGCTTCCCACACATTGATCGTTTCGCTGATCTCGTGCCCGTACAACGCCATTTTCGCTTCCAGTCGCAATGTGTTCCGCGCGCCCAGCCCACACGGCAAAATCCCAAATTCCTTGCCCGCTTCCATCACCGCGTTCCACACCATTTCACTTGTCGCCACATCTCCCGGAACATAAATCTCGAATCCATCTTCGCCCGTATAGCCGGTCCGCGCAATCAACCTGCAGGGAAGCTCGCAGACCGTTCCATGCGTGAACCAGTAATTCTTGATACCATCCAGATTCGCGTCCGTCAGTTTCTTCACGACCACAATCGCACGCGGCCCTTGAATCGCCAGCTGCGTGTAAGCGTCGCTATAGTCTTCGACTACGCAATCCATTCCATTGGTGCTTTCCCGCACCCACGAAATATCTTTTTCCCGCGTTCCGGCATTAATCACGAACAAGAAGTCGTCCTCGCCCATGCGGTGCACGATCACATCGTCCACAAACGTCCCTTGCGGATAGAGCATCGCCGAGTAATGCGCCTGCCCAATCGCCAACTTCGAAGCGTCGTTCATGCTCAAATGCTGCACCGCCGCCAGTGCGCCGCCCGGCGTCGCACCGGTTCGAATCCGGATGTCGCCCATATGGCTCACATCGAAAACACCGACGCCGTTGCGCACCGCTTTATGTTCCGCGATCAGGCCGCCGTTCGCCGGATATTCTACCGGCATATCCCAGCCGCCAAAATTCACCATCCTCGCACCCAGCTTTCGATGCAGCGCGTTTAACGGTGTTTTCCGCAGTTCGGTTGACCGCTCCGCGGTCACGGGTAAAGTTGAGCGCTCTGCGTTCATACTCAAATTGGTTACTGGAATTGTGACGGATTCCACTCCGTTTTCTCGGGCAGAAAATCGATACTAGCACGCGCTCCCAAACCCGTCAAAGAAGCGCGTCACCGGGTAGTGGATCACCGCAGACAGCGACGTTGACTAATCGCGCGGGATGGGACTTTTTCATTCGCCGCGGTTTCGGTCGCACCGTGGTTCGCAAGTCGGCAATGGCCTTCGGCTATATGCTCGGAGCGTTGGCGCTGACCGCCTGTGCCTTCGCCGGCCCCCACACCTACTTGGTCGCTCTCTTTGTAGGTGCCGTCGCGGGCGGAGCCAGTAGTTCGGGAACGTTTGTTTTTCCGCAGATTCTAGCCGGCCCGGCTGTCGCAGGAAGATGGGTTGGATTTCGGAACGGAATTGCCAATGTTGCTGGCGTGACCGGTCCGCTTGGGCGGGTTCTTGGTCGGCAAAACGGGCAACTACACAGTTGCCCTTATTGTCGCGGCGCTGTTTTCGGTTGCGGAAGCGCTTTGCTACACCTTGGTTATCGAGGACCTTGAGCCGGTTCCGTGGACCCCGCTCCCCGGCGCTTTGCCCGCTTTAGCTGCAGACATTCCTGGCGCCTCTTGAGCTTCGCCTCGACACCATCGCACCCTCAGCATCGGAGCCCGCAGTATCGGAACTTGGCCGGTCTCCGCCTCGTACTCGGTAGCATGCAAATGTGGTTCTCTGGTTGGAAACAAGTTACAAACTCCCGACGTCGCTGAACTTGCCGCAAACCAACACCCTCAGGTAAAGTCTTTTTGAGGAGACTGCGATGCCCGCCGGCCCGGTGCTTTGTGTGCAGTGCGACAACCCCGAGTATCAATGCACCTGCGAAAAGTACTGCACCATCTGCAAAAGCATGCTTAACGTTCGTCTCTGCATGGACGGCCTTTACTATTGCCCGGACTGCCGGGAAGCGTGCGACGTCACCCTCGCGGACACTCGTGGCCACTGAACCGAAACGCATCGAGCTGTATGTCGATGCCGACGCGCGCTTCGCCGCAGCCGCCGGTGGCGCCGTCCGTTGTCTCGCCGAATTTGCTGGCATGCCCGAAGATGTCTGCCGCGAATTCCAGGAAGCCACCATTCGCGCCTGCCTCGAAGCCTTCGAATTGCGCCCCACCTCGAGTCACGTCATCGCATTCTGCCGCTTCGAAGACCGAGTCGAAGTCATCGTCGATTCGAATGCCGGCTCCTCCGCCATCCGCCTATCCCGCTCCGTGATTTCGCAGAGTTAAACCGCAACCAGTTTTCGCTGGTATCCCCTATCCTCAGGTAGCCGTCTCGTTTTTTCTTGTGTGGCAGCGGCCTGCTTGCCGCGGGCAAGCTTTATGCCGCTGCTCTTTCTTTTCTGTCTTTTTCTGTCCCACGTTCAGATCAAAACAAAAACACAAAACAAAAGGGCGGGCAACGAGCCCGCCCTTCTCGGTCCGTAAAAACTTTTTCGTCCTGCGTTCCTACATCTTCAACGCAAATGTATTCTTCCTGATCAACGACGTCATCTGATCATCCGTCAGCGCCAGCCGCAACACCACACGGTCGCCCGCAGGATTCACCTGTGCGTGCCCCAGCAAATCCGCCAGGTCCGGATTTTGCTGCTTGGCCTGATACTGCTGGTAAGCAAACGCCAGCGTCATCAATTGCGCCAGCGTATTTGCGTCGTCCACCGATCCGCATATCGCTTGAAACTTTCCATCAATCCCGCCGCTCGCCTGAATGCCTACAATCAAATTCTGCATCCGCGTCACCAGTTTTGCCGCTTCGGGAAATTGCTGAATCTGCGGTGCCAGTTGCTGCATCGCCAGTCGCGTGTATGCCGGATTCAACACCGCCCACACCACTCCCGTTCCATTCGCATCGTTAATCAGCGAATACATTTTATCGTTGTGTAGCAAACCTTCCGCACCTCCGTAGCGCACGTCCAGCATTTTTTCCAGTTCGCTGCGATGCCCAAACGCTGCGGTGTTCGAATCCAGAAATAAGAAGAACAGATCGCTTGCGCCGGCTCCACTCCCAAACGCGTACATCGTAAATCCGTGCGACTTATACGTCGGCAGCTTCTGCGCTTTGAAATATGCTTCCGTGGACTGTGGGTTGTAACTTCCGAGCGCCACTCCCACTACCTCTTCGCCCGTGGGCACTGCCGTCGATCCTGTTCCTGACGTCTTGTCGGTCACGCCCTCTGCCACCAATCCCCACGCCAGTTCTTCCACCTGCGAATTCGGATCCACTCCCGCCGACGCCAAAAACTTTTCGAATTGCTTGAACCGCTCCGGCAGCATCTGCTCCTGCAATTGTGGAAACCATTTCTGAGAACGTGCCTGCTTCAGGTTGGCATACGCAAATTCACCAACGTTCTTCGGAAACAGCGCGATCACATCACTCCCCAGGTTTTGCCCGTTGGAAATCTGCGCACTGCCCAACATCACGGCAGCCACCGCAATCACGCCCGCCAACCGCCCCATCGTCTTTCTCATCTCGTGCTCCTTGCTTTCTCTCTAAAATTTTCCTTCGTTCACTCGCGTAAGCTGGATTCGCAGTCTCGCGGGAAAAAAAACCGATCCCAGCAGAGCATACGATCCGCGTTCGTCATTCCGAGCCTGTCTACCGCAGGCAGGCGCAGCGACCAAAGGTTCCGACCTTGTCGGAAGGAATCTCTCTGTGCTCCGCAGCACTGCGCGCCTCACGCCATCGCCGTCGCACTCAACTTGTCGCGCAACCCCGCGATGGCATGTCGCCTGGCTGTCACATAGCGCCCGTCCGTAATTCCATCCAGATTGATTTCCACGTTGGCAATCGCCCCGCGCGCGCCGGCCTCTGCCATCAATCTCGCCACCTTTAAGTCTGACTTCATGGATGCCGCCGCGATAGCCTCCAGTTGTCCCAGGCGTTCGAAGAGTGCAACTGCTCGTTCGGCCACCTTCATCGGCACATCCGCCGCGCCCTTGGTTGTCGATTGAATTGTCTCTTCGCGCGCCGCAATTTCCGCCGCCTCAGACTGCGGCATTTTGAATGCCGCCATCACCGCATCGTAGGACGCTGCATCACTGTCAATCGCCTGCGTCAGCGCATCTGCTTCCCGCCGCAATGCATCCAGGTGCTCGGAAAGTTTGTCTACATGCTGGGCCTGAGATTTTTTCTTGCGCGAAAGCCCCGCCACCATTTGCCCCAACGCCGCCGCCAGCGCTGCCGCCAGCGCGGAAACACTTCCGCCGCCCGGCGTAGCGCGCGGCTCGGCCACTGCATCCACAAATGGCCTCGCCAAGGCTGCCAGCCTTCCTTCTTTGCCTTCCGTCAGCGGTGCGCCGGAAAGCGCCAAATCCAATTTATTCTCGAACACTTGAGCCGGCGAGAAATTTTCCAGCTGTAAGAAATAATCCGCAGCCATTTCCATCGCCTTCTTTGGCACCAGCCCAACAATCTCGCTGCCCACAGGAGCCGCTCCGTATCGCTCCGCCTCCCGCTTCACCATTTCATACACTCGGTGCATCGGCGTCTGCTCGTAGTCGGTTAAATTGATCGACACTTGCGCCAGGTTCCGCGCCTTCAATTCCACTCCCATCGACTTTACATACCGCAGCCCGCCGCTGGAAAATCGTATGGCCTTCGCAATCTTGTTTGCGATTCCCACGTCAGAGGTATTCAAGTTCACGTTGTATGCGACCAGAAATTTCCGCGCGCCCACCACCGTCACTCCTGCCGTCGGATGCATTTTCGGCTCGCCCACATCCGGCTGCCGTTCATGATTCTTCTTCAACGCTTCCTTCATCCCTTCGAACTGTCCGCGCCGCACATTTTCCAGGTTCACGCGCTCCGGCTTGGTCGCCGCCGCTTCGTAAAAGAAAATCGGAATTCGGAATCGTCTCCAAATCTCATTCCCTACATTGCGCGCCAGCGCCACACAATCATCCAGCGTCACTCCTTCCACGGGAATAAACGGAATCACATCCGTCGCTCCCACTCGCGGGTGCGCTCCCTTGTGGTGATTCATGTCAATCAATTCCATCGCCTTGCCCGCGCCAAGAATCGCAGCCTCCGCCACCGCCTCCGGCTCCCCCGCCAAAGTGACCACGCAACGGTTGTGGTCCGCGTCCATCTCATGATCGAGCACCCACACTCCAGCGACCTCGCTCATCGTCTGGATCAGCGCATCCACCTTCGCCTTGTCGCGTCCCTCACTAAAATTAGGCACACACTCAATCAGTCGTCTCATATCCTCTCGTTCTTTTTGTAGCAGCGGTTTCATGCCGCTGCGTTTTTCATAATCTTTCGTAGTGACCGGTCTTCAGACCGGTTCTTTTCTTAGGGCTCTCCGCGAATCTCTGTGTCCTCTGCGTTATCTTTTTCTTTTGCTTCTTCAATTCCTCTGTGACTCTGTGCCGTCTTTGTCTTGATTTTGTCTTTCTGCCCGGCTCAATCCCGCAAGTACACAATCTCCCCGCGCTTCATCGTCATCCAACACGTACTCACTCCAAAATAGTAGGGAATTTCCCGATAGTCCGCCACTTCGAACACCGCCAAATCCGCTTGTTTGCCACCCTCAATCGACCCAACCTTCTTCTCGCGCCCCAACGAATACGCCGCATTGATCGTAGCCGCCGCAATCGCCTCGGCCGGAGTCATCCGCAACCGCGAACACGCCAACGACAAGATCATCGCCATGCTCAATGTCGGGCTGGTCCCCGGATTAAAATCCGTCGCCAAGGCCACAATCGCTCCAGCCTCTATCAACTCCCGCGCCGGAGCATACCGTGCGAGCCCCAAATGGAAATCGCAGCCTGGTAACAGTGTCGCCACCGACCGCGATTTTCCCAGCGCTTGAATGTCCGCCGCCTGCAAATATTCCAGGTGGTCGCAACTCGCCGCGTTCATTTCAATTCCCATGCGCGTCGCACCCGTATTCGAAAGCTGCTCCGCATGTACCCGCGCCACCAACCCGCGCGCTTTTCCGGCCTGCAGGACGCGCCGCGAATCTGCAACCGAAAACGCGTCACGCTCGCAAAATACATCACAAAATTCCGCCAGCCCGTTCTCCGCAACCTCCGGAATCAATTCCTCCGTAAGCAATTTCAGATATTGCTGAGTTCCACCGGCCTTCCCACGATATTCCGCAGGCACCACATGCGCGCCTAAGAAAGTAGAAACAATTTCCAGCGGTTGCTCCGCGTCCAGTTCCTTGTGCACGGACAATATTCGCAGCTCGCTCGTTACATCTAGCCCATACCCACTCTTTGCCTCGACCGTCGTCGTTCCATATTCGGCAAACTGCTGCAAAAATCCTTTCGCCCTCTTCTTTAATTCCTCCGCGGTAGCCGCACGCAACTTCTTCACCGAATTCAGTATCCCGCCACCCTTGCGCGCAATCTCTTCATAACTCGCCCCGCGAATCTTCAGTTCGTATTCCTCCGCGCGGCTGGCCGCATGAATCAAGTGCGTATGCGCATCCACAAATCCGGGCAACACCACGCGCCCGCCCACATCCAATTTCTCCGCTTTCTTACTCTCTTTTAGTTTTTCAATCTTCGAGGCAGGACCTACCGCAACAATCATTCCATCGCGAACCAGAATCGCGCCATCACGAATCACGCCAATGTTAGAAAGTGCAGTGCCACGCCGCGGCCCGCGCCCTCGCACCGTAACAATTTCCGCAGCCCCGCAAATTAGAAGGGAATTGCCCACCGCGCCGTATTATGCCTAATCACCATTCACTTTGCACAATCCCCAAACATCAAGCCTCCAACACTAAGCACCAAGCGAAATTCATACTTGAAGTCATGAATGAAGAATAGCCGTCATTCCAAGCGAAGCGACCGAAGGTTCCGACCTTGTCGGAAGGAATCTCTCTTCGACGTAAGACGCACAAAGACCAGTCCGTCCGCCTAGCCCCCAGCCGCAGCCTTCGCATTGTACGCCGGCGCAAACACCTCCCGCGCCCAATCCTCAATCGTCGTCGGCGTCGTATTCTTCTCCGACCTCTCCTCCAACGGCTTCAACCGCCCATCATTCGCCGCTTCATTCATCTCACTCATCAACGAAGCCGTCTTTCCCGGTATTCCCATCTGCTTCATCCCTTGCTCGATCAGAAACGCCGGAAAATGCTTGTAAGACAATTTCGGTTTTCCAATCGCCGCGCCAATCGCCACTGCTGCTTCGTCATGGGAAATATCCCGCGGCCCACGCAATTCATGCGTCGAAAATCCCGTAAAGTCCCGTTTCTGCAGCGCTTCTGCCGCAACCACTCCGATATCCCTCGTGGCAATCAGCGACATCCTTACATGGTGATCGATTCCACCCGCCAGAAATCCCATCGAGTGCACCAGCGGAATCAGCAACAGAAAATTTTCCATGAACGGTCCAGGCCGCAGAAACAGCGCATTCAAATTCGGCACCTGTTTCAGTTTTTCCTCGAACGTATGCAAAGCCTGAATCGGCCCAGTCTTGTTCGCCTGTTGCGCCCCAATGCTGCTCAGCAGCACCACATATGAAATTCCCGCAGCGCGAATCGCTTCGGTAATCGCCGTACTCATCTTGTCCCCGGATGCGAGCAACTCCGGATCCTTCGCCCGCGGCGGCAATAAAACATACGCTGCCACAGCCCCCTCAAATGTCTTGGTCAGCGCAGCCGCATCACCGGCATCAGCCGTGACCGTTTCCGCTCCCAATGCCGCAAGTTGTGCCAATTTGCCCGCGTCCCGCCCCACCGTGCGCACCTTCTCGCCCCGCTCCAACAATTTCTTCGCCGCAACCGACCCCGTATGCCCCGTCGCGCCCATTACTACATACATATCGCTCTCCCAATGTTCAGCCATTGCGTGAATCTGCGATGTGAACGAGTTTTCTTCTGTTCTTCTCTGCGCTCTCTGCGGACTCTGCGTTAAGAAAAACCGTCAGCTTCCGTCCGAACTCATCGGCACCTTCACCTCCTTCTTCTTCGCAAACTCAATCGCCTCCGCATACCCCGCATCCACATGCCGAATCACGCCCATCCCGGGATCATTCGTCAACACACGCTCAATCCGCGCCGCCATCTCCGGCGTTCCATCCGCCACCGTCACTTGCCCCGAATGCTGCGAATACCCGATCCCCACTCCGCCGCCATTGTGAATTGAAACCCACGAAGCTCCGCTAGCCGTATTCAGCAGCGCATTCAGCAGCGGCCAATCCGCAATCGCATCCGACCCATCCAGCATGGATTCCGTTTCGCGATAAGGCGAAGCCACGCTCCCGCAATCCAGGTGATCGCGTCCAATCACGATCGGCGCTTTCAATTCGCCCTTTGCTACCAGATCATTCAGCGCTAAGCCAAATTTGTCCCGCTCCCCATATCCCAGCCAGCAAATCCGCGAAGGCAGTCCCTGAAATTTCACCCGCTTCTGCGCCAACGTAATCCACCGCTTCAAATGCTCATTCTCGGGAAACATTTCCAGCACCAATCGATCCGTCCGCGCAATGTCCGAAACCTCTCCCGAAAGCGCCGCCCACCGGAACGGTCCTTTCCCCTCGCAAAACAGTGGCCGAATATACGCCGGAACAAATCCCGGAAAGTCGTAGGCGTCCTTCACGCCCTGTTGAAATGCAAACGTCCGAATATTATTTCCATAATCAAAAGTCACCGCGCCCAGCTTCTGCAAATCCAGCATCCCCTGAACGTGCTCCGCCATCGCCTGCATCGAATGTTTTTTGTATTCTTCCGGATCGCACACCCGCAGTTCCAGCGCAGCCGCGAGCGTCATCTTGTTCGGAACATATCCGCCAATGGGATCGTGCGCGCTGGTCTGATCGGTCAATAAATCCGGCACGACGCCACGCTTCGCCAGTTCCGGAATTAAATCCGCGCAGTTTCCCATCAGTCCAACCGAAGTTGCTTCGCCCTTGCGAACCGCATTTTTCAGAATGCGCAGCGCCTCGTCCAGGCTGGTCACCATCACATCGATGTAGCCCGTCTTCAATCTTTTCTTGATTCGCTCCGGGTCAACATCAATCCCCAGAAACGCCGCGCCATTCATCGTAGCTGCCAGCGGCTGCGCCCCACCCATGCCGCCAATCCCGCCAGTAACTACTAATTTTCCCTTCAAATCGCCGCCAAAATGTTTTTTCGCTGCCGCCGCAAACGTCTCGTAGGTCCCTTGCAAAATTCCCTGCGTCCCGATATAAATCCAGCTTCCCGCGGTCATCTGCCCGTACATCATCAAGCCAGCGCGATCATATTCGTGAAACTTATCCCAATTATTCCAATGTCCCACCAGATTCGAGTTGCAAAGCAAAACACGCGGCGCATATTCATGCGTACGAAAAATCCCGACAGGTTTTCCCGATTGCACTAGAAGCGTTTCGTCATTCGGCAATCCGCGCAGCGACTTCACAATCGCATGAAAACATTCCCAATTCCGCGCCGCTTTACCGGTCCCGCCGTAAACCACCAACTCTTCCGGCTTTTCCGCAACCTCCGGGTCAAGATTGTTCATCAGCATTCGAAGCGCTGCTTCCTGCTGCCATCCTTTGCAGGAAATCTCCGTCCCGCGCGCCGCGCGAAATGGTCCTTTGCTCAATCCTGTTTCCGCCACCGTTTTCACCGTACTCATCGCCATCTCTCCAACGCCATCTTATCAGCTTGCAGAAAAATCCCGGCAATCCGCTGCAGTTCGTGAGTTAAATCTTTCTGTCGAAGCGAACCGGGAAAAGTCATTAAGCCTTAAGATTGAGCTTAAGAATGGTCAGAGTGAGGAGGCAGACCAGTCCGGCGAGGATCAAAATCAGCTTTCGACTAGTTTCCGAAACGAAGCCGGCATCAATCTGCCGAACCTGCGCTCGATGCGACAGCCACGTTCGAGACGGCGTTCGCAACCGGCAATCGCACTAAGACCAGGGTTCCGCTGCCGTTCCCGTTGGAATTGATTTCCAACGTGCCACCGAGTTGGCGAAGTCTTTCCCGCATCCCGCGGATTCCAACCCCCGGTGTACCCGCCGACAAGAGCTCAAGTTTTTTGTCAGGCGGTATGCCTTTACCCTGATCTTGCACTTCAATTCGAACTTCGCCGCTCGAACGAATAACGCCAATGGTTGCGGTTGGGCTTTCCGAATGACGATGGATGTTTGTCAGACATTCCTGCACCAGCCGAAAAATTGCTGTCTCCATATCTCGCGGCAGACGGTCAAAACCCTCCGGCAATTCTAAGTCCACCTGTATTCCGCTGCGCTCCGTAAATCCACGGATGTACCACTGGAGAGCCGATGCCAGCCCGGCTTCATCAAGGAGCGGCGGATGGAGGAGGTAAGAAATGGTGCGAATATCCCGGGACATATCATTCACCAGGACCACGCTGTCCGATACCGTCTTGGCTGACTTCGTGAGCCGTTCAATCTCCGTTCCTAGATTAGACAGATTCAGGGCCAGCGCCGTGAGGGACTGCCCAGCGCTGTCATGCAATTCGCGAGCGATTCGGCGGCGTTCCTCGTCTTGCAATTGCAGTAGCCTGGCAGTAAGGTCGCCAAGTCCCTGGTTAGCTATGTCGAGTTCTCCGGTACGCTTGCGGAGCCGCTCCTCCAGGTTTTCCTCGGACTGGCGCAGCGCTTCAGCGTTACGGCGGTTACTTTCTCCAATGGCCACGATGACGCTCGACGCGAGTACGAACGCGAGGACGCCAATTAATTGTGGGCCATCAGGAATGCTGAATGAACGGGACGGGTTAACAAACCAGTAGCGCACGCCAAATAGCGCGACCGTAATCGCAACGACCGACGGCGCAAGCCCGCAGTACGAAGCTGAGAAAGCCCCAGCTGCGAGTAGGACAAGATAAACCGTATAGTCGCCAGCAACCGGCGCCATTGCAGCCGCAATCAGCAATGCAGACAACGTAGCCGCAAGCGCGGAAGCGTATCGTCTGGGAGTGCTGTTGAAGAAGATGGAGGTCGAGAAGGCTTCAGCTGGGTTCATCAGTCTACCCCTTGCGGGAGGCCGGAATTCCGAGCGCGAAGTGATTCTAGCACAGCGTCTGCGCGCCCCAACGACCGCTACAGCGGCCGCGGTATGGACTCTGCCTGCCTCGGCCCCGATGATTGCGCTGGGCGGGCCGATATCGAAACTCGCGAATATCAGACACGCACATCGTTAGCAACCAGCCTGCCATCGAAGGACCGATGCAATCGGAAAACCTTATCAAGTGCGCTCATGAATCTTGCCGGTGCCTGGTCGAAGTCGAAGACCAGTTTTGCAGTCCAGCATGCGCCGACCCGAAGGACGCAATTCCTATTCCCTGTCCCTGCGGCCATCCCGAGTGTGTTGGAGCCGAAGAAGCCGCGGACGAAACCGAGCTCGAATTGCCAACCGAAACGTCCTAGCAAATCTCGAAGCTAAGTCTAGAAAGTCACGTTTGGAAAGTTAGGCTTGGAGTCCCACTCGCGTCGCGATGGCTAGCGTTCTACAGGAACTCCTGTATTGACAACAAAGTGATAGTCTCTTATTAACGAAGTCCCGGCGCGTGATGCAGTGTGCGTAGGTTTTAGCCCAATGCCCTCCCTCTCATATCAAACTCGGCCCTCTTCTGTCCTTACGAACCAAACAAATGGCAACGCTGCGCCGTTACAGCGCGTTCGCGTTTTGCTTGTCTCTCCTCACATGGAGGTCCGTGGTCGGCTTCTGCGAACTCTTGAAGCCTTATCCGCCGACGTGTTTGTCTGCTCGACGCGAGCGCAAGCCGAGGAAGTGCTTTCGCGGCAAGCGGTTGAAATTGTTTTTTGCGATGAGCATCTGCCGGATGGTTCGTACTGCGATTTGATTCATTCATCCGGCCCGAATTACGGAATTCCCCGGGTTGTAGTAACTACGCGAACCGGAGAATGGGAACTTTACTTCGAAGCCACCACGAACGGCGCCTTCGACGTGATCCGCTCTCCCTGGTACTCGACAGACGTCGAGCTGGCGGTCATTCGTGCCCTGCGAGAGCAAGATCAGGCCTCCTTCTCTCGATCCGTAGCGTAACGGAGTGCGCTTTATGGAGTTTTTGCACCCTAGCCGGAAAGTGTGTCCCACTTGCGGCAGTCAGCGCTTTTCCCGATCCCGCCGGCGTGGAATCGTGGAACGATACCTCCTGCGTGTGCTGCAAATCCGCCCGTATCGTTGCGCTGCTTGCGATAGCCGGTTTTACGGTCGCGAAATGCTCCTGCCAGGAGTGGCTTCGAGAGCGGTCTGACTTGCCAAGCATCAAGAATTTATATTTAGCGGTCCGGCACTCGCCGTTTCAACCCTGCGGTCCAGGCACCCAACAGCTGTCGCCTCCCTCCCTGCCCACAACTTTGGCAACTCCTGACAAGTCGCCTTGCCGGACGTCTGAGGCACCTCAAATGTCCATTTAGGGTTGAGAAGACTTCTTGGCGGCGTCTTCTTTGGCCCACTGTTGTTTCTTTGCTTCATTGTCCTTTGCGGAGGGCGGATAGCGTTTGAACCCATTTTTGATATTGCTGTCAGCGGTCTTCCAAATCTTGTCGGGGTCGGTATGGATGATCTTCACGCTGACAAACATGCGCCAGGCGAGATCGCGTGCTTTTTCGTCAATGAGTTCAATGCCGAGGGTGCCTTTATGAGTTGTAGAAGAATCCATTGAGTAATAGACAAAACCCCAGTGATAACCGTAGTAAGGACCGTAGACACCCCAGTTGGCGCTCCCTGCTACATTGACATCTTTCTCGCTGTTGACCCAGTAGCGCACCACTAAGTCCGGATTTTCCTCCGGCTTCACCTCGCGAAGTCCCTTGGATGTCAATTCGCGGGTGACGGCGCGGTGAATCCGGTTATTGAGTTGGTCTGGGTTCACCTGCATCCGGACGAGCTGTTCAACGCCGCCGATAAAGGCAAAGGTTTTGAATTTGGAGAAGTCGAGATTGGGATTGAAATCGACAGCCAGTTTGGCAGCCGCCGGAAGGGCGGACAGGAGCAACAGCAACCCCGCGAGCAGGAGCAAAAGCCTCCGCCGATTATTCCCAGACACTAGCCTGATCCATTTCATGGAAATCCTTTCGAACCGACAAGTGTAGCGTGCGAGTGGCGACCTAGGGCGCAGCAAAAATCCCCCATTAGTTTAGGTCAATCCTGCAAGATCTGGCGAAGACATTGCCTATGAAGGCGAACTCTTCGCCCAACTCATCTGATAAGGCGTTTACCAGGCAAAGCTAAATTCAGCTCCACCGCAGCGAGGTGATCGAATCCGCGGTCAGCGATACTTTCGCAGTCTGACCGCCGCACGCGACCGTCACATCCTTCGCGTCACGCGGATTCGTCAGCACCAGCACCATCGAGCCATCGGAATTTTTTGCCGCCGTATGGTACACGCGCGAAGTCGCAGCAGCATTTGGTGTCGCGGTCACCGTGGACGATGATGCCGGCTGGCCGATCAGGGCGGCGTTTACTGCCGGAAGATCGCCGTTCGCGTCGTGCGAGGCGACAATCACTGCGCCACGGCGAAACGCGCGGGCATGATGCACCAGGGCCCAATACAATCCCGTTTGCATGATTTCTTTGCTCTGTGAATGAATCTGCACCAGCCCGCCGCAATCGAACGGACCGATGTTCGGGCGCCCGCGCTCATCGAGAGCCAGATTCCACATCGTGATGCTTTGCGGGCCGTTGGCCAGAATGCCGGCGAACGTCGCGCCCCATTTGCTCCAGTTCGTCAAATAATCAGCGAATTTGTAGTCGTCACCGCCTTCGGTCCAATGCATTTCCACATCCGGGAATCTCTCTTTGACGTTGCGCATCATCTCCGGAGTTCCCACATAGCCATGCCAGGCCACGGTGTTCACGTATTTCTTGATCCGCGGCCTCGAGAGCTGATCCAACGCGCGGCCAAATAAATTGTAATTGTGGTCGAGGGTCCAGATTTTTGTGCCGTTTGCTTCGAGCAGCGGGCCGAGCGCTGCCACCAGACGCTCTTCGTCCTCTTCTGGCCACGGACACGCCGGCATTCGCCCGCCCTGATCCGCATCGATCTCGTTTTGCGTCGTCACCGCGCGCACAGTCACGCCCGCTGCCGCGTACGCCTCCACGAATTTCTGAAAGTAGTGCGCGTAGGTCACAATATGTTCTGGCCGAATGTTTCCGCCCAACATCGAGTTGCTGTACTTCATCCATCCGGGAGGACTCCACGGTGAGCCAAACAAAAACAGATCCGGATTCGCGCTGAGCGCCGCGCGCAATGTCGGCAAAACGTAATCGCGATCGTGGTCGATGCTGAAACGCTTCAGATCCGGGTCGGCCGCGCCGTCGTCGTAGCTGTATGCCGCGGTGCTGTAATCGCTCGCGCCAATCGGAATGCGCCCCGTGCTCAAGGCATGTTGATCCTGCCCGAACATCGTATGCAGGAGGTTGGCACGATCGCTATCGCTCAGCCGCGAAAGCGTGAAGCATGCAGCATCCGTAAATGCCGCGCCAAATCCCAAGATAGTTTGCGCCGTTTTCGTCGGGTCCACCGTCACGTCGGCTGGCGTTGCCTTTTTCGCAATCTTCGTCCACGCAACTTCCGGCCCCGCTGCCAGCCGTTTGCCGCTCTTGTCGGTGACTTCTGTCTGTAAGGGCTTCGTCGGCGCCTGCGCTTCATTCGCCTCGGTGCTAGCGTTTGTCGTCACTCCTAAGACTGAAGCCGCCGCCGCACCCATTCCCAGTCCCGCATACTTCAAAACTTCTCGTCGTGTCGTCACACTCGGCTCCCGGTCATCCCTGAATCTTTCACGCGTTCGAACCAAGGCATTCGCGCGCCAGAGAGCATACTATTGAAGTGTTGAACCCGGAAGTCGATCCAAGTTGGAGGAGACGCCTGTGAAGTATCTATGCGTCCTCTACGGTGAAGAGAAGAAAATCGGGGTGATGACCGACGATGAGTGTATGGCTTACGACCAATCGCTTCAAAACGCGGGACGCTGCCTTGCCTCGGAGGCTCTCCAGCCCGTCCATACCGCTACCACCCTGCGGGTCCGCAACGGGAAGCTGTCTATCACGGACGGCCCGTTCACCGAGACCAAGGAGTGCTTGGCTGGGTTCTATCTGATTGACGCCGCCGACGTAAACGCTGCGATCCAAATCGCCTCGCAAATGCCACCCGCCCGCGTGGGCAGCATCGAGGTGCGGCCGGTCAGGGAACTGACTAGCACAAGTGGCGAACAAAGGCGGTTGTAGCAGAGAAAGTTGTGATGGTAGTTAGCCGGCCTCAGTAACTCATCCATTTCACGTTCCATTGCGGTGGTGGCACTTATACGTTACAGTTTCGCTTGGAACCATTTCGCTTCCGCCAATGAACTACGGAACGCTTCCCTCCAAGTTCCTGCATGCGCTCGATACGTGGCCAAACCCACGCGCGCAGATGTATCAAACCCCAGCGGGCTGGCAGAATATTTCCAGCGATGAACTTCTCCGCCGCACCGCGGGATTGTCGCAAGCACTGTTTGAACTTGGTGTGAAACCTGGCGATCGTGTCGGCCTATTCGCAGCGAACCGTCCCGAATGGCACACTGCTGATTTCGCCATCAATGGAAACGGTGCCGTAACCGTTCCTGTTTATTTCAAGGAGTCGCCGGAACGCGCTGCCTATACGCTCAAGCATTCCGAAGCAAAAGTAGTTTTCGTCGCCGGAAGCGACCAGCTGATTTCGCTGCTGGCGATTCGCAACGAACTTCCGCAGCTCGAGCACATAATCGTTGCCGACGGCGGCGACCAGCTTCCTTCTGACTGCTTGCGCTACGAAACTTTGATCGCGCTAGCCGGTGGATCGGAAGTTGCCTCGTACCGCATGCGAGCTTCGCAGGTGTTGCCCGGCCAACTGGCCTCAATAATTTACACCTCGGGAACCACTGGCGAGCCGAAAGGTGTGATGCTGACGCACACGAATTTCTGCTCCAACACCACGGATGTCGGTTGCGATTTCGCTCTGCGTTCCGATGAAGATGTCGCGATTTCATTCTTGCCGCTAGCGCATGTTTACGGCAGAACGCTCGATTACATTTTTTTATTTCAGGGAGTGCCGATTGCATACGTGGACGCAGTGGAAAACGTTGCGCAGGCGCTGAAAGAAATTAAGCCGACAGTGATGGCCGCGGTGCCGCGCGTCTTCGAAAAGATTTATGCCAAGTTGATGGAGCAGGGCATCGCTGCCGCGGGATTCAAGAAAAAGATATTTGCCTGGGCCATGCGCGTATCCGAACACGCGGCCGCGTGGCGCTGCGGAGAATCCCCGGCGAGTCCGCTGCTGAAGATACAATGGGCGCTGGCCGATAATCTTGTGTATTCGAAAATACGCGAAGGCACCGGCGGGCGATTGCGGATTGTTTCGTCTGGCGGAGCGCCGCTCTCCAAACCACTGGCGGAATTTTTCTGGAGCGTGGGCATTCCGATTTATCAGGGATACGGGCTGACGGAAACTTCGCCCATCGTTTCCAGCAATTTTCCGCACAATCGCGTGGGCAGTTCCGGATTGCCGATTCCGAATTGCGAAGTAAAAGCCGCCGACGATGGCGAAATTCTGGTGCGCGGCCCGATGATCATGCAGGGCTACTACAAACGGCCCGAAGCCACCCGCGAAGTGATTGATGAAGACGGCTGGTTTCACACCGGCGACATCGGCTATCTGGACAAAGACAATTATTTGTTCATCACCGACCGCATGAAAGACTTGTTGAAAACCTCGGGTGGAAAATATGTTGCGCCACAGCCGATTGAAAATTCTCTCAAGAACAGTCCGTACATTCTGAACGCGATGGTGGTTGGCGATCGGAGGAAATTTATCGTGGCGCTGGTGGTTCCGAACTGCAAATTGATTTCCGCGAAAGCCGCGGAAAGCGGCGTGACGATTTCCTCCAGTAAAGAAGTTGCCGAACATCCATTTACTCGAAGTCTCATTCACGCGGAGATTCAGCGGCTGACTGCGAACCTTGCGCAATACGAAACCATCAAACGGTTTGCGCTGCTGCCCGGCGATTTTACTTTCGACAATGGCGCGCTGACCTTCACCATGAAACTGAAACGCCGCGTGGTGGAAGACCAGTATCACGACATGATCGAATCGCTTTACGCCGACCTTGCGGAGCCGCGCCCGGTGATTCAAGAAAGCTAAAGTTTAAAGTTCAAAGTTTAAAGACACTCGGCTGTTTTAGCTCCTAACGTTTTTGCTGAATTTGTTCTTCGCGTTGCGGCGTTCTACAATTTGTTTTTCGTCTCAGGGTTCGTAAGTACGAACCCTGAAACCCGAGCACTTCTTTTAGTGATTTGATTCGAGGTCAAAATGTCTGACCAGTTGGTGATTGCGGGCCGCGCATTTGCTTCGCGGCTGATTGTGGGCACCGGAAAATACCGGAGCTTCCAGGAAATGGCTCGCGCGCACGCGGCGTCCGGCGCGGACATGGTTACAGTTGCGGTGCGCCGGGTAAACCTCACGGACAAAACGAAAGAATCGCTGATCGATTTTATTCCGCGCGACAAAATGTTTATTTTGCCGAATACCGCGGCGTGTTACACCGCCGAGGAAGCGATTCGCACCGCGCGACTGGGCCGCGAATGCGGCCTTTCCAACTGGGTCAAGCTCGAAGTCATTGGCGACCAGCAAACTCTTTATCCCGATACCGAGCAACTGATTGAAGCGACGCGCGTTCTGGTGAAGGAAGGATTTGTGGTCCTGCCTTACACCAACGACGATTTGATCGCGGCGCGAAAACTGATTGATGCCGGCGCGGCCGCGGTGATGCCTTTGGCTGCGCCGATCGGATCGGGACTTGGCATTCAGAATCCTGCAGCGCTGAGAATTTTGCGCGAGCGGATTACCGAAGTTCCGATGATCGTGGATGCCGGCGTCGGAACCGCTTCGGATGCTGCGGTGGCGATGGAACTGGGCGCCGACGGAATCCTGATGAATACGGCGATCGCGGAAGCGGCAGATTCTGTGCTGATGGCGGAAGCAATGCGCGACGCGACGATCGCGGGCCGCAAAGCGTTTCTCGCCGGCCGCATGCCGAAAAAACTCTACGCCTCTGCCTCCTCTCCTCTCACTGGTGTTGTCCGCTAGCCTGTTACAGTCCCTCCCGCTGCGGATATACAGGATTTCTTCCGGCAGCTCCGAAATCAGGTCGAATGTTCGTTCCATGCCTCGGCAGATTTTCCAGAGAATCTTTTGCCCCGGAACGTTGTTTTCCTGACTTCCATTCTGGAGCGTTTTGTGCTGCGGAACGCTCTTGTTTTCCTAAACTTTGCTTTTTTCCTTAGCCACTTAAAACTATTGTGCGTAAATCACGCCTGGGCTTGGGCGGTTTTTTTTGGCTAGGGCGGAGTCGTAGCTCTCGCCGTAGATGGCGGGGACTTTGCTGCCCATGGGGCGGAGATAGGTGGAGAGCTGGCCGCGATGGTGAATGGTATGAACGAGGCCGAACTGGAGAAAGAGGACGGCGGGCTGCTGGATCATGCCGCGAAAGTCCACGATTTTGACAAGTTGTTCACCGGTGAGTTTGGTAAGGGCGTCGAAATTTCTGGCGTAAGTCTGTTCGTACCATGAGGCGACTTCGAGCGATGTTTTCACGTTTTCGGGAATCGCGACGGCGCTGGGGTTAAAGACGCCGTTGATGACGGTTACCAGGAACATGTTGTCGGCGACAGCAATGTGGCGAAGCAATTCTTTGGCGGTCTTGGCACAAGCGTCCGGTTGGTAGTTCACTTTGTCTACTGGTACGGCTTTCCGTTTTCAGCGAGCCGAGAAAGAAATTGTGCAGCAGGTAGTGCCCTTGTTCCGGCGTCATTTCAACCGTGGTGAATCTCCGTTGCGTCGGTGCCTTGCCTGGGCGGCAGCGAGTTGCATTCTACTCCGAAACGAGGAGCCAGACAGTGGCGGATGAAGACACGGCGTCGGCAAGGGAAATGTGAGTGTGGGATTGCTGAGGTTCCAACGGGTTGAAAACGATCTGGAGCCATTCGGGGCGAACGGCTGCTGGAGGAAATGATCCGAAGGGTTGTTGGGTGACGAAGGAGGAGCTGACGCTGGCACGGAGTCTTATCGAGGCGGCCGGATTGCGCTTTTATTACTGAGCCTATATTGGGGAGGTTGTGCGGACATTACGACCAGATCAGAGCTATGAAACGCGAGAGTCAAAACAACCGGTCTGAAGACCCTGCCTGCGGCAGGCAGGCGGCCACTAGGACAGTTAGAACTAGAAAAAGAGCCGACTCGCGGCGAAGTGATTGTATAAATTGTATAAGGTGTAGAGCGGAGGAGGGAATATGGGAACTACAGGGGAAAAAGCAAGCGCGCGTTGCAGGATCGCGCCATGGTTGTCGGTGCGAGGAAGCGCGCAGGCGGTGGAGTTTTATAAAGCGGCATTCGGAGCGACGGAGGCATTCCGGCTGGACGGGCCGGGCGGGAGTGTTGTAGCGAGGCTGTTAGTGGATGGAGCGGAATTCTGGGTGGGGGATGAATCGCCTGAGGATAAGAATTTCAGTCCGGAGACGATTGGCGGCGGATCGGTGCGAATGGTTTTTACTGTGGCTGATCCGGATGCTGTGTTTGCACGGGCGGTGAAAGCCGGCGCGAAAGAGGTGCATCCAGTGAGTGAAATGCATGGGTGGAGACTCGGGCGGATGGTGGATCCGTTTGGGCATCATTGGGAGATTGGGCGAGAAATTTAGGGGACTGGAGAGCTGCTAGCGGCTAAAGAAAGATGGGTACGGCCTCGAACAGTCCGGGGTAAACGTGCTGTGCTCCTACGCAAAAAAGTCAAGTATGGCTCCTCGATTAGGCAAAAATTAATAAGGCAAGAGTGGTGCGTCAGGCGGATTTTGGTGCGCTATGGCGATTGTCCGGAAAGAAAGCGCGGGTTGAAATGCGAGGAAGAATGACGATGAAAGAGTGCTTAAGGCGGGCATGGGGCACGCAGCAAAAGGCAAAGGAGGATTCCCCCGTGGAGCGGACTGCGCTCGAAAGCGGCGGCCGCGAGGGCGCGGCCAGAAGAACAGCATTCCTATTGATTTTCGGGAGTGCGCGGAGTGGATGGAGGAGTTGTGACCTGGTGAGTTTCGCGCCGGGGCGGAGCCTGGATTATTTTGGGTGCTTGCTTTTTTGGTTTTTTCTTTTCGCGGCCACGTCTGTCTCGGTTTCCCATGTTTAGTAGAGTGCCACAATACGCGACGGAATTAAAGAGTTCAAAGTATGACGGTGCAAAAGTTTAAGAGTACAGGTGTGGAAGAAACGCGGGGGCGCGTGTGGAAGGGGGGCGCGGTACAAGTGCAGAAAGAGAGATTCCTCACTCCGCTTTGCTCCGTTCGGAATGACGACAAAAAACAGAGAACAGAACCGAACTGAAGGTTGGCCACGACGGAGGCAAGAAAAGAAATACTCGGCGCGGCTGCGCGCACTCGATCGTGAACGCGCCACCGATAATCGCAGTATCCCAGAAATAGCAAGCACGCGGCGTGGTAGTTGGGGTTCAGGGAGTTAGGAAGAGGAAGTGCCAGAGGATGTCTACGCCGACATGGACTAAGGCGGAGGCGAAGATCGAACCGGTTTTGCGCCAGGTCCAGCCGTAGACGAAGCCGGCGATGGAGGCCAAGAGGACGTAGCGCCAGTTGGGGAAATGCAGATTGGTGATGTGTGAGAAGCCGAAGAGGATGGAGGCGGCGATCCAGCCGGCGGTGTCGCTGTTGGAGGCGCGCGAGAGAAGGTTTTGCAATAGGCCGCGGAAGAGGAGTTCTTCCGGCCAGGCAGTAAAGAAGAGAATGGCGATGGAAAGTGGGAGGAAGGATTTCCATTCGCTGACGTGAGGCGAGTAGATGAGGAAGTGGATTTTGAGACCTAGAGGAATAACGATGCAGGCGATGAGGGCGAGGGCGCCGAGGATATAGAGCGTCCAGTTCGTGCCCCAGCCGATGTTGTAGCCGATGCCTTTGGTGCGGCGGAGGAGCAGAAATCCGGCGACGGCGATGTTGACTGCAAGCATAACGGTGAAAATGTAGGCGAGGCGGCCGCCGGGATAGGGCCAGAACCAGTGCGAGGGGCCAAATTTTACTGTGACCCAAATGGCGACGAGGGTGAAAAGGTCTTGCCAAGACCCGGGCGCCGAGGATTGCGCGCTCGAGAGAATCGCTAGAGGAAAAAAGATGAAAGCGGCGATGCCGCCGAGTCGAGCGAAGGAAGCAACGCCGGCGCCGAGGGCGTAGATCAGGAAAATAAAAAAGATAATTAGGCCCAGCAGCCAGCCGGAGCCGGGTCCGGCGAGGGTTGCGACGCGATCGGGGATGTCGCGCGCGGCGAACAGCAACATTACTGAGAGAAGAAAAGCGAAGGTCAGTAGCGTGGCTACAAAGGCGCGGCCATGGGCAGAGCCGTGCATGGTGAAGACTGCGAAGAGAACAAAGATGGCGACCAGGACGACCCAGAGGCCGAGCATTGGAAAAAGGGCGAGTTGGCGCGCAGTGGGCAAACGGAAGAGTAGAAGAAAAAAGTATAAGAGTACAAAAGTATAAAGTAAAAGTGATGGGCGTTTGAGTGACCGGCGGCGGTCGCTAGACTACCTGCAGCTGGCTGCACTGCGTTGTTGTGACGAGTGGGGTGTGAGTGAAGCGGATCGCATACATTGACTGGATGCGCGGGTTGGCTTGCGCGCTGATGTTTGAGACGCATTGCTATGACTCGTGGCTGAGCGCGGAGGCGAAAAAAACGGAATTTTTCCGGTATTCGCAGATGGGCGGAACGCTGCCTGCGCCGCTGTTTATATTTTTGGCGGGAGCGTCGGTGGCGCTGGTGACGGAAAAGTTGCGCGGCAAGGGAGTTGCGCGAGGCACGATTGCGAAACAGGCGATGTGGCGCGGGACAGAGGTGTTTGGACTGGGGATATTGTTTCGCGTGCAGGAATTTATTTTGGGGATACCGATTTCGCCGTGGACCGATTTGTTGCGGGTGGATGTGCTGAATATTCTTGGATTGTCGATGATTTTGCTGGGAGCGTTGTGCTGGTTGGCGGGAGGCAGTGGTTCGGTTGCTGCGGCGGGCGTTGTGCGGATGCGGAATTTGGTTTTGGCGCTGCCGACGGCTGCGGCGGTGGCAATGGCTACCCCTGTTATGTGGACTACGTGGCGGCCGCGATTTTTGCCGTGGCAAGTGGAATCGTATGTGAATGGTGTGCACATTTTCGACAAGCCGCAAGTGTGGCTGTTTCCAGTATTTCCGTGGGCGGCGTTCGCGTTTGTGGGATTGGCGGTGGGATTTTGGTTGTTTACGGATTTTGCTCGGCGGCGGGAAGAGTTGGGATTTTTGGCGCTGGCGTTTGCGGGAGTAGCGGCGTTTTGTGCGGCGTTAGCGCTGGATCGCTGGGGGCCGGCCATATACGCGGTGTATGACTACTGGCACACGAGTCCGAATTTTTTTCTGGCGCGGAGTGGAGTGATCGTGATGATTTTGTGCGCGGTGTATGCGTGGTGCCGGTGGGGATGGGGGCAAGTGGGGTTCAGTCCGGTGAGCCAGTTGGGTAGGACTTCGTTGCTGGTGTATTGGGTGCATATTGAATTTGTGTATGGGAGATTGTCGATATTGCCGAAGGGGCGATGCGGAATTACGGCAGCTACGGCGGGATTGTGCGTGATATTTGTGGCGATGCTGGGATTGTCGGTGGCGCGGACGCGGCGGAGTTCGCGGAGAGAGTTGGTGGGGTAGAGAGCGGAGTAAAAAAATGAGGAAAAACATAACGCAGTCCGTCATGGCGCTGTGCGGCACTTGTAGAGGATGAAAATGGGCAAGAGGTGTAGGGTAGCGAAACCTGGGCCGGTTCGCGGCCGAGTCTCTGTGGCGCGGGAAGCCCGCAACGCAGTCTGGTCGGAACCTGTTACGAACTTAAGATTGTAGCCCCCACTGCGGTGGGGAGCAGGCAGGGCAGAGTGAGAAGGAAGAGAGGTTCACCGGCGCAGGGTGGAGGAAGCGATGGAGACGATGTACCGGTGTTGTGCAGGATTGGATGTGCATAAGGAAACGGTGGAGGCGCAGCTTCGACGGATGGAAGCTGTGGCAGCAGACGCGACGTTGGGGGACGATGACGGGGCAGTTGGAGGCGATGGCCGAGTGGCTGGCTGGAGAAGGAGTGACCCACGTAGCGACGGAGTCGACGGGAGTTTACTGGAAGCCGATCTATAACATTTTGCAAGGGCGGTTCACGATTCTGCTGGTGAATGCGCGGCATATGAAACAAGTGCCGGGACGGAAGAGGGACGTGAAGGATTGCCAGTGGATCGCGCAGTTGCTGCAGCACGGGCTGTTAGGCGGGAGCTTTGTGCCGCCGCGAGGACAGCGGGAATTGCGGGAACGGACGCGGCATCGGACGCAGTTGGTGGGGGAGAAGACGCGGATCGCGAACCGCATTCACAAGACACTGGGAGACGCGAACATCAAGCTGGGATCGGTGGCCAGCGACATTCTGGGAGTATGGGGGCGAGCGATGCTGGATGCGGTGATCGCTGGAGAGACGGATGAGAAGAAGCTGGCAGACTTGGCGCAGCGCAAGATGAGCGGCAAGATAGGCGGAGTTGCAGCAAGCGTTGCGCGGGCGGCTGACGGAGCATCATCGATTCTTGCTGCGGCTGTTGCGGAAAGAGTTGGAACAGCAAGAAGGATTGATTGCCGAGTTGAGCCAACGAATCGAGGAGCTCACGCGCCCTTTCGCGGAGGAACGGAAACGGCTGATCCAGATTGCGGGGATCGAACAGCGGGCCGCGGAAGAGCTGCTGGCTGAAATCGGACCGGACATGAAGCCTTTTCCGACAGCGAAGCAGTTGTCGAAATGGTCGGGGATGTGTCCTGGGAACAACGAGAGCGCGGGGAAGAAAAAGAGCGGACGGACGCCACCGGGGAGTCGCTGGCTGCGGCAAGTGCTGGTGCAGTCGGCATGGGCGGCCAGCCGGAGCAAGAAGAGCTATCTGGCGGCGCAGTACCGGCGGCTGGCGGCGAGGCGAGGAAAGAAGCGTGCTTTGATGGCTGTAGGACATTCGATACTCGTGATTTTGTATCACCTGCTCAAAGAGCAGCGCGAGTACGTAGACCTGGGAGCCAACTATCTGGACCAGTTGGACCCCCAAGGGCTGATCCGCTACCACGTTAAACGCTTCGAGAGCCTCGGACACACCGTCACACTTAGCGCGCACCCAGCATGAACTAAATTTTCAGGGCAGAGACGCTGAGTTCGCAGAGGTTCGCGGAGAAAAGAGTAAAGAGAAAAAATAAAAAGAGGGGAAAAGGGAAAAGGGGAAAAGGGGAAAGGATCGACCTGAAGGTCGGCCGCTACAAAAGCTTACGGCTTGGATTGTTGGGGTTGGGGGATTTTGATGATGACTTCGTTGGGTTTGGCGAGGCCTAGTTCGTCGCGGGCGATAGATTCGATTTTGTGGGGATCGGTCTTGAGGGATTTCACTTCGTCAGAGAGCTCGGCGTTTTCTTTTGCGAGGCGATTGATATTGGACTGGACGCGTTCGATTTCCTGTTTGGTGCGGCGCATGGCGAGGAAGCCGTGGGTGCCAAAGACGTCGTGAAGGAAGAGCGCGAAGACGCAGAGTACGAGTATGGAGCGTCCGTATTGGGTCCAGATGGCGGCGAGTTTTGTTTGCTCGAGCATGCGGACTGTCAGCCTTTCAAGTTGCGAGAATCCAGTCGGTGGCTTCGCGGACTAGTTTAGCGGAAGCGGCGGGAGTTTCGGCTTCGACGTAAAGGCGAAGTAGCGGTTCAGTACCGGAGAGGCGGAGGAGAATCCAGGAGCCGTCTGCGAAGGCAAATTTTGCGCCGTCAGTGCGGTCGATGGATTTTATTTTCCGGCCGAGGAGACACGAGGTTTCGGTTTTGGATTTCTGGATGGCGACGGCTTTTTGTTCGTCGGTAAGATGGAGATTTTCGCGAGTGGGCGAGAAGGAGCGGCCCACTTTTTTGAAGAGCTGCTGAATTTGGTCGCTGATGGAAGCGTTGCGAGCGGCGAGCATTTCGGCTACGAGTAGGCAAGCGAGGATGCCGTCTTTTTCGGGGATGTGGCCACGGATGGTGAGGCCGGCGCTTTCTTCGCCGCCTAGCGCGATTTTGTCTTCGCGGATGAGTTGGCCAATGTATTTGAAGCCCACGGGAGTCTGGTGGACCTCTTGGCCGTGGAATTTTGCGGCGGCGTCGACGAGTTCGGATGTGGCCACGCTGCGAGCAGCGGGCATTTTCCATCCGCGTGATTCGACGAGATAGTCATAGACGAGCGCGAGGATTAGATTGGGCTGAAGCCAGGCGCCGTCGGAATCTACGATGCCGAAGCGGTCGGCATCGCCGTCGGTCGCGAGTCCGGCGGTGGCTTTGGAGGAAAGGATGAGATTGCGGAGCGGGGCGAGATTTTCTTCACTGACGTCGGGGCCGGTGCCGTCGAAGAGTACGTCGCGTTCGGCTCGGATCGTTTCCACGGGGACGCCGTGGTCGGCGAGAATTTTGTTGAGGTAGCCTGCGCCGCAGCCGTGGAGCGCGTCAACTGCGAATTTCTTCTTGGAATTGGCGAGGATGTCGAATTTTATGAGTTGTTCGAGCCGATTTAGATAATGCTTGCGGAGATTGGTTGTTTCGGCTGGCGCGGAATGAGCTCTTAGCGGGGGAACGCCGCCGGCGGCGAAAAGTTTTGCGGCGCGAGCTTCGATGTCTTTGGTGACTTCGGGGAGAGCGGGGCCGGCGTCGGCGGATGAAAATTTTAGACCGTGGTATTGCGCGGGATTATGGCTGGCGGTGAAGTTGACGGCGCCGTCGAGTTTGCTGCGCTGAATTTCGTAGGCGACGGCGGGAGTGGGAGTGAAGGTGTCGCAGAGAATTGCGCGGATGCCGTGCTGTTGGAGGATGTCGACTGCGAGCGCGGAGAATTCTTCGGAGTAGAAGCGGGTGTCGTAGGCGACGAGGATGGTGGGCTTGGGGGTTTTAGATTTGGTGTGTTCGGCGATGGCAGTGACGGCGAGACGGACGGCGGCGAAGGTGAAATCGTCGGCGATGAGACCACGCCAGCCGGAGGTGCCGAATTTTATTGGGGAAGCGGAGATGCTCGGGGAAGCGCTCATATTTTCACCTCAGGGCTCGTAAAACAAACCCTGAACCCGAACTGTAGTGTAGACCGGGCTGAGTGATGTGCAAAGGGGGACGCGGAGAAAATGGTGAAAGGAACGAACGCGAGAATCGTGCTGGTGACGTGCGGAACTTTGGCAGAGGGGCGGAAGATTGCTCGGGCTGTGGTGGCGAAACGGCTGGCGGCCTGCGTGAATGTTATTTCCGTGCCGGTGGAATCAGTGTACCGGTGGAAGGGGAAAATTGAGAGTGCCAAGGAATTCCTACTGGTGATTAAAACTACGGCGCGGCGGCTGAAGGAGTTGGAGAAGGAGATTACGCGGTTGCACAGATATGACGTGCCGGAGTTTCTCGTGCTGCGAGTCGATGGCGGGTCGAAAGCCTATCTTGAGTGGCTGCTGTCCGAGTCGGCCAGGCTTAAATTCGCAAACCGCGAACTGCTGATGTGTGGTACCGGCTGGTAAGAAAAGCCCGATGGAAAGATCTGATGCAGGTGAGGCAGCAGCTTCCAACGGCGGATGCTGTCGGGAAGTTCACAGTATTCAACATTAAGGGCAAGGCGTCTCGGCTAATCACAGAGATCAACTATCAGTCTGGAAGAATATTCATTCGCAACGTGTTGACACATGCGGATTACAGCAAGGAAGGCTGGAAAGAATGAGCATGCTAACTGTAGGTCGGGACCATCGCGCACTGCTCAGGAAAGTTGCGCCCAAAGTAATTCGGACCGAAAAAGAGAACGAGGCATATACCGAGATTCTTTATGATCTCGACCGGCGCAGCAAGAGCTAGTCGCAGGCGGAAAAGGAGCTAGCGGATTTGTTGACGCTGCTGATTGAAGACTTTGAAGAAAAGCACTATCACTTGCCGCAGTCAAAGCCCATTGATGTGCTGCGCTTTTCAATGGAACAGCACGGACTGTTGCAGAAGGATCTCGCCGAAATATTCCGAACGCCGAGCATCGTGTCTGAAGTTCTGAACGGCAAGAGAGAATTGAGCAAGGACCACATTAAGCGTCTGGCTGCGCGATTCCATGTCTCGCCGGAATTGTTTTTCTGGAGAGATCAGAAAGGAAAAAATAGTCAGACGTAGAGGAGGGCTTGGTCTAGGTCGGCGATGATGTCTTCCAGGTCCTCGATGCCGACGGAGAGGCGGACCAGGCCTTCGGTGATGCCGATGCGTTCCTGCACCTCTTTTGGCATCGAGGCGTGGGTCATTAGAGCGGGCAGCGAGATTAAGGATTCGACGCCGCCGAGGCTTTCTGCCAATGCGCAGATTTTTACTTGATTGAGGAAGCGGCGAGCGGCTTCGAGGTTACCTAGATCGAAACTGAGCATGGCGCCCGGACCGCGCTGCTGTTTGCGGGCGATGTCGTGTTGCGGGTGGGATGCGAGGCCCGGGTAGTAGACTTTGCGGATTTTGGCGTGGGCATCGAGGTGACGAGCGACCGCGATGCCGTTGGCGTTGTGCTGCAGCATGCGCACGGCGAGGGTTTTGAGTCCGCGAGAAACCAGAAAGCAATCCATGGGGGAGAGACCGGCGCCTGCGGAGCGTTGGATGAAATAAATTTTATCGGCGTCTTCCTGGCGCGTGACGACTACACAGCCTCCGGTGCAATCGCTATGGCCGTTGAGATACTTTGTCATGGAATGAACGACGATGTGAGCGCCTAGAGTGATGGGGCTTTGCAGGTAGGGAGTCAGAAAAGTATTGTCCACCACGAGCATGGCATTGCGCTCGGTGGCTAGCTTGGCTATGGCAGCGATGTCGGTGATGCGCAGAGTGGGATTGGTAGGTGTTTCGATGTAGAGCATGCGGGTGTTGGCGCGCATGGCGGCGAGAACGAGATCGGGAGACGAAGTGTCAACAAAGCTGAATTCGAGTCCGAAGTGGACGAGAAGCTGCGTGGCGATGCGATAGACGCCGCCGTAGACGGCTTCAGAAAGAACGACGTGATCGCCGGGGCGCAACAGGCGGAAAACGGAATCAATGGCCGCCATGCCAGACGTAAAAACGTAAGCTGCGTGGCCGCCTTCTAATTTGGCGAGAGTCTTTTCGAGCGCTTTGCGATTGGGATGATTGGTACGCGCGTAGTCGAACCCTTTGTCTTTGCCAAGTTCCTGCTGGACGTAGGTGGAGGTCTGGTAGATGGGAAGAACGATGGAGCCGGTGGCGGAATCGGGCTCCTGCCCGACGTGGATGGCATTAGTGGCAAAACCCATAACTACAATCTCCTTTATTAGGTCAGGGCTTGCCAGGATGCGGAAGCCGTACAGTTCATTCAAATTACAGGACGTGAAGTGTGGCGTCAATTCGTTGAAACTAGAATGTGTCAGGCCATTTTTGTAAGGTCAAGAAGCCACAACAGCGAGTGCGGCGGTTGACAGTAGTGGGTGGGGACAATAGAGTCGAGATGATGGCAAACAGCGTATCGAAAATACAGATTGGGCAGTTGTGGAAGAAGGATGGCACCGCGGATACCTATCTGGTGACGCGCGTTTATTCGGAGGCGTTGAGCACGATGGCGACGCTTCGGAAATCGGGTTCGGAGACTGAGGCGCTGGTGCGGGTGAAAGTGGAGCGGACGGCGGAAGGGCAGACGTTGGTTGGATTTTCTCCGGCGCAGGAGGACGAGAGGATCTGAGGAGAAAGGCGACATAAGTATAAAAGTACAAGGTACAAGTGGTTCATTTGAATTTTGGCGGGGCGAAATGGCCCCGTTTTTTTTGTGATGAATGCCGCGAATGGATGTGTGGTCGGACGGAGGAGAGCCGCATTCGCGAACTCGAGGATGGAGTGCCAAAAGAAAAAAGGAAGAGAGATTCCTCGTTTCGTTCGAAATGACGGCGTCTTGGGAGCCCTTAGAAATCAGATCGAGCGGACGGGAAGCTTGACTACGTCTTCGACTTGCATGGGTTCTTTTTGCAGGAAGGGTTCGCCAAACTTCACACCAATCAAATTGCCATAGTGGCGGGCGAGAAGAGCCATTCTGGAATCCAATTCATCGATGGCCAGGAATACGCGCTGTTTGCGTTCGCTTTTGGCGGGACGGAACTGCGAGCGATAGGCGAGGATGGCGCGGCGGCGGGTTTCGTATTGTTTGGTGATGTCCACGATGAAAGTGGGTGGCATGCCTTCGAATGAAGTGCAGTAAAGAATTTTGAATGGACGATAAGGTTCGCCTTCGAGGGGGAGTTGCTTGAGTCCGGCGAGGAAGCAGCCTTCGTAGCCAAGAGTCGAGGCGTGGTAGTGGTCGGGATGGCGCGCCTCCCAGTAAGGAAGTATTACGGTGCGTGGCCGGAGCTCGCGAATGACGCGGGCGAGAGCCATTTTGTGTCGGCGGGAAGACTGTACGTCGGAGTCTGGGACGTTGATAGTGCCGCGCCAGGAAACTTTCAGGATTTTTGCGGCCAACGCGGATTCTTTGGCGCGAATTTCGGGAGTGCCGCGCGTACCCATTTCGCCGGCCGTGAGATCGAGGATGCCTGTTTTGTAGCCTTGCGCGCGTGCCTTGAGGAGTGTGCCGCCGCAGGTGAGTTCGACGTCGTCAGGATGGGCGGCGATAGCGAGAAGATCGATGGTCATGGTTGCCTCATGAGGTGCAGAGAGATTGTAAATGTGACCGGTGAATTGTGACTAGTTTTGTGGTCGAGAGTGTTTGATGGAGTGCCGGAGCCGGGCTCCCGCTTTGAGATTGCGGCGCTATCGTGACCCGCAAAAGCGGCCGCAATGCTGCCGCACTCCATATAAGCGTGGCCTTCTGTTGTGCTACCTTGTGAAACGATGAATGGAAAAATGCAGGGCAAAGTGGCGTTGGTCACGGGCGCGGGGAAGCGGCTGGGGCGGGCGGTGGCGCTGCGTTTGGCGGAAGAAGGTGCAGACGTGGCGGTACATTATCACGAGTCGGCTAAGGACGCCGCTGAAGTGGTTGGCAAGATCGAGGAGATGGGGCAGAAAGCGGTTGCGATCAAAGCTGATTTGGGTAGCGTGGATGAGATCCGCAAATTGTTTTTGGATACTGGGAATGAGCTGGGGCGTTTGGATTTGCTGGTGAACAGCGCGGCGAACTTTTTGCCGGGGAGCGTGATTTCGACTACAGAAGAGATTTGGGATGCTTCGCTGAATACGAATGTGAAAGCGCCATTTTTTTGTGCACAGGCGGCGGCGCCGATGCTGAGGCGCTCGAAGGGTTCGATTGTGAATTTTGCGGATACCGGTGGGTTGCTGGGATGGCCGGGGTATGTGTCGCACTCGGTGTCGAAGGCGGGGGTGGTGATGCTGACGAAATGTCTGGCCAAGGCGCTGGCTCCGGACGTGCGCGTGAATGCGATTGCGCCGGGGACGATTACCATGCCGGGTGATCCGCCGGAGTGGGAGCGGGAATTTGTGAAATTGGCTCCGCTGCGAAGGACGGGGAAGCCGTCGGATATTGCTGATGCGGTGATTTATCTGGTTACGGCGGAATTTTTGACGGGGCATACGCTGGTGGTGGATGGCGGAAGGACGGTGTAGGGAGGGCAAAAGGGATTAGGCAGTGTCAGCCAGCATCGTGCCATTGAGTGTCACCATTCAACGCTCGAGGCCATTTCAAATGAGGGCCGGTATACAGCACTTCATTTCCGACCCGCGTATATTCACCAGTCATCCGGAGAACTGGGACGTGATGCAGGAAGCGAGTGGATACAGCGTGTCGTATTCCGCATAAGGGACGCCAACCGTCACCTATCCTTTAGCCGAGCTTCCCTGCGGTTTGCTTGATAGTGGCCGACTCACCGTCGGCTCGATTTCCTGGGAAAACGTTATTCTTATCCGAGACGATGATGAGGGCGAGGGGAAGTTCGACTCCAAAAGTGGTGCCAGACACTAGGTGAAGGGCACGGACCTCCAGATCAAATTGATTGGTGACGCTAAATTACGTTAAAGAGTTTCCGGGAAACAGCTGAGCCGCTGACGTAACACGGCACCGCAACTGATAATGCGCGACGGGACGCGGCGGTGTATTCTAATTACTTATGCTGCGATAAGAAAGACTGCGAGAAAGAAGAACGCATATGGCTGCGCACAATAGGGCAATTCCGACGAGGGACAACGTAGACATGGACAACGAGACTTACATTCAGCCGCACCACATCCAAGATGTGGAGATTCAGGAGTGGCTGGAGTCGCTGGATTCGGTGCTGGAATCGAGCGGGCCGGAAGTGGCATCGGAAATTCTGGAGCGTCTACGCGCGCACGCGGCGGTGAACGGGATTGATTTGCCGTTTACGGCGAATACGCCGTATGCGAACACGATTCCAGTGCGGCTGGAGCCGCTGTTCCCGGGCGACCAGGAGCTGGAGCGGCGAATTAAATCGCTAATTCGCTGGAATGCGCTGGCGATGGTGGTGCGAGCGAACCGCGAAGAGCACAACATTGGCGGGCACATTTCGACGTACGCGTCGGCGGCGACGCTTTATGAAGTGGGATTCAATCATTTTTTCCGCGCGAGAACGCCGGAGTTCGAGGGCGACACAGTTTATTTCCAGGGACACGCGGCGCCGGGAATTTATGCGCGCGCGTTCATGGAGGGAAGACTCAGCACACAGCAGTTGGAAAATTTCCGGCGTGAATTGAAGCCGGGCGGAGGACTGTCTTCGTATCCACATCCGTGGTTGATGCCGGACTTCTGGGAATTTCCCACCGTGTCTATGGGATTGAGCCCGCTGATGGCGATTTACCAGGCGCGATTCGGCCGTTATCTCGAGAATCGCGGATTGAAGCCGGCGACGGACGCCAAAGTGTGGGCGTTTCTGGGTGATGGGGAAACGGATGAGCCGGAGTCACTCGGCGCGATTACTTTGGCCTCGCGCGAAAATCTGGACAATTTGATTTTCGTGGTGAATTGCAATTTGCAGCGGCTGGATGGCCCGGTGCGCGGCAACGGGCAGATTATTCAGGAGCTGGAATCGGCGTTTCGCGGCGCGCGGTGGAACGTCATTAAAGTGCTGTGGGGCAGCGAGTGGGATCCGATTCTGGAGCGCGATACGGAAGGCCTGCTGGTCAAGCGCATGGGCGAACTGGTGGACGGCGAATACCAGAAGCTGGTGGTGTCGTCGGGCGCTTATGTGCGGCAGCATTTTTTTGGCAATGACGAACGGCTGCTGAAATTAGTGGAACCGCTGCCGGACGAAGCGCTGCGGCGTTTGCGGCTGGGCGGGCACGATCCGCGCAAGGTGTATGCGGCTTATAAAGCTGCGGTGGAACACAAGGGCGGGCCCACCGTCATTTTGGCACGCACGATCAAGGGTTATGGACTGGGCGAAGCGGGCGAAGGGAAGAACGTTACTCACCAGCAGAAGAAATTAAATGAGGATGAGTTGAGGGAGTTTCGTTCGCGGTTTGGAATTCCGCTGAATGATGAAGATTGTGCGACGGTTCCGTTTTACCGTCCGGCGGAAGACAGTACTGAAATTGAATACTTGCGGGCGCGGCGCGAAGCGTTGGGCGGGTATACACCGAAGCGCAGCATTCGTTCGAAGCCTATTGCAGCCGCACACGATGAACTGTTTAAGGAGTTTACCGAAGGCAGCGACGAGCGCGAAGTTTCTACGACCATGGCGTTCGTGGCCATGCTGCGAAAAATGCTGAAGGATCCCGAGATCGGCAAGCTGATTGTGCCGATCGTGCCGGACGAAGCGCGAACATTTGGTATGGAGTCATTGTTCAGGACGGTAGGAATTTACGCTAGCGGCGGGCAGAAGTATGACCCGGTCGACATGAATACGCTGCTGCTGTATCGCGAGGCCAAGGACGGGCAGATTCTGGAGGAGGGAATTACGGAAGCGGGATCTATGGCTTCGTTCATTGCGGCGGGCAGCGCGTATGCGACCCACGGAATTAATACTATTCCGTTTTTTATTTATTATTCGATGTTCGGATTTCAGCGCATCGGCGATTTCATCTGGGCCGCTGCGGATATGCGTACGCGGGGATTTTTGCTGGGAGGAACCGCGGGAAGGACGACACTTTCCGGTGAAGGATTGCAGCACCAGGACGGCAACAGCCACATTCTGGCCCTGCCGGTGCCGAACTTGAAGGCCTACGACCCGGCGTTTGCGTACGAGATCGCGGTGATCATCCAGGACGGGATTCGCCGCATGTATAAGGATGGCGAGAACTGGTTCTACTACATCACCGTGATGAATGAGCAGTATGCTATGCCGCCGATGCCGGCGGGAGTGCGCGAAGGAATTCTGAAGGGCATGTACAAATACCGCGCTTCGGTGAACAAGAAAGCCAAGCTGAAGGCGCAATTGTTCGGCAGCGGAGCAATTTTGAACGAAGCGCTGCGGGCGCAGGAAATTCTGGAGCAGAAATACAGCGTGGCCGCGGATGTGTGGAGCGTGACCAGCTACAAAGAGTTATATGTGGATGCGATCGAGACCGAGCGGTGGAACCGACTGAATCCGGGCGAAAAGCCGCGCGTGCCGTATGTTTCGCGATGCCTGGCGGATTCGCAAGGCGTGTTGGTGGCGGCTTCGGATTATTTGAAGACGCTGCCGAACATGATCAGCAAATGGATGCCGCGCAGGTTGGCGGCGTTGGGCACGGATGGATTCGGACGCAGCGAAGGTCGTACGTCATTGCGTGATTTTTTTGAGGTGGACGCGAAGTTTATCGTGCTAGCAACGCTGCATGAATTGAGCGCGGACGGAAAGGTTGACGCCAAGGTTGTGAATAAGGCCATCGAGGATTTGGGAATTGCGAAAAACAAACCGAATCCTGTGGTGTCGTAACGCGGCGGGGTCGTCGCGTTCGGGCGCACCCGGGTATTCCGCGCGCAATTCTCAGGTCCAGCAGTCCAGTAAGTAAGCGCGCGTCAGTGCTGCGCACTCAATAGAAATTCCCTGCACAAAAAGCACTCGGTCTAATTTTCTGATTTGGTGAAGCGAATGACGCGGCCGGAGAGGAGCGCGTCCAAGTGATCTTTGGCGTCGTGCATATCCGGTTGCAATGACAGACTTTTCCGGTACGCCTCGATGGCGCCGCTGGTGTTGCCTTGCGCTTCGCGAGCGCGGCCTACCCAAAAACATGCCGGTGCATCAGGAGCGATGTTGGCCCCAGTCACAAAATCGGATTCGGCCGCGGCGAAATTGTTCAAGCGAAACTCCGCCATGCCGCGCGCCAGATAGCTCGATTGTTTATCGGGACCGAGCTGCAGCGCTTGCGTAAACATTTTGATGGCATCGGGGAGCAGATTGTCTTCCAGCATGACAACGCCGAGATTGTGGTACGCGGAAGCGATCTCCGATTTTTCCTGGCCAAAGCGAATGGCAGTCTCAAATTCCTTGCGCGCGTCGGAGCGACGATTTCGCCCCACCAGGAGCACGCCTAAATTGTAATGTGCGAGCCCGAAGCGCGGCTTCTCCTCGGTGGCGCGGAGAAAATAGTTGTACGCGCGATCGGGTTGACCGGCTTGCAGATAGGCCAGGCCCATATTGTTGTCCGCGATGAAATTTCCGGCGGTGATTTGCAGCGCATGGCCGAACAGTGTGAAGTCGTCTTTCCAATAGGTGGTTTGTTTCCAGGTGAGTGCGCCGAAGAATATCAGAAAGATGGCGGCCGCGCCGGCCAGCACTTCGGTGCGGTGCGGAAGCCGATCCGAATGGTCCGCAATCCACCACACAATCAGCACAAAAATGCCCAGTAGCGGCGTGTAGGCGTAGCGGTCGGCCAGAGCCTGGCGGCCGACTTGAACAAATCCGATGACGGGTACCAGGCAGCCCAGATACCAGAACCAGCCAACGATCAAGTAACGTTGCCGGAGATGGCGCACACAGAAATACGTAAAAAGAAGAACAAATGCAAATGCGGCGAGCGGCTTCCAGATGCCGAGTTGATATTCGGGATGCGGATAAAACATGGCAAGATGCAACGGCCAAAAGCCTTTAAGGATGTACAAGAGATAAGACCAGAAAGCGTTTGCAGTTCTCAGCGGCATAGAGAGAATTTGATTCGGTGCGATGGCGTTGGACTGGGCGATCACGGTAATGCCGGCGCTGGCAGCGGACAGAAGTAGGAGCGGGAGTTTTTCTAAAGCCAAAGGCCACAGCTTTTTGAGAAAACCGGAAACGCCTGGGGGCTCGCTGGGAACAGGCAAGCGATTGAGCGGCCAGTAATCCAGGAGCAGCAGCGCGAAGGGCAGAGTGATGATCATGGGTTTCGAAGCCAGCCCCAGCGCGAACAAGAATGCCACGAGAGCATATCTACCGATGCCGGGCTTGCGTACGTACCAGCTATAGGCAAATAGCGCGAGAAAAAGGAATAAGGTGCAGAGGAGGCTCTTACGCTCAGAGATCCAGGCAACGCACTCGACGTTGAGCGGGTGCAGCGCGAACAGCGCGGCGACGAACGCGCTACGCCAAAGAAAACCAGTGCCGGCGCGCAGCAGGAAAAACAGCAGCACTACGTTCACGCAATGAAGAATCAGGCTGGTGGCGTGATGTCCCACAGGGTGCAGGCCGAAGATTTGGACGTCGGCCATGTGGGAAATCCAGGTAAGCGGATGCCAGTTGGCCATGACGGTGGCGCGAAAAGCCCAGGAAACATTGGTGGCGGTTAAACCCGGCTGCAGATGAGTATTCCCGGTGACGTAGCCGTCGTCGTCGTAACCGATGAAGCCATTTGAGAAAGTGGGCCAGTAGGAAAATAAAGTGATCGCGACAAGCAGCAGAGCCAGCAGCCAGGGCGAGGTGGTATCGTCGACTTGCGCGGCGAGATAACTCTGTAGGCGAATCGGAGGCAGTCTCAAGGGAGAGCGCCGAAGTACTCACTCTTTCACCATTACGTAGTAGTCGGGCAGAAGCTTGTGACCTTCATTACTGAAGATACGGAAGTTAGCCAGTCCCCATTTTTGCAGACGGAATTGCAGCGAAGTCGCGAGCACGCCGAAACCATATTTGACGCTGCGCGAGAAACTGATGCTGGAGGCTTCGGGGAAATACCGCGTGGGGCAGGAAACTTCGCCCATGCGGTAGCCGAAGAAAATGATCTGCGCCAGCATCTGATTATCGAAAGCGAAATCGTCGGTATTGGCTTCAAGGGGCAGCGCATCGAGCACAGTGCGCGAAAAAGCCCGATAGCCGGTGTGGTACTCGGAAAGCTTGTACTTCATCAAAAGATTCTGGATAAAGGTCAAACCGCGATTGGAGATGTATTTGTAGAGCGGCATGCCGCCCTTCAGCGCCCCGACGCCGAGAATGCGCGAGCCCAGAGCGACATCGTATTCGCCGAAAGCAATCATTCCCGCGAGCGATACAATCAGCTTTGGCGAATACTGATAGTCGGGGTGCAGCATGATGACGATGTCCGCGCCACGGCGAAGAGCCTCGCGGTAACAGGTCTTCTGGTTGCGGCCGTAACCTAAGTTCTGCCGGTGCATGAAGGTGGTCAGACCGAGTTCGGCGGCGACTTTTGCCGTGGAGTCGTGGCTGCCGTCATCCACCAGAATAATTTCATCCACAAAGTCTTTGGGGACTTCGCGATAAGTTTGTTCGAGCGTCTTGGCGGCGTTATACGCCGGCATTACGACGAGAATACGTTTTCCGTTCAGCATAGGAGAGCGGGGCTAAAGTCGAGGCCTTAACCAAGTCCGGACTGGCCGCGAGCAATCTGTCTCTGCGCTCCAGAGCCGAACCCTCGAAATCTAAAATTAATACGGTAGCGCGATACCCGCAAGGGCTGTGAAGTATGACGTTGCGAGTCCGCTAATGGCGGTCTGGAGGTGAGCCTGGCGGCGAATTTGCGGGCATTGCGGCAAGAATCTCAGCCGGTTTGATGCGGCCGGTGGCCAGTTCTGCGATGAGCCGCCGGTTGGCGGTCAGGAAGTCGTATTGGCGCAGCTCCCGTGGGAGAACCCACGCGACTTGCTCAAACGGGCCGGGTTGGAGTTCCGATTCCAGGATGGCGACGGCAAAGAAAATGATCAAGAGTGAGCCCATACTGCCGCCATACTCATGTTCGACGCGAGAAATAGGCGCTGCTCGCAAAAGAGTTACACCGAGTTCTTCGCGGAGCTCGCGGGCCAGCGCTCGCTCGAGCGATTCGCCGGACTTGACCTTGCCACCGGGAAATTCCCATTTCAGCGGTGAAGAATCTTGCCGGCGGCGCTGGCCGATCAACAGGCGGCGGTCCTCACGCTCGATTACAGCAGTAACAACCTGAATGCTCATGCGATGTCTCTAGCGAATTGTTGCAGAATTCGAGCAATTTCACGAGCGCCTGCTACCAGCGGCGGACCCGGCGTGTTGAGAAGCTCGTCCCGCAAAACAAAAACACGCTTATTACGAATGGCAGGCACATCTTTCCATGCAGTGTTCGCAAGTGCCATTCGCGGATCGGCACGATTTCCAGTCGCCGCCCAGGCGAGCAGGATGAGGTCCGGCCGCGCCGAGGCGACTTCCAAGTCGGAGACTCGCGCGCCAGCCTTGACTACCATTTTGCCGCCGCAGAGCGTGATCAACTCCGCGACCCAGGGTGGGGAACTGATCCGGGGATTGGGCCAGGCTTCGGAATAAATGCGTGGGCGGCGACGAAATTTACATGCGGCACGTTGAGCTTCCACGAACTCGCTGCTCATACGGGCGATCAGGCGGCGGCCTTGCGTGGAGCGGTTCGTGATGCGGGCCACGGTCCTGATATCCGATTCGATATCGGCGAGCGAGCGGGGATTCAACGCCAGGAATTGCGCCGGGATGGTTAGAATACGCCCGACCGTTTCCGGATGAAAGGGAACCGAGCCGACTATCAGGGTTGGGCGAAGGCGGGCGATTTTCTCGATGGACGCGTTGCGCCAACAGTCGCCTACCGCGGGCAAGCCGTCAACGGAGCAAACATCCGCGCACCACGGCGTGACGGCGACCAGATGGCGTTTGGCGCCGAGTGCGCAAAGGATTGAAGTGCAGGACGGAGCGAGCGAGACGATGCGCAACTTGTTGTCTTTGCTGAGGAGCATAGGCTCGCAGGCAGTCTAAATTCATTTACGCGGCATCGCAATGAACGCTTTCGCTGTGCGGCATTTATCATCCTGTAATGCCGCTACAAGCGGTCTCAGCTGGTCGCTGTGGCCGCACTCAGGCAGATCAATGAGTTGCTTGTGAGAAGTTTACTGGCGATCTTTCTCGCCGCTGGCGGAATGCTGTGTTCTCAAGGAATGGTGCGCGCACAGCAACCGCAGACTGCGGAAGCCCGACCGCGGACACAACAATCGCCCGACGAAGAGCCTTCGGCGGATCCTCCAACCACCGTTTTCCCACACTCGGAACCGAGTCGTTTCTGGTTGTCCGCCAGATGAGCAACTTTTCGTATAGACAGCCGGTGGACGCGTATAATCGTCGCGACTTTCTGACTCCGGAGGACTTTCGCCTATGTGTCGCGCGATTGCTTTGCCTTTTGTGTTGGCTTTTGTGAGTTTCTTTTCTCCGGCTTTACGCGCACAAGAATCGAAACCTGAAGCTGGCAAAAACGATGGCGGTGAACGAGTCGTGCACTATACAGCAACGATTGAGAACGTGAAGTACGTGTTCGGTGTCGCGCAGCCGGTCGCGAGCGTGCAGCCGGGAAATATTTTGGAAGCGAACTCGCTCGATTGTTTTGGCAATGCGCTGCAGAAGCCGGGAGACTCGTTTTCGCTGGTCAAGGGTGACAATCCGCTGACCGGCCCGTTCTACGTCGACGGCGCCGAGCCGGGCGATACTCTGGTCGTACACATTCTGGACTTGCAGGTCGATGGCAAGCAGGGCGTCGGTACTTTCGGCCCCGGCTTCGGCGCGGCAAACGCAACGCACTACACGCCAATGATCGAGACCAAACCGCTGTTGGAAAAAATGTGGTTCTATCCCATTGACGCCGAAAAAAATACCGCGACATTCCAGGCGCTCGATTCGAATTTCAAGGTGAGTTTTCCGCTGCATCCTTTTCTCGGCTGCATCGGCGTTGCCCCCGCCAACGGGGAAGCGCGCAGTTCGATTGTGCCGGCGGAATTTGGCGGCAACATGGACGCGCCGGAAGTCAGCAAGGGCAACACTTTATATTTGCCGGTGAATGTAGCTGGCGCACTGTTCTATTTTGGCGATGGCCACGCCGCCATGGGCGATGGCGAAGTCGCCGGCAGCGCGGTGGAAGTCCCGATGCGCGTGAAGTTACGGCTGAACTTGTTAAAGAAGAAGCGCCTCGAGTGGCCGCGCCTGGAAAATGAAAACGAAATTATGACCACCGGCATTTACCGTCCTGTGGACGATGCCGTGCGCATTGCAGTCACCCAGCTGGTGCACTGGATTCACTCCGACTACGGCCTTTCCGAGCTGGATGCGTATGAATTGTGTTCCAAAGTGTGCAAACTCCACCTCACCGAAATGGTTGATCCGAATTACGTGATAGTGGCATCGATGGAGAAAAAATTTCTGCCCGTACGCGCTTCGAACAAATAGTTTGCCTAAAATGCCGTGCTTGCCCGAGGTGCCGCCGCGCCTTCATACTCGACCCATGTTTTCCAGGGAGCTGCTCGACCACTTCCAAAATCCGCGCAATGCCGGGCAACTCGAAAATGCGACGGCCACCGTCGACGTTAGTAACCCGGTGTGTGGAGACATCCTGAAGATTACCGTCCGCGTGGAAAATGGACAGATTGTTGAAGCGCGATTTCTATGTCGAGGCTGCACGACTTCGATTGCTTGCGCTTCGCGATTGACGGAATTGCTGACAGGCTTGCAGCTCGCGAAACTTCACGAAATTACAACAGATGTTTTGAGCGCCGCGTTCGGAGAATTGCCTCCGGAAACAATGCACGGCGCCTCTTTGGCTGCGGACGCAGTTCAAGCACTAGCGGCGAAGCTCACCGCCACTCGCTAGCCAATCCCGACGAATCGCAATGCAGATTCCCGGACAAAGATCATTTGTTAGTGATTTTGTTAATCGCGTGCGGATCATTCAGGTTGAGCACGCAGCCTTCTTCTACCGTGGCAACTTCTTGAACTTCGTTGGTATGCGCCCAAACTACCGCCCGTGCGCCCTGGTCTAGCGGAGCCTGCAAAAGTTCGTCGTAAACCGCCGCGGAAAAGATGACCGGATGCCCGCGATGTCCCCAATAACAGGGAACGACAACCGGCGCACGCGAAGCCACGAACGCGTCAATCAGACTGCTGACGAGTGCTGCGCTCACCAGCGGATGATCGACTGGGCAGAGCAGCATGCCGTCCGTATCCGGCGGCAAACTCCGCAGCCCGGCATGAACAGAACTAAGCTGGCCTTTTTCCCAATCGTGATTGATGACGATTTCGTCCGGCGCCAGTGCAATACCTTTTGCAATGGCCTCCGCGTCGGGCCCGAGCACTACGCGGCGCGCTCCGATTGCCGGATGTTTGGTCACGGAAAGCAGATGTTCAAGAAATGGCCGGCCCTGGTAGGACACTAACGCTTTTGGCGAGCCCATGCGGCTGGAAGCTCCACCTGATAAAATTACGGCGGCCAGCATAAATCTCCGTTCATCGCGGCGTTGTTGCGCCCGCTGTCTCCTGCCGGTGTTCGCGCTGTAATTTTTTGTGTTGCGCGCCTTGCGTGTTGCGCCGCACTGCAACCAGTTCAGCACAGATGCTGAGGGCGATTTCTTCGGGAGAGAGAGCGCCGATTTCCAGTCCCATTGGGGCAAAAACGCGGGCGAATTCTTCTGGTGCGTAGCCTTCCTTTTCAAGCGCCTGATATACAGACAAAACTTTGCGTTTGCTGCCAATCATTCCCACGTAGCGCGCCGCAGTACGCACCGCCCACGCCAGCACGCGCATGTCGTCACGATGCCCACGCGTGACAATCACCAGGTAGGATGAAGCATTCGGCCGGATCCGCTCGAACGCGTCCTCGTAACTGGTATAAAGTTCCTGCGCCATGGGAAATCGTTCTTTATTCGCGAACTGTTCGCGATCGTCAATAACGACGATGCCGAATCCCGCAGCACCGGCGGATTTCGCGAGCGCCATCGAAATATGTCCGCCGCCAAAAATGTAGGCGACCGGCTGTGGCAGGATCGGCTCGACAAAAACTTCCAGCGTTCCGCCGCAGATCAGTCCGTTGTCGTAGCTGGCTTCATTGTTCAACTGGAAAACCATTTTGCGCGGCGTCTCTTTAGCCATCACATCTTTCGCCGCCGCCCACACATCAGCTTCGACGCATCCACCGCCAATGGTTCCCGCAATCGAGCCATCTTCGCGCACCAGCATGCGCGAACTTTCATAGCTCGGAATCGAGCCATTCGTATGCACAATGGTGGCCAGCGCTCCGCGCAAGCCCACTTTCCTCATCTGCACAATTTCTTCGAACAGATCCATAGGCAGATTCCAGTTTCAGAGTAGAGTGCGCGTTTGTTCCTGTCAACGCAGCCATTTCTCATCTGTACGTGTCGTGCGGTCAATGATAGCTTTCGATTGGAGATACAAAGTGATGCTTGGCAAGTCAAGAAATTACAAATTCGTTTGGGTTGATGTGACGGCCCCGCAATACTGGGTTTTCTTAGCGATTCTTTTTTTCGTTTTCGTTCTCGTGTGGCTCTTGGTCTTCCTCAATTTTGAAACATTTGGTCGCCCATCTTTCGATTCGCTTCATTCCGTCGCTATGTGGGAAGACTCCGGCCTCCGGTTCTATCCTGCCATTTTGATTTGGCTGCAGTACCGAGGCCTATTCCTAGCAATGGCTTGGCTGTTTGTCTTGGCCGTGACCATGGCGTTCAATCGAATTGCCGTTCGCAGAGAAAAATCATGAAGGCAGTCCTCTTCGATCACCACGGTGGACCCGACGTCCTCCGCTACACTGACACGCCCGAACCCGAACTCCGCTCCGGCGAAGTGCTGGTGCGCGTACACGCCTGTGCCCTAAATCATCTCGATCTTTGGGTGCGCGCCGGAATCCCCGGCGTGACGATTCCGCTTCCGCACATTCCCGGCAGCGATATTGCCGGAGTTGTCGCCAAAATTGGACCGAACGTCACCACCATCAAGCCAGGACAAAAAGCTTTGCTCGCCCCCGGTGTGAGCTGCGGAAAATGCGCCGCGTGCCTCGCCGGTCGCGATAACCACTGCCCGCAATTCACCAATCTAGGCTACGTGATCAACGGCGGCTGCGCGGAGTTTGTGCGTTGCCCGGAGGTGAACTGCTTCCCCTATCCGGAAAATCTCTCCTTCGAACAAGCCGCCGCGGTACCATTGGTTTTCCAGACCGCGTGGCACATGCTGCTGACACGAGCGCAACTCCAGCCCGCGGAAGAAGTCCTCGTCCTCGGCGCAGGCAGTGGCGTAGGCTCCGCGGCTATACAGATCGCAAAAATGTTTGGTTGTCGAGTGATCGCCACCGGAGGCAACGACGCGAAGCTTGCCAAGGCGCGCGAACTCGGCGTCGACGAAGTAATCAATCACAAGACCCAACGAATCAAGGAAGAAGTCCGCCGGCTGACAGCGAAACGCGGCGTAGACGTAGTCTTCGAGCATGTTGGCACAGCGACGTGGGACGACAGCGTCGCCAGCCTCGCCCGCGGCGGCCGACTGGTCACCTGCGGCGCCACCACCGGCTACGACGCTAAGATCGATCTGCGATTTCTATTCAGCCGCCAGCTTTCCATTCTCGGTTCCTACATGGGCGCCAAATCCGAATTTGCCATTGTGCTCAAACTCGTCGCCGCAGGTCGGCTGAAGCCAGTGATCGACCGCACATTTCCGCTGGTCGAATGCGCCGCCGCCCACGCCTACCTCGAATCCGGCGACCAATTCGGCAAAGTCGTCTTGCTCGTGGATTAACACGGCGCATGGCTGGCTTGCCGTGATAAACTCGGCGCAATTCTAATCATCCGGGAACTGAAATTGACATGGCCACTAGCCCAGCGTTAACCGCACGTCTACGCGACCGCCGCTTCTATCTTTTCGTTACGATTCTGACCGCCGCAATCGTTTTCGCCGGATTCGCGCGCACTTTTTTTCTCAACGGGTTCTTTGCGAAGCTTCATCTGTCATCGCTTTTTATTCTTCATGGCATCGTTTTTTCCAGTTGGCTGGTTCTCCTGGTCACACAATCGGCCCTTGTTTCCGCGAAGCAGATCCGCATCCACCAAAAGCTCGGCTATGCCAGCGTCGCCATCGTTGTCTCGATGTTCACACTGGGCTGGATCATGTCGGTGCAGGCGGCGCAGCGCGATTTCACTCCGCCGGGAGGACCGCCACCTCTCAGTTTCCTCGCGTTTCAGATTCTCGGCCTGGTTCTTTTTACGGCTCTGGTGACCGCCGGCTTTTTGCTGCGCAACCGCCCGGAAACGCACAAGCGACTCATGATCGTCGCCACGGTCAATCTCACTGGCTCTGGCGCGCGTCTTCTTGCTTTTCAACACCCACCTGATCATCTTCAAGGCCTTGGGAGTGCACTCGCAATCCTGCTCGTCTGCATGGCCTACGATCTCTTCGTCGCACGGATCCACCGGCATCTGATTCCATCGCCTTCGTTCCTCTAGCTATTTTTGCCGGACGCACCAGGGCGTGGCCCGCTCTTGCCTGGATCACCGGTGCTTGGGATTTGCTGCAAATCTCCAGAATGTGGCGCCGCCCACACTTAGTCCGAATCGACGATCAATTCGGCAAAGTCGTTCTGCTCGTTACTTGATAGTCTCAATCTTTTGCGACAATGCTGCAATCGCAGGGGGCGCAGTCCGAATAGACAGAGAACCTCACTTCGTTGATGCGGTTAAATTAATGTCTCATTACCGGTTTTGGAACTCGCCTCGTTTGCCTCGCCGCTCGCTCTATGCGAAAATGCTCTTGAGGCCACGATGAGCGTATCCCTCGGCAAGCACGTCACACTGACCAAGCCCGACGACTTCGGCAAGCTACTCGAAGACGAAGGCATTATTTTCACCACGCTCGACAAAGCGGTGAACTGGGCGCGTAGAAGCTCTATCTGGCCGCTCGGATTCGGCCTGGCTTGCTGTGCGATCGAAATGATGTCCATGGCGGCGGCGCGTTTTGACGTTGCGCGATTTGGCGCGGAAGTATTTCGTCCTTCGCCACGGCAAGCGGATTTGATGATTGTCGCCGGGCGCCTTTCGCAGAAAATGGCTCCGGTCGTTCGCCAGCTTTACGATCAAATGCCGGAACCCAAGTGGGTTATCTCCATGGGCGCCTGCGCCACTTCCGGCGGCGTCTTCAACAACTACGCCATCGTGCAAGGCTGCAATCAAGTCATTCCCGTCGACGTTTACGTCCCCGGCTGCCCTCCGCGCCCGGAAGCGTTGCTCTACTCGATCCTGCAACTGCAAAAGAAAATCGACAGCGAAAAGGGTTCCTTCAAGCGCGCCCTAAACATCGCCTAGCGCCTTTCTCTTCTAGCTCTTTATGTAGCAGTGGGCTTATCCCGCTGCTCTTAGGTGGCACAGGCTTCAGCCTGTGTCTTTGCCTAAATCGGCCCCACCTCTTCTCCATGACGCACTCGCTCTGTACTCTCCGTGTTCTTATCTCCGTGCGCTCTGTGTTAAAAAGGTTGGCCTGCTTTCTTCCGACAGATGCTACTGGCACCCATGCGCATACTCCAACTTCTGCTGCCCGCCACGCTCCTCCTAACGGCCACCGCTTGCGGAGGCGGCGCTATCGCCCAGCCGCCACTTCTTCCTCCGGCTTCTGGCTATACACTGACATGGTCGGACGAATTCTCCTCCGCCAACGGCTCCGCGCCTGACTCCACCAAGTGGAGTCTCGAGACCGGCGGAAATGGTTGGGGCAATCAGGAACTCGAATCCTACACGTCCAGAACACAGAACGCGCAAATTCAAAACGACAATCTGGTCATCACTGCGCTGCAGGAGAACTACACCGGCACCGATGGAATCGCGCGCAACTACACTTCAGCCAGGCTTAAAACGCAGAATCTCTTTGCGCAAGTCTATGGCCGGTTCGAAGCGCGCATCAAAATCCCGAAAGGGCAGGGCATTTGGCCGGCTTTCTGGATGTTAGGCAAGGATATCGAGCAAAACGGTTGGCCCAAGTGCGGCGAAATCGACATCATGGAAAATATCGGGCGCGAACCTGCCATCAATCATGGTTCGTTGCATGGACCAAGTTCCGTCGCGCCGACCTCCGACCTAACGTCAACGATTTCTTTGCCTGCTGGCCAGAGTTATGCCGACGATTTTCATATCTACGCGGTGGAGTGGGAGCCCGGAACAGTTCGCTTCTACGTCGATTCCAACAACTACGCTACCTTCACCCAAGCGCAATGGCCCGTAGGCGGCCAATGGGTTTTCGATCATCCCTTTTTCATTCTCTTGAACGTAGCAGTAGGCGGAAGCTGGCCCGGCAGTCCCGACTCCTCCACGCAGTTCCCCCAACAAATGCTCGTGGATTATGTCCGCGTGTACTCCAAGAACTAGAGATTCCCTCGCACATTCTTCCGCCCGCCTCCTGCCTACTGGCAACGTTGGAGGGCGGCTTCAGCCGTGCCGAAAGCTACTCAGATTTCAGCTTTAGCCGCGGCCGGTGGGCAGCAGTACGTCGTGTGAGGTCGCGAACTTGACTCACGCCAGCGATCCTATGGAGCGACCGGAGCAATTTGAATAAGAAAGATTGCCCACTCATCGCCTTCCGGAACCAGAACAACCGTCATCCGCAGCACCGACCTCGGCGTTTGTTCTGTGTGCAGTGCGTTCTCCCATAAGACCGATACCAGCACTGACTCCTGGCGCTCAGAAATAGTCTTCTCGATGCGATAGCTTGTATTCTTCTTAGAGAACGCCGCGAACAATCTCTCAAATTCCTTTTTGATTTCATTCCGGCCAAACCAAATTCTTCCGGAAGTATCAATAAACTGGCCGCCTTCGGCGAAAAAATCAGCGAGTTCAGGCGACGTTTTACTTTTCAGGCCGGAAAGAAAGCTGCCTAGCGTGTCCATTGCGCTGCGAGCGGGCTTCGACACTACGCGGTGAGAACGGGGACTCCTGACGAGCGTCGTTGGCTCGCGATAGCGACTGGCATTGCCCGCCAGCTTCAGCCTAATTTCTGCCAGATCCGCACCGCGTTGTCGCAGGATCACTGCAGCAAGCGCGTTTTCCTCGCGCAACAGTCCAAGTAACAAATGCTCGGTGCCGACATGCCGCTCAGCCAATTCTTCGGCTTCCTCCGCGGCAAAGTTCAGCACATGCTTGCTCTCGACGGAAAGTGGTACCTCTGTCAGCAGTGGAAAAGCGTTCGCCGCGTTGGATTCGCTTTTCAACCTCTTGCCGGACTGTCTCGGACAAATTTCCTGAACCGATCATGGTGCTCATTAAAGGACGGTCCTCTCGCATCAGCCCTAAGAGAATGTGTTCAGTATCAATGTAATGGCTGCCGTATTGGCTCGCCTCATAACGCGCGAAGAATATCACTCGACGCGCTTTTTCTGTGTATCGCTCGAACATGCGGAGCCATCCCGCGTGAAACGTAGAGTCAGTAACGGCCGTTGCGTACCTGAGTCTATGACTTGGGTTGTAAGTCTGACAACGGGGAAGTAATGACGGTTGCACTGCTGCTCCCACAAGGGAGTTGGCTGCCGGGTTGGCTCTGTTCACGGCGCACATAAGCCATGCCGATTGCGGTCTGCAACGACGGTGAAAATGCGGTTCGCGTGATGTGCCCCGCTTCTTTTCCGTCGGCCAGCAAGGCAGTTCCCTCGGCAGGGGGTTCGTTCGTATCAAGTTTCACAAGAACGCGAACACGGTTCACCTGGCCGCGTGAGCGCACGCGCTCCACAATTTCCTGCCCGGTGTAGCAGCCTTTGGTATAGCTGATGTGTGAATGTTCCAGTCCCGCTTCGTGCGGAATCTGCTTGTCGCCGAAGTCGTAGCCAAACCACGGAATACCTTGTTCCAGCCGCAAAGCGCTGAGCGCTTTGTATCCCATCGCGCGCCCGCTGGCCTTTTCAACTGCGCTGCGCAAAATCTTCCACAGTTGCGGCAACTCTGCACGCAGCGCAAGAAACTCCGCTCCTGCAACTCCACCGGGCGATCGCTTCGTCAGTCCGCACGAAACGCCCTCGACCGAAGTCTGCTGAAACGACAATTCGTTTAGATTTGCTAGATCGACCGACGTCAATGTTTTCACAAGGCCCGCCGCCCCCGGCCCTTCGAGCGCCACCGTGCCAAACATTTCCGTTTCATCCGTAAGCGTAACGTCGTCCATGATGATGAATTTATCCAGCGCCGGAACCAGCGTGTCGCGAATCATTGCGTGCGAAACGCAAAAAAGTCTGTCTGCCGTAGCGTAAGTCTCGATCTCCGCTTGAATTCGTCCCTGTGGATTTAGAAACAGCGACACGATTCCATCCCCTGGCGCCAGATCCTTGATATTGTTGGTCAGAATTGCGTTCAGATAGCGCACCCGGTCCGGCCCGCTAAATCGCAGGTACGTACGGTAGTTCTTGTCGATTAGTGCGACGCTCTGCCGCACCGCGCGGTATTCCGCCAACCAGTCGCTAGAAAAATCGTCCGGCAACGCGCACCCAAACCAGGTTCCGATGGTCATGCCGGAATCCTTGTGAAGGTCCAGCAGCGGCGTTCCGATCACCGATTTTGCTGTTACATCGCTCATCATTTGCTGTCTCAAGTGTAGCAAACGCGCAGCCAGTGTAACCCGCATCGCCCATTCCAACCGCCGGCTACGCGCAGCCGAATGTTATAATGCAGCGTATGGCGAACGTTTCTCCTTCCAAGCATCCGCAAACTCCGCAAAATTTTCTTCATTTCACGATGCCGGTTGGCCTGCTGCAGTGCAATTGTTCCATCATCGCCGACCCCATCTCACGCGAAGCTCTAGTGCTCGATCCCGGCGACGAAATTCACCGCATTATGGATTTGCTCGGGCGCCACAAACTCACCGTGAAAGCCATCGTCAGCACCCATGCGCACATCGATCACGTCGGCGGCCTCAAGAAATTGCATGATTACACCGGCGCTCCCGTTTTGATGCATCGCGATGACGTTCCGCTCTACCAAGCCATGGACATGCAAGCCGCATTCCTCGGCGTCGAGCCGCCGCCGCTTACCGAAGTTCATCAGTTCTTGCGAGAAGGCGACAAGCTGCAATGGGGCAGCTTGCAGGCGCAAGTCATCCATACTCCCGGACACACTCCCGGAAGTTCGTGCCTTTTCCTTCCCGCCGATTCAGGAAAGGTCACTGTCGCCGCGCCACAACTGTTTGCCGGAGATACGCTTTTTGCCGGGAGCATCGGCCGCACCGATTTATGGGGCGGCTCAATGGAAAAAATGATGGACTCGCTGGTCCACAAGCTCCTCGCGCTCCCTGACGACACCGTTGTCTATCCCGGCCACGGTGTCACCACCACTATTGGCGAAGAACGCCAAAGCAATCCTTTCCTCATCGAAAAATAGTCAAGAGCTTGCATCGATAGCGCTTTGCCAGGTTAGAGGGCCGTCGTTCCAACCGCAGACCCTTCGTGCCACCTGCCCCGCGTTTGGCGGAATTGTAGAGTTGTCATTCCGAGCCTGCCTGCCGCAGGTAGGCGAAGCGAGAAATCTCTCTTCGATCTACAAACCGCGCACAATTTAAGCGATCAACTGCTCAGCGCTTCCTTTGCCAAACGAATCTCTTCCATCACCGATTGCACCAACTCTTTCGCGTGCACCAGTTCCTGCGTGATCATCCGAATATCCATCGCCGGGACGGTCGGATTCCGCTGGCTTGTGCAGTACACGCCGTGCTGCCCAACCAAGACCAGCGCATTGGTCAGCCGGTCCAGTCCTACCGCCAGCCGCCCGCGCTCTTTACCAAACATCTGTTCGTAATGCTCTAGCTCGTCCTTATGCTCCGTAAATGCGGACATCATTCCGTCCTCTCGCTCCGCTACATAATTCCATGTACTCGCCGGGAGTCACGCACAGACGGTGCCGCATCGGGCACACCGTCATTCCTCTCAACTTTACCGCACCGATTCCGCGGAACATAATTACTCTCGCCCGAAGAAATTTCTCAGTCCACGAATATTTCACGTCGGGATTGCCCGCTTCGCGGCTCTTGGGAACAGCGGGCTGGAGCAGCGTTACTATGCGACGTTCGGACCTGGTGCAACACAAGGAAAAAGAAAAAGCTACTAACACGCGTACTTCGCAGATTGTTTTTGGCGAACGTCAGCATCTTTTGCGCGTGCTCGATTCACTCGAAGGCACCGATTTGCCGCTGGCACGCGCTCAACAGGAGCGCCGCTCGCTCGAAGAGCTGATTCACGCGCGCACCCGCGAACTCAACCAGATCAACACCGCGTGGGACGAAAAGATTGGCCTGGTTCTCAGCGCCGATGCCAAGCCCGAAATGCTCGAGAAACTCGTCAAGCAGGCCCCCGAAACAGATTATTATCTGCTGCGCCTGATCAGCGAGCATCCGCGTTCCAACGCAAAAACATTGCAAAAGCTCGGCCGCCATCCCTACGGCGCCATCCGCGAAAACGTGGCGCGCCATCCCAACGCCGACGCCACCACGCTTACCTACCTGAGCAAAGATCGCAGTCAACCACTTTGGTATTTGGTAGCTTTCAATCCCAACACACCCAGCACATTGCAGCGTCGACTCCGCGAACGCCTTAAACGCTTAGGCGAAAATAATCACGCCATCCGCTAACGAAATTTGGAGCGCAAAAAGACCGCCAGGAACGGAAGCCGGCCGTTACCCGTGTAAACTACCGTCGGAGCTTCCACCCGAATGAACTCTGCTTTTCCCGACAGAACTAGCTCTACGTTCGCCCTTCGCGTTGCCGCCAGCTTTCTACGCAAAAATGTTTTCGCCGTCGTCCCAATCTGCGCGCTTCTCGTCCTACCTTGTTTTTGGCACTCTCGCATCCAGGCCGGCGACCTGGGCAGCCACGTTTATAACGCCTGGCTAGCGCAGTTGATCGAACATCAGCAAATTTCCGGTTTGATCATCGCGCCCCAGTGGAACAATGTTTTTTTCGATCTGCTTCTCCTCCACACCGCAAATTTCGTCGGCTTTACAGCGGCAGAGAAGATGGTTGTCTCTTTCGCTGTCCTGACTTTTTTCTGGGGATGCTTTTCTTTTCTCGCGGCAGCATCGGGCAGTCCACCCTGGAAGCTGGCGCCATTCCTTTTTGTACTTTCCTACGGCTACTCCTTCCATATGGGCTTCATGAACTACTACCTTTCCATCGGTTTCGCATTCTTCGCGCTGGCGACGGCATGGCGCGGCGGAGCAGGGAACTGGCTAATTGCTGCCGCACTGTCCGCCATGTCTTTGCTCGCCCATCCCATCGGTTTTGTACTGTTGGTGACGATTGCAGCTTACGTTTCGCTATGGCGTCTTCTATCGCCTTGGAGGCGACTTGCTCTTCCAACGATCGCCATTATTGCTTTGGTCTCAATGGAATTTTATTTCGCAAGTCACGAAGCACTTCAAGCGGGCTGGCGTCCCGACGGATTCTTTCAACTGTTGGGTCAGGATCAGCTCAACCTTTTCGGCCATCGATACGTACTTCTTTCCTGGGCAGTCGTCGCCTGGGGAATCTTTTGCACGTTTGCCGCGATTTACGATTGGATTTTCCGCGTCAAAAAACCGTCACCGGTGTTCGGTCTCGCGATCGAACTGTATCTTCTCGCCTTAATCGCCACGTTTTGCCTGCCGGAGAATTTCCGCATTGGTCTGTACGCGGGATGGATCGGCTTGCTGGTTTCGCGCCTGACACTTGTAACGGCTGTCTTCGGTTTGTCGGTTCTTGCATCTATTCGCCTTCCGCGTTGGTCCGGGTACGGAAATTGTCTCTGCGCTCTGCTATTTTCCGTTTTTCTTTACCAGGACACCGGCAAACTCGATCGCATGGAAGCTAACGCTCGAACCGTCGTCCAGGTGCTGCCGATCGGAACCCGCATCGTGGCGGTGGCCAATCCTCCAGACGATTGGCGAATTGAATTCATTTATCACTCCATCGAGCGAGCCTGCATCGGCCGCTGCTTCAGTTTCGCCAACTACGAGCCATCGTCGCTCCAGTTCCGTGTCCGTGCTTTACCTCGCAACTACTTCGTGACCACGTCTGTCGATCAATCCGACGACATGTCCAGCGGAGACTACATGGTGCGAGAAAAAGACCTGCCGCTCACCTCCATCTTCCAGTGCAACGACGCTGACTTTACGCAGCTTTGCGCCCTGCCTCTCAGGGCAGGGCAGAAGACCGAAGATCCCGAATCCGAGCCGCCTTCGGTTGCTTCGCCGGACGCCGACGCCCAATCGGAAAACTAACAGCAATTTGTCAATACAGGAGAACGGTGGCCCACAAGGCCGCGGGATAAACCCGGGGTACACAATACCGGCGTCCCGGCGGGCCTTTGCAACGCGCCCACGGGGCGGAAAGTTCAAAAAGACAAATTGGCTCTTGTGTCAGGCCAATATCTGCTACAATTGGCTTTTTGGGAGAGACAATGCTGCCTGTACATCTCCAGCCCGAAAGCCACGTTCCTCTGTATATCCAATTGCGCGACCAGCTTCGCGCTCTGGTCCACGCCGGCGATCTCCGCCCTGGCGACCGTATTCCCGCTAGCCGCGAGCTGGCTACGGTTCTCGGCGTGCACCGCACCACCGTCGCCAACGCTTATGCCGAACTCGAGTCCGAGGGATTGATTCAGGGGCACGTCGGCCGCGGCACATTCATTCAAGGCAACGGCAATGGCCTGAAATTAACTCCACCTCCTCCGCCGATGCTCGGCAACGGAAATGGCACTGGCCTGCGTTGGGAATTGCTCTTCGCCGACGAACGGGGCGACGAAATTCTCAGCCGCCTGACCGCCAGTGCACCAGAAGATGCGCTCTCCTTCGTCATGGCGCGTCCCGCCGTCGATTATTTTCCGGTAGAAGAATTGCAAATCTGCGTCAATACCGTGCTGCGGCGGGAAGCGACTGACGTTCTCAATCTAGGTTCTTCTGACGGCTACGCTCCGCTGAAGGAAGCGCTGCTCGAACTCTTAAGTCACGACGGCATCGCCGCCAAAGACGAAAACTTGCTCATCACCGACGGTTGCCAGCAGGCGCTCGACCTGATCAGCAAAGCGTTCGTGCGACCTGGCGATTGCGTGGTTTTGGAAAATCCCACATATCCCGGCGCGGGTGCGATTTTCAATGGCGCGCGGGCTCGATGCCTCGGCGTTCCCGTAAACACGCACGCCGAACCAGGCAAGCCGTTGGGTGTCGATGTTGAAGCGCTGGAAGCTACGCTGGCGGCCAACCGCGTCAAGCTCATCGTGCTGACACCCGATTTTCATAATCCTACTGGCACTTCCATGCCGCTGGTTTCGCGCCGCAAGCTTCTGGAACTCGCATCGCGTCATCAGGTGCCGGTGGTTGAAGATCACATTTACGCACGCTTGCATGCGCGCGAAGAACGCATACCCTCGCTCAAGCAAATGGACCGGTCGAATCTGGTCATTCACATTGACAGTTTTTCGAAGGTCGCTTTCCCCGGTTTGCGTGTTGGCTGGATGGTTGCAGCCGCTGCCGCCGTCGAGCGGCTACGCCTCGTAAAACAAACCACCGATCTGCACACGGATCAACTCGCGCAGGCCACACTCGCGGAATTTCTGCGCCGCGGCTATTTCGCAAAACATTTATCGAAGATGCGCAAACTTTATGCCACGCGTTTGGCCGCCCTCGATGAGGCTCTTCGCAAGCACATGCCTGAAGAGACGCGCTGGACGCGGCCCGAAGGCGGGATGTGCCTTTGGCTCGAACTTCCGCCCGGCTTCGATGCCAGCGAACTTTTGATTCACGCCAAAGAGCGCGGCCTGCTCTTCGCGCCCGGGCGATACTTTTACGTACAGTCGCCTCTGCCCAACACGCTGCGACTTGGGTTCGCGAACTTGAACGAAAAAGAATTGGCTCGCGGCGCGGCTACGCTTGCCGATCTTTTGCGAGTGGAAATGCGCAAACGCCAACGCGGCGTACGCCGCGCCGAACGCAGCCGCGTGGCTTTGGTGTGAAACGCTTTACGGTCGCCAGACTAGGAGTGAGCTGCTTGCTTGAGCGATCGAAGAGAGATTCCTCGCTTTGCTCGGAATGACGGAAACATGTACTTCGAGTGACGGATAGTATGTGCGCGAAACTTATACTTGAACCCAATTCCGGCAACCACTGCTTCGGCTGTGGCGGCGCAAATGATTCCGGCATGAAGCTGACGTTCGAACTGGATCAGGACGCGCGCCGCGTCATCGGAAAATTTACGCTGGGTCCACGCTACGGCGGAGGCGCGGGATTCGCGCACGGCGGCATCATTGCGATTCTGCTCGATGAAGCCATGGGCAAAATTTCCAAACTCTCCGACGAGCGCGCGGTCACGGCTGAGTTGAATATCGAGTATCGCAAGCCAGTTCCGGTGGACGCGGAGATTATTGTTACCGGCTGGCAGGACGAAGAAAAAGGCCGCAACCGCTTTCGCATTGGCGAAATTCACGACGCGCAAGGCAACCTACTGGCAAGAGGCCGCGGCCGCTTCGTAGTAATAGTCCAGCCCGTAGCCGCAGGCCAGGCCGGCGCAACGTAGCGCTAGTCTTTGTAGCGGTCCCGACCAGGTCGGGGGCCATCTTGGGTTTTAGCGGCCGGTCTTTAGACCGGGGCCTTTTTTTAGGAGAGCATCATGGCAAACAAAAAAACAAACGGCAGCGTGCATACAAACGGCACGCCTGCCACGCCAGCCAACGAATGGCGCGTAAAAGTCGGCTTGGCCGAAATGTTAAAAGGCGGCGTAATCATGGACGTTACCAACGCCGAACAGGCGCGCATAGCCGAAAAAGCCGGCGCCAGCGCGGTGATGGCCCTCGAGCGCGTCCCTTCGGACATTCGCAAAGAAGGCGGGGTCGCACGCATGGCCAACATTAAAGTCATTCGCGAAATCATGCAGACCGTCACCATCCCGGTGATGGCCAAGGTTCGCATCGGCCACTTTGCCGAAGCCGAAGTGCTGCAAGCGCTCGAAGTTGATTTCATCGACGAGAGCGAAGTTCTTACTCCAGCCGACGAGGAAAATCACATCTGGAAGCACGACTACCGCATTCCATTCGTTTGTGGCGCGCGCAATTTGGGCGAAGCGCTTCGCCGCATCGGCGAAGGCGCGGCCATGATTCGTACCAAGGGCGAGGCCGGCTCCGGCAACGTAGTCGAAGCCGTGCGCCACATGCGCACCATTGTCAGCCAGATGAAAAAGCTCACCACTATGCGCGACGACGAACTGATGCGCGAAGCCAAAGAACTAGGAGCGCCGCTGGAACTAATTCGGCAGATTGCGAAAATCGGAAAGTTGCCAGTTCCGAATTTTTCCGCCGGCGGGATCGCCACTCCCGCAGACGCGGCGTTAGTCCGTAGCCTCGGCGCGGAAGCCGTGTTCGTCGGCTCCGGTATTTTCAAATCCAGCGATCCCGAAGTGCGCGCCAAAGCTATAGTTAAAGCCACGACGCACTTCGAAGATCCGAAAGCCGTTCTCGAAGCCAGCGAGGAATTAGGTGAAGCCATGCCAGGCCTCGACGTGCGTCAGATGGAGCAAAAAGATCTTCTCTCCACGCGCGGCTGGTAAAGTTTGTTTGGGCAAATGTTTACCTTGAGATCCGAAGCGAGTGCAGACCGGTTGCGCTAAACATCTAGTTTGTGGCACAAGTTTTTAGGTTGCGGCGGAGTAAACCGCTGCCGGTCGGGCGAGTAGTTGCAAACGGGGAAAATGTCTGCCTCTAGGAAAAAACCAAAAATCGGAATCCTCGCTATCCAAGGCGACTTCGCCGCCCACGCCGCCATGCTGCATTCTCTCGGCGCCGAAAGCAAAGAAGTCCGCACGGTCGCTGACCTGAAAGGTTGCGACGCACTAATCCTTCCCGGCGGCGAATCTACTACTCAGTTGCAATTTCTGCAGGAAGAAGGCCTGGCCGAGGCCATAAAAAAATTCGCGACAAACGAGCAACCCATCTTCGGCACCTGCGCGGGAGCCATCCTGCTAGCGACGCACGTAAATAATCCGGCGCAAGATTCCCTGGGCCTTCTCGATATGACGGTTTTGAGAAACGGCTATGGCCGCCAGCTAGCCAGTGAAGTTTCGTTTGGCAATTCCAAGCTGAAGTCGGAGCCGATGGAAATGGTATTCATCCGCGCGCCGATCATAGAAAGCATCGGCCCCGGCGTAGAAGTCCTCGCGGAATTCGCGGGCAAGCCCGCACTGGTACAGAGAAAGAACATTCTTGCTGGCACATTCCATCCCGAATTGGCCAGCGATCCGACCGTCCATCAACACTTCCTGGGCCTGATCAAAAACGGTGCCGCACCAGCGCGCTCTCCGGGAAAAGAATCGCGCGTCAATAAAAAGCCCCACCCGACTCGCAAAAAATAATGTCCGCCACCAAACAGCCCACGCAAGGAAATCTTCAGCCAAAGCTTCGTGTCCTCTTCATCTGCATCGGCAATTCGTGTCGCAGCCCGATGGCCGAGTCCATCGCCCAGCGCGACTCCGCACATATTTTCCATTGCACCAGTGCTGGACTAACGCCGCTGGGAGTGGTGCAAAAGCAAACCATCGCGACGCTGCAGGTCAACGGTTATCCCGTGGAAAATTTATTTTCGAACGCTATCAACAAGGACGAATGGGCTGCTGCCGATTTAGTGATCAACATGAGCGGTTATCCCAAGCAACGCGTCTGCCCGAGCAGCGAATGGCACAAAGTCGAAGACTGGCCGGTCGAAGATCCCTACGGGGCCGACCCCATCGTCTACCAAAGAATTTTTGAAGACATTCGGACTAGAATAGAATCGTTAACCGCGCGGCTCCGCGAGACCGCTGGTTAGGCGTAGTTTGCGGTGTGTATTTGTGGCAGCCTGTTCAGACTGGTGCGGTTTATTGCATTTGTAGGGGCGGACTTTAGTTCGCCATCTTTCTTTTTCTGTCAGGTTGTAACCGAATCGTCCATTTTTCGCAATCACTGGACTCACGGATCTCATGCGCACAAAAACCAGCGTCTCCCAGGAAGACTACCTCAAAGCCATCTGGGAGCTTCTTGAAGAAGGTCAACCACCGATCAGCGCGCGCCTGGCCGAAGAACTGGACGTCACTCCGCCCGCCGTCACCGCCGCGCTCAAACGCATGCGCCGCGACGATCTAGTCTCCGTTGCTCGCGATGGCCACATTGATCTCACTCGCAAGGGCCGTGCAATTGCCGAGCGTATGGCGCTCCGTCATCAATTGGCGGAAATGCTGCTCACTGACGTCATCGGCCTTCCGTGGTCCAAAGCCCACGACGAAGCCGAACGCCTAGAGCATGCCATCTCTCCCGAAGTCGAAGCGCTACTCCTGAAACGTTTCGCCGACAAAAAATCCTGTCCGCATGGCGTGCCGCTGCGCGGCGGCTTCGCGCAACTGCGCAAACAAGGCGCCGTCCTCCTCTCCGATCTGCAAGCTACCGAGCGCGCGGAAATTGTCTGCGTGTACGAAAAAGACGGCAAATTCCTCGAATTCCTCGCCGGCCTGCACCTTTATCCCGGTACGCAACTCTCTATCGCCGGCCGCGAGTACGACGAAACCCTCACTCTCCGCTCTTCGAATCGCACCCTGCACCTCGGCAAACCCGCTACCTCCCGCATCTGGGTCCGCCGCCTCTCCTCTTAATTTGGAGTACGGCAGCCTGCAGCTGCTTACGTTACTCTTTTTCTTTCTTCTGCGCCTAAAGGCCTAATCGGCTCTTTCGGCCTTATAATTCCGCACATGGCCGCGGCCCAACCAACTCCTGCGAATCCCTTCCTCAGCATCCACGCCATCCGCATCTTCGTGCACGACGTCGACCGCAGCCTCCGCTTCTTCGTTGACCAACTCGGCTTCAACCTGGTCATTGACACGCGCCTGCAGTCCGGTGGCCGCTGGGTAGCTGTCTCTCCTCCCGACAGCACCACCATGCTCACACTAGTCGCGCCCGGCACTCGCGCGCCCGAATACAAACTCATCGGCCGCGCCACGCAAATTGTTTTAGTCACGTCCGACGTAGCAGCAAAATTCAGCGAATGGTCCAAAAACGGCGTCCGCTTTGTAGGAACGCCGCGCCTGAAACGCATCACCTACAAACGTTCTCCCGACCTTCCGCCAGCGCCGCCATCCGACGCACACGCCGCGGAAGAATCTCCAGTCTGGGGTGGCGTCTTCGTCCGCTTCCGCGACATCGACGGCAATATATTTTCACTCGTCAGCTTCGACGAAGTCACGCACGCCATCGAATCGCAACGCCGCATTGCCGCGGAAAAGCTCGAAGCGGAACGCCGCGTCGCGCAGGAACTCGCCATCGCCACGCAAGTTCATTCCAGGCTTTTTCCGCAATCCATGCCACAACTCAAATCGCTCGAATATGCCGGAGCCTGCTTCCCTGCTCGCGCCGTCGGCGGCGATTACTATGACTTCCTCAGCCTCAGCCCCGATCGTCTCGGCTTCGTCATCGCCGACGTTGCCGGAAAGGGAATTGCCGCGGCCCTCCTAATGGCCAATCTTCAGGCTAATCTCCGCAGCCAGTTCGCCCTCGCGCTGGAACAACCGCAACGCATGCTGCAAAAGGTGAACCGCCTCTTTTGCGACAACACCCCGGACGGCGCCTTCGCCACACTGTTTTTCGGCGATTATGACGATTCCTCGGGATTCCTGCGCTACGTGAACTGCGGTCATCTCTGCGCTTTGCTGTTGCGTAATGACGGCTCCTGCGATCGCTTGGAATCCACTTCTACCGTCCTCGGCATCTTCAAAACCTGGGAGTGCACCGTCGGCGAGTCGTCGCTCCGTCGCGGCGATTTGCTGGCGCTTTATACCGACGGCGTAACCGAATCCATGGACCACTCGGATGAAGAATTCGGCGAAGACCGCTTGGTAGAATCTCTCCGCCGCCACCGTCACCACCCTCCCCAATCGCTGCTCACCTCGATAGTCGCCGACGTTCGCGCCTTCTCTCCCCACGAACAGCACGACGACATCACTCTGATCATCGCCAAGCGCTCCGTCTGATTTGTTCCTTGCCTGTTTGTCGCCTGCCCTTGCGGGAACTGTGCGCGATGTCGCCCGTGCCACAAGCGAGCCATTCGGGTCTGGCGCCGCTACTTCGGCCCCGAGTAGAATCCATGTGCCGTCACTGGAAAGGAGCACCGCATGCGAACCATTCGGTTCCTATTTTGCTTTCTGTCACTCGCATTCGTTTCCACGCAGGCCCGACCGCAGGAAGCCCCTCCACCGAAAAAAATCACCATTACCGGAAAGCTCACTCGCGTCATGGCCATTGGCGGCGAGACTTCAGGATGGTCGCTGGAGCTGAAGCACAGAATCACGCTGGAGGGGAAGAAGATGCGCTCCGTTGAAGTCACTGGCCCTGCCGAAGAGCTGGAAAAGCTGAAGGACCAGCGCGTTAGCGCCGAGGGAACGCTCGCGCATCATACCGGCATGGAGCGCGGTGAGTATATGGTTCTAGAAATTTCTTCTATTCGCGTCGTGAAGTGATTTGCTCGTCGTAGACAAAATCGCCCGTCCCGGGGTAACTATCGCCTGCTAACCTGACACCGCCTAACCACGTTCATCCAGCAGAGCTTGCAACCTCGCATAGCCGGCACGGCTGACTGGCAGCTTGGCTCCGTTGGACAGGATTGCCACGCGACTGTCTTTGCCGTAGGGCTCGATTCGCGCCACGCGTTCCAGGTTCACGACGTACGACCGGTGAATCCGCACAAATAATTTTGGATCGAGGGCTGCTTCCAGGCTGGCAATTGTCTGTTGCTTCAGATGTTTTTTCCCTTCAGTGGCCAGCGCCACGTAATCGTCCTGGGCTTCGGCATAGTCGAGTTTTCCAACCGGGATTAGCGTCACTCGTGTGCCGTCCTTTACGACCAGACGCTCGGCGAACTGTCCGGCCGGACGGGCTGCCGCCGCAAGCTCGGTAGCAGCAGGAATTTTTTCCGCATCGCGTTTTCTTATGCGTTGCAGAGCCGCGGCAAGCCTGTCTTTACCGACCGGCTTCAGCAAATAATCCACCGCGTGTACTTCAAACGCTTTCATTGCATATTCGTCGTACGCGGTTACAAAGATCACCGGCACATTCGGTCCAATCAATTCCAAAACGTCGAAGCCAGTCAGCTTCGGCATCTGCACATCCAGAAAAACCAAGTCTGGCTTATGTTCCGCAACCGCTTTCACCGCTTCCAAACCGTTTCTGCATTCCGTGATGACTTCAATTTCTTCATGCGCGTGCAGCAATTCGCGCAGCACTTGGCGCGCCAGTTCTTCGTCATCCACCACGATCGTCCGCAGCTTTTTTGTTTCAGCCTTGCTCACTTCGGATCTCCAGATTTTGCTGATGCAATTTCGGCGGCAGCATTTCCTTGGCGCGCCAACTGCGGTGATCCAGATTCCGTCGCCGCAGACTCTGCTGGCGCAAACTCCGCAGGCAACGACATCGTCACACGAAACTTTTCCTCATCGGCTTCCGCGCGAAATGTGGCTTCTTTTGCGTACCGCGCTTCGAGCCTGCTCCGCACATTTTTCAGGCCAACCCCGTTGCGTTTTCGAACCGGTGCTTCTTCATCGCGATCATTTTCCACCAGTATCGCCAAACGCCCGTCCCGGACGCTGGCTTCCAGGCGAATCATTCCGCCATCGGCCATCGAAGCAATTCCATGGCTCACAGCATTCTCCAGCAACGGTTGCAGCAGCAGCGCTGGAATCATGCAGCGCTTCGCTTGGTCATCGATTTTTTCTTCCATGCGCAGCCGCGCGCCAAAACGTACCTTTTCAATCGCCATAAATTTTTCCAGCAGGTCCAATTCCTCGGAAAACGCAATTACGGTTTTTTCTCCCATGCCTAGCGTCAACCGCAGGAAATCCGCTAGCAGTAGACACATTTCTCGCGCTCGCGCTCCATCGATACTGGTGAGCGCGCTGATGGAATTCAAACTGTTGAACAAGAAATGCGGATTAATCTGCGCCCGCAACGCCCGCAGTTCCGCGTCGCGCGCCAGGACGCTGGTCTGCATCACCTGCATTTCCACCGCGCGCGCCGCATTCTGGGCCATCGCCACATAGTGATAGGCCACGGAAAATACATAGAATAAACAGCCCGTCAAATAAACGATCCAGCGATCGGGAGCGAATTGTTTGTCGATGCCGTGCAACTGCGGAATGTAGGCAAGAGCCCGCGAAAACGGGCCCGCGATGAGCATCCAAAGAAGGCTCAACACTTGCGCCGCGGCGAAGTGGGTCAGAACAATTCGCCACATTTGCGCTTTTCCAAGCGGGGCGAACCGGCAGATATATGCCGCATCAATCGGGATGAACAGCGAAATCATCGCCAGCGGCGCGCCCAGCAATATACTGCTCGTCCAGGAAAGTCTTCCCAGGGTCGCTAGCGCGGGAATCAGCACCAGCGCCACCGGGATCCAGGTGGACTTATTCACACTTCCTATTTTTGATTTCTGTCGATCCGCGGAGTTGGTCATTGCGGCCTCAGTTGCGGATCTCTACGCCACCAAAAACTGCCGTGCCCATCACAACCAAAGTTTTCTTGGGTTTGTCCGGATCGACTGGTCCGGTGTAGCGGGTCGAATCCGTGTAGCCGCCAAAAATTCCCTGGCCGCGTGCCGCCACGTACCAGGTTTCGGGAACGCGCAACTCGATTCCGCCAAAAACCGCATTCGCGTGCAGCACGGCCTGGTCTTCCGCCATCTCGGCGTCGCGCAGGTCAATTTCAATCCCTCCGAACAGCGATTGCAATTGCCCGCCGCGAAACTCTTTTGCATTCACGCGTTTTTGCACGCCGCCAAAAATGGCACTTTCATTCAGCGTAGTGAGTGGATCGTTAGGGTTCGCGCCCGTGCCTTCGGTCATTTTTCGCGCTTGCAATGCGCTCCACATCGCAAAACCGCCGGCCGCAATCAGAACAATCGGCCACAGCTCGCCCCAGGAAAAATGTCCGAATCCCAGTTGATTCAGTTGCAGGAGCACGCCGAATACCAACAACATGGCGCCCCAGGCGCGCCGGCTCGGGTCGGCAAGTTTTACGATTCCCGCAAAAATCAGAATTAGCGGCCAGAACTGAAAAAAATGCCCGGCGTTAACGATGCCCATGTTGTTGAGCAGAAAAATCGCGCCGATGGCCAGAATCAACGCGCCAGGAATCAGCCCGTTATAGCCGCCGCCTCCACAGCCGCCGCCCTTCCGCATCCTGTCATTTATGCGCGACTTGATTTGCTCCGCTAAGTCGCGTCCGTATTTTTCGCCACCGTCCATCATTTCCTCGATTCGCTCAAAGCGGACTTGCCTCAATTCGCTCACGGCGAACTTCCTCGTTTTGTGCTCTGTCAAATTCTCTAGTTCGCTTTATGCGAAACCGCGACTCCGGCCACCATCACCGCTACTGGCCAGCATAATAGCAGTACCCTGGTCAGACTCAGCAAAATCCCGTTGGGGTTCCACGCGATGAAATCCACCATTTGTAAGGCCGTCATGCCCAACGCGCCTAACCATCCGAGCGATTCCGCCGTGCCGCGGCTCCAAGCTGCGCCCGTCTCGAGCCATAACGCCCAAAGTTGCAGCAACAATGCCGCGCCGCCAATTGCCAGCAGGATCCGTCCTGCTTTCTGCTTTCGTGCCGTCCCGCCTTCCATCGCCGCTACCATTTGCCGCCTCCCACCCGCTCTGGTGCATTGCTCCTTGCGGGCAAGTCCACAGTAAACGGCGGCCCGAGAGGTGACACGAGCGATTCGGCGGGCGGCGGCCCCCTACCGGCGAATGGCGGCATACGCTCGGCTTGCGGTGAGGCGGCGGAGTCGCAGCGGACGTTTTCCAACGGCAATTTTGACGAAACGGATAGCGCTTGCAAAATCAGGGCATTGCCACTACGGTATGGCACACGGTTTCCATCGAGTCGGGCTCAAACATTTTTGAGGAGAAAACTGGAGATGAAATTTTCTGGCGCGCAGGCGTTTTCCGCTCGTCTGCACCGTTTGCGTTGGGTTCTGTATGTGGCGCTGGCACTGATCGGTGGATCTCTGACCTTTGTTGGCGCGCATGCCCAACAAAAAGCCACCGAAGAAGCCACGTTCCGGAAATTGCTGGACGGTTATTGCGCGGCCTGGAGCAGCGGCAATCCTGACAACGCCGCAAAATTTTATGCCAAAGAGGAGGGGCTGGTTTTTTACGACCTGGCGCCTTTCTCGTATCACGGTTGGAAGGAGTATCGCACCGGAGTGCAAAAACAATTTTTTGATAACGCCACTTCGGCAAAACTTACTGCCGGCAAGGATTTGAAGGTAACGCGGCGCGGAAACATCGCTTGGATGACCGTACCGATGCATATTTCAATGACGACCAAGGATGGCAAAACGACTGACGCTGAAGTCCGCTACACTGGGATTTGGGAACGGCGTGGTGCGGGTTGGCTGCTGGTGCATGAGCATTTGTCGGTGCCGATGGGCTAGGGAAGTGAGTAGTGAATTGTGAGCAGTGAGTCGTAGCGGATAACCGACAAGGGCCCTAGCCGCGTTCGGCGACACAGCGACCAGCGAAGAGAGATTCCTTCCGACAAGGTCGAAACCATCGGTCGCTCGCTCGGAATGACGACGTATCTCAAAAAATGTGGAATCTGCTGACGTACTACTGGATTGTGGCGCGCGGTTACAGACTGCATCCGTGGAATAGCCCGTACCTTCGCTGGCGCTTGGAAACGTTCCTTGGAAAAGACGCCGAAAATCTCAGCGCTTCTCAATTCATGAAAGTCCTTTGGAAGTACCGGCATCAAATGCAGAACTTTGTGGATTGGGCCGCGGAACGTCGCCGCGTGCAAGCGCGCTCGCGCTAGAAGAAGCGTTATAATCACTTCAGCAGCTTGTCTGAGACCGATTGCTTTGGGAGTGCGCATGACTTCTCTCCCGATTCTTGCCGAAACTGCCGGCCTTCACGAAGCGCAGTGGTGGGAGCGTGAGGCGGACGGCCGCATCCATTGCTACTTGTGTCCTCGGCATTGCCATATTGGCGATGGGCAAAGCGGCTTCTGTTTTATACGAGTGAATCGTAGCGGAAAACTTTACAGTCTTGGCTACGGCGCGCCCGCCGCGTTGCAGATTGATCCCATTGAAAAAAAACCGCTGAATCATTTTCTGCCCGGTACGCGCGTGTTTAGCATGGGTACGGCGGGCTGCAACATGGGCTGTTTTTTCTGCCAGAACTGGGACATTTCCAAATCGCATCAGGATCAGGTGAATGCGCGCGATGTGCCTCCGGAAGCTGTTCCGGAACTGGCGCGCGGCTACGGCTGCGATTCGATCGCGTTTACTTACAACGAGCCGACCATCTGGGGCGAATACATCATTGATATCTGCCGCGCGGCGAAATCGAGCGGGCTGAAGACAGTGATGGTCAGCAACGGTTACATCACACGCGAAGCGTTTCACGATATTTACGACTACATTGATGCCGCCAACATCGACCTGAAAGCGTTCACCGAGAATTTCTACGGGAAGATTACGCTGACGCATATGCAGCCGGTGCTGGATACTTTGTTGTTGCTGAACAAAGAGACGCCAGTGTGGTTTGAGATTACGAACTTGATGATTCCGACGTTGAATGATGATCCGGAAGAGACGCGCAAGTTAGCCGGCTGGATTCTGGAGAATCTTGGACCGGACGTTCCGTTGCACTTCACGGCGTTTCATCCTGACTTCAAGTTGCAGAATAAGCCGCCGACGCCGCCGGAAACGCTACATCGAGCGAGGAGCATCGCAGTTGAGGCGGGATTGCATTACGTTTATGAGGGGAACATCGTTACCGACGCGGGGTCAACTTTCTGTCCGCAATGCAATTTGCGCGTGGTTCGGCGGTCATGGCACAAGGTCGAGGAAAACTTGATGAAGGATGGCAAGTGTCCGCGGTGCGCATACATTATTCCGGGCGTGTGGGGATCAGGCCAGGCAAAGCAAGAGAGTGAAAGAAGAAAAGGATAACGATACGCGGAGAATCGTTACCTCGGAATGTAAGCGTAATAGCCGGGGCCGACGCGCATGGAGTGATGCCATGCGAGAGGAAATGCCCACCAGACTAGGCCTCCGAGAATGGCTTGGCCGAGCACGAGCGGGAGAATGTTTCGATCGCGTGCAAACAACCAGCACATCACCGTGCCGCCGATAAAGGTGAGTGGAACCAATACGGGATTTGGCCAGTGCAACGCTCCGAATAGCAAACCACCTACAAACGCCGCCATCTCCGGATTTCGCAAGGCTGCGAGCAGGCGATTCGTCGTTAACGATTGCAATGCAATTTGTTGCAGTAGGCAGAATGCGAAATATCCGACGAAGCGTTTCGGAGCGATGAAGTGGACCGGAGTGCGGTGGAGTGCTCCAAGCGCTACTCCAACAAGGCCGAGCATCAGTAAGAAGAGAAAGAAGGTAGGAGCGGCACGGCGTGTAGCTTGCTTCAGATTGTCGACACGCCATCCGATTGTTTTTGGAGTGTCCCGGTGCAGCGCGAAGCTGAGCAAGAGCCACACGGGAAAAATAAGCCAGGTTTTGGGATTGGCCTCTTGCCATCGCCAGATGTAGAGCGAGACGAACGCGGGGAAGGCGAGCGCTTCCAGGAGATTTGCTGGCGAGGAGATCACAAGGATGATCATAAAGCAGGGGGGTGATTGGCGGCGGAAAAGCGCGAGCAAGAGGCAGCTAGGCTGGTGGGCTAGAAAGACGGCCGCAGCGGACGCGGACGCTACAAGTGCAAGACGAAGACAGCGGTATAAAGCCGCCGCTGCGACGGCAAAACCAAGGCACTCAAAGCGGCTTAGACAGGGCGCGCCTTGGCGAAAAATATTATGATGAATGGTGCCGGCTGCTGAAGGTTCTGCGAGGGACTTGTGGCGGAAAATGTGCATCGAGTTGTGATTTTGGGCGGGGGATTTGGCGGATTGGCGGCGGCGCAGGCGCTGAAAGGGGCGCCGGTGCAAGTTACGTTATTGGATCGGCGCAACTTTCACTTGTTTCAACCGCTCTTGTATCAGGTAGCTACCGGCTCGCTTTCGCCGGGTGAGATAGCGGCGCCGCTGCGCAGCGTGTTGCGCAAACAGAGAAATACGGAAGTATTGCTGGGCGAAGCCGCGGACATTGGCCCACACAAAAACCTGCTGACCTTAACCGACGGAGCGCAGTTCACATATGACTCGCTGATTGTCTCCACTGGATCGCAGACGTCCTACTATGGCAATGATTCCTGGCGGAAAAATGCGCCCAGCTTGAAAACGGTTGAGGAAGCGACCAACATACGGCAGAAGATTCTGCTGGCGTTCGAATACGCGGAACGCGCCGCGACCGAAGAAGAGGCACGCGCTTGGCTTACCTTTGTGATTGTCGGTGCTGGCGCGACAGGTCTGGAACTCGCGGGGGCATTGGCCGAGATCGCCAACGAAACATTGAAGCACGATTTTCGCCGCATTAATCCAACGGAGGCGCAAATTCTTCTGGTGGAAGGCGGGCCGCGTGTGCTGACGGCATTCCCGGAGGATCTTGCAGAGAAAGCGGAGCGGCTGGTATCGAAACTCGGAGTGAAAGTCCTGAAGGGCGTGAAGGTAACGAATGTGGACGCCGACGGGGTGACCTTCGAACACGGCTCCAGCACGGAAAGGCTGGCCGCGAAAACGGTTCTGTGGGCGGGCGGGGTAACCACAAATGAATTTGGCCGCACGCTGGCCAAACGTACCGAAGCGAAAACTGATCGCAGCGGACGCATTGAGGTGACGCCGCAACTCACCATCCCCGGCTTTCCGAATATTTTCGTGGTGGGCGATTTGGCCCTGGCAAACGACAACAACGGCAAGCCGCTTCCCGGAGTGGCACAGGTGGCGATGCAAGGTGGCGCGTACGCAGCGAAAGTGATTCGAGCCCGCGTCGAGAAAAGAACCGAACCGCCGCCGTTCCACTATTTTAATAAGGGCGACATGGCGGTGATCGGACGCGCCGCCGCGGTCGCCGACATTTTTGGTTTACATCTCTCCGGCTTGGTCGCTTGGCTGGCCTGGCTTTTCATCCACCTTATTTACATTGTGGAATTTCAAAGCCGGGTGATGGTTTTTATCCAATGGGGAATTCAATTCGTGACCTTCAGCCGGGGAGCGCGTCTGATTACAGGTGAAGCGAAGATACCACCGTCCGAACCGTAGTAAACTATTTTTCCTGGAGAAATTGTGATCCCATCCCGCCGGGCTTCATCTCTGTGGTTTTTCCTAATTCGCAATCTGACGCGCGCCTTAATTCTGGCAATTTCTTTGCTGTTGGCGATGGCCTGCGCCGCGCAAGACATCAGACCGGACGCCTATTCCGGCCTGCGCTGGCGTTTTCTCGGCACGCACCGCGGCGGACGCATCACCGCAGTCGCCGGAGTTCCGGGCCAACCGAATCTTTATTACGTGGGAACGCCCAATGGAGGTGTCTGGAAAACCGAAGACGCTGGCCGCACCTGGAAGCCGATCTTCGACGCGGTTCACGTCGCGTCCATCGGCGCCCTTGCTGTCGCGCCTTCCAATCCAAACATTATCTACGTTGCGACTGGCGAACAGAGCAGGGGGCGGGGTGTTTTCAGGTCCACCGACGCAGGAGCGACGTGGAGCAGCGCTGGACTGCTCGAAGAGCATTTCATCAGCTCGATCCTTGTTGATCCGAAAAATCCTGACGTGGTGGTGGCGGGCGCGTTCGGGAGTGCGGTTCCCAGCGAACCGCGCGGACTGCTAAAAACCACGAATGGCGGAAAATCTTGGACGAAAACGCTCACTGACGCTGATGGCGCCTCCGGCGTAGCCGATATTGCGGCAGCTCCAGAAAATGCGCAGATACTTTACGCGGCGCTGAATCCTCCGCCGGGCGAGCCTGGCGAGCGCGACCTGGCCGGTGAATCGCGTATTTACTTTTCGGCGGATGAAGGAACGAGTTGGAAGCAATCAGGTGCCGACGGATTGCCTGCAAAGGGGCGTGGGCGAATCGGGCTGGCGGTGATACCCGGAACATCGGGGCGCGGCGTATTGGCGATCATGAATCAAGGGCTGTATCGTTCGAAGGATGGCGGAGCGACGTGGCAGCAAGCTACCAAGGACCCGCGCATTGAGGGGAGCTGGTATTTCAGCCGGGTGTTTGTAGATCCCAACCATCCTCAAGTTGTGTATGTGATGCAGACTTGCACGTATCGTTCGAACGATGGCGGCAAAACTTTTTTTGCTTTTCGTGGAGCGCCAAGTGGAGAAGATCACCACACATTGTGGATCGCACCCGATGGTTCGAACCGCTTGATCCTGGGCACGGACCAGGGAGCGATTATCAGTGCAAATGGCGGAGAGACGTGGACCTCTTGGTTCAATCAACCCACCGGCCAGCTCTATCACGTGACCACCGACAATACTTTCCCGTACCACGCTTACGCCGCGCAGCAGGATAGCGGTACGATCGTGGTGCCGAATCGCAGTGATTACGGCGAAATTACGTATCGCGATTGGTTTTCCGCCGGCGGATTTGAAAGCGGCTACATCGCGCCCGATCCGCTGAATCCGAATGTGGTGTATTCAATCGGTTGGTTTGGCACGGTGATGCGGCTCGATCGCACTACCGGACAACTGGCGACGGTCTTTGTTCCGCCGGCGAATTACCATACGGTATGGGAAACGCCGATTATTTATGCGCCACATGATCCGCATACGCTGTACTACGGCGCGCAGTATTTGTTGAAGACTTCGGACGGCGCGGTGAACTGGGAGGTGATCAGTCCGGACCTGACGTCGTCGGCGCTGCATCCCGCTGAAGCGAAAAAGCCGGCTGCGGGCGGGCACGAGCCCGATGCCGGCGAGGAAGAGCTTGACGATCCTGGCGACAAAGACGCCGCGCAATTTGCGCGCAACGGCGCGATTCACAGCATTGCTCCCTCGCCGGTGGAAGCGGGAATGATCTGGGTAGGCACTTCGAACGGGCTGGTGCAGCTTTTCCGGAAAGCCGTGTGGCAGGACGTCACGCCTGCGGATTTGCCAAGGGGTAGCGACGTCAAATTAGTGGAAGCTTCGCCGCACGACGCAAACACGGCGTATGCGGTAGTGGCAGCGCGCCGCGACGATCATCCTTATTTTTACCGAACGCACGACGTCGGAAAAACCTGGACGAAGATTGTAAACGGTTTGCCGGAGGATGTGCCGGCAGCTGTGCTGCGCGAAGATCCGAAGCGAAAAGGACTGCTCTTTGCCGGCACGCAGAGCAGCGCCTATGTGTCCTTCGACGATGGCGATCATTGGCAAACGCTACAACTAAATCTGCCGGCGGCGCCGGTTACCGATTTCGCGGTGCATGGCGATGATTTGGTGGCGGCTACATTTGGGCGGGGTTTGTGGATCGTGGATGACATCTCCCCGCTGCGCGAATTGAGCGCGAAAGTTGCGGATTCGCCGGTGCATTTCTTCAAGCCGCAGACTGCGATGCGCGTTCGCTGGGACAACAATAACGAGACGCCGCTTTCGCCGGAATTTCCTGCTTCGGAAAATCCTCCCGACGGCGCAATTCTGTACTACTCGCTGGAAAATAGCTCGAAAAGTGAAATGACATTGGATGTATTGGATGACAAAGGGAATCGCGTTCGCCACTATTCGAGTAAAGCCGCGGCTGCGAACGGAATGGTGGGCAATGCGCCGGATTATTGGTTTGCGCCACCGGCAGGGCTTGATACCACTGCTGGATTGCATCGTTTCGTATGGGATTTGCGCACGGAGAATCCGCTTACGCTCACGTATGGATATTTCGGCGGGAAGCTCGACTATATCGAATATACGTTGCCAGATCACGCTATTCCGGGGCAGACGCCGCGCAAGCAGCCGCCGGGCGCGCTGGTGCCGCCAGGAGCGTATGAGGCCGTGCTTAGCGTGGATGGCAAGCAGTACCGACAGAAGCTGGAGGTGGTGCTCGATCCGCGCGTTCACGTTTCAGCTTCGGACTTGGCGGAGCAATGGAACCTTGCACACGCCATCAGCACTGCCATGGAGGCGAGTTATACCGCCTATAACGAATATGCCGCGTTGCAGACGGCGATCGCGCTGCAGCAGACGGCAGTGAAGGACAATCCGCAAGCAAAGGGATTACTGGATGCACTTGTAAAACTGCAAAAGGCCGCCAGCGATGCCGCGGAGGGCAGCCGCGAGGCACCCGGCATCGGTCCAATGAATCGCGACATCTCGCGCTATTTCGTGATGATCGAGTCGGCCGATATGCGGCCGGCTGCATCAGCGCAAAAAGTCTCGCACGAAGCGTGCATCGCTTTGCAGAAAAATTTGGTTACGTGGCGACAGATCAATGAAAAAGACATTCCAGCCGTCAACAAACAGTTACAAGATTTACATCTTTCCGCACTGCCGGTGATTGGGCACGCGGAAAATCTCGCCTGGCGAGTAAATAGAAACCTTTTAGGCAATACCACCGCGTTAAGAGAATGGTCAATACGAAGTACTATTCAGACCATAGTACCGAGGTTCCTGTAGTACTTTTCTTCTTTTTGGCGACATCTTCCTGTTGTCCACCTCTACACTGGTCGCTTACAATTCGATTGCCCAAGCTGCTCATCCTTCAGGTGTTCTGTGACTACCACGGGTACAACAACAATCTACGAGCACATGTTCCGCTCGTTTGGCCTCAGAGAAAATCCGTTTCACGTATCGCCTGATCCGCGGTTCCTATTTTTGGGACGGTCCTATGAAACCGCGTTTGCCGAACTGATGTTCGGAATCGAAGCGCATCGCGGATTGCTGGTGATGACCGGTGAAGCCGGCACCGGCAAAACCACGCTGATGCGACACTTTCTGCAATGGCTGAAGGACCGGCAATTTTCCAGTTCTTATATTTTTCACGCGCATCTTGATCCGTCGGACATGTTCGAATTCATTCTGCGGGATTTTGGCGTGCCGGTGGAATCCAGCAGAAAAAGCGATCTTTTGACGACGCTGCACCGCTGGTTGCACACCCGCCAGACGGCAGGCGATTCGCCGGTAATCGTTATTGACGAAGCGCAGGCGTTATCGCTGCGGACGTTGAATGAATTGATTTTGCTCCTGAATCTGGAAAATCCTGGCGGCAAGCTGGTGCAGATCGTGCTTGCGGGCCAACCGGAGCTGGAAGAAAAATTGCGCCGTCCGGAATCGCGTGCGCTGCGTCAGCGCATCATGGTTCGTTGCCGGCTACCGTTGCTGTCGCTGGAAGAAACGGTAGAATACATCGCCTCTCGCTTGCGTGGCGCAGGTGGCTCCGGCGAGAAAATATTTTCAGCGGAAACCATTCAAACTGTTTATTCGTACGCACGAGGAATTCCGCGGGTGGTCAATCTTTTGTGCGAACAGGCGTTGATTGGCGCTTATGCAGATCGCAGCGCGATAGTAACGTCGGGAAACGTTCGGCGCGTGGCGGCGGAATTCGACCTGGTGGGCGAGCCGTTCCAGGCTGGCAACCTGGAAGTGAAATTTACTCCGAAATTTCCCGCGAAGAGTTTGCCGGTTCCGCAAACGTCTGCAGTGCCGGAAAAGCCGGCCGCAACCGCCGTTCCAGCTAGCGAAGAAACTGTGCTTGAGAAAGCCATTGCCGCCCCAGCCGTTCCGGCGAGCGAGGAAATCCCTGCGCTCGAGCAAGCCATGGCTGCGGCGGCAGGAGCGCAGACCGCTCCACCAATCGCGCCGGTGTTTGTCAGCCCGGGACCGATCGCGGAAGCGGAGCGACCGCTGTCACAGCCAGAAGCGGAACAGCAATTGGAACCGGAACTGCAACCAGAGCCCGAACTGCTACAGCCGATCGTCGAGTCCGCAATTTTCGAAGAGGAAAAAACGGCCCAGGACGCGAGAGATTTGCTCGAGCAGAAAGCACCGCAAACAGTGCCAGTTCCAGATCAGCCACACCCGAATTTGATGGTTCAGAGTGAAGACATCGCGACGGATCAATCGAGGCTGGAAACACCAAAGCTGGAAACGGTTGCTGCGGAGATACGAAGGGAGTCAGCGCCGCCCGCGATTGCAGGAGAGACTGAATCACACGAAGAGCAACTGAGACTGCATATCGTTTCGTCGAGCGAAAAACTCCAGCCCCCACGCAACTACATTTGGCGAAAACATCGTTCGCATCGTTCGCATCGTTCGCGAAGCGCGTTCGCTGCGTACTGGCGCGATGTTACCGAATCTTTCGTTCGAGATTGGCGAGCATTCTTTACATCCCTTGCGCCGCAAGTCAGCGCGTTTGCAGGGAATGTTCCGCAACGTGCGGATTCGTTCCGGCGAAAGGTGATCACGCCCCTGCGAATGTGGTTGCGTACACCCGTCAATCCCACACGCCGACGTAGTGTGGATGGGGCTCCGCCTCGCACACCGATTGAGAAGCCTTGAGAAAACTTTCTTCTGGTGCGACCGCGAAGTGATTGCGGTGTTGTCGGGACTGTTGATTAGAAGGCCCGAAAGACTGTTCAGCTAAAAACCTTCGGTCGTTCCTGCGCCACGGCAAAGCTTTTTTCCAGGGCTAGGCCGGCCTGTGCGAGTATACCTTCTTCGAATAATTTCCCAATCACAGTCACTCCGTGCGGCACGCGTCTTGCCGGAGCGAATGTCGGCAAAGGATTGGCTGGATCGAGCGCCCAATCGCTGCGCGCCTGCTTTACTTCCACGAAGCCCGCTCGCAACGTCAGCGATGGGTGTCCCGTGAAATTCGTAATGGTCAGCATTTCATCACGGAGCGACGGTACCAGCAGCAAATCCACTTCGGAGAAAATGCGTGCCATCTCCAAGGCCACTTTTCTGCGCATGCGATCGGCCTGCACGAAATCCACCGCCGACAAGAGTCGTGCCTGCCGGAATAAATTGGGCCAGGAATCGAAGGTCTGCATTTTTAGTTGGTCCACGCCGTGGCCCAGGGTTAATTCTTCAAACGCTGCGGCGCCTTCGGCGAATAAGATCAATTGCAGCGAGTCGTAGGGCCAATTCGGCAAGCTGACTTCGAGCGGGACCATCCCAACTTTTTGCAATGTCTCGACCGCCGCGCGATCCACGTCTGTCGCGGGATTTTCTTTCATCCAGGCAGGGAAGTAGCCGACGCGCAAGCCTTTTACGCTAGCGTTGGCGTCAAAGTCGAGCCTACTCGGTACGCTGTTCACGTCGCCGGCATCCGGTCCGGAGATCGCGCTCAGCACAAGCACAGCGTCTTCGACGCCGCGCGTCATGGGACCAAGCTTGTCCAACGACCAGCACAGCGTCATCGCACCGGTTCGCGGCACACGTCCGTAGGTTGGCCGCAGCCCGGTGACGCCGCAGCGCATACTGGGCGAGACGATGCTGCCGCCGGTTTCGCTTCCAATGGAAAACCCGACCAGGCCCGCGGCCGTCGCCGCTCCCGGCCCGGCACTCGAGCCCGACGCGCCCTCTTCCAGCAGCCATGGATTCATGGTCTGGCCGCCGAACCAGATGTCGTTCAGCGCCAGAGCGCCAAGGCTGAGCTTGGCCACCAGTACCGCGCCGGCTTGGTTTAATTTGCGCACGACAGCTGCATCTTCCTTCGGCACGCGATTGCGAAACGGCTCTGCGCCGTAAGTCGTGGCGATTCCCGCCGTGTCCAACAAATCCTTTCCTCCCCAGGGGATTCCGTGCAGCGGTCCGCGATATTTTCCGGCTGCGATTTCGGCATCAGCTTTTTTCGCTTGAGCGAGCGCGTGCTCGCGGGTCAACGTAATCACGCAGCGCAATGTCGGATTAAACTCCTCCAGTCGCTTCAGGTAAATGTTGGTCAACCGCTCCGAGGTAAGTTTTTTCGATTCGACCCATCGCGATAGCTGCGACACGGTAGCGAAGGCAATGTCAGTGTCATTTGAAGGCAGCGGTCCAACGGCAGAATTGGTTCGAACCAAACGATTGTGCGCCGGCCCGGCTTTTGTTCCTGGCGGGACCGGATCCCAACGCGACCATGGCGCTAGCCCATCTTGCAACTCCATCTTGCGAGGGCCGACGCGCCGTTCGTATAGCGGCGCCATATTGACCCGCCACGATCTTGCCGCCTGCGCGATGTCCGCATCTTTTAATTCGACTTGCACAAGCTTTTCGGCTTCCACAAATGTTCGTATGGAAACTTCCGGGCCCACAGGTGTGGCCGTCCCAAACGCGGGCGGCATTCCTGCCGGTACTTGCGCTGGAGTCTGCGCCGGATCTTGTGGTGCGATCGCCCCGGCAAAGTCGGCTTTGTGCGCATTTGCAATCTCTTCAGCGCAGACAACTGCTCCGACCAAACTTACTCCGGTGGCCGCCAGGAATTCCCGTCTCGTTTTCACTGTTGCTCCTCCGGCCAACTAGTGTACCTGCATTCGTTTATTCCTTTCCCGTCCGTATTCATCGAAAAGCGAATATTGTTGCTTGTTCAACCTATTCATCGGGCGAGTATCGCCGCGCAGGCAGCGGGCGGGCCGGATCAAAGCAACCCGATGGCACTTTATGTGGGAGAGGACATCTCTATGTGTCAGGGGTGCATCCCATTTTGAGCAATATGCCGACTCAAACTGTTACGGCCGATGCGCCGTCAACCGTCGCAACCGCATCGAACTTATCGGAACCAAATCAACGCGGAGCGGGTAACGCTGCTCAACCTACTCGGCATGAATGTCGAGTATGAAAAGCGATCAACCTCTGATTTCGCTCACGGGTCAAAGGAATATGTAAAAAAGCTCACCGAGCGAAATGACTTGCAATTGACATTTGCGCAGTGCTGGCAAGATAAAATTGTAGCTGGTGCAAATGCGCTGGACGTAGATAGTTCGAAAGGCGGATGTGTGGTCGCATCCCAAGGGAGTACAGACGTATTCATCGTTGGCGGAGGTCCAGCCGGGCTGGCCGCCGCCATTGCGGCGCGGCAAAAAGGATTTAGCGTTGTTGTGGCCGATGGCTCGGCTCCGCCCATTGAAAAACCCTGCGGAGAAGGCATGATGCCAGAGACGGTGGGTGTTCTAGGTTCTCTGGGTGTGCAGTTCGGGGACGGTGAAGGACGAAACTTTCACGGTATCTCCTTTATTCAAAGTGATGCTCAGGTCTCAGCGGATTTTCCAAAGGGACAGGGAATTGGTTTGCGCCGGACGCTGCTGCATTCACGCCTGGTAGCGAGAGCGGAAGAATGCGGCGTGCAGTTTTTGTGGAAGACGCCGGTTACCGGCATCGTCGCCGGAGCTGACGGCGGCGACGTGCAAGTTCCGCAACGAACAATACGTGCCCGCTGGATTGTCGGGGCGGACGGGCAAGGCTCGCGCGTTCGCAAATGGAGCGGTCTGAATTCAACGCACCGTATTCAACAGCGCTATGCCAGTCGCCGGCACTACCGGGTCAAACCGTGGTCAAGCTACATGGAAATCCATTGGGCCAGTAACGCACAAGTGTATGTGACTCCGACCGGCGAGGGAGAAGTTTGCATCGTAGTGATGGGGCAGGACGGCGGGGACGCATTGTTCGAAAGCACGCTCAGTGAAATGCCGGTACTGAGTGAAAAACTTTCCAGAGCGCAGCTCAGCAGCAGGCAACGCGGCGCGGCCTCCGTCATGCGTACCCTGCAAAACGTGCAAAATCACAACATAGCATTGCTTGGCGACGCTTCGGGCGGTGTGGATGCCATTACTGGCGAAGGATTGCACTTGGCGTTCCGGCAGGCAATATCCCTTGCCGATGCGATGGCTGCGAATGATCTGACGAAATACCAGAGGGCACATCGTAAGCTTGCTCGCCGTCCGATGTTCATGAGCCATCTGATGCTTTGGCTATGTCGCCACCCACGGGTGCGGTCGCGGATTGTTCGCCTCACGCAGGACAAGCCCGAGTTGTTTACGCGATTGCTGGCGACGCACGCCGGCGAACAATCGCCCGCGCATCTTGTAGCATTCGGAGCGAAGCTCGGATTCCGGCTTCTGGCGGATTTTAAAGACGGCTATCCATGTACAGGGTAACAGCGCGGTCGTTCGGCACAGGAATATTGTCAATTGCTGGACTGGCGATTCTTCTCTCGGCAGCCGCGGTCCCGCCTCGCCCGCAATCGCCCTCGGCCGCCGTGTCGGAAATTGTTCTGGCGCTCGATCCCGCGCAATCCACGGTGCACTGGACCGTGGACAGTGGCCTGCACATGGTTCATGGAACATTCAACCTGAAAAGCGGATCGGTGCATTTTGACCCGATAACTGGAAAGGCCGGGGGCGAAATTGTGATTGTCGCTACCAGCGGCGAAAGCGGAAACAATTCGCGCGACAAGCGGATGCACAAAGAGATTTTGGAGACGGCAAAATATCCCGAAGTAATTTTTCACCCCACGCAGGTAGAAGGCAAAGTCGCGCCCTCTGGCGCATCGGACGTCACGCTGCGCGGCATCTTCTCGATTCACGGAACCGATCACGAGCTGACGGCCCAGGTGCACGCGGAATTGTCGGGAGACCACTGGACGGGAACCGGCAAATTCGAAGTTCCCTACGTCACATGGGGAATAAAAGACCCAAGCAATTTTCTTTTGAAGGTGAAGCACGTGGTAAACGTAGAGGCAGAAATGTCCGGAACAACGAAGGTCGCGCAGCCAACTCCCTAGCAAATTCTGGCTTATACGATTTCTTTATTCAGCTGACGTAAAAATATTTAAAAGGCCCTCGACCCACACCAGTCGACCTGCAAAGCTGGCAAATACGACTTCGCAATTGTAGGATGTGATAGATTGCAAGCCAATGATGCTTGCCACGATTGTGAGCGGACGGAATGGATCCGCGCCGAGGTTGGAGTTGTCCCGCTTCGCTCTTTGGCACAAGGCACTTTGCTTTCGTCGATTCGACCGGTGCAAGCGGAACACGCCTACGCGTGCAGGCTTGCAAAATCCGTTTCGAACCAGCGTGGCTCTCCTCTTCGTATCCATCCTATTCGCGGGCTGCGGTTCGCGGCAGAGATTTCCCGCACCGTCGATTGAATTCACAAGAGTTCCGCCCGCAGTCGACGGTGGTCCGGACAAACTGGACGTCATCCAAGGTCGCGTAGTCTCCGCCCGTCCGGGGGAGAAAATTGTTTTGTATGCCAAGAGCGGAACCTGGTGGGTGCAACCGCTAGTGGGTGAGGAACTTACCAAGGTTCAAGCAGATTCAAGTTGGGTAAATTCCACTCATTTGGGAACAGAGTACGCCGCGTTGCTTGTCGAAGCCGGATATCGTCCGCCAGCAACACTGAGTGAGCTGCCGGCGCTGGGCGGTGGCGTAACCGCCGTGGCGATTGCGAAAGGCGTGAATCCCGGCGCGTCGGCCTCCAAGATCTTGGCATTCAGCGGATACGAGTGGAGAATCCGTGAGGCGCCAAGCGATCGTGGTGGAATGAATTTCTATGATCCGAGCAACGCATGGACCGACTCGGATGGAGCGCTGCACCTCCGCATCGCGAAGATGGCGGGACACTGGACTTGCGCGGAAGTATCGTTGACGCGCAACCTCGGATATGGAACGTATTCCTTCGTGGTGCGGGACACTTCTCAGCTGGAGCCGCCTGTTGTTCTCAGCATGTTTACATGGGACTACGGAGGAACAGACCAGAACCACCGCGAAATGGACATCGAGATCTCCAAATGGGGCGACCCGTCCAGCAAGAATGCGCAATATGTCGTTCAGCCCTTTTTTGTACCTGAGAACGCTTCTCGATTTCGTTTGCCTGCCGGAGTCACGGAGCATGCATTTCGTTGGGAACCGGGCCGTGTGTCCTTCCGAACTGTTCGCGGGGCGGAAATAAACAACAAAACGCGTGTCGTCGCCGAACATGTGTTTACATCGGGCGTTCCTTCTCCTGGCATCGAGACCCTGCGCATGAATCTGTATGTTTTTGTCGGCGCAAAGAATCCTCTGCAAGGCGGGGCCGAGGTCGTCATTGAAAAATTCGAATACTTCCCGTAGAAAGAGACCGATATTTAGCAGGCCTTCCCAATGGTTGGCTGCGGCCGTTGCCGTTGTGTGTTTCGCGAACTTGGCCAATGCTTTGAGTTCACATAAAGCGATGTCGGAGTACATCCGTGACCAATGGAGCGCCGATCAGGGGTTTTCCGGCGGGCCCGTCCATGCGATCGCACAGACACCCGACGGTTACCTGTGGATCGGGACAGAGAAGGGCTTGGTTCGCTTCGATGGATTGAGTTTCAGTCTTTTGCAGACTTCCGACTCAACCACATATCCCAGCGGACCTGTTTTGGGTCTTGCCGTGGATGGCGAAGGGAACTTGTGGGTGCGGCCGCAGGGGCCGAGATTGCTGCGTTACCACAATGGAGAATTTCGTGATGTCTTGGCGGATCTTAAGCCGCCGGAGACCGAAGTTACGGCGATGTGCGCCGGAAAAGACGGGGAAATTTTGTTTTCAGGACTCGTGAATGGCACGATGCGATACAGCGGAGGAAAATTTCTGCCGCTTGTTTCCGTGGGTCAGCTACCTAAACTAATCATTTCCCTGGCAGAAGCAGGCGACGGCAGAGTCTGGCTGGGAACGAACGACGCGGGCCTTTACTACCTTAATGATGGACGAGTCTCCGCTGTAACGGCAGATTTGCCGGACACAAAAATTAATTCTCTGCTGGCGATGGATCCTCGCGAACTGTGGGTCGCTACCGACAACGGTGTGGTGCGCTGGAAGGGAATGGAGTCTTCCCCGCCGGGAAAGTCGCACGCCCTCGAACACATCCAAGGCCTGGTAATGATCAGAGACCGCGACTCCAATGTTTGGGTTGGCACACCGACCGGCCTCATGCGAATCGATGAAGAAGGAAATTCTTCATTCGAACGCCGTGACCATCTGTCCACCGGGCCGGTGACGGCGCTGTTTGAAGATCGCGAAGGGAATCTATGGGTGGGAACAACGCGAGGAATCGAACGTCTTCGCGAAAGCGCATTCACGACTTATTCCACCGCTGAAGGATTGCCTGCGGGAATCAACGGACCAGTCTACGTCGACTCGCAAGACACCACGTGGGTCGCTCCATCGCAGGGAGGGCTGTATTGGCTCAAAGGAAGTCAGGTCGGACACCTGAGAAACGGCGAGCTGGATAAGAATGTCATCTACTCCATCAGTGGAGGGAAAGACGGATTGTGGGTTGGGCGACGCGAGGGACTTACTCATCTTCAATCCAAAGGCAACGCGTTTACGACTCGCACTTATACCCAGGCGGATGGGCTCGCACAAAATGCCGTCTATGCAGTTTATGAGGATCGTGAGGGAACCGTTTGGGCCGGAACCCTAAGTGGAGGAATCAGCAGCTTCCGAAACGGTAGCTTCAAGACCTATACGGTTGCGAATGGTTTAGGGTCCAACTCGATTGCTTCGATCTTGGAGACTGCCGATGGCACCATGTGGTTTGGAACGCCGAACGGCCTGAATGCACTCACGAACGGACAATGGCGGATTTATACCAGCCAGCACGGTTTGCCGCCTGGTACCGTGAACTGCCTGCTGGAAGATTCGACTGGCACGCTGTGGATTGGCACTGCCAACGGTTTGGCCTTTCTGCGCGAGGGAACCGTTCACAGGCTGCGCGATGTGCCAGAGTCGCTGCATGAACAGGTGTTTGGAATCGAGGAAGACAAAACCGGCTCACTCTGGATAGCGACTGCGAATCACGTTGTACGAGTCGATCGCGACGCGATTTCGCGCGACTCGGTCAGTGAAGCGGACCGCCGGGAATACGGTCTGGCAGACGGCCTCAACAGCACACAAGGCGTGAAGCGGCAGAAATCCGTCGTTGCGGATTCGATCGGAAGAATTTGGTTCTCTACGTATCGAGGACTCTCCGTCGTTGATCCAAGACCGATGACCTTCACTTCGGCCCCGGCGTTGGTGCACGTCGAGGGAATCTCCGCCGATGGCCGGCCGATCGGGCTGGGATCGCACGGCCACATCCCGGCTCCTCATCAGAGAATTACGTTGAGGTACACAGGCTTAAGTCTTGCGATTCCATCACGGGTCAGATTCAAATTCAGGCTCGATGGCTTCGATCAAGGCTGGAGCGAGTCGACTGCAGCGCGTGAAGCCGTGTACACCAACCTTGACTCAGGCCGGTACGTTTTTCGCGTGATCGCCAGCAACAGCGACGGAGTATGGAACAGTTTGCAATCTACGCTCGAATTCAAAATTGAGCCGGTGTTCTGGCAGACCTGGTGGTTTCGCCTCGCTGGCACGTTGATAATCGGACTGGTGATACTGTCGTTCTTTCGGCTGCGCGTGTTAGGGCTGACGAGACAGATGAACATGCGCTTTGAAGAACGGCTCGCCGAACGCACACGCATCGCGCAGGAACTGCATGACACTCTATTGCAGGGATTCATCAGCGCATCCATGCAGCTGCATATCGCAAACGATCGTCTCACTGCTGATTCACCGGCGAAGCCTCTGGTCAGCCGCGTTCTGGAGCTGATGGGCCATGTCGTCGAAGAGGGCCGTAATTCTGTTCGCGGGCTTCGCTCATCGAAGGCGGGTTCCGCGGATCTCGAGCAGGCATTCTCGCAGATTCGCCACGAATTTCCGGTACAGTCGCAAATTGGCTTTCGGGTTATCGTTGACGGCACGCCCCGGTTGTTGCGTTCCGTGATCCGCGACGAGGTGTATCTTATTGGCCACGAAGCGCTGTCCAATGCCTTCCGCCACGCGCAAGCCAGTGAGATTGAGGTGGAGATAGAATATGCCGTCAGTTATTTACGCGTTCTCATACGCGACAACGGAGGCGGAATCGACACTCAGGTTTTGCGCTCGGGACGTGAAGGGCATTGGGGTTTGTCCGGGATGAAGGAACGAACCGATGGAATTGGCGGGAAATTGAGAGTCTTAAGTCGCGCGGTCGCTGGGACCGAGGTCGAGTTGTGTGTGCCGGGTAACATCGCTTTCGAGGTGCGACCGGGTAATCGTCCGACTGGCTGGTTATCGAGATTGTATAAAAGAAAGAAAAATGGCCAAAAACCCGGAAGCGAGCCGGCTCAATGACCAAAGAAGCTCAAATCCGTGTTTTAAGCGTGGACGACCATCCGCTTCTCCGCGAGGGACTCGCCACTATCATCAACAATCAGCCGGACATGCTGTTGGTGGCCCAGGCTTCGAACGCGCAGGAAGCTATCCTGGAATACAGGAAGCATCAGCCTGACGTGACCCTCATGGACCTCAGGCTTCCGGATAAAAGTGGTATCGATGCGATGAACGCCGTCCGCGCCGAATTCCCGCAAGCGCGCGTCATCATCTTGACGACCTTCGAAGGTGACGTCGAAATCCAGCGTGCCCTGGAAGCCGGCGCCCGCGCCTACATGCTTAAGAGCATGCCGCCTAAGGAACTCGTGGAAGTGATTCGCCAGGTCTACGCGGGGAAAAAGAGAATTCCTGCACAGTTGGCGGCACAGCTGGCAGAGCACATGAGTGACGAAGACTTGACCCCGCGCGAGATAGAAGTCCTTAAGCATATTGCCGGCGGAAACCGGAATCGTGACATCGCGGAAAGACTTTTTATCACGGAAGAAACCGTTAAGGTGCACATCAAGCACATCATGGAAAAGCTTGGAGCAAGCGATCGCACGCAAGCAGTTGCAATTGGCGTGCGCCGTGGAATCATCGAGCTCTAAGAAATAGTCTGCGCACGGAAACCCATACCTTAAAAGTGGTACAGAAAGATGCCAAAATGTGGGATTTCAAGTGGCCCGCGTATCTGCGTATCTTGGGCTCTCGTGCGCTTCTTTTGGCGCGCCCGGGAGATTCGCGCTGCAAAGACTATATTCTACCTTTCCGGGTGGCAGGCCCGGCATTGGCCTCCTGCTTTTGCGTACCGCTGTTGGTCTCTTTGCGGCTGCAGGAGGGATTTCTTGTCTTTCGGGTCCGTTCACGTCGTTTTCGGGAAAATGGTTCCTCGGGCCGGTTTTAATCATGAGCGGCACCGCCCTCGCTGCCGGATTCCTCACTCCGATCGCAGGGTTGCTGGTAGGGATTTGTTTCCTTGGTATCGCATTCTCCTGGTTTCCCGCTCCTTCCTGGGCCTTGCACGACGTTAAGCTGGTGGCATTCGCAATGATTATCACCGCAGTAGCGCTTGCGTTGCTCGGGCCGGGAGCTTTTTCGCTCGACGGTCGCCTGTTTGGGCGTCGCGAAATTGTTATTCCGCCGTCATCGCGTACTCCAGGATCATGAGCCTCCCCGGTTTGAATGGCGTCGCACCGAACCTGTCCGGACAACTGTTAGTTGTGCCAGTGTGCGACCCACCGAAAGTGGTATTCCGCACCACCCCCTACCGTGGTACCGAATAACCCTTCCATTTCGTGATGTATTCCTGAACCTCACGCCGCATAGTGCAGCGCGACAACTACCTCTAACGGTGAGGACTATATGGTCTTTGAAAATCTGGCAATCTCAAACGAAAACAGAAAAATTCGCGGCGCGGCGTCCGAGACTCAGGTGCCAACGGAAAAAAACCTTGTGAAGGCTGCCAAGTCTGGACAGTCATCGGCGTTCGCCACACTCTGCGGCCGATACACGCAGCAACTGCTGCGTGCGACGTATCGCATAACGAGGAATCGGGAAGACTCCGAAGACGCAGTGCAAGACGCGTTGCTGAGAGCATTTGTTCACCTTAGTGACTTTGACGGCAGGTCGAGCTTTGCAACTTGGTTGACACGAATCGCAATCAATTCGGCGCTCATGTCCCTGCGGAAGAAGCGAACCTCGCGTGAAATTGCAATTGCGGGACCCGCAGATTTTGACGCGGATGGTCCTGCCTACGAGATAGCAGATCATGCGCCGAACCCGGAAAGGCGCTACGCACAAAGCGAGAAAGAAAGAATTCTGAAAAGCGCTGTCGACAGCCTTCGACCGACTCTGCGCAAGGTAGTTGAGATGAAGCAGCTGCAAGAATGCTCGATGCAGGAAACTGCGGAGGCGATGTGCATCTCGGTGGCTGCGGCTAAGGCGCGACTCTTCCATGCCAAACTGGCGCTTCGCAAATCAGCGCTCCTGAGACACATGCGTCGGTCGCATCGAACAAGTGGAAAGTTTCGCGTGGCGTCGGCCGCCTGATCAGCGTTTGTAATATGGCGCACCCGGGCGTAGTGTTTTTGGGCGGGTGGGCAGCAGCGGTAGAGTTATCGACAAGTAGCGAGTTCTGGAATTGCGCGATTTGCAAAGTGGAGGAAAGATGGCAACCATCACCACAAAAGATGGCACGCAGATTTATTACAAGGACTGGGGCACGGGACAGCCGATCGTGTTCTCGCACGGTTGGCCGTTGACTGCGGATGACTGGGACGGGCAGATGCTGTTCTTCGGCGAGCGGGGCTATCGCGTCATCGCGCATGACCGGCGTGGTCACGGACGTTCCAGTCAGACCTGGGAAGGCAATGACATGGACACTTATGCCGACGATCTTGCGGCACTAACTGAAAAGCTGGATCTGAAAAACGCAATCCACGTGGGTCACTCAACCGGTGGCGGAGAAGTCGCCCGCTACATCGGAAGACATGGTAGCAAACGTGTCGCAAAGGCGGTGCTCATCAGCGCCGTCCCTCCGCTTATGCTGAAAACGGAAAAAAATCCTGCAGGCCAGCCCATCTCGGTTTTCGACGGTCTCCGCGCGGCGTACACGGCCAACCGTCCGCAATTTTACAAGGACATCACATTGCCGTTTTACGGATACAACCGCCCTGGCGCAAAGATTTCGGAGGGCATTCGCGAGAAATGGTGGTTGCAAGGCATGTTGGGAGGCGTTAAAGCACACTACGACTGCATCAAGGCGTTCTCTGAAACCGACTTCACGGAAGACCTGAAGAAGATCGACATCCCGATGCTAGTGATGCATGGAGACGACGATCAGATTGTGCCCATCGTCGCCGCAGGTCCGTTGTCCGCGAAGTTACTGAAGAAAGCAACGCTGAAGGTCTATCCAGGCTTCCCGCACGGCATGCCCACGACCAACGCGGACCAGATCAACGCCGACCTGCTCGCATTCCTGCAACAGAGCCAGCAGGCGTCGGCGTAAACAGGGGTAACCTGCGCGAGGTGGCTTTTAGCGCCCGAGTAGGCAGCGGGCACAGCCAAGAGGATGGGCAAAGACAGTAAGCTCGCAAGTAGCCACGTTCCGATGCTCGCTCAACCGGAAAAGGTGGCGGACTTTGTAAATCGAGGCTGCGGGTTCGCTCGGGGGGCGAGCGCGGCGGCTGCGGACAAGAAACGACAGAGAAATTCTCCGGAGCCCGGCCCAGACTCGGGCTCCGGTTATTTTGTTAGAACTAAGCCTCGGATTTCGAAGATGATTTGGCGGCTTGAGTTTCGCGAAGTGGGGCATCGTTCACCACAAGAGTCAATTTCAAAGTGTGCGTGGGCATGCTGGCGGGGGAAAACATGAGCACTTTTTCGAAATACAAAATATGGATAGGCGCTGTGCTGTGTCTGGTTGTGATCGGCATCGTAATCGGTGCCACGCGCCCAAAACACGCGCCCGGAGCTGAACCGGGCGCTTCGCCTGACGTGCAGGTTGTGCAGGTCGAACAGAAGGACGTTCCGATTTATGGCGAGTGGATCGGGACGCTCGACGGGTTTACGAATGCCGACGTCAAGGCACAGGTCACAGGGTACCTGATGCGGCAGGGCTACCAGGAAGGTGCATTTGTCAAGAAAGGGCAATTGCTCTTCGAGATTGATCCGCGTCCCTTTCAGGCGGCGCTTGATCAAGCACAGGGACAGCTGGCACAGGCCACGGCCGCGCTCGCCAACGCCGAAGCTGTTCAAGGCAGGACCGAACTTGACGTCAACCGGTACACGCCGCTGGCCAAAGAGCAAGCCGCAAGCCAGCAGGATCTAGACAATGCCGTTCAGAACAATTTGGCGGCCAAAGCCACTGTGGCGACAGCCAGGGCACAAATTAAATCGGCTGAAGCAGCGGTTGAAACGGCCAGAATCAATCTGGATTTCACGCGGCTCGTTGCACCCATCGAGGGCATCGCCGGACAGGCGCAACTGCAAGTAGGCGCCCTGGTGAATCTTAGCAGCCCACCTGTGACCTCGGTTTCGACCGTTGACCCTATCAAGGTTTATTTCACCGTTGGTGAGCCGCAGTATCTCGACTGGCGGAGACGGTTCCCGACAGAAACTACGCGGCAAGCGGCTGACAAGAATCTTCGCCTGGAACTGATTTTGGCCGACGGGTCGACATACCCGCATGAAGGCACGTTCTACTTTGCGGACCGCCAGGTAAATGAGAGCACAGGGGCGATTCGGATTGCCGGGCTATTTTCCAATCCAGCAAATATTCTGCGTCCCGGCGGCTACGGAAAAGTTCGCGCAGTGATTCGAACCCAGCAGGGCGCGTTGCTGGTGCCGCAACGTGCAGTTTCGGAGCTGCAAGGCGGTTATCAAGTCGCAGTCGTGGACGACCAGAACAAAGTGAACATCCGCACAGTTCAAGTCGCGGACCGTGTTGGCAACCAGTGGGTTATTGCGGAAGGACTAAAGCCAGGCGAACGCGTGGTTGCCGAGGGCATACAGAAAGTGCGTCCGGGCATGCCTGTGAACCCCAAGCCGTTTGCGGGGGAAAGCAAGGGAAGGTAGGCCATGTCAAAATTTTTCATCAACCGTCCGATCGTTGCCATGGTGATCTCCATTGTCATGGTGATTGTTGGAGCTATCACCATATTGGCTCTGCCCGTCGCGCAGTTTCCCAGCATTGCGCCGCCAGAGATTCAGATCCTGGCTACCTACATCGGCGCGGACGCGCAAACCCTGGAGCAAGCGGTTGCCACTCCCATCGAGCAGCAGATGAGCGGAGTGGACAACATGAACTACATGTATTCGCTCAATGCCACCGGCAATTCGACTACCAGTTTGATTGTGGACTTCGACCCAAAAACCGATCCGAATACTGATTACATTCTCGCGCAAAGCCGTGAAACGCTGGCTGCTTCTCAGCTTCCCGCGGACGTCACCAATTACGGAGTCACAGTTCGAAAGTCGGTAACCGCTCCTCTCACGTTAATCGCGATTTACTCGCCGCATGGAACCTACGATGCCAACTTCTTGGCGAACTATGCGTACATCAATCTCACCGATCCCATCCTGCGTTCGCCAGGTATCGGAAACGTTCAGGTGTTCGGCTCCGGCCAGTACGCGATGCGCATGTGGGTAAGACCCGACACCCTGGCAAAGCTTGGCATCACCGTCCCGGAAATCATCAGTGCCGTTCAAGCGCAAAACACCGTGAACCCGGCCGGAAAGGCCGGCGGCGAACCTGCTCCCAAGGGCCAGGAGTTTACCTACTCGGTTCTCGCCCAAGGTCGCTTGGTGTCCCCCGAGGAATTTGGACAGATCGTCGTGCGGGAGACCCCCGACGGCGGCGTTGTGCGGGTTCGAGACGTCGCTCGAATCGACCTAGGCTCCCAGGACTACAGCGTCGCGGGACGTTATAACGGAAGGCCCAGCGCCGTTATTGCCACCTACCAACTGCCGGGCTCGAACGCGGTCGATGCTGCCGCCGGTGTCAACAAGCTCATGGCCCAGATGAAGCAGCGCTTCCCGGAAGACCTGGATTACGTTGTGGCGCTGGATACGACGCGCTCGGTTACCGAAGGCATGAAGGAAATCGTCGTAACTCTCTTGATCGCCCTGGCGCTCGTGATCCTGGTGGTCTACCTCTTCTTGCAAGGCTGGCGAGCCACACTGATTCCGCTCCTTGCCGTGCCCGTCTCGCTGGTGGGCACGTTCATACTCTTCCCGGTATTCGGTTTTTCCATCAACACGCTTTCTCTGTTTGGTCTGGTGTTAGCGATCGGTCTGGTGGTCGACGACGCGATCGTCGTGGTGGAGGGTGTGGAACGTCACATCGAAGAGGGCATGACGCCGAAGGCCGCGGCATTGAAGGCGATGGAAGAGCTTTCTGGCCCCGTCGTTGGCATCGCGCTGGTTCTCTCCGCCGTCTTTGTGCCGACCGCCTTCATTCCCGGAATTACCGGCAAGCTCTACCAGCAATTCGCCGTCACGATCGCGATTTCCGTTCTGCTCTCTGCGTTTAATGCGCTCACGCTCAGCCCTGCGCTAGCCGCACTGCTGCTTAAACCGCGGACGCCAAGCAGCGGACTGCTGCAAAGATTTTTCGATTGGTTTAACCGCGTTTTTGAACGAGCCACGGACGGTTATGTACGTTGGAGCGCCGTATTGGTCAAAAAGACGATCGTCGTGATTGTGATGCTCGCAGTCTTTTGCGTGGCGGGTTTCTTTTTCGCCAGCCGAATTCCTTCGAGTTTCCTTCCAGACGAAGATCAGGGCTATGCCTACGTCAATGTGCAGCTGCCCAACGGCGCTTCGATGGAACGTACTACCGCCGTCACCGCCGATGTCGAAAAAATTCTGATGAACACTCCGGGCGTCCAGCACGTGACTACCTTCGTCGGGTTCAGTCTGCTCAGCTTTGTTCGCACCAGTTACAACTCGACCTTTTTTGTGACCTTCAAGCCCTGGGATGAGCGCAAGACGCGCGCTGAGCAATTTCAGTCGCTCAAGGCGCATCTGAATCAGCAGTTGAGCAAATTGCCCACAGCAGTTGCCTTCGGTTTTTCCCCGCCCGCCATTCCGGGTGTCGGCACCGCGGGCGGGTTTACGTTCATCCTGGAAGACCGTTCGGGCAGCGATATTCAGTTCCTCGCCAAGAACTTGGGCACCTTTCTGGAGGCTGCCCGAAAGCGGCCGGAAATCGCCAGCCTCAGCACCACGTTTTTGGCCAGCGTACCGCAGCAGTTCGTCCAGGTGGACCGCGACAAAGTACTGAAACAAGGTGTGAAACTTAACGATGTCTACCGGACGATTCAGGCCTTCATGGGCGGCTATTTCATCAACTATTTCAATCGCTTTGGCCGCCAGTGGCAGGTCTATATCGAAGCGGAAGGCGAAGACCGCGCCAGGGCGGAAAACGTCGGACAGTTCTACGTTCGCAACGACAAGGGAGAAAACGTCCCGCTGTCCACGCTGACTACCATCAAGCCGCGCCTCGGCCCGGAGTTTACGTTGCGCTTCAACGAATACCGTTCCGCGCAGATCAACGGAAGCGCCGCGCCGGGCTACAGCGCGGATCAGGCCACGGCCGCGCTCGAGGATGTTTTCAAGCAGACCATGCCGCGCGAAATGGGTTTCGACTATTCGGGCATGTCGTTTCAGGAACAAAAAGCACGGGAAGGTGTGCCGGCCCCGGTGATCTTCGGACTTTCGTTGCTGTTCGTTTTTCTGATTCTGGCAGCGCTCTATGAAAGCTGGACGCTGCCGTTCAGCGTTCTCTTGAGCACGCCGGTGGCGATTTTCGGAGCCTTCGGAATTCTTTTGTTGCGCCGCTTCTTGCACGGCGTTTTTCTGCCGCCCTACCTGGTGCAGATGGAGAGCGATGTGTACTCGCAGATCGGGCTGGTCATGCTGATCGGTTTGGCAGCCAAGAACGCGATTTTGATCGTGGAGTTTGCGAAGGATGAGTTCGAGAAAGGAAAACCGCTGGCGGATGCGGCGCTGGAAGGAGCCAGGCTGCGCCTTCGGCCGATTTTGATGACGTCGTTCGCGTTCATTCTGGGTTGCGTGCCGCTGTGGACAGCGAGCGGGGCTGGATCGGTTGCCCGCCAAATCATGGGCACAACGGTGATCGGCGGGATGCTCGCCGCCAGCGTGATCGGAATTTTCTTTATTCCAGCGATTTTCTACCTGGTCGAAAAATGGTCGGGCGCGGACAAGGAAGACGCTCCGGGAGCGCTGCCGACGACGCCCTCTCCGGCGGCGGGGGATTGAGATGAATCAGCGCGAAATAGTTGCCAAGGAAGAACGGCGGAGCAACTTATGAAGAAGTTAGCGCCATTCATGTGGGCGACAGTGATTTCCGGTTTAGTCGCTGGCTGCAGGGTCGGCCCGAATTACAATCGGCCGGCGGTGCAGACTCCAACGGAATACCGTGAGCTTGCCGAAAATCCACAGGTTGCCGCACAGGTGGCTTCCTATGCGGATTTGCCCTGGTGGCAGGTGTTCCAGGATCCCCAGTTGCAGGAGCTCATTCGCACTGCGCTAAAGCAAAATTACGATTTGCAGGTGGCGACGGAGCGTATCAATGCAGGCCGCGCGCAGCTTGCCGATAACGCGCTCGAGCCTGTTTCCGCAGGTGCAAGGAAATGGCGATTTCAGCGGCGGAAAAGAACACAACTTCCAGACCAAATTCAATTTTCTGACTCTGACCGCCGACGCTGCGTTCCAGTTGGATCTTTTCGGCAAGTTGCGGCGCGCGACGGAAGCGTCGCGCGCGCAATTGCTGGCGACGGAGGATGCGCGGCAGACGGTCATCTTGACATTGGTCAGCGACGTGGCGAGCGATTACTTCGCGCTGCTGCAGCTTGATCTGCAACTGCAGATCACACGCAACACGGTCGAGGCGCAGGAAGATTCGGTGAAGCTGACCAATCTTCGCCTGGACCACGGGGTGGCCACGAAACTGGACGTTCTACAAGCGCAGCAAGTCCTCGATACGGCGAATGCGCAGATTCCTGACCTGGAGCGACAGATTGCCCAGGAAGAAAATGCCATCAGCATTCTCCTCGGAAATTATCCGCAGGCCGTCCCGCGCGGGCATCCGCTGGTGGAGCAGGCGTTACCGCCCGAAGTGCCGCCAGGCTTGCCTTCCTCATTAATCGAACGGCGGCCGGACATTCGCGAAGCCGAACAAATCCTGGTGGCGGCGAATGCAGAAATCGGCGTGGCGAAGGCGCAGTTCTTCCCGCAAATCTCGCTCACCGGCTCCGGCGGCGGCGCCTTCGGGCGCAGCAGCGCATTCTCCGGGCTGATGAGTTCGCAGCTTGGGATCTGGTCCTATGGCGCGCAAGTAAGCCAGCCGATTTTCACGGCCGGCGCACTTCGTGGAAATCTGCGGCTGGCCGAGTCTCAGCATCAGCAGGCTTTGCTTACTTACCGGCAGTCGATTCAGCGGGCGTTCGGAGACGTATCCGATGCGCTGATCGGCTATCAGAAATTCCATGACGTTCGCGTGCGGCAGGAAAGTACCGTAGCGGATTTGCAGGAATCCGTCCGGTTGTCCAACATGCGCTACCAAGGTGGCACTACTACGTACCTTGAAGTCCTGGACGGGCAGCGTTCGCTGTTTGCCGCTGAACTCACGCTGGCTCAGGCACGGGGCACCGAGTACCAGAGCCTGGTGCAACTTTACCGGGCACTCGGCGGAGGCTGGAAAGAATAGCCGGCGAACAGGTGGCAGGAAGTTCGCAGGTAGGCAATCGCGCATTTTAATCCGCCGAACCAAATGAGAAACAAGTACCACGGCATATGCACACACCCTGAGTCATCGGAGGTAGCTATGCGAGTAGCAGTAGGAATATCGAAGTCCTTCTGTATCGTCCTTTTGCTGTTGGCCTGCTGCGCGGTCTCAGCGCAGAACGAAGGACATCGCATTCGGAATATTGTTCTGGTTCACGGTGCGTGGGCGGATGGTTCTGGCTGGAAAGGTGTTTACGACATTCTTGTCAAGGATGGCTACACCGTCAGCATCGTGCAAGAGCCGGAAACCTCCTTTAGAGAAGACGTCGCTGCCACCAAGCGCGTTCTTGCTCAACAAGATGGACCGTGCATTCTTGTCGCTCATAGCTATGGAGGAGCGGTAATTACGGAAGCCGGGACAGATCCATCGGTCGCCGGATTGGTGTACATCGCGGCCCACATGCCAGACGCTGGTGAGAATGAAGCGGATGACGGGAAGCGCTTCCCGAGCGACCTCAGCAAGTCTGGCGCGATAAAAAAGACCGCTGACGGTTTCACGTACCTCGACCCCGCGCAGTTTCATGATTACTTCGCAGCCGACCTGTCCGCTGAGCAGGCCGCTTTCATGGCGCGATCACAGGTGTTTAACTTGGCTGACAATTTTAAGGCAGTGATCACCACAGCTGCGTGGAAAAATAAACCGAGCTGGATGTTGGTGGCGGGAAAAGACAGAACCATCAACCCCGACCTCGAACGCTGGTACGCCACACGAGCCAGCAGCCATAAGATTGAAGTCGCAGGCGCCAGCCACGCGGTCTACGTCTCCAGGCCGAAAGAGGTTGCAGCTTTGATCGAAGACGCTGCATCGAACTCTCGCTAGGTGTTCTACGCTAACGTTCGGTGCTGCTCACATCGGTTGCGCGCCTAAGCCATTGGGCGTTGGGACGGATTAAAAATGCCAACGACAACGGAACCGCGAGCCGCTCTGACTGATTATCTAGCTGCAGAGCGAACTCTTCTCGCATGGATTCGCACCGGCCTGGCCTTCATGGGATTCGGCTTCGTTGTTGCCCGTTTTGGGTTGTTCCTGCAACAACTGCAAATTGTCCAGCGCGCACCCTCAGTGCAACCTTATGGTTTGTCGCTATGGTTTGGAACCGCTCTCATCGCAGCCGGAGTTGCAGTGAATCTATCTTCCGGCTGGCACCACCTTCGGTTAATCCGTGCCTTGGATCGCGGCCACGCGGCGCGTCCTCATGCTGCGGCCCTGGCTGTGGCTACCGCAATCTTCCTTGCGCTGATCGGCTTAGGAATGGTGATCTACTTGATTTCTGTACGTACGAATCTTTACTCTGAAAATCGTGGGGAGGAGTCCGTGGCGCCCGTAGCGAATGAAGGAATCATCGACAAACCGAGCAATCACTCGGTCGACCAAACAGTGGAAAAACTCAAAAATATCCTGCAATCCAAGGGAGTCACCCTATTCGTACTCGTCGACCACAGCGGTGAAGCGGAAAAGGCGGGAATGAAAATGCGTCCCACCAAACTGCTAATTTTCGGCAGTCCCAAAGCGGGCACGCCACTCATGCTGGCCGCTCCCAGCGTAGCCATTGACCTTCCGCTGAAAATCTTAGTTTGGGAAGATGCCCAAGGGAAAACCTGGGTCTCATACAACAGCCCGGAGTATTTGAAAGAACGCCACGGACTGCCACAAGAGTTGTTGCAAAATATTGCAGTCGTCGAAACATTGGCGGCGAAAGCTGGAGAGTAGTTCCAAAGAACGCACAGCGTTTTTATCCGGAAGCAATCTTTCTTATCGGAGGTTGTCTATGAACCCGTTCAAAAAGATGCGCACACCACACAGCCGCAGAGACATCCTGAAATCCGGCGCACTGTCCCTGCTGCCGCTCGCAATTGGATCCCTAGATTATGCGTTGCATGACCAAGAACCGATGACTGCCAACGGCGGTACCGACCCCTACCCAATACCCTGGCTGGACAAAAATGGCAGCCACAATCAGCCGGCAGGCGCAAACCTCGAACCTTCGCATATTTATCACTTCAAGGGTCGAGTCGCGCGGTGCAGCACTTTTACCGGTACCGGCACAGACAATCAGGGAAATCGCATCGCTCTCGGCAGTCCCACAACGGACTACGGCGTGATGCAGGGAGAATATTGGAGCGCTCGGGCAGCGCAGCAAGGCACCTACACCCACATATGATTGACACTATTCCGGGGACCGGCGGTTCCCGCAAACCAGATCCACGATTTTCATCCGCCCATTTCGCCTTCCGGACTTTATTGGGTCGTTCCTGTCCCGGAGCGAGGCCTCACGATCAGTCCAGACGGGAACACCTTCACACTCGAAATGCAAAATGTCCCGGTCGTCGATCAGCCACGTTGGCCTGCGCTGGACTCGATCGCCACTCCCGCAAAAATGGCCTTCAAGATGGTTTGGAAATCCATCGGAGAAGCCGTGAAGTATGACGACCCTTCCAAGCATTTCCGCTTCACCGGGACTCGGGCTTCGTGCCAGTTGGAGGCCCAGGTCGAAGTGCCTTCGATCGGTTTTTCGTGGAAGTCCGACCCACTGGGTACATCGAACTCCGCATTCGCCGTTATCGGCGAAGAAACCAATGGTCGTTACTACGACAGCTAAATGGCGAGACACGGTTAGTGCTGCCAGAAAAAACAGACACTCAGCCAGTCACAGTGTCGTTCCGGATAGAGCGGCCACTTATGAATGATCCGGGGAAGGGAATGATCAAAACGCTCTAATCGCTCTAGACGAATGCTGCAAATTTTGCGAAGCACCAGCACTCATTAATAAAATCTAGCAAGCCAATCTGCCCGTTAGGACCGCCTGGCTGACCGACTCTTTGCTCCGTTCGATTTTACAGGAACGAGACTCCGCGATGACATTTCGACGGCGGATTGCCTCTAGGCTCGTTGCGTGGGTGTGTTTGATTGCATCGGAGAGAACCGCCGTTACCCCCGGCGTCCCGTCCCCCGGCTCGCTGCAATCCGCAAAACCACCTTCAATCAGTGCTTCAACGAGAATCGAACCACAAACTTACGTTTGGAAGGAAGAAAGCAAAAATGAGATTGCAATTAAAATCCCTGGCAGTTTTCGCATTGGGAATTCTTATTCCTGGTTTGGCTGAGGCGCAGTACACGAGGACCGACCTAGTCACCAACTCCGGTGCTGGAGGCACGGTTCAAGATCCACATCTCATCAATGGCTGGGGCTTGGTTTCGACGTCGACAAGCCCGTTCTGGGTCAGCGACAACGGAACGGGCTTGTCGACGCTGTATGCCATCAGCAACACGAATGGAGTCACAGCTACTCCTGCAGGCCTTGTCGTAAGCGTCCCATCGATTTCTGGTGGGCCTGGTACGCCGACAGGAATAGTGGCGACGAATACGCCAGCGGGAAACACGGCGTTTACGATTACCGGAATCAATCCGATTACCGGGAAGCAGGTTTCAGCAGCGGCAATCTTTATTTTCGCAACGCTGGATGGAACGATCAGCGGGTGGAATCCGGCGGTCGGCGGCGTGACCGCCACCGGCGCTAGTATCGCCAATATCGCCGCCAATCGATCAACTGCCGGCGCCACGTATACGGGTTTGGCCATTGCCACCAACAATGGGCAAAAGTTTCTGTACGCCGCCGATGACGGACAAAATCGCAGGGTGGATGTGTTCGACTCCACGTTCCAACCCGTGGAATTAAGCGCGGACGCTTTTGTGGATGCCAAAATTCCAAAGAAATTTGCGCCATACGGCATTCAGACGGTTACGGACGCAGACGGCACGGAGACGATTTGGGTCACCTACACTGCCCTTGATAAATCGCAGGGCGGTTTTGTGGACTCGTTCACCACAGCGGGAGTCCTGAAGACGCATTTTGCGGTGAGCGGGCCATTGCACTCGCCGTGGGGAATCGCGCTGGCGCCTGCTGACTTCGGGCCGATGAGCAACGCGCTGCTGATTACGAATAACAATCAGCAAGGCCGAATCAATGCGTTCGATCCGAGGAGCGGCGCATTCTTGGGCCCACTGCGCGACGCGAGCGGAAAACCGATTGAGATCGATGATATCTGGGCAATTCAGTTCGGTCAGGGAGGTTTGGCTGGCGCAAACGGAAATCCCAATCAGCTCTTTTTCACGGCCGGAAATAACAATTACGGCGACGGTACGTTCGGCGTGATTACCATCGGCCAGTAACCGCTGAGCGGTAGTCGTTCGGAAAAGACCGAAAGGAATGCAGGCTCGGAGAGGTTGAACCTCTTCGGGCCTTCGCATTTTGCGATCCGTTACGCCTGCGAGAGAGAATCGATTGCCGTGCCAAATAGCAAGAAGGCAGCCGCCATAGCTGATTTCATCAACGGGCTCTTCCTCAGAAAATGATCTTGATCAGTCGAGTCACTAGTTCCTCGAGCGGCATAATCGTAAGCAGTACGGGCAAGGCCGGCACGGCTGTTGCGATGGCCAGATGAGCGAATCGGTCAGCGCGAAAGGGACCAGTCGCATTTCGCGCACCACTGCGTAGCTGTTTCCAAGGTCGGCAAGCGACTGAATGTCCGCTGTGCCCAGAATCTCCTCTCCTCTTGCGCCGCCACGGACCCACTCTTTATCGAAATCGGAAGTGTAGACCGTAGCCAGCGTCCCGTATTCACTCAAACCACGCCGCTTAGCACGATCAAGATGGAGGCTGAACACGGTGAGCGGGCCGAGAATCACCAGGACGAAGAAATCAACCAGCCCGACGAGGCTCAATTTGAACGACATAAGACTTTCGCCGTTGTAAAGGATTCGGCTGGCAATCAGTCCTGCCATCAACGTACCTTGGGCGAATAGGATGGGAGCAAAAGCATAGCTACTCCTTCCCAGAAAACCGATTCCACCTGCGCGGTCGGGGTGTGTGGGCAGCAAGCGCAGATTCAACATGGAAACACGCCACAAGAGCTGGACCCCAGATAGCAAGCCGCAGGTACCAGCGGAGCAAAATGAATTGGAAGAGGGGGGATACTCACGAAGAAGAACCAGTCGCCGGCAAGAGTCCGGTGTGTGCCCGTCCTGTCAGGAGTGGCGTACCAACTCGCCGTTCCCAACGCTGCACCTTGCCGCCAAATCCAGTGACCCATGGTAAGGACAAAGAGCATCAAACCGAGCTCGGGCCTGATCGATGTCGCGAGCGGAAGGGTGATGCTGCCGGAAATGAACGCTCCCGATTATCTGAAACAAGTGAGACTGTACGGCGGTTTCTGGGCACGACTCGCGCTTTTGATGGAGGCCGAGCCGACGATTTCTGAGCGTATCAGGGCTTTGCTTGAGGCTGGTTTGCTGAAGGCGGAACTACCTTCCTGTCGCGAAGACCCGTGCTAAAGCTAAGTGCTGTTCCCAATTTCGAACGTGAGTTCGATTCCCATCGCCCGCTCCATAAATCGCTCACGTTGATGCAGTTGGCTTTATTGGTGCTTCCCACCCCGAAAATTCTCTTTAAAACCGTGGCTGAAGTGCTCTCGCCTTCGGTAGCACTCTGACCTTCAGGAAGTAGCCATCGTCGCTGCGTAAGCAGCATACAAATGCGCGATCAAGGTGCTGTTGCTTGAATCGCTGCGTTTCCGTTCAGCGTGGCCTGCGAGTTTTCGATTTGGGCGCATTTGGACGCGAAACCTGGTCGCGCCGCGCGTTTTGGACGCTGCTTCTTACGTGGGGCTGTCCGCCCGATTCGACGAATATAATTCTGGCTTCGCGAATTTTGGAGGAGCAGATCGTGGCCACTGAGAGCGTTCGGATTCGCTATCGGCCCTTGCGGTTAGGTTGGTGCGTCCGAAAGGGAAACTGGGACGATCTCCGCAGTGTGCTTCGATCCGCTCACACGCTCTGGGGCGGAGTGTTCAACCCCATCCTTTCCATCGACGACGCCGATCATGCGGCTCAGCTGGTTCGTCTTTACGAAGTGAATGTATTGTTTCTGGCTGCTGAAGAGCCCCAACTCAAGTTTTTTCGTGGGAGAGACGGTTACACGCGTGGGTGGTGCCGGGGGGCGGAATTGGACCGCACGCTTACCCGTGCCATTCGACTGGTTGGCCGCAGCACAGTAAGCGTGGCACAGTAGCTACGCCTACCCGATTAACCTATCGCTCGCGGATCGGAATAGGGGACGGACCCTCATTCAAAGGCCAGGCCGGGCGGCAGGGGGCTCGCGGCACGATGGGACCAGGGGGGGCTTTCACCAGGAGTACCTGCCCGGTTAGCACGCTTCGCAAGGAGCTTGGCGGCATCGGTCATTTGGGAAGGATCACATGGTCGATTCGCGTGACGATTGCCGCATTTCCACTAATCAAAGCAGCATCGAATCGTGGGAATAGCTTGGCTGGGCTCTACCAAGTACCGATGCGCACCACCGCCTGCATGGAAATCTTCAGACCTTCCTGCGGATGAATCTGGGCGACGTCGTTCATCCAAGAATGCGTATATTCGATATTGAGGACTCGCCAGGCGAAAGGCCGCGTGATCACCAGATCGAACCCTCCTCCGACGGCAATGCTGGGCCCGTTCTGGGCATTCTCTACGGAATAGTCACTTCGCTTGGGATAATGCGGCAGCGTTCCGCTTCCGTCGTTCCATTCGTTCAGCAATTTCTCGCGCAGGGCCGCGTCCATGATTTCCATTGTGACTTTTCTTCCGCCAAACATGAACTGAGCAAAGGGGGAGAATCGGTTAGCGGCACTGGGAGTCCAGCGGAACCCGCCACCGTAGAAGAGAGAATCGGCGCTGTAATTGGAGTGCGGCATGTTCATGATCTGGCAGCCGCTCACTTCCGTAATGATTTGGAGCTTGGGATTCGCTCGCGCCGCACCCGAACCGCCCCCACCGATGCAGGAGCCGCCGCCAAGGAAGCTTTCGTAATAGGGAAAAGCAGTGAGTTCGATAGGGGCTTCCATCGGGCGCGGATGGCTGAACTCAACACCTACCGGCATCCATGCCTTCTTGACAAACTGGAAAGGTTTTTCGCCACTTCCATTCTTGTAGTCTTCGAGAAGTTGCTTGCGAATCTCGTAGTTCGTGCCGAAGAGATTGAGGCGAGTATCGCGGATCCAAGGAGCCCGGAAAGCCATGAGGTTGGCGAAGGTGCGGCCCGGATTGAGGAAGCTCCGTGCGAGGATAATAATGGCGCGATTATTCGTCCGATTCTCGAGGCCCATGATCAGATAGCGATCAGCGGCGTCTTCGGCAAGCATGGTACAAAATCCCAGGGTGGGAGTATCAACCAAGGTGATAAAGCCGGGGGAGGCATGCAACATGACGTTGGAAATGGACGCCTCGCTGGCGGGACCGATTTTCCATTGTGTGTGCCAGATTGCGCCGTAAGCCATCGAGCGCAACATGCTGACCCAGTATTCGCGGCCGTCGCCCCACTGCACAAGCCGGTACTTGGGGTCATTTTGACGCTCAATGAATCCAAAGATAGAGCCCTCAATGGGATGGCCGACGTACGGAGCCATGAACCTGTCACTATCGCTCCAACCACGGAGTTCGGAGACGGATTGTGTATAGTGGGCGAACCAATGTCCGTTCAGGGCGTCACGAGTTCCGGGCTGCAGGGCGAGATCGAACGTGTGCATAATCCCTGTGAACAGCAGGGATTCGCCGAAGGCGGGCCCCCAACGGAAGTGCGGACGTGATTCAGAGCGAGATTTCGAATCCTGGGGCTTTATCGCGCCGTCTGCATTGGTAGACGATTTAGCAGGCTGGTCGTTCGGGAAGGCGACTGGAAAAAGGTTCGTGCTGGGCGTATTGAAGCGCGCGGCAGGAGCGAACGGCAGAGGGGAAGGAAACCGAGCCTGATCGATGGTAAGCAACTCGTGCCACTGCTCAGGGAGGTCGAGAACGTCTGAGGGCCCGGAGAGAATATCCAGAGGCTCCTGAGCAAGGAGGAGCATCCCAGGCGTACAGAAGGAAGCCAGGAGTAAAACAAGAGGACACTTGAGGCTTAGTCTCATTGCAGTACAAACCCAAGAGCGAGCTGCGAATTATGCAAAAACACCCTAGGCGCGAGTCCGCTGGCCTGAGCATCTCGCCCAGGTCAGAAGCTCTCAGCAGCCTGTCCACGATGGTGATTACATCATTGAGGGACACAACTGTCACTCTTGTCAGTGGGACTCCGCCAAACCCGTCGGAAATTCTTGAATAGTTGCGGATAAATCTGTTTACTTCGAGTTATCACCTTGCAGCGCAGGCGCACTCCCGATTTTAATTGGGAAACCGGAAAGGTTCCCTGCGCCAAAATCCACTTTTTCGATTTTGCGTTTATCAGGCCCTTCACACCTTTACCGTAACCGCGTTTAGCAGGTCAGGCACTTTACGGCGTTAGTCAAGCATTGAACCTAACTAGCCGTTTTTCTTGCAGCGATTTGCCGCTTTGGGCCCCGCGCCGAAACACCTCAGGACCATTCTAGCTGTCAATTCTGCCAGTGGCCGCGGGTGTCCGCGAGTGAAAACATATATTGAGTTCGAGGTTGATTTTCTGCTGGTACGCGTTCTATGGAAATCAAATTCAAATCGCAAGCTTATATCGCGTTGGAACACGCGACGGTACGTCTGTGAGCGAGTACAGCACATACTCGCGAGCCTGAGAAGGGGTGCAGCTGACAAACTACAGGAAGCACGTCGCACAAGTGAGAATCATTTGCGAAAGTTACTAGCAAACTCTCTCGATGCAATCGTTTTCGCGAACGGAAAAATCGCTGAATTCAGATTGTCGCTTTTTATCGCGCTGAAAAAAGTAACCGGTACATTTTCAAAGAGCGCAGAAAACGCTCACGAGGCTGGGAAGAAGTGTCATCGACAGACCCCGAAGACTACAGGAAGCACGTCGCACAAGTGAGAATCATTTGCGAAAGTTACTAGCAAACTCTCTCGATGCAATCGTTGTGACGGACGGTGACCACCGCCTTGTTTACGCGAATCCGAAAGCCTTAGATTTATTCGGCGTCTCGGAATTGAACATTAGGAAGTTCACCACCGACGCCTTTCTTTCACATTGTCAAAATCTAGAACTTCGACGGAAATGGTTCGCCATAAGACGAGACGAGAGGTATGGTAAATGCAAGATTAGGCGATTGGACGGAAGCTTACGAGTCGCAGAGTATATTTTTGTTGCTAATTTTATCGCTCGTCAAGATTTATACAGCTTCCAGAACGCTGCTCCGCCTGGGATTACTCAGTTAAGATTTAGCGCAAAAATGCCAATCAGCCACACTGAGGACTCTAGGAAATCGATTTCTGCTGCAAACGTGACAAAACAAGTTAAGCCAAAACCGGGGTGGAATTGAACGCTGCCGAGCTCGAGTGATTCTATTTTCCTCGGCGACACAGACTTTCATTTTGAACCACTGCGCTGCCTCAAGGTAAGTCAGCTCCTGGAGAGTCGGGAAACCGGACAGCTGTCTGGTTACGGCTGAGGGCTCAAGCGATTGCGGCATTTATCGCGCGCCGAGCCGAATCGTCTGTTGTCGCCGACAATCGTTTAAACGCGCCTGTGGTTTGGCATAAAGTGCTAGGCGTGAAAGCTATGGTTTGGCTGTGTCGTCTCTGCTCGACCGTCCGATCCGAGGGTGCCCGCGGAGCCAGAGTCGCCCTTAAATGATGAACCGCTGCCTTATGTATCAGTTGGTTCTTGGCGTGCTTGTGGTCTGGATCGGGGTGTTGCCTGCGCACGGCAGGACACGGCAGGTCGTCCTGCTCTATGACGAACGCACGACCCTGCCGGGTCTATCGGTCCTGGACGGGTCCATTGTGCGCACTTTGACCTCAAGTTTCGCGGAACCAGTCGAGGTGTACCGCGAATCGATGGATCTTTCGCGGTTCGGTTCAGACACGTATTTGCTTCTTCTTCAAGACTACCTTCACAAGAAATATGCCGACAAGAAGATCGATGTGGTCGTTGCCGTGATGAGCCCTGCGCTGGACTTCCTACTGAGCCACGAGAACGTCGTCTTTGCGGGAACTCCCATCGTCTTCTGTGGCATTGACAGGAGAGAACTTGACAGTCGTGCGTTGCCATCTCGCGTGACGGGTGTGCTTCTCAAGCGGGCGTTTGCTCCAACACTGGACATCGCCCTCAAGCTCCATCCTGGCACAAGACGAGTCGTGTTTGTTGCAGGCACGTCGGAATTTGATAGGCGGCTCCTTGAGCAAGCCACGGAAGAGTTGCGCCTCTACAGGGATCGCCTCGACTTTACATACCTAACCGCGCTACCTATGCGCGATCTGCTTTCGCAGGTCTCGGAGTTACCGCCGCGCTCGATCGTGTTGTACTCCACGCTGTTTAAAGACGGAGAAGGAGCACCCTTTGTGCCCCACGATGTCGCGGAACACCTGGCGGCGGCCTCCAATACGCCTGTTTACGGATTTAATGACCAGTACTTGGGTCGTGGCATCGTCGGGGGTCGGATGTACACCAATGCGGAAGGCGAGGCGGCTGCAAGCTTAGTACTTAAAGTCTTTGCCGGAATACCGCCTTCCAACATTCCTGTTGTCGAACCAGAAGCCAGCGTGGCGCAGTTCGACTGGCGCCAGTTGCAGCGCTGGGGCATCCGCGAGAACCAGTTGCCGCAAGGCAGCACGATTCTCTTTCGCTAACTGTCATTTTGGGACCAGTACAAGCGACGCATGGCCGGAGTAGCTGCCATCGTCATTCTACAAGCCGTGATAATAGGCGGGTTACTCCTGCAACGCAAACGCCGGCGGCGAGCAGAAGCATCAGGCATGTGTTCCAGTTTCAACGATTAGTTTTTCCCTGCCTGTCATTTCTAACACTTGCTGGCCGCCCAAATTGGCGAGCAAGATTGATTCAAGGAAATATTCATGACTCTCATCCGAGTGCTCGCGGCGGATGACTTCGCTCCCCTATTGCGCGCAATCTGCGCGCTCTTGCTAGAGTCCTTTGAAGTTGTGGCCCTCGTCTCCGACGGGCATGCCGCCCTAGAAGGGATTCTGAAGCTGGAACCGGATGTTGCAATCCTGGACATCTCGATGCCGCGCATGAATGGAATTAAGGTGGCGAGGGACCTAAGGAGTCGTGGCAAGAAGACTAGGATTGTATTTCTCACAGTTTATGAGGACGCCGACACTTTGGCGAGTTGTCTTGACGCAGGAGGACTAGGCTACGTCGTGAAAATGTTCATGGCCGCCGACTTGATCCCGGCTTTGAATGAAGCGCTCGCTGGTCGCGTCTTTGTCTCCCGCTTTTCATCCCAGCGCAACACCCCTGGGAGTGTTCAATATTGAACAGACAGGCGTTTTTTGGGTAGTTCATGCTCAAGCAGGGGGTGTGTCTATGCCCTGTCCGTCATGCAAGTCTGGCAATCAGGCTGAATTTACATCTGAGATGATGATCCATATTGCCGGGCTCAGGAATATTGACAAACCTGGCGTCTTGTTATTCTCGAAGGTTTCGGTTTGCTTGAACTGCGGCTTCTTGCGCGGTATCGTGCCAGCATCCGAATTGGCACGGATTACAAGAGGTTCTCCAAACAACGAGTGCTCAGCTGGCGAGGCATCGCACTCTGAGATAAACGGCGCGGAGACTGTTCAGCACACCGTTTCAAATTGAATTCCTTTCTGACATATCTCATCGCATATTTTGATTATCGGAACTAGCCATGACCCGTAGGGCCGCAGATGCGGCCTCTCGCCCTTCACCGCCCAAACAAATCTCAGAAGACCCGCAGCGCCAGGGCTCACTCCTGGTTAGTTCGGACATCTGTCGATCCGTACTCTACCTGACGAGCACGATGCTGTGCGGCGCTTTGGGATGGCGCCGTAACTTTTGACAGTTACATCCGGGTGCTACGAGAGGCAGTATCAACAAGAATCCGAATTCGGCGAAATATTCGAGGCAGGGACGCAGCCAGGCATGGCACGGACGCACATAGACGTCGTAAATCAGGACTTGGAGGCACTGGCCGACGTGCGCAGACTGATTAACGAGCAGTTTCGCACGCTTCAAGGCAGGTTGTCGGACGCCGATCTCATCCAATGCACTCTCCGCGCTGAACGGATCAAGCAACTACTCGAGGCGGTCCGGCACTCATCTAGCCAGCCTACATTGGTGCCTCCAGAACGGCCAACTCCTGGAGAGTCGCGTAACCGGTAAAGTTGCTCCTAGTAGCCCCTGCGCGTTGGCTACTCGCAGATGTCCGGCCAATAAAGCGCAGATATTTCCTGGTGCGCATGCCGGCATTGGTTTTTTGGTGAGTCCACGCGGGGGCGTGGCCTCTAGCGATTCGTGAATCTCTGGTTTTGGAGAAATAATTTCACATCAGCGGTTTCATAAAACACCAGGCGCACCTCATCCATTTGTGTTCCGGTGTTTAAAACGGATTCGATTGTTTCCGACACTACCGGCGCAGCCAGCTCCGGCGGATAACCAAACGCTCAGGTTGAAATAGCCGGGAACGCAATCGTTCGCAATCCATTCTCGGCGGCCAGAGCGAGGGAATTTCGGTAACACGCCGACGGCCACACTGGGAAGCCGGCACTTCTCCGGTAAAGCGCTGATATGGAATGACCCGTCAACTACGAGCAACTATTTTCTTTTTTTCTTCTTTTTTCTTTTTAGGAGGCGGCGCAGATCGTGGTCGAGATGGTTTTCGCGACGGTTGATCACTCCGATATTCGCGGGTCGAAGCCCGGCTCCGATTCGCAGGCGTGGGTTATGCTGCGAATCGGAAGATCTGCAGTACAGAGCCACAAGCGAAAGGAGCCGGTCAATGAAGAGAGTAAAGTTTCGCGCTCAAGTTCTGCTTTTACCTGTGCACGGTCCCAGTGGAGGTCAAGCATGAGTAACAGGACTGGCTATTCCGTTTCTTCAATACGGCTGGTTTCCAAACCCGCGTTATTCCAAACCTGACAACGAGTATGCGGCCGTCCATCGCGCTGGATAATTAGGGTGCGAGAAGGACGCAAGTAGATTTGTGAAGACCTTAAGAAAGATGTTTGATCGGCACCCAGGATTCTACAAAGTGGAAAGGTTAGAATCCTGAGCCGCCACAGCTTAAATGAGGCTTTCCGCACAAATCCCATTCGGGTCGCAGTCGGCAAAAACATTTCCTTATGCCGGATGAAATCTACCTCAATCGGCGCCTGATTCAAAGACGGTTACGGATTCATTTTGTGCTGCATCACCATACCTCTTCACTGGGCTTCTTGAGTGTTCGGTCTGCCGAGGGAGCATCACGATCGTGTCTGAGCACTGGCGAAAGCGCGTGGAGTCGCGCTACGGCTGCTCTGTGCACGCGTATCGCGTCAATAGTGTTTGCACGAATAGCTTGCTAATTTCGCGGACTGTTCTCGAGACTCACCTGCTCGCGGGCCTGCAGTCGAGGGTCTTCCACGCGGACGTCATCGATTACACGTTTTCACGTTTCGAAAAACAACTGAGACGATGCATGAACGGGCAGAGAGACAAAGCTTCTGACGTGCGCCGGCGCGTGCACGCGATCGAAGGACAGATTCACCACTGCACAGAAGCGATTACTAAGATGGGTTTGTCAAACGCCCTTCGGTCCCGACTTACCGACCTGGAAGCGGAACACCACGATCTCAGCGAAAAGCTGGCGAGCTTTGAACCAGGCGCGATAACGGTAGGATTGCGGGACTTAAGACGATTTGTGGAGACACGCCTGCGCAACTTGCGCGCAATGTTGACCCGGGAAGCGCGCCTCGTTCGTGCTGAACTTGCGAAGCACGTACAAAAAATCACGCTGACCCCTGATGGCCGGACCTACACCGCCTCAGGTAGATGGGACTTGCTCGAGAATGTGGCTGTTAGAATGGTGCCGGGGGAGGGAATTGGACCGAACGTTTACCGGTGAGATTTGAGTGATTGGCTGCTGCGTGAGGAAGGCGAAGAAAAGTCTCGAAAACTTAAGGCCGACCACAATCATGGTCGGCCTGTTAACGCCGGTTCATCGAGGTTCGAGTTTTCAGCGTTTTGAGGACGGACCTTGGTTCAGCTACGGCAACGGTCGTCAGGGGGTCGAGGGCGAGAAACGTCTCGCTGCGGCTTCCCTACCACACTGAGGCAGGGATGCTGCTGGCGTTTTTTTTTCCGCGCGTCGGTGTATGATCTTGCCGAAGTCCAGGCATCCTTCCGCAGTAGGGTCAAACATGGCATTTCATATTCTTGAGTCCCGCGTGATGACTCTGGTCGGCGCCGGTTGTCTCTTATTGCCTTTATTAGGTTTGCCGCAAGCTCCCTCGGCGAATCCGTCAGCGGCGCCGCCAGTGCAATCGGAGATCGTCCACTCTCGCCTACTTGTGTATGTTCGGGAATTGAACGGCGAGACGATCAACAGTCAGGCGCTTGTTACTGTGACCCGGATGGCAAACCAGTATTGGCAGCAGATGACGGCTCAGGGTGGCCAGGCATCCTTCGATGATATTTCTCCGGGACGGTACACCGTCCAAGCGATTGCAGCCGGCTATGAGGAGGCAGTCGAGGAGCTGGAGATTGTAGGCGGTGGTGCACAATCAGTTATCGTAAGCCTGCGCCCAGAATCACCGGGTGGCGAAGCAACTCCGGTTGTGCCTGACCCTCCCTTACTTGCTGCGAAAGCTCAGAAAGAGCTCGCGAAAGCACTCGAAGCGCTGCGCGTGGGGAAGCTAGCCGAGGCGCGAAAGCACCTCGATGCGGCGTATCGCTTGGCACCGTCTCATCCCGATGTGAATTTTGGCTTCGGCGTTTATTCATCGCAGGTGAATGACTGGCAGCGGGCAAGATCCTATTGGGAGAAGGCCATCACCTTCTACCCGCAGCATTTGCTCGCCCAGATTTCCCTGGGCGATGCGCTGTTGCGGGAGAACAAGCCCACGGATGCAATTCCGCATCTCGAGAAAGCCTTGGAGATCGAGCCGAATTCGTGGCGCGCACACGCGTTACTTGCCGATGCCGATTTGCGCGTGGGATCTTCAGACGAGGCAGTTCGCGAGGCGCAACGCGCCTTAGCGCTCGGCAAGGAGCGCGCTGCCGTAATTTGCCCATTGCTGGCGAGGGCGCTTCTGGCGCGAGGGAAGGCCGACCGTGCCGTGCAAATTCTGGAATCTTATCTTGCAGAACATCCTGCGGACACCGACGCGCAAAAGCAGTTGGCCTCTCTTCGCACGCCCCAGGATATTTCCGCCATTCCCCTTTCTTCAGTACCTGCAGCTCCGGCGGTTTCGGTAACTCCCGCGGCAGGTGCTCTGCCGATTTTCGCCACGATTCCCCTGTTCCCCAGCTGGCTTCCCCCGGATATCGACGAGAAAGTGCCGCCTGTCCAGCCCGGAGTCCCCTGCGCGCTGGACGAGGTCATTCAGAACGCCGGGAAGCGCGTTGAGGAGCTCATCCGCAACGTGGATCGCTTCACAGCGACGGAGTCTCTCTTCCACGAACCGGTGAACGCCTGGGGATTTCCTGCGCCATCGGAAACACGCAAGTTCAATTACGTGGTCTCTATTCAGGAGGTTCGCCCGGGCATGTTTGCCGTGTACGAATACCGCAGCGGGGACCTTTCCTACGATAGATTCCCGGGAGGAATGGCCACACTGGGGCTGCCAGCGCTCGTGCTGATCTTTCATCCCTATGGCGCCGTGAATTACGACATGCAGTGCGAAGGGTTGGCGCATTTTAACGGCGTGCTGGCCTGGCAAGTTCATTTCCGCCAGCGGCCCGATAAGCCAATTAGGGATCGCGCCTATCGGTTTGGGGTATCCGGCCCAGCCTACCCTGTCGCGCTAAAAGGGCGCGCCTGGATCGCTGCGGACTCGTACCAGATCGTGCGTCTCGAAACCGACCTTGTTGCGCCACTGCCGGAAATTCGTCTGTTCGCAGACCACACGGCTATTGAATACAGCGCCGTGCATTTCCACAAGCAAAATGTGGACCTGTGGCTTCCGTCCACGGCGGAAATCTTCTACGATCTGAAAGGCCGCCGCATTCATCGGCGCCACAGCTTTAGCAGCTATATGCTCTTTTCCGTGGACGACAAGCAGCGGATCAGCGCGCCCAAAACCGAGCAGGCGCCATCCTCGAAATCTCCGCCCGAACCCGCAAAGTCAAATCCCTCTTAATTCTTGCTCCATCGTTCGCGCAAACATGAAAGCGCTGAGGAAAACAAGTCACAATAAATTGGAAGGGATAGATTCGAACTGAAGAGGCTGGCCGCTTTCGCGAGACTCGCAGGAAACTGGTCTGACGACTGAGAATCTGTTTGGCGCAGGCGAAGGCCTCCCAAGCTTCGGACGTTTCGAATCGAGCGTGAACAGCTCAAAAAGAAATAAGCAACCTTGCCGGGGTGATCGCGACGGCCCGGCATTCTCCCGCGCTACTCGCTGAACTGGAAAAGCGAGAGCGGCGCCTAGATGAAATCAGTGAGGAACTCCTCGCGTCTGATGGACGCGGGCTTGATACTCGCTTGCGAGAAATCGAGGACTTTGTTTTGAACCGCTTGAAAGACCTTAACGGACTGCTTGCGGGAGAGATTTCCAGAGCGAAGGCGGAGCTGGCAAAGCACTGCACGGACATTACGCTGACGCCGGAAGGGAAGACCTACAGACTTAGCGGAGAGTGGGACCTGTTGAGCGTACGTTCGGATGGTGCCGGGGCCAGAATCGCTCGTTGCAGCCCACCATCCGGTTTTCTGCTGAGCTGGCGGCGTAGCCAGCGCATCAGCCAAGAAAGACAAAGACCGTCTTAAGAGTAAGGAGATTTTCGATGTCCAAAGCTGAAGGACCACATCGGACGGAAGAAGTAAAAGCAGTACTAGAAGAGCTGGTCAGCAAGGCATCCTGCGAACCCGGACCGTGAACGGCGTGACGCTGTACCAAGCCATCCCCCGAAAACGAGTTGACACCGGAGGCTCGCCTGCTGCGCTTGGAACTGGACTTGCAATGCAGCTCAACGAGCATAACTGCAACCCGACTTTTTGAACTAATTGCAGAAACTGCTACGGAAAGAAATGTTTTACAGGACATCGCCCTTCGATTTGGGAAGGGCAACCATCAGTCTCGGCGATGCGACAGAAGCCCCTCGTTGCGAACGATGTGAAAAAATTCATAAGGCGCGGTGCTGCAACCACTTACGTCTCTCCAGTGTGTGAGCGCCGTTCTTTTGATCCGTTGCGGTTAGAAGTAGAAGCGTACGCCGAACTGCATAATGCGCGGCGCGTGCGCGCCTGACAGGTGCAGGAATTGGGATGGTGCTCTCAAGAAACTACCGGGGTTACTGGGATCAGGAACGCCCTGGATACAGTCGGTAGCACTCGCCGAAAAATTGGCGGTTGTGCCCGCGCAATCCATGGAATTGTTGATGCCATTGTACTGGGTATGGTTGAAGATGTTAAACATCTCCCAACGGAACTGGAACCCCATGTTTTCTCTGATCGGGAACCGCTTGAAAACTCCGAAGTCGAAGTTCAGGCGCCCGGGCAAATACAGAGTGTTACGCCCGACATTGCCAAATGTGAGTCCGGTGGCTAGAGCATATGCACCCGGATTGGCGAAGAGCCGCCCGCGCACTCCCGCGGCAGCTGATGCAGCCTGGTCGGAGGGAGATACCAGACTGGGATTGCCGATCAGGTCGGGGCGCGAACCGGTGCCCACGCCATTGCCTACGCCGGCGTTATCACCGATGGTGGTTCCGTTGGTCGCGCTCACGGGAGTGCCGGTGTGTGCGATAGTGATGCCAGAGATCTGCCACCCACCAAATATCGAATTCTTCAAACCAGATTTCTGAAAGAACGGCAAGGCGTAAACGTAGCTAATCGCCAAATTTTGGCGCTGATCGAAATTAGAGCTGGCTCGATTGGCGGCGACGTCATAGGAATTCACGAATGCGTTATCGAATCGGTCGGAGGAGCCGTCAATGGAGTGACTGTAGGTGTAGGCAACGCTGAGCGTCAGTGCCCCGACGGTGCGATTTGCCGAGACCTGTAGGGCGTTGTAGGCGGAGTTTGCCGTATCCCGAAGCCCTGATATGTTTCCGTATCCAGGAAACGCGGTTCGTCGCGGATCGGGATTGCCTCCACATGCAACTCCGAGATTTACGGCTGCTTGGCCAGTGACCGCGATACCGCTCGGCGTGGTTAGAGTTCCACAGTCGTCGTGGCCATTGGCACCGATAGGTTCCCCCGGAAGATACGGATTCGCCGAAGCGGCGACAGGGTGAATCTGGTTGATGTTGTTGAGTAATGTCAAATGCGTACCTTTGCTCCCCACATAGGCGGCCGATAGAACGAAGTGGGCCGGGAGTTCCTTCTGGATGCTGAGGTTCCACTGCTGGACGTACGGCCAGACCGCTTTGTTGGGAATGGAATTGACCGCGAGCGGGAAGAGCAAGCCACCGCCGACGTTCTCATAGCCAGCCACGTTGAACTGCGACGCCTCAAGCACCAGCGGCGGCGAGCCTTCGAGCGACTCCGTATTGCCTTCGTTGCCGTTGGTGTGCTCAAAGAATATGCCGTAGCCGCCTCGGATGGCCATCTTTCCGTCGCCCTTGGGATCCCACGCGAAGCCGATACGCGGGGCTGGATTGAACAGATGACTCTGCTGGCAGCCAGGGTTCGATGAACCCCCTACGCCGGCTGTCGGGAATGCGGCCAGGATGGGTGCGGGCACGGCTCCGTTTCCGCCCGATGCTCCGCACTGGATGATGTTGTTGAAGGGGTTCCCGAACCCCGGAACCAGCGTCCCGTCCGTCGCTGTTCCACTTGTGTCGATGGCGGGCGAGAGGGACGGATCGAACCCAGTCGGATCAAAGTTATACGCTTGGCGGTAGCGCTCGCGGTAGGTTCCAAAGAGGCTGACGCGCAGGCCGAGATTCAGAGTGAGCTTCTTACTGACGCGCCAGTCGTCCTGGAAATAAGGTTCAAAGATCCTGTAGCGGTTGTAATACTGGACTTGCGTGCTCCACTGGTGATAATTCGCGATCTTCGCCGTCAGCAGATCCGCGAAGGAATTTCCCGTGCTTACTGGGGAGGAGGTGTCAAAGGTTAGGATACCTTGGAGGTTGGGAGCGTTCGCCTCGTTCTTTTGCGCCAAAGCGAGGTAAGCGCCGAACTGCATGGTGTGGTTGCCCTTAATCCAAGTCATGTTATCGCGATAGGTATAAGTTGGATTGGCGTTTTTCCAGGGGAAGAAGCCGGTGTCCTGGCCGAAGCCCCCGCCGTAGCTTGTGTTGGTTTTGAGCTGGATTGCCGGAAGTTTCCCGCCGAATAAAGGGTTCTGACCTGGAAACAGCGAGCCCATTGCGAAGAAGGAGGGAAGCGCTGGATTTCCGGTGGTGGAGAAAAAAATATGGTCGCTGGTGTAGCTGGCGACGAATTCATTCAGAAGTGTAAGGGTGAATTTGGCAGTCAAGCGTGCCACAAAGCTTGTTCCTGGTCCCACTAACTGCGTACTAATGCCCAGGAAACTGCCGGGGCCATTAAAAGATGTAGGCACCAGTGTCTGCCGGGCATCATCGTGGATGTAACGGAAGGTCAGGCGATAATTGTCGGTGATGTTCTGATCCACGCGAATGAGTGATTCGCGCCACGCGGTCGGCGCGGAAATGGTCTGCAAAACTGCAGGAAAGTTGCTGGTCGTGGTGTTGGCCACCGGGATGAGGGCGAGGAGTTGCTGACCAACAGAACTGATGGGAACAGTCGTCGGATCGGGAACATTGGGGCAATCCGCCCCAGGACACAGATCGCTGAAGTTCCCGAAACCTGTCTGAATGCCGCCCACTAAACCGCGCTCAGCATCGGACGGTACGTTTTGAAGTATCGTGGTGGGGTTTGACTCTTTGCGCCACTCTTGCGACCAGAAGAAGAAGCTTTTCTTCTTGTCTGTATTGTAATGGTGCGGGATAAAGACCGGGCCGCCGATGGTATACCCGTAGTCGTGTTTCCGGTATCGCGCTTTCGGCTGTGTGGGATCAGCTCCTTGTTCCCAGGAGCGCGCATTGAAGGCTTCATTGCGTCCGTAATAAAACGCGCTGCCGTGAAACGTGCTGGTGCCGGACTTGGTTTCCACCTCGATGGTACCGGAAGCGTTTCGACCGTACTGCGCGCCGTAGTTGGAGGTCAGCACCTTGAATTCAGCGATGGCTTCGATGTTGGGATAAACATTTAGACTGCCGTTGCTGCCGTTGTCCATGTTGTCGCCGCCATCGATCTCCCAGTTGTTGTACTCCGTGCGGCCGCCGTTGATGGCGTAGCCGACGTTGCCGAAGACGCCGACGGTACCTTCATCCTGCCCCGTCTGATTTACCACGCCGGGGACGAGGTTAATCAGTTGGGTAAAATTGCGGCCGTTAAGTATGAGCTGGTTGATTTGTTTGCCGTTAATGGTTCCAGCGAGCTCAGCGGATGAGGTGTCCACTTGAGCGACGTTTTCGCCGGTGACGAGCACTTCTTCGGTGAGGGGGCCGACGGTAAGTTCCACGTCTAGGTAAGCTTTTTGTGCCACTGCGAGTACGAAGGCCTTGGCTTGGAATTTCTTGAATCCTTTTGCGGTGACCGTGATGTCATACGTGCCGGCAGGGAGCGCGGGCGCTGCATAGGCGCCATCCGCGTTTGTGTTGATATCGCGGCTCAAGTTGCCGCCGACGCTGGTGATGACGACCTCGGCGCCGACCACGGCCGCGCCGGATTTGTCGGTCACCGTACCTCTAATGTAGCCGGCGTCCTGAGCGGTGGCGAGATGCGGTATGCACAAGAGCGTGAGGAAAGCCCCAAACAGAAGCTGTAGCGCGACATTGGTTTTGCTAGAATAAAAGAAAGGATTACAGTTTCCCTTCACGCTGTTACCTCCCCGATATGTATGGCCCGATAAGGGACGCGTGAGAGCTCAGACCGACCTGTTGACGTAATTGCCGCTAGAATCGAGCCACTCGTTCGGCACAGCACCCAGTGGGAAAGACGATCTCACAGTGGGCCAAGCCTCGTGCCTGGAGCGAGAGTGATAAGTGTCGCGATTATAGTCGGTCAAATGCTCCGTAAAACGATTTAATTGAATGTACGATAACATCATGCCGCGGTTCACTTCGTCCATGCCGACTCTGCCAAACGGGAAAGACGATCTGAGTGATTAGGCGGCCAATGCGGAAACCGGAGCGGATGTAGTACCACCCCGGTTTCGGGCCGTAGCATCCGGGTCATCGCTATGGTTTCGTACCCAAAAGAGCAAACTGCTGACCACCAGCCTTGCTCGCCAGTTGAGTTTGGTGCTTCGATTTAGGTACTGTGCGTCCCGCCTCCTGGCCAGCAATCCAGACCTGAGACAGAAAGCACTCGCCGAAATAACAATCGAAGATTACTCTGCCGCCCCGTTCGGGAACTTTCCCGTCGAGCGCGCCCGTAAACAACACGGCAACGTTCTGGCCACTCGCTTGTTGAACCCAAACCTTGTCGCGCGATGAAATGAACAAATATGGGCCGGGGGAAAAAGATGTTCGCCCAATCATAAATTGAAACGGAACATTCACCTTAATCCCCGGGGCACCTGCCTGTCCGTGCGCTGATCGAACAACGAATCCCCACACTAACAAAATTGCTGCGATGGTTCGTACATATCTCATTGTCATTCTCCTTATCGTTCTTCCTTGGACTTTGGCCGGACCACCCGGCGAATTTGTGAGCGCAATTTCGCACCGTGCGCCCTACCGTGGCAATGCACCGGAGGTAGTCTGGAAGGGATGCGCTTCTGACCTTCTATCTTGTTGATAACTCAGGAGGCCTGCTGTATGGGTGACCTGATTTTGCAACTCGCAATGCGTGCTAAACTGATCCGACCTGAGGGAGTTGTGCCGGAATCAACAGAGAATGCGAGCGTGATGCAGTTTGGGGTCTTCGAAGTCGACCTCCAAGCCGGTGAGTTGCGCAAGTCGGGTCTTAGGATCAAGCTGCAAGAGCAACCATTCCAGATTTTGGCCCTACTGTTGGAACGCCCAGGACGGGTCGTAACTCGGGAAGAATTGCGACAAAGGCTGTGGCCGGCGGATACCTTCGTAGATTTCGACCACAGCTTGAACAGCGCGGTCAAGAAGCTCCGCCAAGCCCTTGGCGACGATTCCGATAATCCGCGCTTCATCGAAACACTCCCTCGCCGTGGATACCGGCTCATCGTGCCGGTAACAGGCGCGGTCCCCGCCTCCGAGCATCCTGTCGACGAGATTCCGCCCACAGCAACGAAAAGAAGGAAAGCTTCACATTACGGGCTATTGATAGCCGCGGTCGTTATCGTCGCTCTTGGCGCACTTGCAGTTTGGAAGACAATTCCTCGGCCGCGAAGTGCACCAAGAGTCCTGCGCTTCACACAGTTAACCAATGACGGTCAAGGTAAAAGTGGCCCGATGGCTACCGACGGTTCGCGAATCTATTTCAACGAGGCGTTGCCAGGGCAGCGCATCCTCATCTGTTCAGGTGTCCATCAAGGGTGGAGAGGCTGTTCCCCTCTCGGTGCCGCTCAAGCAGCCTTCCGTACTCGATCTATCTCGAAAGACGGAACCGAGCTTCTGGTAGCGAGTGACGATGGCTCCAACTCGTGTTCGCTTTGGGTGCAGCCGGTCGCGGGAGGATCGCCGCGCCGCGTCGGAACGGTCCGCGCCGTGGATGCGCGGTTCGGCGCGGATGGAACGAGCATCATCTACGGCGACGGAAATGACGTCTACTCGGTAGGACCGGGACGGTTCTTCCCCTCGAAAACTCCTCACCGTCGACAGCACTCCATTTGCCTTCCGATTTTCGCCGGACGCACGAGTCTTTCGATTCACCCAGTTTGATCACCAGCACGATGTCTATGGCCATCATGGAGGCCGCCGCGGATGGGACGGGCCTCCACAAAATGTTTCTCGGGATGTTGCGGCACATGGACTTCAGACGGACGGTTTTTCATTTTTCAGAACAGGCGCGACCTCAGATTCGATCTCTGGGCTTTGCCGGAAGAGAGACGTTTCCGCTGGCGGAAGCGAGATGATAAGCCAATCCAGTTGACCGCAGGCCCTCTGAACTTTGAGTCTCCTTTGCCGAGCAAGGATGGCAAGCAGATCTTCGCCATCGGTGATTCCTGTCGAGCTGAAGTGATCCGCTACGACTCGCGCAGCGGCCAGTTCGTGCCCTATCTTTCCGGAATCTCTGCTGAGGGCCTGGCATTCTCACGAGATGGGCAATGGGTTACCTACACTTCCTTCCCCGATGGCACGTTATGGCGGAGCAAAGTGGATGGAAGTGAGCGACTTCAGCTAACTTTTCCGCCCATGCGAGTTCTTTTGCCGCGCTGGTCGCCCGACGGTAAACAAATCGCCTTCAATGCCATTCTTCCCGGTGAGACCTGGAATGTCTACCTCGTCTCGAGCGAAGGCGGCACTCCGCAGCGAATACTCCCCAGCGAGCAGAGTCAGATGGATGCGAACTGGTCACCGGACGGAAACTCGTTGGTCTTCGGCACCCTTAGTGTCCCGAACATGCCGATTTACACCATCGACCTCAGGTCCAAGCGCGTTTCTACCCTGCCTGGTTCAAGTGGACTCTTTTCCCCTCGATGGTCGCCGGATGGAAGGTACATTGCGGCCATCACAACAACCGAAAGCTCAGAAGTTGATGCTCTTTGACTTTGCCACTCAGAAGTGGACGGAAGCTTTCGGCTATGAAATCGGCTACCAGTGGTGGTCACACGACGGAAAATACATCTACTTCCAGGACAAGCGCAATTCTGCGCAGGGTGCCCGTAACCTCGTCGTCCGCCTTCGCCTAAGCGATCGCAAGATCGAAAACATAGTGGATGTCAAGAATGTCGGGCGCTTGACCACCGGAACGATTGCGGATTGGTTTGGACTTGCTCCCGACGACTCACCTCTGTTTGCCCGCGATATCAGCACGACAGAAATCTATGCGCTCGAAATGGACTGGCCGTAAGTCTGCCAAGGTTAGACTCACAGCCCAAACACACTTAGCTTAAATAGGTCACCGCCTGGTAACGCGCGCTTACCGGAGAAGTGGAATTAGGGGTAGGTGATCGTTGGACCCAGGCGCGAAAGTTGCGTTAAGAACCGTTCGGGCGTGACCGCAAGATAAGCTTCCGTCGAAGATAAATCAACGTGTCCGACATACGCCCCGAGAACTCCGAGCAGACTTCGTAAGTCCTTTCGTTTTCTGCGCCACCGACGCAAGGTGTGGACTGCAAACGTCCATCTCAAATCTTGGGCTCGTGGCTGACGGGAGGTGCCCGCCGGTCGTGCAATTCCTGCTTGGCGTCGCAGCGTCTTGAAACTCAAACTTATTGCCACAGCTCGTATCGGCTTGCCATCGTTACGGCCAAAGAAGTATTTGCGGTCAGACTGAATCGCGCCAAGCGAATCATATTGTCGCAAAATGTGACAAAGGCGAGGACCGAGAGGGACACTTCTCGACCGATTGGGAGTTGCTTTTCGAAACGTGACTGTTCCTAGCTGGAAATCAATGTCTTCGCGTCTGAGAGACAATGCCTCGTTTATTCGTGAACCTGTTATGTCGAATTTTCGAGCGCTATGCCATAGGCGCACTCAATGAAGCGAATCGCGCTAGACCTGAACCACGAGGGCATCGCATCACCACAGCCGCAAAAAGGAAGAGTGTCGCAGAGCTGGTGCCCTTCCTCGGTGCGCCATATTCTTGTCAATCAACGCTACAGGGCCATAGTGAACTGGGGCCGCACGGTCAAAATCCGCTCCCGGAGACGGGGAAGCGCATCATCGCCGGAAGCCGGAGGCGGAGTCGCGGACGAAAGAAATTCCCGAGCAGCGGATTGTGTCGGATGAACTATGGGACTCAGTTCAGGAAAGATCCGCGTCATTCGCGCCATGAACGGCGAGAATTGCGAGAGGATCAGGAGTGGGCGGGCCTTGGCGTCACCTTATCTCTTCACAGGTTTGTTGGAGTGTTCGGAGTGCCAGGGCAGCGTCACTATTGTTTCGGGGAGGCGAAAGGGACGGCCATATTGCCGGTACGGCTGTTCGATGCACGCCCATCGCGGAGACACAGTTTGCAAAAACAAGCTCCTTGTCTCGCAGACGGTTCTTGAGTCGCAACTCCTTGCGGGTTTGCAGGCTAGTGCGCTGAATCCAGTAGTCGTGAGTTACACGCTCAAGAGCTTCGAGCAGCAACTACTTCACGGCATCGACAATCACTTGGGCGAAAGTGGCGTGCTCGAAAAAAAGATTGCCGACCTTGAAAGGAAGATTCGGAATTGTACAACTGCGATTGCCGAAGGACACGCCTTCAAGAGTCTGCTCGACCAGCTTGGCTTTCTCGAAACGGAAAGGCAACAAGCGAAGTTGCGTCTCGAAACCATGAAGCCGGATCGTGAGGGTGCGCATACGCGAAACCCGGCGCTTTGTGGAAGCCGAACTCTCCGATCTGCGGGAACTTCTAAACGGCGAGGCTAGGTTGGCGCGAACAGTACTCGCAAAGCACATTCGGAAAATCGTTCTCAGGCCGCAAGAAAGCGCGTATCTCGCGGTCGGGGATTGGAATCTTCTTTGGTTTGGGCTGTTAGAATGGTGCCGGGGGCCGGAATTGTTCGTTGCAGCCCCAAATTGAGTTCCGCGTGAGAGTGGCTGCATGACAATTGGAAAGGAATCTTCCGGTTGTCGCTTGGATCAATTGGGTTTGGATGGGAACTGCGTTTTTCCTTTTGGCGATGGTGATGTTCTGGGGCGCGGCAAACCTTCGCACGCCAACCAGCGCCGAGGCTAGTGGGCCACCCGCTGCCGGATATAGTTACGTTCAAGTCCCGATTAGCATTGCGTTCAAGTCAACGCCTATCACAGACTTTAGGTTTCAGACTCCCGCACGTATACTTCGAGCCAGAACGGAGCAGTCGGAGGACCACATGAGACATACCACTAAGAGTTTCCTGGCCGTGGTATTTGCCGTTTCGTGCGCGGGATGCGTACTGGCACAGGGCAAGCCGCAGGTTCCAGATTCACACGTCGTCAAGAAGTCCATCAAGGCAGTTGGATATGAAGTTGGCGGAGGGTCCACCAAGGTGATTTTTGTCGGCACCCCTACCGCACCAAACGCGAGCGGCGAGGCCAAGGTAGAGGCCAAGAGAGGTGGGACGGACATTGAAGTGAAGGTCAAAGGAATGCCACAACCCACCACACTGGGAGCCGAATTCCTGACCTACGTACTTTGGGCCGTCACGCCAGATGGTTCCACGACCAACCTGGGTGAAATTCCAATCGATAAGAATGGAGAAGGCAAGCTGAATACGACCGCGCAGTCCCAGACATTCGCGATGGGTGTGACCACTGAGCCTTATTTGGCGGTAGGGTTGCCGAGTGAGATGGTCGTGCTGGTTAACGACACCACGAAAAACACCAAGGGCAAGATTTATCCCGAGAACAGCTACAAGCTCATGAAGCGCAGTCAATACGCCAAATTGGGGAATCCGCTCGCACTGACCCTTGACCTGAAGAACGTACCACTCGAGATGTACGAGGCGCGGAATGCGGTGGATATCGCGAAATCTCAGGGTGCGGAGACGTATGCCCCCGAGATTTTCAGCAAGGCAACCGGCAGTCTTCAAATGGCGGAGAACTCGCTGGCTTCCAAGTCCGACAAAAGCAAGATCGTGACGAACGCCCGCCAGACCATCCAGTTTGCTGAGGATGCCCGTGCGCTATCCTCCGAACGTCAGGAAACGGAACGTATTCAGAAGGAAAAGGATGCAGCCGCGGCAGCTGCTAAGGCCAAAGCCGAGGAACAGGCAACCGTCGAGGCAAAGCGCCAGGCGGAACTCACTGAGGCCAGAGAAGCGCAAATGAAGGCCGAGGCTGCTCAGGCTCGGTCAGAGGCCGAGGCGAAACAAGCCGCAGAGCAGGCCAAGGCACAGGCGGCCAAAGAAGACGCGGAACGCGCACGTGCGGCCACAGCAGCTCTGCGCGCCCAACTGTTGCAGCAACTGAACAGCGTACTTCAGACCAGCGATTCGCCTCGCGGTTTAGTGGTGAACATGGGCGATGTGCTGTTTGACTTCGGCAAGTACAACCTGAAACCAGATACGAAGATCACGCTGGCCAAGCTTGCCGGGATCATCCAATCCCATCCGGGCCTGCATCTGGCAATCGAAGGACATACGGACAATATCGGCAGCGATGAAGCGAACATGAAGCTTTCCCAGCAGCGCGGGGACACCGTGCGCGAGTTTCTCGTCCAACAGGGACTGGTTGCAGACACGGTAACAGCCGTTGGCCTGGGCAAGGCTGAACCCGTTGCGGACAACAGCACCAACGAGGGGCGGCAGAAAAACCGGCGTGTGGAAATCATCGTCTCCGGCGAAACGATTGGAACGAAGATCAGCTAAGCCACAGCGAATCGCGTCGGGAGAATGGGATTTACTCGGAATGGACACCGTGGCTGTTAGCAGGCGTTCTGGCTTCTTCGATCGCCGCAACAGCTTCGGCGCTGGTTACACTGGGAAAATCTTCAAGAAACTCAGATAGTGTCCGCCCGTGCTCCAGATAGTCTGTCAGCGACTTAAAAGGAACACGCGTTCCGCGAAAGACGGGTTCACCGCTGAGGATAGCCGGGTTGCTGACAATGATGCTCGAGGCCATTTTGCTAATCTCCTTCCGAAAGTTTAGCGTACTTCCTTAGTGTTGCGCATCCTTCTCGTGCGAATTGCGGGACGTCACTGCTGTTGTCCTGCGCGAAGAAGCGGGGCTCGCTAATGGGCTCGAGGCCGTACAGGGAAGTCCGCGTAACTTCTTGGGCGCAACCACTATTCGTGCTGAATGCCTGTTGCACAACCGGCGTGCGGCACGTGGGGATTCCGGTAGGTTGAACCAACATACGAATTCAATCTGCAACGAAGGAAACGGAAGACATGGCGAAGAAAAACCAAAACTGGTGCCGGGGGCCAGAATCGAACTGGCTACGCCCGCCTTTTCAGGGCGGCGCTCTACCACTGAGCTACCCCGGCAATAGATGCAACTCAGCTATTTTAGAGAGCGCTAGGCGTCTCGTCAAATGTTGCCGCACCATGCGCTCCGCAAGCCGAATCGTAGTTTCCCGCGCCGGAACCATCGCTCAGGGAATAATCGCCTGGACCTGTCCCGAGTACGCGCTCTCGTTTCCGTTTGAGTCCACAGCCGTGATCACGTAGTAGTAAGTGTTTCCGGCGCTCACCGAACCGTCCGTATAACTGAGCGCGTTCACCGCCGAGCCTGTGATTCGCCCAAAAGAACTGGCTGAAGTTGTTGACCGGTAAACGTAGTAGCCGCTCACGCCGGACGAACTCGCTCCCCAATTCAACAGCACGGAATGGGCTGGGCTGTTTACTCCAGTTCCCGCCACAACAATGGAATTCGTCGCGTTGGTTGCGTTGCTGTTGACCGTTACCGTGCCACTCACGCTCCCTGCCGCTGTTGGCGCGAACACCACGCTCAATTGCGCCATTTGTCCGGCCGCGATGGTAGCTCCGCTGATTCCTGAACCTACACTGAACCCTGCTCCAGTCACATTAATCGAAGAAATCGTTACGCTGGAATTCCCGGTATTCATGATCTCCGCTCCCAGCGGGAGTGATCCTCCGACGATTTCGTTCCCAAAATTCAGCTTTGACGCGGAGAGTGCGAGAGTCCGTGTGGCGGTCGAACCCGAACCGCTTACCGGTAAAGTGTAAATGGAATTCGGGCTCGTGATCGTGACGGCTCCTGTGACGTTCCCGGTAGCCGTGGGAGAGAATGCCACTGTGAATGTCGTGGTTTGTCCCACCGGCAGAGTCGTGGGTAATGAAATTCCGCTCACCGACAAACCTGCGCCGCTTGCCGTCACGCTGGAGATCGTTACACCGGCCGTGCCCGTGTTTTTTATTTGAACGCCTTGCGAATTCATCGTCCCGTTAGTAACGGTCCCGAAGCTGACTCCCGTCGGTATCGTGGCCAATGTGGCTGCAACTACTCCCGTCCCGGCGACCGTATAATTCACGTTGCTGTTCGGATTTTTGCTGTTGAACGAAATGTAGCCGGAAAATAACCCCGCGCTTGTCGGAGCGAAATTCACCGACACCGTCAGAGACTTGCCGGCCGCCAGCGTGTAGGGATTCGTCAGGCCACTGACGCTATATCCTGCGGCACGTACGGATTTCGCGGAGATAGTTATGGCCGCCCACCCGGTATTCGTAACGATGAGGGTTTGCGATCGATTCGTCCCCACCAATACTGACCCGAAGTTTGCCGACGTCGAGCTCAACGACAACGTAGCTTGCGCCGCGCTCGCCGAAAGAGCGGACATCAGTGCGAAGAGGCACACAAACACGAAATGCCTGCGACGTTCGCGCCAAAAAGTGCTGAACGCTTGGTGAATAGAATTGGTTTCCGGGAAAACCGCGAAACTGCCTTGGTAAAGCAATGAGGCCCGTGACCCGTAGGATTGCATGTCGCAATCAGGCTAAGGTCCGTGCTGAAACGAATCTACTGAACAGAAGCAGCGATTGTGAACTAAGTCTTTGGCAGTCCTGTCGGGAGGTAGTGTTCTGTACTGCGGTACAGGTTCTCCGGACCAGAAAACATCAAGCGCGGATTCAACAACTTACTCTAGATTCCTACCCGTCTACTGCATCGATTCGTCGTACTCTTTCATCCAGCTCTTGCCCTTCAACACTTCGCGCGGACGCGTTCCATCTGGAGGGCCCACGATGCCATCTTTTTCCATGATGTCGATCAAGTGTGCCGCGCGGCCGTAGCCGATGCGTAGCCGTCGCTGCAGCGTGGACGTCGAAGCGCGGCCCATTTCGCACACCACGCGTACCGCGTCCTGGTACAACACGTCGTCAGCTTCGTCACCACCCGCTTCGCCGTTATTACTGGTGCCGCTTTCAGGCTTGCCATTTTCATCTTTGGGTGCTTCCAACAGCTGTTCGTTGTACTTGGCTTGCGCCTGCTGCCGCCAGAAGTCGCACACTCCTGTGATTTCATCCTCACTGACCAACGGTCCGTGAATACGATGCAGTCGTGCCGATCCCGCCGGCAGATACAACATGTCGCCGCGTCCCAGCAATGATTCTGATCCGTTCGAATCCAGAATCGTTCGCGAATCCACTTTGCTCGCCACGCGGAACGAAATGCGGGCAGGGAAGTTGGCCTTGATCAATCCTGTGATCACGTCCACGCTCGGACGCTGCGTCGCAAGAATCAAATGGATGCCCACCGCGCGCGCCATTTGCGCCAGTCGCGTGATGGACTCTTCCACGTTGTTCGTGTCCACCATCATCAAGTCCGCCAGCTCATCGATGATGATCACCAGGTAGGGAAGCGGCTTGTGCTCAGTCTCTTCTACGTTTTCAAAAAGCGATAAAGACTGCGTCTTCTGGAACGTCCGGTTGTACTGCTCGATATTTCGCACGCCCTTCTGCGCCAGCAACTTCAGCCGGTTTTCCATTTCGCGCGTCGCATTGCGCAGTACGTTCGAGGCGATTTTCGGGTCGGTGACCACCGGCGCGATCAAGTGCGGAATTCCTTCGTACAAATTCAATTCCAGACGCTTGGGATCGACCAGCACAATTTTCACGTCGTCGGGTGTCGCTTTATACAGGATGGACATCAGCAGCGAGTTGATGAAAACGCTCTTGCCGGTTCCCGTCGAACCTGCAATCAATAAATGCGGCATGCTCGCCAAATCCGTCACGCGAATCCGTCCGTGCAAATCGCGCCCCATCGCTAGCGTCAATTTGCTTGCCGAGCCCACAAATTCCTGCGCCTCGATGATTTCGCGCAGCGCAATTGTTTGCCGGTTAATATTCGGAACCTCGATTCCGATCGTGGATTTCCCCGGAATTCGCTCGATCAAAATCGATTCCGCTTGCAGCGCCAGGCACAAGTCCTCCGTCAGTCCGATAATCCGGCTGTACTTGATGCCCGCTTCCGGCTTGAACTCAAACGTTGTCACTACCGGGCCGGGATTGATCTGCGTCACGCGCCCTTGTACATCGAATTCCAGGCACTTTTCTTCGATGGCTCGCGCGCGGCTCTTCAATTCGTCTTCATCAAGCTTTTGCGAACGTTCCCCTTCGCGCAACAGATTGATCGGCGGCAATTTGTAATTCGTATTCGTCTTGGCGATCTTTGCGTCGGAAGATTTCTTCGCGGGCTTTTCCGCCTTCTCCTGGTTCAGAAACAGAATCGGTGCCCTGTGTGCCGCGGCCTTTTCTTCTTCCTCGTCACTCTCGGTTTTTCCCCTGAAGATATCGCTCTCATCCGGCAGCTGAATGGCTTGCGGCATTTCATTCAGTGCCGCAGCTTTGCCTACCGGCTTTCTGCCCTCAAGACGATTGGCTTCCACTCTCCGCCGCATCCGTTCTTGCTCGCGGCTGGCTCGCCAGTCATGCCACTTGGCTTGCGCCCTCTGCAGGATTCCCAGCTTTCCCACTGCTCCAATCGGACCACGCGGCCCGCTGGCCCATGCATGCGTGCTTGCGAACGAAAAACTTGTCGTCAAAAACGTTGCCGTCACCAGCAACGCGAGCGAAACAATATACGCCCCGGCTTTGTTGAAGCCCGCCAGAAGCGCGCTTGCAAGTAGCGTGCCCAGCATTCCGCCTGCAGGTATCGCGCCTCGCACCTCCGGGAAGGGAATCAGCGCCAAAAGTGGAGGAAGCGACAGCAGCAATAACGCATATCCGAAAAGCATGGCCTTTTGTGACTCAACCTGCTTGCTGCGAAACCATTTCAGCCCCAGCCAGAATACCGCCAGTGGTAACAAAAACGCCGAGTATCCCAGTGCCTGGAACATTGAGTCGGCGCTGTACGCGCCAACCGGTCCGATTAGATTGTGAGGAGGTGCCTCGTTCGCGGTGCTCGCCGAAACGCTGAATGATGCGTCAGCGGGCCAGTACGTGAATAGCGCGGCGGCCATCAAAACCGCCAGCGTCAGGCACAAAAATCCGATCAGCTCATTGAGCCGTTTATTTCCGGTAGGTGTCAGAAAACGCACGAAGTCTCCTCAGCTTTTTGGGGAAGGCTGAGTGCGACAGGCGGCTTGGCGCTATCCACCGCTTGCCTGGAGGAACTGGAAGAACAACTAGATGATACCAAACAAAGTCGCTCTGACAAGGTTTCGTTCCAATCGTTTGTCCATCCGTGCAGGAGCTCTCACTCGTGCGCATTGTCTTTGTGTAGATTGCCATTCTCGCCTTCGTAGTGGCCCGTCTTCAGACCGGTTCTTTTGACTTTTATAGCGGTGAGTCTATCCCGGCGTCGATTGCGGACGAACCCGGAGATGCTACTTCAGATATCTCAGCGCCCATGCCAACACCACGCTGCCAACGATGATCCGGTAGATCGCGAACGCCGCAAAGCCGTGCTTCCTTACCCACGCCAGGAACCATGCTACCGCGGCGTACGCCACGATAAACGACGCCACAAACCCAATCGCCAGGACCACCCAGCCGTGAGCATCAATGTGGGAAACTCCAATCGCGTTTTCGCCTTTTCCCCGTAGCGATTTCAACAAGTCGTAGCACGTCGCCACCACCATCGTCGGAATCGACAGAAAAAACGAAAATTCCAGCGCCGATGCTCGCGACATCCCCGCCAACTGTCCGGCCGCAATCGTGGACATTGAGCGCGATGTCCCCGGAAAGACGGCGGAAAGAATCTGGCAAGCGCCAATCCAAATCGCTTGTCCCAGGCTCATCGCCTCCATGTGCCACGTATGGATCAGCGAGTTCGAAGCGCCTTCGCCCGCGGCTTCGGACTTCGCGTTTCTTGCGTCCACCAGCCACATTACCATCCCGCCGATGACCAGTGAACTTCCCATAATCACCAGGCTCTCCAAATGTTTCCCGATTATTTTTGTAAAGAGAAATGCCGGAATCGCAGTGACCACAAATGCCACCAGCGTCAGGCTCAAGGGATGCGTCAGGACCGTCCGGTCTCCGCGCTCGCCTTGCGGAAACGTCGATAAGAGCTTCGCAATCCGCTCCCGAAAATAAACTGGCAGGCAGAGAATCGCCCCCAGTTGAATCACGATTGTGTACATCTTCCAGTAACCGCTCGCGAGATCAATGTGCAGAAGTGCTTCTGCGATTCGCAAATGCGCCGTGGAGCTGACTGGTAAAAATTCGGTGAGTCCTTCGATGATGCCAAGTATCACTGACAGCAGGTAATCGCTCAAATCGCGTCTCCGGAAGTTGGTGTCCTGTCACAATCATTTACGGCAGCATTAAGAACCTGCGCCGGGCGTCGCCGAAAGTTTCTTACGCATCTCGAACGCGTCCAGCCGGCCAGAATAATAATTTTTCAGTACTGCTTCTTTACGGTATCCGTGGCGCTCCCAGAACGCAATCCCCGCTTCATTCGTCGTTGCGGTTTCCAACAGCACCGTGCGCACGCCGCGAAATCTTAAGTTCGCTTCGCTCTCACCTACCAATGCCGTTCCCACTCCGTGCCGGCGGTGCGATTCCGCAACATCCAAGGTAATGATATGCGCGAGTGGCGGATTTTCTTCGCTCAGCATGAATCCCACAATTTTCCCGCCGTCGGTCGCCACCAGACATTCCGCTCCGTCCTGCGCCAGAAAGTAGCGCAGCATCGTTTTTGAATACGCAATCCCCGGCGCAAAACACGCCTGGTCCAGCTTGAACAGCGCCGCAAAATCGTGCGGCTCATATTGTCGAACACTCACGCTCACTCGGGAGATTGTAGGAATACCGGCGTCCGCCTGTCGAATTATTTTCGGTTATCAACCGCGATTTCTGATAGTCTGTCGGTGCTGAATTGCTGCACCGCAAAATTCCTTTCAGGAGGCGCCTGTGCGAACCGTTAATCCCCTCACGGGAAGAGTGCGTCTCCGCGTCCTTCTCCTGAGCTAATATTTTCCCTGTGATTTTGATTTCGAACTCAGCCTGTGTAATCGGCTGCTTCCGTTCTGCTGCAGGCAGGACGCCTCGAATACTGCTTCGCGCAGATTCGAGCAAAGGAGATTCGCAGTGTACGCATTGCATGATTTAGGCTGGTCTGATTTCTTTTCATCGCAGCTTGCAGAGCCCGAACTGAATTCCGAAATTGCGGCTGCGCGCGTTGCCGAAGAGAATCGCGAAATGTTTCGTCTGCTTTCCCCGCAGGGTGAATTCATGGCGGAAGTCAGCGGAAAATTCCGCCACGAAGTTACCGGTCACGGGGATTTTCCCGCGGTTGGCGATTGGGTTCTTGCCAGCACTCGCAGAGAAGAAAGCCGCGCAACCATTCATCGCCTCTTGAATCGCAAAAGCAAATTCTCGCGCAAGATCGCAGGCAAAAAGACCGAAGAACAAATCGTTGCCGCGAACGTCGATGTGGTTTTCATCGTCAGCTCGCTCAACAGCGAATTCAATCTGCGCCGCCTCGAACGCTACGTTGCATTGGCGTGGGAAAGCCGCGCGCAACCAGTCATTGTGCTGAACAAATGCGATCTTTCCGAAAACCCCGGAGAGCTCCGGGGTGAAGCCGAGGCTGCGGCCATTGGCGTGCCCGTAATTCTTACGAGTGCGCTGCGCGGCGATGGCATCGACGAAATTCGCGAAATGATGCACAGCGCTCCGAACAAAACTGTTTCCATCGAAAGCCCGTCAGAAAAAATGCCAGTAGCAAGAACCGCGGCGCTGCTCGGTTCTTCCGGTGTTGGAAAAAGCTCACTCATCAACGCCATCCTCGGAACCGAACTGCTCGACACTGGCGAGATCCGCGAAAGCGATGATCGTGGGCGTCATACCACAACGACGCGCCACTTGATTGTTGCTCCAGGCGGGGGTGTGCTGATCGATACGCCGGGAATGCGCGAGTTGCAATTGTGGGACGCAAGTGACGGTATTGATCAGGCGTTCGGAGAAATTGCGGAGCTTGCAGTGCAATGCAAATTTCGCGATTGCAAACACGTGAACGAACCCGGTTGCGCCGTGCGCGTGGCGGTGGAGTCGGGTGAGCTCGATGCGGAGCGGCTGGAGAGTTTTCACAAATTGGGCCGCGAAGAAAAGTTTGTGGCCGCGAAACAGGATGCAGCAGTTCGCGCCGAGCAGACCAAGGCTTTGAAACAATTAATGAAAAAGCAGAATCGGTTTTACCGCGACCGTGGGCGGTGATTGCTCGCCGATGCCGACGAGTCGAAGAGAGATTCCTCGCTTCGCTCGGAATGGCGGAGTTGTGGTAGCGCAGGAGATGACGGAGGCGAGCGATAGACTCGGAATGCAGGCGGAGCGGAACGCGCTCGGAATGACGGCAGGAATTTGTAGCGACCGTCTTCTGAGGCGAGTGTTTCGAGCCAACAAGATCGAGTATAGGCGAACGTAAGATGGCGACCTGAAGGTCGCTGCTACAAAACATCGTCGCGGTGCTCATCGCTTTGCTGCTCCGAGCCGCGGTGTGCTGGCAACTGGAGGAGGAACTTTCAGACCTAGAGCTTTGATGGTGACTTCGTCAGGGGCGGCAGGCTGGTCTTTTGTTTTGACTACGATCGCGAAGCCGCCGCTGTAATCCCACATGGTCCAACCGATCTCGTATTTTTCCAGCACGGAGTGCAGATCGCTGAGCCAGCGCGCGCGGGCTTGCGGATCGGCAGTGCGGCGATAGACGCCGAACTCGTTGCACGTCAGCGGAACATTCCAGCGCTTGGCCCACGCGGCCGCTTGCGCGATCAGCGCGTCCATGCGGTCGCGATTCCAGCGGTCCAGTCCGTATTGAATCACGCCCAAGCGATTTACGGCGTCAGGGACTTGCGCGGCGTTAGCTGGCACATTTTCCGGAGTGGACGGATACGGAAGATCATTTAGATAGTGTTGAAAATTGGTGGTCCAGGTCGCGCCCTGATGCGAAAAAATGTGCGGGTCATAAAAATGAAAATTATAAATAATGTTGGCATCGTGCAGTGGTTCCATGAAGAGCAATTCGTTTTCGGATGACCAGTTGGCTCCGGCGGCGATGATGGAGTGTTGCGGAGCGCCTTCGCGAATGGCCATCGCCAGTCGCGATTGCACTCCTTCCCAGCGATAGCGGTCGCGGAATTCCGGTTCGTTCAAAATTTCAAAGAAAACTAAATCTGGATTTGTGTTTGCGTAGTGCTTGGCGATAGCCCGCCAGAAATCTTCAAATTGTTCAACGAAGGAATCGTCCTTCACCAATTTTTCTTTGAAATCACTGTCGGGATGCATGTCAACAATGACGGCAAGATTTTGCGCGAGGATCATCTGCACAGCATTATCGAGATACAGCAGATATTCGGGCGGGAGTTTGTCTGCTTGGCCGCGATGGAACATCGGTTGTGGATTCACGCTGAGTCGGACGTGATCGAAGCCGATTTGCTTTATGAGGATGATGTCGGCGGCGGTGTTCCAGGACTCGAAATGTTCTTTGGTGTAGCCGCGAGGGTCGTACACTTGCGCGAACCATTCACTGAGGTTGATGCCGCGGCGGAGATGTTGTGCGCGGCGATGGGGGAGGGAAGTGTCTTGGGCGAGGGTCGGCGCGATTGCGAATGTCAGGATGACGATTGTGGTGACAATGAGACGCACAGCGGAGGGAGCGACGCATTGAACGCGCGCGGCGATTGGCGGTCGCGGTACGGACACATCGAAGAGAGATTCCTTCCGACAAGGTCGGAGACTTCGGTCGCTGCGCCTGCCTGCGTAGGCAAGCTCGGAATAACGGCGTTTTCTTAGTACGTGGCGGGCCGCGCGAAGGCTTGATGATTTGCGGTTCGTGCGGCAATTGAAGAGGGGCACGATATATCGTGCCCCTACAGAAGAGAGGGAATCGATCATAGTTTGATGGTGACGGTTTTTACCTCGGTGTAGTTGGCTAGGCCGTATTCGCCTAGTTCGCGGCCGATGCCGGATTGTTTGAATCCGCCGAAGGGAGCGGCGGCGTCGAAGACGTCGTAGCAATTGACCCAGACGGTTCCGGCGCGAACGCCGTCGGCGATGGCGTGAGCTTTGGTGATGTCCTGGGTCCAGACGGCGGCGGCGAGGCCGTAGATATTTTTGTTGGCGCGATTGACGACTTCATCGATGTCCTTGAATTTCAGGATGGACATGACCGGGCCGAAGATTTCTTCCTGCGCAATTTTCATGTTGTCCTGCACATCGGCGAAAACGGTCGGCTCGATGAAGTAGCCTTTGTCACCAACGCGCTTTCCACCGGCAAGAAGTTTTGCTTTTTCGTTTTTGCCGGCTTCGATGTAGCCCATCACTTTGTCGAATTGATCCTGATCAACTTGCGGGCCTTGCTCGGTATTTTTATCGAAAGGATTTCCGACGGTGCGCTTTTTGGCGCGGGCAACGGATTTTTCCACGAATTCGTCGTAGCACTTTTCTTCGACGAAGGTGCGCGAGCCGGCGCAGCAGCACTGACCTTGATTGAAGAACAGAGCAAAGTGCGAGCCTTCGATGGCTTTATCGAGATCGGAATCGGCAAAAACGATGTTGGGGCTTTTGCCGCCGAGTTCGAGCGTGACGCGCTTGAGGTTGGTTTCCGCCGCGTTGCGCATAATGAGTTTTCCAACTTCAGTCGAGCCGGTGAAGGCAACTTTGTCCACATCCATGTGACGCGCGAGCGCTGCGCCAGCGGTGGGGCCGTAGCCGGGAAGAAGGTTGACAACGCCCTCGGGGAATCCAGCTTCAAGAATGAGTTCGCCGACGCGCAGCGCGGAGAGCGGAGTTTGTTCGGCTGGCTTCATCACTACCGTGCAACCGGTGGCGAGAGCGGGTCCGAGTTTCCACGCTTGCATCAACAGCGGAAAATTCCAGGGAATAATCTGACCGACAACGCCGACGGGTTCGTGCTTGGTGTAGCAGAAATAGCGGCCCTGGACGGGAATGGTTTTGCCCTGGACCTTGTCGGCCCATCCGGCGAAGTAGCGGTAGCAGGCGATGGTCAGCGGAAGATCGGCGGCGCGCGCGACGGAGTAGGGTTTGCCGTTATCGAGAGCTTCGAGTTGCGCGAGTTCGTCGGCGTGCTTTTCGATCAGGTCAGCGAGTTTGTACATAAGGTTGCCGCGTTGCGAGGCGGTGATTTTCTTGCGCCACGGGCCGTTGTCGAATGCGGCGCGGGCGGCGGCGACGGCCTTGTCCACATCGGCGGCGTCGGCTTCGGCGACTTTGGTGATGACTTCTCCGGTGGCTGGGTTGATGGTTGGGAAAGTTTTGCCGGAGGCGGAGTCCACCCATTTGTTGTTGATAAGCAGTTTGGTTGCGGAGACTTTTACTGTCGGTTCAAAGACTGTGGTGGCAGTAGCCATTGTTAAATCCTCCCTTGGACAACATTCGAGGAAGCGTACTCCCGTGAGGCAAGGGAAGCAAGAAAAGGAGGGAAGGAAAAGAATGAGGTAAAAAGCGAAGGCACCGGGGAATGCCGGTGCCTTCGTATCACAGCGAATCTTCTGCTGGGTTACTTTGGACAGGACACTGCGGACTGAGTGAGTGCGGTGGTGTCTGGATAGCTGAACGCGCCGCCTATGGCGTCCGAAGTTTCTCCCATTTCAAACCACTGCAACAGGGCTTCGGTCTGCGGGTGGTAGAGGAAGGTTTGATTCTTGTCTTTCAGAAATACGAGTCGGTACCGGGAAAGCTCCCGGACGATATACTCGCTATGTTCCGAATGCAAGAATATCTGAATACGAAACATGTAAACATTGGGTTGCCAGCAGTCATTTCGAAAACGGATGAAGACAATCGTCGCTTCCAGACGAAAAATATTGTTTTACATATTTCGTAACGCGCCGCAGAGAGAACCCTTAAACATCAAGGAAGAACTTGGTACTAAAACTGCTACAACCCACTTGCTGATTACATCAGAAGAGTAAAGTCAAAGACCTGGTTCGCGCATTGGTGGAGTTCGTTACGGCGGCGGTGACGCCGCTTCGCGCGTGGGCTCGGGGAGCGCGATACACGATTGCGTGGTTCGATGAATACCAGGGCGGCGTACCTGTTGCCCGTGGAGCCCCGGTATTCGGTCCGTGCGTTTTTGAGATTCCGACCTACCACCTCGACAAATTATTGAGCAATTTATTCAAAGGTGAGGACGGCTTTTCTGCGCAGCGAGCCATCGTTCACTTCAGTGAAGGCTTGGACGGCATCGCTCAGCGGGAAGCGCTTCACGATGGGGATCGGTTTGAGTGCGCCTGATTCGAAGCCTGGCGTAAGTTGTTCGAGAATAACGGCGCAGGCCACTGTGTCGTAGCTGCGTGAATCCACGCCGTAAAGGCTGAGGCGGCGGTGATAGAAATCGAGCAGATCGAAACATACACGGCGATCGCCGACGGAAGTAATGTTCACCTGGCGGCCAAGTGGGCCAAGGGTGCGGAGTGAGGGCTCAAATAACGGACCACCAACGCAATCGAAAGCGACGTCTGCACCTTTTGCAGAAGTGAATTGAAGCGCGCCGTCGATCATATTCTTGTAATTTTCACGCGGATCGGAAAGTAGAAAATGATCGATCCCGTAATCGGCCTGAAGTTGAGGAGACATCGGCACCCGATCGACGCCGATGGTGCGCCCGCCTTTCCATCTGGCGATCTGCGCGACAGCACTTCCAACCCCGCCGGCTGCTCCGGTGACGAGCACCGTCTCTCCGGCTTGAAAATGTGCGGTTTGGATTAGCCCGATGCTTGCGGTGACGAAATTCGTACCGATGGCTGCAGCTTCTTCAAACGACAAGTTTTTAGGCTTCGTGCGGACGCCGTTTGCAGGCACGACCAGCAATTCCGCATAAGCGCCGTCACGAGTGAAGCCGATGTCGCCTCCGGTGCCCCACACTTCCGCGCCGATCATTTGTGGCGGCCCATTGACCACAACACCCGAGAAGTCGCGCCCCGGAATGCGCGGCAAGGTCGTGCCTTCCATGCGGCCGAGGACATTTTTTGCGTCGCTGGGGTTTATTGAAGCGGCGCGAATACGGACGACGACTTCGTGCGGCTTCGGCTGTGGAGCGGAAAGCGTTTCAAGTTTCAAGTTATCGAAACTGCCGAATTGGTGAAACCGTAGAGCCCGCATCTCGAGTCTTCTTTCGGCGTGGAATTCCGGCGCGAATAACCAGAAGAGATTTTCGCACAGCGTATCTGCTGCTGCCATACGCGTAAAGCTGTGTAGAGTCTGCCGGAAATGTTCACGGACGCGGTCTGAGTTTAGCTACGCTGGGGGTAGCGGGGTACTGTATTGCTCCTCGAATCGCGCGACGAGTTAAGAGCAGAGGCGAGCCGATTATGGATCGACTCGGAAAAACCGGCCCGCCTCTCTGCGGAGCGTTAACAGCGCACGCGTTGTGTCGATGTGCATAGCGAATTTATTTGTCGGTTGAAGGGGGGTCGCTGACTTCAACTCTGGTACGCATCCATGGGTGGATGCAGCATTCAAAGAGGTGCTCGCCTTTCGACAGCCCGGTAACCTGGAGTTGGCTGCCCTGCAGAATACGGGTCCTGGCTACCGCGAGGTTCTTAAAGCCGTTGGCACATTCGGAAACCATTGCCTCTCCCGAATTGAGTTCGGGAATGAAGCCGCCACCGAACTGTTTCACCTCGGTGAAGGTGTGGGGCTCACCGCCCTGATTCACGACGATGATCGGAGTGCCTTTCTTGATGTGCAGCGTGTCTGGTTCGAAGTCCCAGTTGGGATCCGGAGTGCCGGCTGCAGCCTCTTCGAACAGCTTTTGGAAGGTAGTGGATGCCCCCAGCGCCACGTTGTGGCAGAAAGCAGTTCCAAGCATTTCGTTGAAGGTGGGCGGATCGCATTCGTCCAGCGCGACGACCTGCGCGGGCGTCGGTGAATTATTTTGTGCGAGCGCCCGCGTGGCGCCAGCCAGCAGGAAACAGCCGGCGAGCAAACTCAACTTAATGAAGATACTTTTCATTGTCTCTCCTTCTTTGTCATGGAATTCGCTCGGTGCCTTGTCATCGGTCCGTATGCGATGGCGTGCATAGTGCGCGAGGTGCTGGTTTCTTAACAATAGTGAGCGCCTGAAAAGTGGCTTAAATCTTCATGAAAACTGTAATCGCGAAGAAGAGGCCGGTTATTGCATAGTCAGCGGAGGTATAATGCCGGGCAGTTCGCCTTTTGGCTGTGCCCGATATGGCTCCGAACATCTTAAAACTTGCGGACGATCTCGAACTGGACCGTGGCGCCTACGAGTTGCGGCGATCGGGCGAAGCTCTGCGGTTATCCCGCATCCCCATGGAACTTCTACTCTTGCTGGTGGAGCGCCGCGGAGAATTGGTAACTCGGAATGAGATCGCGGAACGGATCTGGGGCAAGGATGTGTTTCTGGACACGGATAACAGCATCAACGCAGCCGTTCGCAAGTTGCGACAAGTGCTGGATGACGATCCGGAGCAACCTCGTTTTGTGTATACGGTCACGGGCATGGGATACCGGTTTGTAGCGGCCGTGACGGAGAGCAGTGCCACCAAACAGGGGTCAACCGAGGGTATTGGTCGCAAAACGGAAACAACAACTGTAGGACCGCGACCTGTCGCATCGCATTACCGGATCATTGAGAAACTCGGCGGCGGTGGCATGGGGATTGTGTACAAGGCGCAGGATTTGCGACTTGAACGTTATGTCGCACTGAAATTCCTGCCGCACAATTTGGCAAACAATTCGCGGGCATTGGAGCGCTTTCGACGGGAGGCTCTAGCTGCCTCAGCGCTGAACCACGCTAACATTTGCACTGTGTACGACATCGGCGAGCAGGATGGGCGCCCTTTTCTGGCGATGGAGTTTATCGAAGGCGAAACGCTCCGCGCGCATATGAATGGCAAACCGCTATCCGTAGAGGAAATCCTGAATCTGGGCATGCAGATTGCCGACGCTCTGGACGCGGCGCATTCTGAAAGCATCATCCATCGGGACATCACGCCGGCCAATATTTTCGTGACGTCGCGAGGGCAGGCCAAGATTTTGGATTTTGGACTAGCGAAGCTAATACCAGCAGACGGGGCCGGGGCTGGGAATCTATCGGCAATGCCTACAGAGACGGGGTTAGAAAAGCTCACTGAAGTTGGCGCGGCGATTGGCACCGTCACGTACATGTCGCCAGAGCAGGTACGCGGTGAAGAGCTGGATGCACGCACGGATTTGTTTTCATTTGGGGTGGTGCTATACGAGATGGCGACGGGAGTTGGGGCTTTTCGTGGCGAGACCTCCGCTCTGATTACAGAAGCGATTCTGAATCGCAGGCCAGTTGCGGCTGTGCGACTGAATCCCGATCTTTCCCTCAAGCTCGAAGAGGTGATCAACAAGGCGTTGGAGAAGGACCGGAGGTTGCGATATCAGAGCGCCGCGGAAATTCGTGCGGATTTGCAGCGGCTAAAGCGTGATTTAGATTCGGGTCAGTTGGCCGTCACTGAAATAAACGATGAGCAGGCTTCAGCGCTAATAGCGCCTGCGCTGGCAGGCGATGGGGTAACCAGGCAGGTCGAGACGCGGCCGAATAATCTTCCCGTGCCGCGAACCGGCTTTGTCGGTCGAGAAATAGAAGTGGCGGCCACGAAAGAGGTTCTGCTCCGCCAAGATGTACGTCTGGTCACGGTGACGGGTCCAGGTGGTATCGGCAAGACGCGTCTCGCAGTGGAAGTGGCAAGCGGCCTCGTTGAGCGGTTTCCAGGTGGAATCTATTTTATTCCACTATCTCCGATAAGCGATCCGAGCTTGATCGCTTCGGTGATCGTTCAGACGTTGGGTATTCGGGAGACGGGAGGTCAGTCTCCAATAGAAATACTCAGAAAGAACTTCGGAGATTCTCTGCACGCACCGATTCTGTTTTTGCTGGACAATTTCGAGCATCTGGTTCAAGCGGCGCCTGTAGTGGCGGAGCTGCTGGCCATGCGTGCCAATCTTAAAATCCTGGTAACCAGCCGCGCAGCACTGCACGTGTACGGAGAGCATGAATTTCCAGTGCCGCCGCTCGCGCTGCCGGATTCGCGGACCAAGGCCTCTGTGGAAGTCCTATCGCAATATCCCGCCGTCGCGATGTTCATACAACGGGCGGTCGCTGCCAAGCCAGATTTCGAACTCAACCGAGAAAACGCGCCAGCCATCACCGAGATTTGCGCCCGATTGGATGGTCTGCCTCTTGCGATCGAGCTCGCAGCCGCCAGGATCAAAGTTCTTTCGCCCGCTTCCATGCTGACACGCCTGGCGAGCCGGCTGCAGCTTCTGACGGGTGGCGCGCGGGATTTGCCACAGAGGCAGCAGACGCTTCGTGCTGCAATGGATTGGAGCTACGACCTGTTGAACGCGGGAGAACAGAAGCTTTTCCGAAGATTATCAGTGTTCGTGGGAGGAGGCACTCTGGAAGGCGTGGAAGCCGTATGCGACACCAAGGGTGATCTCGATTTAGACCTGCTTGACGGTATGGCATCCATGGTGGATAAAAGCCTGGCACAGCAGGTCGAGCAAGCGCGTGAGTCGCGTTTCGTGATGCTCGAGACAATTCGCGAGTATGCTCTGGAAAAACTGGAAGCAAGTGGGGAGAAGGCCCTGACGAAACGCTCCCATGCCGCCTACTGCCTGGTGCTGGCCGAGGAAGAGGCTCAGGAGCAGTGCGGAGGGGAAGGAACGGAATGGTTAGAGCGCTTTGCGCTGGAACACGACAATTTTCGCGCTGCCCTTGATTGGCTGACGGAAACAGGCGACGCGGAGTGGGGACTGCGCCTCGGAACTGCCCTGTTTCGATTTTGGGAGATTCGCGAGTACCTCGCTGAAGGCAGGGAAAGGTTGGGGAGGCTGCTGAAGCTTGCCGGAGCGACAGCTCCCACGAAGGCACGTGCGCGCGCGCTTTTTGCGGCAGGCGTTCTCGCTGTGGGACAAGGGGATTACGCGTCGGGGCAAACACTCCTTAGTGAGAGTCGAGACCTCTCGCGGGAGTGGGACGATAAAACAGGTGTCGCCGTCTGCCTAAACGCGCTGGCGGTCATTGCTCGCGACCGGGGTGAAGTAGCGAATGCGTACACTCTTTTCGAAGAAAGTCTTTTGCTATGGAGAGAATTGGGCGACGAGAAAGCCGTCGCTCGGTCGCTCAGCAACCTGGCGAATGTCGCGAAATTGCAGGGAGCCCATACTCTTGCGCGCGCCCTGTATGTGGAGTGTATTTCAATCTTCCGAGGATTGGGCGACCGAACAGGCGTCGCCTGGTCACTGAACTATCAGGGAGATGTGGCACGCGATCAGGGTGAGTCAGTCGCCGCGCAGACGTTGTACGAACAAGGATTGTCAATCTTTCGGGAACTCGGCGACCGCTGGGGCATTGCGGGAACATTGGCTGACCTGGGAAGCTTGGCGAGGGAACAGCGGAATTATCCTATGGCGCATTCTCTGTACCGGGAAAGCATAAAAATTTTTCAGGAACTGGACCATAAACGCGGAATCGCCCGTTTGCTAGAGTGTTTCGCTTGCTTAGCAGCGGCACAATTGGACGCGGTGCGTTCGCTGCGGTTGGCTGGAGCGGCAGCGGCGCTGCGGCAAAGCATCGGTGCTCCGTTGACACCAGCCGAACAGGCCAAGCTGGAATGTATCCTGGAGCTGGCGCGAGAAACGTTGAGCACTGCGGAAGGTGTGGCGGCCGGGTTGGAGGGCCGGGCGATGCCGATCGAAAAAGTGATTGAGGAAGCGCGGATGCCGGACGCGGCATCCGCTTCGAGTTAGAGCACGAGCGTTGGAACATGGCTGACGAAAAGATAACCTTTGAGAGGTGTGCGCGTTACTCGGCGGTTGTGGGGTCGATGAGCCGGCGCACCGCAGAGACGCGGTTGGCCGGGATGCCCACGCGCTTGGCATGTTCCCGGATGATGGCCTCGTCTGAAGCGAGGTAGACGCAGTACACTTTGTCACCTGTAATGTAGCTATGGAGCCACTGAATTTCGGGACCGAGTTCCTTCAAAACAATGACTGACTTTTGCGAGATTTCCCGCAGTTGCGCGTCGGTTAGATTTCCTGCTCCCGCGACCTCGCGTTCAATGACGAACTTAGGCATGAACCCTCATATGATAATCACGCATGCTAACATGCAAATGAAGGCGGCTTCAAGGCGACTTGGCCGGGCTGCCTCGGAGTTCGGCCAGTGAAAAATGCACAGAATGGGGCTGCCATGGACCTTCGATCGCTTCAGAAGCCGTTGAAAGAGCAATACCGCAACAACCCAAAGGCTTCGCAAATCACTCTGCGAGCGAAAGGCGGGCAGACGGACGTTCCGGTTTCCTGCTCGGTCGATATCGGGCGCGCCATCTACAATGCTGAGGCGCACAAGGGAGTCGGAGGAGCCGGTACTGGCGCCTGTTCGGGTGATCTTTTGCTTGGGGCCCTGGCGGCTTGTGCACAGATCACCTGCCAGATGGTCTCTGCAGCCATGGGCATACCCACCAAACGTATTGAAGTGGTTGTCGAAGGAGACTTGGATCTTCGGGGCACGCTTGGCATAGCTAAAGATCTGGCCGTCGGCTTTGAGAAAATTCGTCTTCGTTTTGACGTTGTTGCTCCTGAAGCAACCCCGGAACAACTCCGCGGACTGCGGGAGAAAACAGAACAGTATTGCGTGGTGATGCAGACTTTGATGCGGCCACCGAACCTGCAAACCGAGTGGGTTCCTCACGATTGAACGAGCGGTGGCAATAATTCTTCACGTATCTTTACGCACGATAGAAGTCCCAATCAAGGCCATCATTTCATGAGCTTCAAGGAGGCGCTAAATCTGAGGGCTTGGAGAGAAAATCCAAGACCAGCTACGTCTCGCCATGGACTGTCCGGCGACGATGCGGTAACGCAATCCAGCAGTGGCGACTACATCCCGCAGCATGGGCCGTTTCAGTATTACTTGCAAACCGCGAATCCACATCACACTGGGCCGAGCGGCACGCAGCTGATCGGTACTTCGAACGACGGAGGATCATCAATACGATTTGATCGATTTTTCGCGGCTCTGAAGGCCGGGCACTTGCCTGCGGTCAGCTGTGTCAAGGCGGGCGCATACCAGGATGCCATGCGGGTTATTTGAATCCGATCGGCGAACAAACTTTTGTGGTCAACACCATCAAGGCGCTGATCAAGAGCGAAGAATGGCCGGAGCAGTGATCATTGCCTATGACGGTGTGACCACCAGATGAGCCTCATCGTGATGCAATCTTCGGTGACTGATGATCAATTGCTGGGGCCGGGGAACTGTGGTTCGCCGAAAGCGTCCGATGTAGCGGGCGGCACGCGGAACGGGCGTTGCGGGTACGGACCGAGGTTTGTGCTCGAGCTGATTTCGCCGTACGCAAAAACAAACTACGTAGACCACGCGATCACGGATCTGTCCTCAATCTTGGGGTTTATTGAGGATAACTGGGAACTGGGCCGGATTGGCAATGGCTCGGCAGACGCGATTGCCGGTTCGCTGGACGGGCGGTTTGATTTTAGCAGCCAGGGACGTGGCGACCTCGGACACGACGATCACATGCCAACGCAGGAAAACTGATTCTGGACCCTGCGACCGGCCAAATCGTGAAATAAGGCTGCACATACTGTGACGAGGAAGCTTTCGTCACCTACGGCAATGTAGGCAAGAAAAGGGCCGCTGCGCGGCCCTTTTGCTTTTGAAATTAGTGTTCGGAATTTTACCGAGCGCTGGCGGTTTTAGACTTTGGCGCTTCCTTTTCGGATGCAGGAGCGTCAGCGCGAACCAGAGGAACGTCCACCAAGTGTTCGGAGATGAACCAGACTTGCAGTTCGTTGGTGCGGATGACGTCGCTGACGAGTAGGTCGTTGGTACCGTCGTCGCCAGAGTCCGCAGCTTGCTTGGCCATGGTGCGGGCTTCCTTGAGGACCATTTCATGAGCTTCGAGGAGGCGTGAAATCTGGACGGGCACTTCTTCGCGGCCGCGCGGCGGACGCGGGATGATAGTAGTTTCGGCGACGTCGGCAGCCATGGCCAGGCTGATGGCGCCCAGGCTTTGAATGCGTTCGGCGATGGTGTCCACCAGTTCGTTTTGTTCTTCGTAGTGTTTATCGAAGAGAAGGTGCAGCTGATAGAAGGTGTGGCCTGCTACTTGCCAGTGATGCTTTTTGTAAAGGTCGCGGAGAGAAATAGTGTCAGCGAGAACCTGATTCAGATTTTCCGCGCTTTCGGCACAAACGGATTCATCAAGCGCAATCGAAAGCTTGGCAATTTTACCGTAGGGCTGAATCTCGTGCGCGTGCTGATGAAGAATCGGGCGCGAACGATCGGACCCAGCTTGCGGATCGGATTTGGAATTTGACTTGGAATCTTTGGGCATAAAAGCAATCTCCTTGAATTTGACTCCATTACAAAGATGCAAAAGGTGACCGTGAGGATTGGATTCAGCTGAGCAGCAGAAGGATAGGCAAAAGATTTGCCGGAGGTCAATTGAGGAGATGCTTGAGACGAATTGGACATGTCAAGCGTTTGTGGAGGAAACCGGCTCTCGAACGGGCGACGTGGCGTGGGCGCGGGTGACGTAGACCGCCAGCAGTAGGGAGGAGAGCAGGAGCAAAGCGGCGACCACATAGGGAGCGCCAGGAAGGTGAACCGCGTACTTTGGCGAGATGGCGATGGCAAAGATTTGTGTGAACAGAGGAGGTCCGGCCATGCCAGTGACGGCGCGGAGAGAATTGATGGCGCCCTGGAGCTTGCCTTGTGAGGACGGGTCAACATGGCGGGACATCAAGGATTGCATGGCGGGAGCTGCGATTCCCCAGAGTGCGATAAAGGGAATGACAGCAAGGATGACCCAGCCGCGGGCGGCAAGAGCGAAGCCTGCAAATCCCAGCACGCCGAACATTAGGCCGGAGAGAACGCTGCGCCGTTCGCCAAAGCGTTTCACGAAAGGGCCGACAAGGACGCCGGAAACCAGCGCGGCACACACGCCAACGAGCGTCAGAGAGTTGCCGACGTCGCGGTGGCTCCAGGAATAGCGGTATTCGGTGTAAAGAGCCCACATGGAAGGAAGGGAATTGTGGGCGAGGTAGTAGAGAGTGAGAACGACGGAGAGTCCGGCCAGCTCGGGACGAGAACGAAGAAGGCCGAGAGCTCCGAGCGGATTGGCCATGTGCCAGGCAGATTTTGCGCGGCGTTCGGGAGGGAGAGATTCGGGAAGGATGAAAAAGCCATAGATCGCGTTGGCGAGACTGAGCCCTGCCGCGGCCCAAAAGGGAAAACGCAAATTGATGTCGCCCAGATAGCCGCCGATCGCGGGGCCAATGACGAAGCCGAGTCCAAATGCGGCGCTAATGAGTCCGAACGGCTTGGCGCGCTTTTCGGGAGGGGTGACGTCGGTGACGTAGGCGAAGGCGGTGGCAACGTTCGAAGTGGTGATGCCGGAAACGAGGCGGCCAACGAAAAGCCAGCGGAGCGAGGGAGCGAGAGCCATAAAGATATAGTCAATGGCGAGTCCGAAGCAGGAGATGAGAATTACGGGGCGGCGGCCGAAGCGGTCAGACCACGCACCGAGTAAAGGCGAGAAAATGAATTGCATGGTGGCCCAGCCAAGTCCGAAATAGCCGGTGATGGCGGAAGCGCGGGCAAAGTCGCCGCCCTGGAACTGGCGGATCAGGTCGGGCAGAACGGGGGCGATGATTCCGAAGGCCAGAAAATCAAACGCAACGGTAATGAGGATGAAGTAGAAGGCGGCTTTGGATGCGACCGGCGCAGCGGGAGATGTGGGAGAAGATGACAATGTAGACTCCGCGTTGAACGGCCGGTTTAAACGGCCCGTTTGAACTGAAATTGTAGCGAGGAACCAGAAGCAGCGCCAACGCAAGCATGGACGCGCGGCGATTTGTTCATCTCGAATATAAATCGTGGCGTAGCCAACGTATTGTAAGAATTTGACGTGCGAGATTACCGTGGAACGAATTTTTGTACGCGCATGCCGTGGTAGACGTCGCCGACATATACCGCCCCGTCTTTTCCAACGGCGAGGTCGTGGCCCCAATAGATTTGGCCGTCGTAATTGCCGAAGCGGCTCCACTTGGCGAGGATTTTTCCGGAGAGGTCGAGTTTGAGGAGTTGGCCGCGATCGGGCCCTGCGGGCTTGAGGTCGCCGCCGTCGACGACGTAAAGCAAATTGTCGGGCCCGATGGTAAGAGACCACGGGCGGCCAAGTTCGGGTGACTTCCAAACTTTCAGGAATTTTCCGTTCGCATCGAAAACCTGAATGCGCGCATTGCTGCGATCGGCGACGTAAACATTTCCTTGCGCATCGACCGCTACGCTGTGGGGCAGGTCAAATTCGCCCGGACCCTGACCTTTGTGTCCCCAATCGAACAGGAATTTGCCATCGGAAGAAAACTTCGCCACGCGATTGTTGCCATAGCCGTCGCTGACGTAGAGCGAGCCGTCGGAAGCGAAAGCAATGTCGGTAGGTTTGTCGAAGTGAGTTGCGTCAACGCCGGCAACACGTTCCGTGCCGATCGTTAAAAGAAGTTTGCCGTCGTGAGAAAACTTGAAGACTTGTTGAAGAGCGCGGTCGGTGACCCAGACATCGTCGTGCGCGTCCACGCGTAGGCCATGAGGTTCGAGGAAACGGTTCTCGCCCCAGGACGACAATAATTTTCCGGAAGCTCCATCGAAACAGAGGATTGTGGGAACGGTGATGGGATGGGTTTTATCGGTGGCCCAGGAATTTTCCGCACGATGAAAGACAAAAACATGATTGTGGGAATCGACGGCTACGCCAGAGACTTGGCCGAGGACCATGCCGTCAGGAAGAACGGGCCAGGCGTGAACGACGGCGTACGGTTCGGGAGATTTTTGTTGAGCTGATGCGCCGATGGCGGAGATAGCCGTGGCGAGAGCGAACGAAACGAAGCGTGGTCGAGAAATCAGCATGGCGGACCTCATTCCTCTGCAAGCCTATGGTAGCGCGCACGTTCGCAGGCATTGCGGCTGAGATTATAAGCGCGATGAGCAAGGAAGGGTCCAATGACCGCCAGACTCACCGCCTGGTAGCGGCTAGCCGCTTGGACGAATCCGCGCAAAAAAGAAAAACGTCCTCGCATGCGGAGACAAGCGAGGACGTTCGCGGAGCTGTTCGCGGGGAGATCGAATCCACGAACCGTGTACAGAAAACCGAAAGAAAGTTAGTTGTTACCCGGAGTCGAAACGGCCGGCGCCGCAGCCGCGGCTGCCTGCTGATCAACATTGAGTGAGTATTTCTTTCCGCTGAAGAAAACATTGGTCAGGGACCTTGAGCCGTCATCTGCTTGCTTGGTTGAGTAGCCAGTGCTAGCAGGCGCAGAAGCGGAAGTTTCGATCTGCGCGGGGACTGTGGCGATGATCTCCTTACCGTGGCGAATGCTTAGCTGTACGTTTGCGCCGCTGCCTTCCCAGGTCAAATCGTAGTTTCCGGGAGCCAGCGTTTTGCCGTTGACTTTCACATCTTCATACAACTTGATGGAGGCCTTTTCGCCAGCGAATGCGGCAGAAGTGAGAAATAGCGCAGCGCCGAAGAGCAGGCCCTTTGCGAAATGTTTCATTTTCATTTAATTCTCCTTGAGAGCGTCTAGAGTCTTGCGAAGAACCAGAAATCTAAACTCATGTAGTTGGACGAAATTCTGCGTGAGAAGTTGCACAAATATCCGGGAATCTAAGTTATCGCTACAGTAAAACTGAGAAGGGAATGTGGATGCGATGGATGCGAATTATTCATGTAACGAAATGTTAGAACTCAGCGACCGGCGACAAAAGATTGGAAATCAGCAAAAGTCGTGAACAGCCGCGAACAGTTAACGCGACTTTGCTGAATCGTTACGGGTGCGAGAAAGACCAAGAGGGATTCCTCGCTTTGCGTGCCCGCGGCAGGCAGGAAGGCTCAAAAGCATGAAGCGCCGCTATGGTTGACTAAGACTGGGCCAAAGCGGCGTCAAGCCGCGCATTCCAAGAGCCGTCGGCCACGGCCGCTAAAAGTGCGGAACTTCAATCGTTGTCAGCTGCGATGGTGTTTTGTAGCGGAGGTCGCAGTGTTTTTATGCCGCTGCTCTGGGCTGCCGCTGGATTGCGTTGGGATCAGACTTCGAGGATCACCGGCAGGATAAGCGGGCGCTTGGAAGTTTGTTTGCTGATGTAGCGCTTCAAGTCGATGCGGATTTTTTCCTTGATGACCGACCAGTCGGCGCGTTCTTCGGCGTTGGAAGTATTGATGGTGCGCAACACGATGTCACGCGCCCCGGCTACCAGGTCGCTGCCGTTGTCACTCATAAATCCGCGCGAAACGATTTCCGGCTGTGACTCCAGTTTGCCGGTGTGTTTATCGATGGCAATGATCGGAACCACCACGCCATCTTCGGAAAGATGCTTGCGTTCGCGCACTACCACTTCTTCGATTTCTTCCAGCGAGCCGGAATCAACCAGCACGCGGCCCGCCGGCACGGGATCGCGACGGCGCGCGCCATCCTCGGTGAACTCGATATTTTGACCGTTTTCCACCAGCAGGATTTCGCCACTCACGACTCCGAGTTGATGCGCCAGCGCCGCGTGGCGGAACAGGTGGCGGTATTCGCCGTGTACCGGAATAAAATATTTCGGTTTGACCAGTTGCAGGACGAGCTTTTGTTCTTCCTGGCTAGCGTGTCCGGAAACGTGAATCACGCCTGCGGAATTGTCGTAATAAACCAGCGCGCGCCGCCGGAACATATGGTCCAGCATGCGGAAAATGGCTTTTTCGTTTCCGGGAATGATGCGCGAAGAAAGAATGACCGTGTCATTTTCGTCGACGCTGACAAAACGATGATTGTCGACGGCGATGCGCGAAAGGGAAGACATAGGCTCGGCTTGCGACCCGGAAGCCAGGATGATAATTTTGCGCGGATCGAACGAGCGAATGTCCTGCGAACGGACCACCATGCCATCCGGAATGCGCAGATATTCCAGGTCGTGCGCGATTTCGACGTTGTCCACCATGCTGCGGCCGACAAACGCGACTTTTCGCCCCACACGCGAAGCGATGTCAATCACTTGCTGAATGCGGTGAATGGACGAAGCAAAACAGGAAAGTATCACGCGCTTGGGAGCGGAACGCGCGAGTTCCTCGATGCGCGGAACCACAGCGCGCTCGGAAGGCGTAATGCCCGGGCGCTCGACATTGGTTGAATCAGAAAATAGCGCCAGAACACCTTCATTGCCGTAGCGCGCGAAGGTATGAATATCGAAACCGGCACCGCCAACCGGAGTGTGATCGATCTTAAAATCGCCGGTATGAATGATTACGCCGACCGGTGTGCGCACCGCGAGGGCGACGCAATCAATTGTGCTGTGCGTCACGGGAATCATTTCAATTTCAAATGGTCCAATTTCGATCCGGCGGCCGGGAATCACTTCGCGCAACGTGGTGGATTCGAGAAGTCCGGCTTCCGTGATGCGTTTTTTTACTAGCGCGAGGGTGAAACGCGTTCCGAAGACTGGCACATTCAGATCGCGCAGGATGTAGGGAAGCGCACCGATATGATCTTCGTGGCCGTGCGTAAGGACGATTGCGCGTACGTGCTGGCGATTCTGCTTCAGATAGGTAATATCGGGGATGACCAGATCCACGCCCAAAAGCTCGGACTCCGGAAACATCATGCCGGCATCAATGACAATGATGTCGTCGCCGTAGCGAAGAGCCATCATGTTCATGCCGAACTCACCGAGACCACCGAGGGGAATTGCGAAAAGCGATTGCAGAGGCTTACTCAACGAGATATAGCTCCATTAGATTCATTGAAAGAGTATCACAGTAAGCCGAGCGGGCAGGGGCCCGCGAACAGAGAGTCGAAATCCAGTGAGTAGCGCGCAGAGATTAGCGACTACAGATCAGTAACGAAAAAACTGCGTTTTCGGCTTGCTTAATCTCTCCCCCCGCCGCTGAAAAGATGCGCGATAGCTACCAGGATCACGGCCCCCAGAGTGGCCGCGGCCAATGAGAAGAGAAAGCCGCCACCGAAAATTCCGAGCCTCGTAAAGACCCAGCCGCCAATAAATGATCCGATCAAGCCTAGAATAATATCCGTGATGCAACCGAACCCGCGGCCTCGCGCCAATTTTCCCGCAAGCCATCCCGCGATCAGGCCCAGCAGGAGCCACGCGATGATGCCGCGGGGCCACCACTGCACAACGACCACTCTTTCTTGAAAAGCAGCGACGAGAGCGAGCATGGCATCTCCCCAGCAGGTGTTTTGCGGCTTGCAGAAGTGTAGCAAAAGCGGCGCGAAAGTCTCCGCGCGAAATGTGCGCGGGAAGGCAGCCGCGCGGGCTTCATGGCTTTCAAGAAAGTGAATAATGGACCGCGTAAGCTACGCTCAAGATTTGTTGTGATCCTGGGATCCGGCGAAGCCGGCGCAAAGGATTTTAATGTCGGAAACCGTGGAGCGTTTGACCATGCGCCTCAGCCACAAACTGCCGAAATCACGTAGACGTTGGAAGTTGTTGCGTCATGCAGTGGATAGTACCGAGGCCGAGAACCAGATCGCGGCAGTAAATTGGTGCGATTTCACGTCCAGGGAAGAGTTTTGCGAATAGGTTGAGGGCCACGCGATCGTTGGAATCGTTGAAGACTGGAACCAGAACGATTTTGTTCGCGATGTAAAAGTTTGCGTAGCTGGCAGGCAAGCGTTGTTCGTCGAATAAGACTGGCGCCGGCATCGGTAGCGTTTCGATGCGAAGCGGTTTGCCGTCTTGATCTTTCATCGATCTAAGGAGCGCCAAATTTTCCTGCAGCGCGGAATAATTGGCATCCGATTTATTTTCTTCCACCATAGTTACGACTGTTGACGGATCGACGAAGCGGGAGAGATCGTCCACATGACCGTGCGTGTCGTCCCCGGCAATCCCACTTTTCAGCCAAAGAACATTGGTTACGCCAAGATAGTTGCGGAAAACTTCTTCATAATCTTCTTTGCTGAAGCCGGGATTGCGTACTTGCATGTTGCTCTGCAGACATTCTTCCGTGGTCAGCAGGCTGCCCGAGCCGTTTACATCGATCGAGCCGCCTTCGAGTACGACACGGCGGCCTTTGTGCATTGGCAGAAACATTTTCCGGCGAAGCTCTTTGTTGGCGCGCGTCACTGCTTGCGCATCCTTCTTGTGATTGGCGTATTTCGCCCAGCCGTTAAATACAAAATGATTGAAGGCCACTCCGCCGGCTTTATTGGCTACGCAAATCGGGCCAGAGTCGCGCATCCAGCCGCGATCCGTCGGAATGCGCAGAAAATGAACATGGTCGAGATTGACGTGCGATTTTTCCAGGATGGCTGTGACGCGCGATTGTGCGCGGCACGATTCTCGACAAGAAGAAAGACTCGTTCCACGCGCGCCAGGTGGCGCACGATTTCCGAAAATGCCCAGGGGATCGGAGCAAATTTGCCCGGCCAGTCGGAGATTTCGTGAGGCCAGCCAAGAAATGTTCCTTCGTGCGGAGCCCACTCGGCAGGCATGCGAAATCCGAGTGAACGCTGGGAAACTATGCGACGGACATTATTCGCCGAGCCAGCGATTCAGAATCGGCTGATACGCATCGATGCGGCGATCGCGGAAGAATGGCCAACCGCGTCGCGTTTCTTCACTTTTCGCGGGATCGCATTCGACTACCAGAATTTCTTCGTTTTCGCTTCCGGCCTGCGAAATTATCTGTCCAAACGGATCGGCAACGAAAGAATTTCCCCAGAATTCGATTCCCGGATCACCTGCGGCCGGATTTCCCTCGTAGCCTACCCGATTCACAACCGCAACAAATGTTCCGTTGGCGATGGCGTGCGAACGCTGAATAGTTCGCCAGGCATCGAGCTGTGCCATGCCGAATTCCGCCTTTTCTTTCGGGTGCCAGCCGATGCTGGTCGGGTAAAAAATTACCTGCGCCCCTTGCAAGCGCGGTCAGGCGCGATCCTTCTGGATACCACTGGTCCCAGCAAATCTGAATTCCGATGCGGCCGAACTTGGTGTCGAAATTCGGAAAACCGAGGTCTCCCGGCGTGAAATAGAATTTCTCATAGTAGAGCGGGTCGTCGGGAATATGCATTTTGCGATATTTGCCGAGCAACGATCCGTCAGCATCAATCACCGCGCAGGAATTGTGATAAATGCCCGGCGGCGCGTCGTTCGAAAATCGAAACCGCGAGCGCGACATTATTTTCTTTGGCAATTTTGCCCAGTGAATCGGTTGTCGGTCCGGGAATCGGCTCAGCCAGGTCAAACAGTGCAGCTTCTTCCGTGCGGCAGAAATATTCGCCGCAGAAACAGTTCGTCCATGACAGATAATTTGCGCGCCGCGCTTGGCGGCTTCGCGAATCTTGCCGATCGCACGGGCGAGATTGTCGCCTGCATTCTTGCGTGGAACTCATTTGAATCAGGCCGACCCTGAATTTATCCGCCATGGGAATATCGTAACATGCAGGCTCGATATTTGACGCCAGAGACGCGCTGCGCGTCAGGAAAATCGCGGAAAGTTCTTTGACGAAGTGTTGCGGATAAAAAGTAAGATGCGTCACCGGCAATTCGTTTGTGACTTTCATCGTCGGTAAATATTTTCATAACCTGCTTTTCATTTTCTGGAAATTCAGGAGCGCAATGGCAAAAGCAAGGAAAGAAGCCGCTGGCGTAAAGACGGTGACCGGTCGCGTGCTGCATGACCCAGTGAAAGATAAATTGCGTCCGATTTTCCCTCTGGACTTGTCGAAGTGCCGCACCATCGATCAGCTGGTACGGGCCATGGGCGATACGGCGTACACCGCGCGGCAGGTTGGCGACGCCGCGGACGTTCTTGAAGCGATGGCTCGCGACAAGGATTGTTTCGCGGTGATGACGCTGGCCGGCGCGTTGACCGTCGGAAAAATGGGACTAGTGTTTTGCGACTTGATCGAAAGCGGAATTGTCAAAGCCGTCGTCTCGACTGGCGCGCTGATGGCCCACGGACTGGTAGAAGCGACCGGCCTTTCGCATTTCCGTTACGACCCCGCAAAAATGGACGACAACGAATTATTCAACGCCGGCTACAACCGGGTCTACGACTCACTGGAACCGGAAACGAATCTGGATCATGTGGAAGAAGTGGTTGATTCGATCCTGCAAGATTGGGACGAAGAAGAAATCGTCTGTAGTTGGAAGCTACATCGCCGTATTGGCGAATATCTGGTGAAAAATACCACGGGCCGCGGAATTCTGAAATCCGCCTACCAGCACAATGTACCGGTATTTGTTCCGGCCTTCTCCGATTCGGAGTTGGGCATCGATTTTGCGCTGAACAAGTTCGGCAGGCAGCGCGACAAACGTCCGCTGCTGCGTTTCGATCCCTTCGAGGACTTCGAAAAGTTTGCCGACACCATGATGGCCACGAAGAAGATGGGAATTTTCACGATTGGCGGCGGTGTCCCGCGCAATTGGTCGCAGCAATTCGGAGTTTATGCGGAACTGATGGCGCGGCGCGGATACAAAGATATGCCGCTGAAACGCTACGCCTACGGCGTGCGCATTTGTCCGGAACCAGTACATTGGGGAGGGCTGAGCGGCAGCACTTACACCGAAGCTGTGTCGTGGGGAAAATTTGTGCCGCCAGAAGAAGGCGGAAAACTGGCGGAAGTGTTCGAGGACGCGACAGTTGCATTGCCGCTGGTCGTGGGTGCGGTTTTGGAACGCATCGGATACTTCAAAAACAGGGATTAAGGATGATGTACCGAAGGCCACAGCAAGAGAGAACGGACCCGACGGCGTCGAACTTTTGTCTAGGTAGTGCGCGATGAGTGCGCAAGCAAGAAGAGCGAAACAATCCATTTACGGAGTGCATCCGGGCGTTGCCATGATGCAGAAATGGATTGAGGAACTGAAAGGCAAAACAGGGCGATCGCTCGACGAGTGGATTGCGTTTGTGAAAAAAGAAGGTCCGAAATCCGAGACCGAGCGGCGCGACTGGCTGAAATCGAAGCATAAGCTCGGCACGAACAGTGCGTGGTGGATCGCTGAGCGCGTGGACGGCAAAGGCGGCGACGAAGATTCGGACGAAGGATATCTGACGGCTGCGGCGAAGTACGTAGAGGAACAATACGCGGGTAAAAAAGAAGCGCTGCGCCCGATTTACGAGAGCATTTTGCAATTGGCCGAGCAGACTTGGCCCCGACGTAAAAGCGTGTCCCTGCAAAACCATGGTGCCGCTGTATAGAAAACATGTTTTCGCGCAAATCAAGCCAACTACCAATACGCGGGTCGACTTAGGGCTCGCGCTGACACACTTCAGAGGTAAATTGCCCAAACGAATCGTGGACACCGGTGGCCTGGCGAAGAAAGACCGTATAACGCACCGGATCGAACTTAAGAAGACAGCCGACATCGATGATGAAGTGGAAAGATGGTTGAGAACCGCGTACCAGCTTGATGAAAAGGCTTAGTCGTCTTCGCCAATGAGAATCGCAGCCCCCAGTACGGTCGTCCACAGGCCGCGTTTGTCGCCGACGGCGGATTGCGTGACATTGAGCGTGCGCACGATCTTATTCGAGATGCGATAGACCTCTTTTTTCTCGTCCCATGACAAATCCGGATCGAACTCCACGTTCAAGGTTGTCGCCAGCATTTCCGCCGCGAGTTCTTCCGCGTATTCTCCGGCGATTTCTTCGCTCTCGCCAAAGGAGTGATGCTCGGAGAGGTAGCCGTACATCGTTTTGTCGCTGGGCAACGCCAATCCGATGCTGGCCGCGATCAAGCGGTGCGGCTCTTTTGTAGAATTTTCGCTGATTACGGTAAACGCGACCTGTCCGGGCTTTATGTGCTTCAAACCTTCGCTGCGCGAAATTAATTTGCAGCTGGGAGGAAAAATCGATGAGACGCGGACGATGTTACATGCGGCGATACCCGCATTGCGGAGGGCAAGCTCAAAACTGGACAGCCGCTCACGATGTTTACCGACGCCTTTGGTCAAGAAAATTTTCTTAGCGACAAACGCCATAGTGCCGGTACGCGGCCTCCGTGAGTAAAGTAGCAACGAAGAATTTAGTGCTGTGGAAAAGTAACAAGAAGGATATCGAGTGTCAATGTCAAACGACATTGCAGCGAGAATTTAATGCGGCGAAGAACCAACGCGCTTCAGTCTTGTGCTTGTGCGACGTGTTGGATCAGCTTTCCCAGCGGTTTGCAGATCGAAAGAAGTTTTCCCAGATCGTCGGCCGCAAATTCCGGCCCGGCTTCCGTAACCGTGGCCCCTTTGCGGCTGATTTGAATCACTCCGATTACTTTTCCATCCGCCAGGATCGGCGCACTGATAATTCTTTGAATCGCCGCTGAGTTCAGCGATTCGGCTTTTACGCCTTCGAAAACACTAGCATGACGTACCGTCGCGAAGTTGTTTACGATTTCCGGCCGGTTTTCACGCACCGTTCGCGCGGCAAGCGCCGAAGTACTGGAAAGCGGGATCTGGCCTACGTTGCGAAGCGCATCCGGTACCAGGAAATAAAGTTGCCTTCGTTGCTCGGAGATTGCGAGGATCGCAACTTCATCTGCTTTGACATGCAGAGTTTTCGCGATGCGTTCTGCCAGCGCGGCTATGGAAAGTTGCTGGTTCGACGCATCTCCAGACCGAAGGCTATTGGCCAACATCTCGAGTTCGGCTACCAGTTTTTTGCTCATGGTTTGTGAAAGTGGTCGAGAGTTTTAGGCCCGGTGTGAGCGCCGGCAACGCGCTTGCAACTTGTAAGATAACAAAAGCAAGATGTACGGCAACAGATTAAGTTGTCGAAATTTCCAAAAAAAGCGAGCGCGACAAAACGTGCTGCGATTTTGCGCGATCGAAACCAACTGTTATACTTTTTGTGCTGCAAGTGAGAACTTCCCATGTTGAGTTCAGTAACAAGCACGGCGGGGCACGCGCAGCGGAGAGGGCATGTCCGCAACGACAACCCGGCCTGACACGAGTTATCTCCTCAGAAAACTCCATTCCTTGAGCGGTTTAATTCCCGTTGGTGCATTCCTGGCGGAACATTTCTGGTCCAACAGCGCCGTTCTGGTCAGTCCCGATAAATACAATTCGATCTCGCAGGAATTGCAGACCATTCCGTTCCGCCCATTCGTGGAACTATTTTTTATTGTTTTGCCGATTGTGTTTCACGGCGGATACGGCGTGTATATCTGGCTGGACGGGAAATCGAACGTTTCGCAATATCCCTGGGTAAAAAACTGGTTATACACGATGCAGCGCTACAGCGGCCTGATCGCGTTCGTATATATAGGATGGCACGTTTACACCGAGCGCTGGTTGACTCACGGCCGGTCCACCTACGACACCGTCTATAACGATCTGCAGAATCCGTGGTATCTGGCGTTTTTTGTGGTCGGCATTCTTGCTTCATCTTTCCATCTGGGCGTCGGCATCTGGAATTTTCTTTGCAAGTGGGGACTTGCGGCGACAGCCCGTGCGCAGCGTGCCGCTGGACAACTCGGCGCGTTCGTAGGAATTTCTTTCAGCGTCATCGGAATTCTTATTTTGATCAGTTTCCGTTTTGACTGGCATCCATTTGCTTCGTACATAACCCGATGAGACAGCCGAAGATAATTATTGTGGGTGGAGGACTGGCCGGACTGATGGCCACGATTCGCGTTGCCGAATCCGGCTTGCCGGTCGATTTGTTTTCCATCGTACCGGTAAAGCGCTCGCACTCGGTCTGCGCGCAAGGTGGCATCAACGCTGCAAAAAATCAGAAGGGCGAAGGCGACACTACCGCCAAACATTTTGACGACACCATTTACGGCGGCGATTTTCTTGCCAATCAGCCGCTCGTAAAACGAATGTGCGAAGCCGCGCCGGGAATTATTGACCTGCTCGACCGCATGGGCGTGATGTTTAACCGTACGCCGGAAGGTTTGCTTGATTACCGGCGATTCGGCGGCACGCTGTATCACCGCACCGCATTTGCAGGCGCCACAACAGGCCAGCAACTGCTCTACGCGCTCGACGAGCAGGTACGGCGTCACGAAGCCGAAGGCAAAGTTAAGAAATACGAGGGCTTCACATTTTTGTCCGCAGTGCTCGACGATGCCGGCGTGTGCCGCGGTATCTGCGCCATGGATTTGCGCACTATGGAAGTAAAAACGTTCGCTGCGGACGCAGTGATTGTTTGCACCGGCGGAATCGGCGCAATCTTTGGGCGTTCGACAAACTCCGTTGTCTGCACCGGATCGGCGCAGTCGGTTCTTTTTCAGCAGGGCGTGGATTACGCCAACGGCGAATTTATTCAGGTGCATCCGACGGCGATTCCCGGCGAGGACAAATTGCGCCTGATGAGCGAATCAGCGCGCGGCGAGGGCGGCCGCGTGTGGGTACCGAAAAAAGCCGGTGACACGCGCGCCGCAAAAAGCATTCCAGAAAACGAGAGATTTTATTTTCTGGAAGAATGGTATCCCAAGTACGGAAACCTGGTGCCGCGCGACATCGCCACCCGCGCGATCCATCGAATCGTCTATCAGGAAAAACTCGGTCTCGTCGGCCAAGCCGCAGTGTACCTCGATGTGACGCATATTCCGCGAGAGACGTTGGACCGCAAGCTTGAGGGCATCCTGGAAATTTATGAGAAGTTTTTAGGCGTCGATCCACGCGAAGAGCCGATGAAAGTTTTTCCCGCCATGCACTACACCATGGGCGGCATGTGGGTAAACGCCGAGAACCAGGCGACGAGCGTGCCGGGAATCTACGCGGCCGGCGAATGTGAATATCAATATCACGGCGCAAATCGTCTCGGCGCGAACTCTTTGGTGTCCTGCATTTTCGGTGGAGGATTGGCTGGGACCGCAGCCAACAAGTATGCGAAAAATTTAGAAAAGGGAACTGACGCTGTCGATTCCAGCATCTTCGATCGCGAGCGCCAGCGCCAGGAAGCCTTGAATCAGGTTCTGATTTCGCAAGAAGGTAACGAAAACATTATGGCTATCTGGCGCGAACTTGGTGAAACCATGACCGAGCATGTCACCGTCACGCGCATCAACAAAAATCTGGAAATCGCTTACAACAAATTGCTCGACCTGGACCAGCGATTCCGCAAAGTCAACCTGAGCGATCGCAGCAAGTGGTCCAACCAGACGCTGAACTTCGCTCGCGAATTGGGAAACATGTTGGTTCTCGCGCGAGTCATCACCCTCGGTGCGCACGCCCGAAACGAATCGCGCGGCGCGCATTACAAACCAGATTTCCCGGATCGCGATGACGCGAACTGGCTGAAGACCACTCGGGCAAAGTGGGTGGGCGGCGAAATCCAGCTGAATTACGAAGCTGTGGACATTTCGCAGATCACTCCGCGCCCGCGGCGATACGACGCTGTGAAGTGACGCTGTGCTTCGATTGCGATTCAAGGAGCCCCGCGAAGGCGGGCGAAGGATCTCAACGTAATAGGCTTGGCGAGGCTTATGGCTGAAAAACAAGTCATCGTAAGAATAAAACGGCAAGTAAGTCCGCAAGGCGCGCCGTATTGGGAAGAATTTGCGTTGACCTGGCGTCCCGCGATGAACGTCATCATCTGTCTGCGCGATATCGCAGAAAATCCTGCAACCCGCGACGGAAAAAAGACCACGCCGGTATCCTACGATTCCAATTGCCTGGAAGAGGTCTGCGGGTCTTGCGCCATGCTCATCAACGGCAAGGCGCGTATGGCCTGTTCAGCGTTGGTCGATAAATTGGAAAAGCCCATTCGGTTAGAGCCGATGTCAAAATTTCCGGTAGTCCGCGACCTCGCCGTGGACCGCCAGTTCATGTTCGAAAGCTTGAAGCGCGTGAAGGCGTGGATTCCCATTGACGGGACTTACGATCTCGGTGAAGGTCCGCGCGTGGCTCCGGAAACTCAGGAAAAGGCCTACAAACTTTCCACCTGCATCTCCTGCGGCAATTGCCTGGAAGTTTGCCCGCAAGTGACAGGCACATCCGCCGGAGATTTCGTCGGCGCCGCAATCATCAGCCAAGTGCGCCTCTTCAACATGCATCCTACGGGAGCGATGCACGCTCACGAACGCATTGGCGCTTTGATGCAACCCGGCGGCGTACAGAATTGCGCCAACTCACAAAATTGCGTGAAGGCGTGTCCGAAAGAGATTCCGCTCACCGAATCCATCGCGGAAGTAAATCGTCAAGCCTGGAAACAGGCCATGCTCGGCTGGCTCTTGGGGTAGAATCTCACCTCAACATTTTTGTTCGATTTCAACCGGGCTCGGTTTCCAGCCCCAGGAGCGATTGATGCGCTATTCCCGCGCCGCTGTTTATTTTTGTATCGCGATGCTCGCCTGCTACCCGGCGGTCGGCGCCGCAAACGCCGATGAAATTGCCGACCGCGCCCGCAAGCTGCACTTTTCTTCCGTCGTTCTAGACACCCACGACGACACCACGCAACGTTTTTTCTCCAAAGACTTCGACATCGCCAAACGAAACGCCGACGGTAGCATAGATATTCCGCGCATGCGCGAAGGCGGCATGAACGCAATTTTCTTTTCCATCTGGATTGATGGCCGCATCATGGGCCCGCCTGCCGTTCAGAAAGCACTGGATCAAATTGATGCCGTGCACGAAAACGTTCGCAAGAATTCCGAAGACATGATGTTCTGCCGCACCGCGGAAGACGTGCGCCGCGCGCACGCGCACGGCAAAATCGCCGCCCTCATTGGGGTCGAGGGCGGACACATGATCGGCAACGATATTCGCATGGTGCGCATTTTCGGCGACCTCGGCGTCCGCTATATGACGCTCTCGCATTTTTACAACGACGAGTGGGCCGATTCTTCCACCGACAAACCCGCGCACAACGGCCTCACCGACCACGGCAAGGATATTGTTCGCGAAATGAATCGTCAGGGAATCATGGTGGACATTTCCCACGTTAGCGACAAAACTTTTTACGACGCGTTGGAGGTCAGCAAAGCGCCGCTGATCGCTTCGCACTCTTCCTGTCGCGCGCTTTGCAATCATGTGCGCGACATGTCTGACGACATGATCAAAGCGCTGGCAGCCAAGGGCGGCGTCATTCAGATCAATTACGAGATGAGCTTCATCGACCAGGCGTACAAAGACGCCTCAGACGAACTTTCGGGCGGCGTGGTACAAATTTTCGATCAGGTCAAAAAAGAATGCGGCGATGATGAAGCCTGTGTCGGAAAGAAGATGACCGAGACGCAGCAGAAAGCGGTCGCCGAAGGAAAACTCCCGCATGTCAGTTGGGAACGGATCATCGATCACATCGACCACGCCGTGAAACTTGCCGGCGCCGATCACGTCGGCCTGGGCTCCGACTTCGATGGCGCCAGCATGCCCGAAGGCATGGAAGACGCTTCCAAACTTCCCAAAATCACTGAAGCGCTGATGCGAAAAGGTTATTCCGATGATGACATCCGGAAAATTCTCGGCGGCAACCTGTTGCGCGTCATGGAGCAGAACGAAAAAATAAGCAGGGAATTGCAAGCTCAGCAGTGACCAATAAACTGAAAGGAAGTGCGATGTCTATTGTGATCATGCGAGCGGCGTTTGTTGCCCTTGGAGGTCTAGTGGTAGTGACGACGCTGGCGGGTGACAGTGTTTCAGAAAGAACGAAAAAACTGCATTTCTCTTCCATCGTTATCGATACTCATGACGACACCACGCAGTTGCTGCTCGATCCGAAATTCGATCTTGGCGAACGTCACACTTCGGGAAGCATAGATATTCCACGAATGCGTGAAGGCGGCCTGGGTGCAATTTTCTTTTCTATCTGGATTCCGAGCAAAGTGACCGGTCCGACCGCAGTACCAAAAGCACTCGAGCAGATTGACGCCGTGCGAGAGCAGGTGCGAAAACACCCGAAAGACCTTGTACTTGCCACAACCGCCGAGCAAATTCGTCAAGCGCACAAAATCGGCAAGATCGCCGCGTTGATGGGTGTTGAAGGCGGCCACATGATCAACAGCGATCTTGGCGTGCTACGCAAATATGCTGGCCTCGGCGTGCGTTACATGACGCTCACGCACAGCGGGAATGACGAGTGGGCAGATTCTTCCACCGATAAGCCGGTCCACAACGGTCTCACCGATTTCGGAAAAGATGTTGTTCGCGAAGTGAATCGGCTTGGCGTGATGGTGGATATTTCGCACGTAAGCGACAAAACTTTTTACGACGCGCTGGAAGTCAGCCGGGCGCCACTGCTCGCATCCCACTCGTCCTGCCGCGCGATTTGCGACGCTCCGCGAAATATGACCGATCAGATGATGAAGGATCTGGCGGCAAAAGGCGGCGTTATACAAATCAATTACCACGTGGGATTTTTGAGCCAGGAATTTCGCAATGCGGAAAAAGCCGATCCCAAAATCAATGAACATATCGCGCAAGAAGTCAACAAACGCTGCGGCGACGTCAATGAAGGCTGCATGTTAATCGAAGGCGACCGCGTTACCCGGGAATACGTCGCAAAAGGCGTGTTGCCGCGGGTGGACTACGGCAAAATCATCGAACACATCGACCACGCGGTAGAAGTTGCTGGTATCGATCATGTTGGTCTAGGCTCGGATTTTGACGGCGCCAACATGCCCTATGGTATGGAAGACGCGACCATGGTGCCAAAGATTACTGAAGCGCTGCTGAAGAAAGGCTATTCCGATGGTGACGTGCGAAAGATTCTAGGCGAGAATACCTTGCGCCTGATGACCGACGTTGAGCGCGTGAGTGGGGAATTGCACGCAAACAAGTAACGGATAACTTGAGGGACGGAGAATTCGCATGAGCGTGAAAAATAACATTGCCGGTTGGGCCGCGATGGTGTTCGCTGTCGGAATAACCATGAATGGCTGCACGAAGCGCGAACAACCGCCGGCAGAGTCCGCGGCACCGCAGCCATCGAAGTCGGATAGCATAACACCTCAGCCAACCACGGAGCCACCAGCGGAAAGCAAGTCCGCTCCGGCATCTGCAACGGCGAGCAAACCCGCCGAGCCAGGGCACAACTACGTGAAAGAGCTGCTTTCTCCCGCAAAGCTGACAGAAAAGGCGCCGGAAACCTACAAAGTAAAATTCGATACTACGCGCGGAGAATTTGCGATTACTGTGACGCGCGCATGGGCTCCTCTGGAAGCCGACCGCTTCTACAATCTGGTGAAACATCATTTTTACGACAACGCTGCTTTCTTTCGCGTGGTCCCGAATTTCGTGGTGCAGTTCGGCATTAGCGCAAATCCTTCCGTGAACTCTGCCTGGCAGCATGTAACCATGAAAGACGATCCGGTCGTCCAGTCCAACAAGCGCGGCACCATCGTATTTGCACAAACTTCAAATCCGAATTCGCGTGGCACGCAAGTGTTCATCAACCTGAAGGACAATGCGCCACTCGATCATTCCGGCCAGGGTTTCGCTCCATTCGGCATCGTAGATGGCAACGGCATGAACGTGGTGGAGATGATGTACGAAGGATATGGCGACAGCGCGGGGCCGGACCAGGACCAATTGGAAAAACAAGGCGATCCGTATCTGCTTAAGGGCTGGCCGAAGCTGGATCACATCAAGTCGGCAACTTTGGTGGGAGCGCAATAGCCGAAGGGTTTCGCTAATTTCACTGCGCGCGGCGCGTAATCGACGAGAACTTTTTCATTTTCATGGACCAGCAACCAGACCCAGTTTCTCCGCGGCGCGCGCCTCTTGACAAGTCCGTGTACGCGCTTGCGGCGCTCGCCGTATTTGTACATTTCCTGTTCAACTCCCAATATGGCTATTTCCGCGACGAACTCTATTACGCTGCCTGTGGCGAACATCTTGCTTGGGGTTACGTCGACCATGCTCCGCTCGTCGCACTGGCGTCGCGCGTCAGCCGCAGCTTATTCGGCGATTCATTGTTCGCTCTGCGTTTGTTTCCCGCTCTTTCCGCAGCGCCTAAAGTTTTCCTGGGCGGCTGGATCGCGCGCGAAGTTGGTGGTGCGCGCTTCGCACAATTCTTCGCGGCGCTCTTGGTTTTCCTGGCGCCGATTTATCTGACCTTCGATAATTTCCTTTCCATGAACGCGTTCGAGCCGGTGTTCTGGATGGTCTGCGCTGCGATTGTGTTGCGCATCCTGAATGGCGGCAGCCCGCGGCTATGGCTACTTTTCGGAGCCACTGCAGGACTCGGAATCCTCAATAAACACTCCATGCTTTTCTTCGGCTCCGGAATTGCCCTCGGTCTGTTGCTCACTCCCGCCCGCAAACAATTTGCGCGCGTCGAAATTTGGCTGGCCCTGGCAATCGCATTTTTAATTTTTCTGCCCAATCTGCTTTGGGAAATTCACAACGGCTACCCAACGATTGCGCTGCTGCATACGGTGATTGGCACCAAATACTCAACCGTTTCGCCGCTGACCTACGTTGGCGAGCAATTTCTTTTGGTAAATCCGCTGGTGGCGCCGTTCTGGCTGGCGGGTTTGTACTTTTTTCTTTTTGATCGCCAAGGCCGAAAATACGCAGTTCTCGGTTACGCGTATCTCGTCGTACTGCTGGAAATGATTTTGCTGCACGGCAAAATCTACTATCTCGCTCCGGCGTACATCATGTTGCTGGCGGGTGGTGCGGTCTGGTGGGAACGAAAGATATTTTTACCGGCCGCTGGCTGGCTGAAATCCGTGGTGCTTGGGCCGATAATTCTTTCTGGAATGATTGCAGCGCCGCTGGCCATGCCGATTCTTCCCGTAACCGCCGCAGTAAGATATTGCGCATTTTTCGGCGTGCAGGACGTGAAAGTGGAAAACGTTCCGCTGAATTCGCTGCCGCAGCTTTTTGGCGACATGTTCGGCTGGCAGCAGCAGGTTCAAGCCACGTCACGCGCAGTGCGTTCTTTGCCCAACGACGAACAATTACGCGCTACATTGCTTGCCTACAATTATGGCGAAGCTGGCGCGATCGACTATTTCGGCAGAAACTATGGCCTACCCAAAGCGATCAGCGGCCACAACCAGTACGGCGCGTGGGGGCCGCGCGGCGCCTCTGGAGATGTGGTCATCGCGATAGGATTCCCGAAAGAAAGACTGGACCGTGCGTTCGGCGACGTAAAGGCTTTTGCGACCATCAGTCCGGAATACGCACTTCCAGAAGAATCGGGATTGACCATTTATATCTGCCGGCAGCCGCTAAAGAATCTATCTAGCTCCTGGAATGAATGGACTTATCTCGATTAGCTGGCGGGCGTAACTTCCAGGCATAACCACCAGGCAAATGGCTGCATCCAAATGTTTGCTGCTCAGAATCATTTTTTTGCCGTCAAGGACGGCATTGACAGCATGAACTAGTCGACGTACCCTTTGAGTTGATGCGAATGACTTGCCAGACCGTGTGTTGTTGCTGCAGCTGCTGTTGCTGTCGCGAACGTCACATTTCTGGCTTGAGGCTGCTGCGGACCTAGAACCTCCGTACAAAAGAAATTCCAAAGCCCACGTGCCAGAAATCCTGGACACGTGGGCTTTTTGTTTTGGCGCCAGATTTGTAGCACGGGTGAGTGAAAAAAGGGAAAGCGGGACATGGCTGAAGTTAAAGAAACCAAAGCGCAGAGAGTAGAGCGGCTCAAGCGCGAAAAGCTGGCCTGGGATCATCTCGATGAGATCCGTGAATTCGCGAGCAACGGACGCGATTCCGTGCCGCCGGAATGGCTGGGCACTTACTTCCGTTCCTGGGGAATTTACACTCAGGGCGATGGCGCGGGAGTGATAGGCGGAGCGAACGGCGAAGGAAAAGCTACTGAGTTTTTCATGGTACGCGTTCGCATCCCCAACGGAATTCTAAGTAGCGATCAGGTACGGGTGCTCGCCGGTTTGTCCGAGGACTACGGCCGCGGTGTTGCGGATATCACCGTGCGGCAGAACGTGCAGCTGCACTGGGTGACGATTCAGACGATTCCGGATTTGATTGAAAAATTGCAGGCTGCTGGATTGACGACCACCGGGGCGTGTGGCGATGTGGTGCGCAATGTGACCGGATGCCCAGTTGCGGGAGTTGCCGCCGACGAACACTTTGACGCGTCGCCATTCGCGTTGGCAGTGGACCGCGCGCTCGGCGGTAATCGTGAATTTTACAATTTGCCGCGCAAGTTCAAGATGACGGTCACCGGCTGCAGGTCGTGGTGCAGCTATCCAGAAATTAATGACGTGGCATTCACACCCGCGCGGAGAAAGCGTGGCGACGTCGTTGAAGATGGATTTTCACTGCGCATCGGTGGAGGTCTTTCGACCGAACCACATATCGCACTGAAGCTGGATGCTTTTGTGCGGCAGGATCAAGTAGTCGATGTGGCGCGCGGAGTGGCGGAAATTTTCCGGGCCAGCGAAGTGCTCCGCCAAAGCAGGGAACAGGCGCGGCTGAAGTATCTTTTTTTGAAGCATGGATGGACGGCGGAGAGTTTTCTCGCAGAACTGAATCGCACCATCGGGTTTTCGCTTGACCCCGCGGCCGACGAGAAAATTCCTGCCGACGTACATCGCAACCATACCGGAATTCACCGGCAGAAACAGGCTGGACTGGTCTTTATTGGCGCTTCGGTGCTGAGGGGAAGAATCACGCCGGCGCAACTGCGCCGCGCGGCTCAGCTGACGGACGAATTTGGCGACGGCAATTTGCGCGCGACCGTGCAGCAGAACTTATTGCTGGCAAATATTCGCGAAGAACATGCCAAGACTGTTGCCGCGGAACTGACTCGCGTGGGGCTACCGGTCGAAGTACCGGCGTTTGCGCGAGGAACCGTGGCGTGCACGGGGTCGGAATTCTGCAAGCTTGCGTTAACGGAAACAAAGGGATTCGCGCGCTGGCTCGCCACCGAACTCGATGAACGGCTGCCGGGCTTTTCTGAACAGATCAAATTGCACATCACCGGATGCCCGAACAGTTGCGGCCAGCACTGGATCGCTGACATCGGCATCGAAGGCAAGAAAATCAAAGTCGGCGGAAAAATGGTGGACGCGTACTACTTCTGCGTGGGCGGAAGCGTCGGCCACATTGCTTCGATTGCGCGTCCGGTCGGATATCGCTGTGCGGCGACGGATGTTCCCGATGCGATCGAACGCTTGCTTCTACATTTTCAGGAAACCCGTGATAGCAATGAAAATCTGCGGACGTTTCTTGCACGCAATACCAACGAGCAAATTCGCACCATTCTTGCGGGCGAATCGTTTGCCGCGGTGGAACGCGACGTACCCGCCGGCAGAATCCCGGCTGGAGTGGAGGGTTGACATGAGTTTGTTTCCGATTTTCGTTAAGTTGCAAGGACGACTGGTGGTGGTAGTGGGCGGCGGCGAAATTGCTGCCGGAAAAATCGACGGATTGCTGCGGGCTGGGGCGCGAGTGCGCGTGATCGCGCCAGAAGTTCATATTGCTTTTGCCGAACCGATTCGCAACCGGAAGATCGAATGGGTTCCGCGGAAATTTCAAGCGGATGATGTTTCTGACGCGACGCTGGCAATCGCTGCGACTTCGGCGCCAGGCGTGAACGCATCCGTGTTTCGCGAAGCGGAAGCGCGGGGAATTTTGTGCAATGCGGTGGACGACATCGAGAACTGCCATTTCTATTACGGATCGATTGTGCAACGCGGCGATTTGCAGATTGCGATTTCGACCAATGGAAAGAGTCCTGCGCTGGCACAGCGCTTGCGCCAGGAACTCGAACAACAGTTTGGGCCGGAGTACGAAATATGGCTGGAGTGGCTGGGCGCGGCGCGCGAGCTTCTGCGTGCGGCTGACGGCGGTGGCACGGAGAGCAACAAGCAGATGCTGCACCAACTTGCGAGCAAGCCGATGTACGAGCGGTTCGTGAAAGAGGCAAACAAAGAACCGTCGCGGCAAGGTGCTTCGTGAACGGAAAAGTTTATCTGGTCGGCGCCGGGCCGGGCGATCCGGAATTGTTGACGCTTATGGCCGCGAGAGTTCTTGCGGATGCTGAGGTGGTTTTATACGACGCGCTGGTCAGTAAAGAAGTGTTGGCGATGGTTGCGTGCGATGCGCAATTGATCGATGTCGGCAAACGCGCCGGAAAAAAGTTACTTACGCAGGACGAGATCAACAGTCTGCTGGTGAGCTACGCAACGAAAAACAAAATTGTAGTTCGGCTAAAGGGCGGCGATCCATTGTTGTTTGGCCGCGCGGGAGAAGAAATCGAAGCGTTGCGCAGGGCGGGGGTTGATTTTGAAATTGTCGCCGGTATTACTGCGGCCGTTGGAGCCGCAGCAGGAGCGAAAATTCCGTTGACCGACCGGCGAGTAGCTTCGCAAGTGTTGTTCACGACATTTTCGCGCGGCGAAACGGGGAGTTGGCTCAATTGGGCTGCGGTAACTCCGGAAACGACGATCGCGATTTACATGCCGGGAACGCATTACGGCGAAGTTGCGGATCGTTTGGTGGAAAACGGGTTGTCGCCAGAAACGCCTTGCGTGGTGGTTTCGCAAGCCACGCGGGAGGAGCAGCGAGTTCTTTGGACGAGCATCGCTGCGTTGGGGAGCGAAGCGCAGTTGCCGGCGCCGTCGATTCTGCTGGTCGGACGCGTGGCGACACAGTCGGTTGCGGAATGGGGCGCGGGAAGAAATCCGGGATTGCTGAAAAACAGTGAAGCGATTGAGCTGCGGCTGAATGAGCGAAAGACAAATTAACGGATTTTGATTGCAGTGGGTTTGATTTTTGTGCGCGAGAGCGAAAGGAGAAACGGAATGAGCGAACAAGGACAAGTGGTTGCGGCTCCAGTGAAACAGCGCGGTTTTTCGATTGATGCGTGGGCAGTGTTGCTGGCGTTTGTGTTGGCCGCGCTGGTGCGTGCTGGTGTGTTCAAGCATATTCCTTGGTGAAAAAAGCGATCACGTGCCGATCCGGCAGCAAAAAGGGCCGGTCTAAAGGCCGGCCGCTGCGAAAGACGCCGATTTAAAGTCGAAGTGGCAAACGCGGTTGTGAGATTTGATGCCGTTGAAGTTTGATGAAGTTTGATGACGGAGATGAGGTGGAGTATGGCAAGTTCGGTTGCAATTGCGCAGGTGAAACCGGTGAATCCAGCGCTGCAATTCTTGAGGATTGTGCCGGGCGTGTTGCTGCTGGCCGCGGTGGGTTACGCGGGAAAGCTACTGGAAGCGAACGTCGGAAAATATGCGAAGGCGCATCACTGGACATTTCCGAATATTGAGTATGTTTTGTGGGCAATTCTACTGGGCTTGGTAATTTCGAATGCGGTGGGAGTGCCAGAGATTTTTCGCGCAGGCGTGGCCACGTATGAATTCTGGCTGAAGGCTGGCATTGTGCTGCTAGGCGCGCGATTTTTGCTGGGAGACGTGCTTAAACTGGGTGGAACCAGCCTGGCGCTGGTCGGCATTGAAATTACGCTTGCTATTGCGTTCATGACATTTCTTGGGCGTTTGTTCGGATTGAAACCGAAATTAACTTCCCTCCTGGCGGTTGGTTCGGCGGTTTGCGGAGTCAGCGCGATCATTGCCACGCAAGGTGCGATTGACGCGGACGAAGAAGATTCCTCGTTTGCGATTGCGGCGATTCTGGCGCTAGGCGCGCTTTCGTTGTTCACATTTCCTTTGATCGGGCATGCTCTGCATTTGACGGATCATGCTTACGGTGTATGGTCCGGCTTGGCGGTAGACAACACTGCCGAGGCGGCGGCTGCCGGTGCGTTGTACTCTGACGCAGCGGGAAAACTGGCGGTGCTGACGAAGACTACCCGCAACGCACTGATCGGATTTGTCGTGCTGGCGTACGCGTTTTACTGGGCGAGCCGCGGACAGGCGCAAGCGGTCGGGAACAAGGCCAAGTTTCTGTGGCAGAAGTTTCCCAAGTTCGTGCTGGGATTCCTGATTATTTCTACGCTGGCGACGGCGGCGTTTTTCTCCAAGGAGCAGATTGGGGCATTGGCGAATCTTTCGCGTTGGGCATTTTTGCTGACGTTTGCGGGCGTCGGGCTGCGCACCAACTTCAAGGCGCTGTCAAAGCAAGGACTGAAACCGTTTGTAGTGGGCGCAATCGGGGAAGTGGTGATCGCGGGGTTCACGCTGGGATTGGTGCTGGCCGCGCAACGTATCTTTGGTTGGTGATGGGCTTCAGAACATAACGCTGCGTTCAGTTACTTAGGCGGCCGCTGCGGCTCTTGCGGTCGAGGCAACTTTGCACCTGCTTGGAGAGTTCGGAATCCGGTCGCTTGGGATCCTTCGGCTTAGGAATCACAGAGAGGGGTTCCGGCGCTACTCGCAATCTGCTGATCGAACTCCTTTGGCGTCTGGAGTCGCTGCTTGAGGGAATCCCCACGGTGCTCCGCCTTCCTGCAATTCCGTTCTGTAATTGACATCCAAAGCGATATCTGCAGGCAGTTTTTTTCCTTAGCCTCAAATCCTGAGGACCGAGATAAAGGAACATCGGTTTCTATAGCATCTTGGGAAACTCGTGGTGTACATTGCAGTTCTGATCGATCCGAGTCGATGCCGGAAGAAAGTGATCTAGATCCAGGGCGCCCAGCCATGTGCCCTTGGCCCGCGCCAGCGGTGGGATCGGCCAGGTTGCGAATGGGCTGCTGGATAGGGTGGGCAAGTCCGTATCGAAAGTGCCGAGCTCGCTAATGACAAACGTGAGGTTTGGATGGACTTTTTCATAAATCGACACGGCGCTGCCGCCCACTCCGTGCAGGAGATGAAATGTACCGACGAGCATGAGAGCCTTGCGATGCTTATTGGGATCAATGCCATCAGAAACAGGAAGACGGCGTAGCACTATCTTCTAATTCGATGCTGGCCGGGGCTTTGGTACGCGCCGCGAGCGGCGTTCCGGCCAATTTTCCAGTTGTCCATTTTGAGTCCTCGTGTACTCAGGGCCGAACGAAAACATGCTACACGAGGTTTATTACGAGTCTCAAAATGTGCGACGACGTACCGAAGGTGGTTATAGGCGCAACGGGAGATGACGAAAGCGAAAGCACTTGACCGGTGATGCGACTAATACGGGAGCGAGCCGAGTAGCCGGCAATTGGTGGCCGAGCAATTTTACGCGCGCAAACCTGTTTAGCGTGTTTCAATGGCAGTTGCAGCGGGACAAGGGCAGTTGGCGGTGTGACGGCTACGTTGTGTAGGCTAAAGATGGAAAACGTGATTGCTAAGCTGGTGGATGATTTCGAACGCGGTGGGATAACGCGGCGGCAACTGATCAAGAGTCTTGCATTTGTGGCGGGAGCCGCGGCGGGCGTGCCGACGGCAAGTGCGACATTGGCTCCGGGAGAAAAATCGAAGGCGTTCAAGGCGGTCGCGGTGAACCATATCTCGTACCAGGTCAGCGACTACGCGAAGACGCGCGACTTCTATGCGGAATTGCTGGGGATGAAAGTCGTTGGGGATACGGGCAAGCAGTGCTGCCTGATCCTGGGCGACACGAATACGTTTCTGATTCCGCGCAACGCGCCTGCAGGAAGCACGCCGCCGCGCATCGATCACATTGCGTATACCATCGAGAACTGGGACAAGAATTTGATTAAGGCTGAATTGGAGCGCCGCGGACTAAATCCGCAAGCGGACACTGAGAACAGTTTTCATGTGAGCGATCCGAACGGGTTCGATCTGCAGATCACCGGCAAGGAAATGAAGCCGCCTGTTTAGAAGATTTGGATTCTGGCGCGCTTCGGGATGCAAGCCTATGGCCGCAGGCGATTGGGGAGAACTTTCAAAGCGCGGCAGGGGCCGCCCTACTTCGCGCCGACGGGCGTTCCAAGCGAGTTAAGCTGAAGCGGCTCTGGCCGCAGGCCGTACACGATTGGCTTCCCACGTCCGGCGCATCTCTTCGCGGCGATCCAGCACGTATTTCTTGGCATCCTCGAAGCTTTTGTAGACGCGTGTGCCTTTTATTGTGTTGCATGGACGACAGCAGGCCACCAGATTGGCGGGATCCTTCTTACCCTTGCGGGCACGCGGTAGGACGAAATCAACAGACATCACCAGAGCGTTTTCAAAGCTGGCCTTGCCGTCCAATCCGCAATACCTGCAGCAGAACTGATCGCGTTCCAGGATTTTCAGGCCTTCAGCCTGGCTGACGGGCATATCCACTCTTGACAGCGTCATGACGTTGAAAGGCATGGGGCACCTCCAAACCCGGATGCTATTCCAAGTTGATGTCTTTGAGAAGAGGGGAAGCCGATTATAATGGCGTTACGCGCTCGTAGCTCAGCTGGATAGAGCATCTTGCATAAGAAACGAACGATTATGACTCGCCGGCAAGCTGACTCGGGGGCAGCGCCCAAGATGCCCTCCTCGTCTAGAGTTTGGAACCTTCCGTCCCATAAAACTATTTGGCACGTTTTATCAGTACAGCGGAATAGAGATTTTTCTTTAACGGCTTGAGGCAGGCCGATTCCATCGGTCCATTGTGTGTTGGACAGAGTGGATCGTCGTCCAGAAGTTCCTTGTGGCGATCTCTGTTGAGAACCATGCCGCCGTGACCATCGCCCTCGTGCCATAGCGGGTTGGTCAGGTCGCGTAGATCGTGAGACAGAGAGACCAGTTGATCCACATTGTCGGAAGCCTCAGCCATGTCTTGAATTTGGCCCACGCGAATCGTATCCCGCGGGGCTTGAGTGGCAACGAGCAAGCGTTTGAGCTTGGCACACTGATTCAGTACGCGATCTCTCTCGTCGGACACAACAGTCTCCCTTGCGCCGAGATTATACCATTTCGATATACACGAATTTGTGATCTATGTCCCCATTCGCCGACAGTCTGCGGTATTACACCAAACTCAGGTGGAGACGTGCGGCTTGGCGCCTCAAATTTAGGGTGTGCGTCGGCAGGGACGTAAACGGAGCATCAGATGGGGACGTAAGTGGTTTCAACCAAAATAGGTTAGCAGTCGGAGGACTTTCTAGGGCGTGGCGGCGAGCTTGGAATCCACCGGAGTAAGTGGTCGGCCTCGCCAACGTGAATCAAAGCCAGCCATCGAAGCGACTTACGCACATCGTAACTAAGCCCAGTTCGGGTTGTTCAAGAGGCGTCGCTCAGAACAGAGGCGGAACCACTTCAAATCTAGTCGCGGAGCCGCCTGCGACGGAGCGCGTGGCGACAGGCCCAGAATGCGCCACCAGAAATCAGCAGCAGAGCACTAGCCGGCTCTGGCGTTTGGACGGCGAAGTTCGCGGCGGTGAAATTCGCGAGTTCGTCACGGCCCGGCTGCCCTGTCAAATTTGTCATCCGAGCGAGTACCTTCAAATCGGCAGTGTTATCACTGAGATCTGTCGAAAACACCAACCGGGGCAGGTCGAGTGCGCTGTTGAAATAGATGAAGAAACCCGCGCCTGGCGATGTGATTTGCGCCGCCAGTAGATTGGCGGCGTTGCCGGCGAGAAACGGGGTCGCCGGGTTGTTGTCGTCGTCAAACGTTCGCAGCACGATGACATTCACACCGCTCGTTGGCAGGTTGCCAATGGTATTGTTTGCAAAGACAATGCTGCTGATGCCGAATATGCCGGCGTCGAACGAGAAAACGTCCGACGCGGGAAAAAACGGGGTAAACAATTCGTTGCCGATAATCTGCCGGCCGGGGGTCGTCAGGGCCGTGGTTCCGGCGAATGGATCCGTCGTGAAAGAGATTTTGTCCGCTTCTACGGTCGCGGGCAGGGCCAAGAGCGCAGCTGCGACAAAAATGATTGAGCACCGCATGTGTCACCTCCTACCCTTCGATTTGAGGGAGCAATGGCGCGGCGCGTACTACAGTTCACTGCACGCGCCGCGCCTACACGGGCAAACTGCGACGTCTTTGCAGAGGATTCTAAACGTCTTAATCCTCAATGAGATCGGATTCGTCCTTTTGACCCACTCTTAGCCGGTTCGTTCGGATAGGCTGAACGATGGAAAGTATTTGCACACTTTCACCAACAAAGCTGCGCAATCCATTTGGACGATGGAGGTTCAATCCTCTCCGCTGATCTTTTTCGTCCGCTCCTCGCGTGCCGCAGCGAGCGCCCGGAGGATGGCCGCGGCAGACTCGGGTTGGAGCGCCCGTTCATGGAGGAACAGGCCCCCATCTGAGTCCCGGATGAGGAGGGATTCGTCCCCAGCATGGTGTTCGAGGAGGACGCGCGCTGCGGCGCGGCTCTCCACACTCCCAACCGAAAACTGTGCGAGTACACGGGCAGCATTTCGGTGCTGCGGATTCTCGACCCACTCGCCAGGACCGATTACTTTGAAGTAGCGAGCCATCCTACGCACCAACCTTCACAGCTTATGCAGCCCATTCAGGAAGCGTACCTGAGGCAGCATAGTTTTCCAGCTCGGGAGCTGACATCCTTTCAAATATGGGGGTCAGGTTCAACGTTTCGCGGCGTTCCACATCCCGACCGTCCGCATTGATCTTGGCTAGAGCCACAGCGGCTGTACGACTCTGTGGAGAAACACGGGACGGGCTGCCTCCACCCCATACCTGTAGCGGCGCCAGCACTAGGTTGACCGACTGGCGGCCGGCCCCAACCAGTAGGCACCCTCAACAAATCACACCATCCCTTGTGCTTTTCGCGTGACAGAGCTTCGCCAAAGGTGATTCGTGCACCTAACGTGTTTGTCGTTCAACGGTTAGATGGCGGCCGGGCGTCCGATGAGTTCTGCAATAGACGACCTGTAGAATTACAAGTAGCAATGCGCGCCGTTACCCATCCCACCCCACAGATCGCGCAGAATGTCGTGCCGGCTGTGGTATGCTCCGCGGCAGCGACACCGCCTAAGCGACAGAGACGAGGACGTGCAATGTCGCGACGAAGCGGTCAGGTGGGCAGTATCTCGGTTAGCGGCAACTGGTGGCGAGTCAGATTCTGGTTGGACGTTGAGGAACAAGAGCAGCGACAGTACATGAGCGAAAGAATCTGTCCTGTGAGCGGTCCCGGCGTCTTAACGGAATCCGAACGGAGACGTAGGGCTAAGCGGATTGTCGAAGCGTCGGGCGCAAACTCCGAAGAGACACTGGTGAAATCAATCGCCAGCGTTCAAGGAACAACGTTCCGGCATCAAGCATCTGCTTGGTTGACGCGCATGAAGAAGCAAAACACAGCGCCTTCCACACTCGAAACGTGGGAGTCGTGCGTCGAAAAGTGGCTCAATCCGAACATCGGTGACCTGCCGCTATCTGTCATCAAGAAGACGGTTGTTCAGGACCTAGTTGATAAGATGGTTGCGGGCAGGTTAGCGCCGAAGTCGATAGCCAATTACTTTCAGGTGGTCAAGATGGTCATCGCCAGTAGCACGAATGAGGATGGTGAAGAACTTCACCCTCGTACGTGGGCGAAGATGAAGCTTGTCATCCCGAAGGTAATCAAGAAAAAGCAGCATCGTCCGTCAGTAGAGGCAGAAACGGTGAACGGGCTTATCGCTGGTTCGCACGGCGCACAGCAGATGCTGTTCATTCTGTTGTCTGCATCAGGCTTGCGTGTTGGTGAAGCTCTTGGCGTCCGTATCGAAAATATTCACGACAACGGAACGCGCATCGTCATCAAGTCAAAAGTGTGGAATGGAATTGAGCAGGACTTTCTCAAAACCAGCAACGGTGAACGCGAGATTGACCTGCCCAAGTCCGTAGCCAAATTGTTGATGGATTTCATCGGCAACCGTACATCGGGGCTTGTGTTCTGCTCCCGCAATGGTAAGCCGCTCTCTCAGTCGAACATCGTCAGCCGTTGGCTGCACCCCATGTTGGAGCAATTGAACGCTCCAAAGGCAGGGAATCATCTTTCCGCCGTTTCCGCATCACGCATCTTCGGAAGAATCTGGTTCCGAAGGACCTTGAGCATTTCTGGATGGGTCATGCGGATGAGGAGATCGGCGACCTTTACTCAAGGCTGATGCAGGACGTGCCATATCGGAAGGACGTTGCTGAGCGTATCGGAACGGGGTTCAACGTTCCTCTCAATCTCAATTCGAAGGCTGAGTTGAACCTAGTTGAACCTAAAATCGAAGCGGACGAAGCAGCGGAGGTTGCTGTAAACTGTTGAGAATGAATTAAGTACAACGGACGCGCTCGTAGCTCAGCTGGATAGAGCATCTGGCTTCGAACCAGAGGGTCGGGAGTTCGAATCTCTCCGAGCGCGCCATTTTTCTTCAATAAATATGCGGGTTTTTGTAAAGCCGGGAAAAATCCGATTGCACCAAAACTGTGCAACTGTCCGAAAACTGTCCGAAAACCCATTAGGACACCTTGTCATTTTTTCGGGCTTGAGTGAACACAAAAAAAAGAGCGGAAGATTTCTCTCCCGCTCCGTGACTCTACTGGCCTAGCTAACCTTTTGCTGCAATCGAAACCACTTTCGATTTCTGTTTTGTCCGTTCGCCTGCGCGGTAGGTTTCGGTTTGCGCCAGCGCGTCGCGTACGTCGTCGGTTGTCAAAATCGTGTATCTAAACAACATTGAATCCGTGCGCCAGCCGCCGACTTTCATTGCGACCGACGGCGCAACTTTGGCGTGTATCAGATTCGACGCGGCGACTGAACGCAGCGTGTGCAGGACAAAACGTTCCTGCGCGGTCTCGCCGTTTGGCAGATTCGCCGCGCGCCGTGCCGTTGCTACGGACCTCCTGTATCCCTTCACTGGCTTGCCGTCGCGGTGGAAAACAAACTGGCAATCCATCCTACGCGCTTGCTTGCGCCGTTCGATGATTTCGGCCAATTCTCCGGTTTTCACGGGAATAACGCGGCCGTCGCCGTTTTTGCAGATTGTGCCCGGTATGCGCAACTCTTCGCCGTCGAGCATTTGCCAAGTTAATTGTTTGGCTTCGCCGGAACGCATGCCGCAAGCCGCCGACCATTGCGCGAAGTCGCGCAAGCCGTCGTCGGGCAGTGCCGCGAGAAAATCCGCAAGTTGCGTTTCGCTCACGGAGATTTTGCGAACGTTGTCCTTTTCGCTCAGTTTGCGGACGTGCGGCGCAGCAGTCAGACGTTTGCGGCGAATGGCGAATTTGAAAGCCTGTGCGACCAGTTGCGTGGTGCGATTGATGCTGGCCTTGGCGGCGCCTTTCGCAAGTCTGTCTTCGATGTAGCGGTCAATTTGTTCGCTTGTCAATCCGACCGCGCGGAATTCGCCGAAATCTTCCTTGCAGCGTTTCAACTGAGATAAATTTTGCGGCGAATCCTTTGCGCGGAGTTTGTAGTCGGCTTCGAGCGCGTCTACTAGTTCGCGCACGGTTATCTTGCTCGCCTTTGGAGTGACAAAGACCGGACCGCCGCCGCGTTCCGTAGTGATAGCGTCGCGCCGCGCTTTGAGAAACTTTCCCGCGATAGCTAGGTCAAACGTCGGCGAGCCGGTTTTCGGGTCGCATGCACGTTCGCGCACTTCTTTGCCGTTGTGCATGTAGGCAATCCACGGCGCGTTGCCGCGTGTGAAAACTCTGCCGTCGCAGCGTGCCATTTACTTGCCGCCTTTCTTTGCCCAACGCTTCGCCGCGCCTTTGCGCCCGATGGCCGACAGCGCTTCTTTGCTGAGATTTTTCGCGCGTGCAGTGCCGCCCGCACGTCCTAGTTCGCGGGCCAGAGTTCGCAGCGCTTCGCGGAGTTGGCTCGTTTCCTTTTTCTTTTCGTTGTAAAGATGGGCAAGGTACTCTTCGCGGCCTGTCCAGCCAGCCTTTTTGAGACGCTTCGCTTGCCCTGTTTCCTTCTTCGTCGCCATGTGTTCTCCTTTGCGGTAAGTCCTTACCGCTAGGCATAATAGCGTACCGCTAGGCATAACGGATGTCAAGTAGTAGGTTCTGGCAAGAGAGCGGCGATGCGAGCCCGAAAGATTTTTAGTTCGCGCCTGTCTCGCTTTTGCGCCCACAAACATTCCGCGTAGCGGTCGCCGTCCCGCTGACTGAGAATCGCGGCACGGAGCAAGTCGCGCAGCGTCGCGGGCGGTATCGCGTCCACTTCCACGGATTCACCTTTGAACCTTTTCCCGCGCGTGTCGCCGCGTTTTGTTGGTCGCATCGGCAGGTGCATTGATTTTATTTGTGCGGGCGTCACTGCCAAACGATGAAAAGTAAAATGCACTTTCGGTGCGAACTGGCGCAAGCGGTCTTCGATATTCTCAGGAATACTGAGTCCGCTAGGGTCATGGTCGCCGATTTGATAAATGACATGCGGGCGACCATCGGCGGCAACTTGCTCGGCAATTTCGTGCAGAAATGTGATGGAAGGAAAACCGCGCGTCACTGCCAAGGGCACTTGTAAGTCTGCCACGACCGGGCGCAGGACATCGGCGAGCGCATCCTTTTCGAGAAAGCAGATAATCCGCCGTGGCTGATTCACCCAAGCATCTCGCATGAAGTAGTCGGGGTTTGGTGCCGAGTCCATCCAATGACGGATTCGCTCTTGCGCGTTTTCAAATCCCGCGTGCCATTCCATCTTGCGAAGATTGTCGGCGATGGCGTCCCACCGCAGCACACCTTCCAAGCGCATATTCAGAATCTGCCATCCGACGGTAGACCTGTAGACTTCTTCGGTTTTCTCTATACGGAGTGTGGCATCTCGCAAGAGTTGATAGAAAATCCCGCGCACAGTCCACGGCGAATCAGCTTCCACAATTTTTAGAATGGCGGCACGCAGTGCTTTTATTTCGTCCTTGGTTCGCCGTACCGTGCCTTTTTTCATCGTGCCCGCTTTAGGTACGCGACCAATCCCGCCGAACTGAAAAGCAACTTGCGGCCTTCCCGCCGAACGAACGGAAGTGTTTTGTAATTGCGATACAGATAATCCCGCGAGCAGTGCATGCGCCGCGCCGTTTCTTTCACGTCGAGCAATTCATCGTTTTGGGATTTTGTTTCGCGCGTGCAGAGCCGCATGAGTGCGACCGCGCGGATTTCTTCGAGCGCGCCGAGCAGTTGCGGCAATTCTTCGGCGGGTAAATTCTTGGAGAGATTGAGTACGGGTTCCAGTTCGCGGTGCATCGGACAAAAATCCTTTTCCCCATGTATCTGAGAAAAGGCTGCCCGTCGGCTGTACTAGTCTCGCAGTCTTTTTCTTCTTCGGACACTCTAACCGTTTTTCGCTCGCGGCGAAAGCCTGCTAAAAAATTATTTTTTCTGCCTATTTCGTCAGAAGCGAAAAACGAGTAGAATACGAATCGCCGCAGTATTTTTTTGCAGTAACGAAGGATAAAACAAACGCCACCTTGGAGGCTTCACGCTCCAGTGGCGTTTTTTCTTTTTATACAAGAAAAAGGGCGGTCGCCGCTGACCCGCCCTCGGAGAAAAACAAAATGCAGTTGAGAAAGGGTTCTCAACCAAATGGAAAATAGCGCGGAAAAAAATCACAGTCAAGCGCGTTGCTTCGCGCGCCGTCACATGAGCCCAGCCGCGTCCGCGTATCACGCCTATGCTTTGGCCGTCTCGCGCGCGTCTGGCGTGTTCTATTCCGATGACAGGCGCGATGCTCTCGAATTCGGCGAGAGTGAGAAAGGCGTTTCAAATCGAACCATCTTTGAGTTGCGGAGATTTTTAGAGCGCAACGGCTGGTTTGTCCGTATCGACAAGGGCAAAGCACGCAAACGAAATCCTAGGACAGGAACTTTCGACCCGATTCGTTACCGCGTGCTTGACCATGACGAATGGGCAGCCGCTCATGCGAGCCACTGCCGCTTTACTCGGTCGGCAAAGCAGTCCGTTCCACCTGACGCAAAAACTACGTCAGGGCCTGACGCAGAAACTACAGCAGGCGAAAATCCACCTGACGCAATTTCTTCCGTCACCTGCAGCAATTCTTTACCGCACCTGACGCAATTTACTACCGCACCTGACGCAAATATTGCTGCTAAGACTGTAGAGACTCTTAAGACAGAAAGAGAAAAGGAAGAAGAAGACCGCTCGCCTGACGGCTCGCCCGCTTCTGCTGCTTTCGCTTCGCTCGGAACCAAACCCTTCGGAAAGCCGACTTTCAAACTTGCTTGGATTGACCACTGGTCGAAAGCCGGAACCAGCCCTGATTGGATTGACGTCATGGAAGCCACCGTCGAACGAGCCGGAACCAAAAACACTCCGCGAATGTTTTTCAATCTTAAACGTCAAGTCGAGGACGGCAAGCTTAAGATTCGTCCATACATTCCCCCTGTAGATATCGCCAAAGCCAAACTGCTTTGGACCACTGCCGAAACTTCCGGTTGGAATGAAGAAGAATTCCGCGACTACTTACATTACGAGTTAAACCTTCACTACCAATTCACCATGGAGGACATTGCTAAACTCTCGGATTGGGATTACAAGACGGCCTTGACAAAATTCCAAAGCCCGCCTTCAACCATTTGCCCTGAGTGCGGCCATCATGGCAAGTCGTCTTCCAATGGCAAGTCGTCTTCGTGGTGCGAACACCAACAAGCCGAACGGAAACGTATCTTTGAATCCGCCTTTGGAAAATCTAATCGACAGACTGAAAACGTCGCTAGAGAAGAAGTGTTCTACAAGCTGAATTGAGGCAATCAGCGCGCCGAACGGGATTGCGCCAGCGAAAACGATTTAAATTTCTTTGGAATGGTTACTACAATGCCCACAGAACGCAATAGGAAGCGTTTCTAGCCACTTTACGAAGTCTTCCGAGCAAAGACGCAGCGATTTTCTTGCACCAAAGTAGGGCAGGGCGAAGCGCAGGCGAAGCGCGCACTTCGGGTAAGCTACCCGATGGTCGCCGCTAACGCATTGATATTGCAGGCTTATAGGCGTCTGTCCGAATCCTGTCCGAGAGGAAATAACGGCCAAAACGCCAAAAAGCCAACAAAAACGCGCATTTGCAGCCTATCCTGTTAACAGAGAAGCAATTAGTTGGCGATAGGTAATTCACGCGCCAGAATGGCCGTAGGAACGCACAGGAAGCCGCCAGACGGTCGCAAATAGCCAGTAGCCGCGCGGCTCATAATCTTTTGCACGCGGGTCGCCGGAATACCCAACAGCTCTCAAAATGTTTTGCGGAACGCGGTTGTGTGTGCGGGATTTTGTGTGGGACGTCTCGGAACGAAGCAAATTTGCTTTGGGTTAGCCGAAGCGACCGAGCGTGCGGGAGAAGTGATTCTTGTTGCTGCGTTTTTCGTTCTCGACGCGAGAGACGTCGAAGACTTGCACGACTGGTTTTTGTGTGCCGCATTTTGTGCAACGTTCGACGCCATGCGCTGGGCTTTTCCAATCGTGCTCGCATGGCGTTGGCTCTGGTGTTGATTCGACGGTTTCATTCTCATCAGCGGCGATATTGATTTCATCGGCATCGGGGCCCGCTTCGGCGAGCGCGGCATCGGGTTCTTCGGGTTCCGCCTTGGCAAGTTCGCGTGGTGCGGTCTCCGGAGCGTAAGTCACCCGGACAATCCAATCGTCGGCGCGAAGTTCGCTTTCCGTTATGGTGGCGCGATTCAGTGCAGGGTTTAGCGGGTCACCTTGAACGAAATAGCGGCCATCGGGCAATGCGGTGAGTACGCGATTGCGTTCCGCGTCGAATCTTTTTTCTTTGAGCGCCGTGGCTTTGTGGCGGACGAAGCATTTTTGGCTGTGTCTGTGAACCGCACTTTTTGAGAAGCCGGTTTCGAGCGCAATTTGTTTTAACGGGATGCGCTTCTGCAGCATGGCGTTCACAGTTTCGGCGGCATCGCCCGGAGCCGAACATATAGAGCAGGTTTTCGCTGGCATGGCGCGACGATAGCACGAAAGATTTTCATCGGCGACGCACGATTTTTGTTGCGCAAGGTATAGATCCCGAAATTCGACCGGATTGCACTTCTCCGGTTTCGGCGTTTACCGGGACTTGACACACGAGTTGACTCTCTGCGGGTCAGACTACAATAGGGCCACGCCTTCTCCTCGCATCATGTGTATCGAGAATAAATCTGCACAGCCTCAGGGCCAAAAGGGAGTAATGGGTCCAGCTCGTCAGGCCGTGTAACGTTTTCCAAAACGCGAAAGAGAGGGCAAGGGTGGCAGCACTATCCGAAGCAGACCTTGTTGCTCTGGATTCAGCGACAGCTCCTCAAACCGTTGCGTCCTCGCGGTCGAATCGTCTATCCCCTGTTTCACCTTGAGAAGCGTGAGGCGTGATTGCCGCAGACTGCTGTGGGCGGCTGATGACGCAGAAACAGTGTTCAACGAAAGTGCCATCGGCTAACTGATGTAGTATATCCACCATCTTGTTGTGACCACCGACAAAAGACTCGAAGATTCCAGTCGCCTCCACTATGTCTAAATCCACTGTTCCCACAAAGTACGTTCCACCTTGCCCATCTGGAGCAGGTACGAGGTTGTTAGCCGTGAAAAACATCGTTATCGCGCCCCCCGGGAGGTCGTAAACAGCGTGAATGCCGACGAACTGTACATAAAAGTTGCCGATCACGTTCTCCGCTTGACGCTCGCCACTGCGCGGGCCTTCGCCAGAGTTGGCCTGCCCGCTCGCTCCTCCGGAAGCCCGCTAACTGGAAAGATCTTTGTTGTGCTAAACGAACCGTCGCATAGATTCGCCTGCAACAGTCCAAGGTTTTTGCAATCGACGTTTGGTTCCTGAGGGACTGGTTTATATGGACCCGAGAGCAGGATGACGAAAGTGTCGGCGGGGCTCCCGCCTGAATGCGGTGATTGCGCAGCGGACTGCAATGGAACTGGAATCAGCGTCGCCACGAGCAAAGAAATGAGGATGAAGTTTTTGATTTTGATCAGGGGCAGGCGCCTGATTGATTGGTTCAACATTTTAGTCACGATATTTGTGGTGTTCAGCCCATAACTTATAAATGAACTCATAGTTGTCTCCGTCATGCGAGAAAATTGGTCTCTCTCGCCGAACAGTGGCAAATGTTAGAGACTCTTGAGGTTGCGTACTGTTCAGTTCTATACACTTGGGGACATTTCTTGGTCGGGTGGAGCAACTCCCGTTTAGTCGCCAAACCGGAGAAGTGCCGGTCGGCATTCGCGATGTACGTGTAGCGTTTATCAGATGAGATGAGAAGGCCGGTCTCCCGCGGGATGCGATACGCTCCCAATGTTTGACGTGCTCAAGGCACAAAAAAGGAGACCGGCTATGAAAAAGACTAGCACTGTTCGGGTAAATAAAAACACGCTTTTCAAAGGACACAAGCTCACGATTGGTCTGGACCTCGGCGATCGCTGGTCGTGCTACTGCGTTTTGGATGAAGCGGGAGAAATCATTCTGGAGCAGAAAGTGGCGATGACACCGGAAGCGATGAAGCAGACATTTTCGAAGATACCGCAAGGTCTCATCGCTCTGGAAACGGGAACACATTCTCCATGGGTCAGCCGGCTGTTAACGGAGCTGGAATACAAAGTAATCGTAGCGCACGCGCAAAAGGTGCAATTGATCACCAAGAGCAATCGAAAAGACGATCGACACGATGCGCGGACACTGGCACGGCTGGCGCGAATCGATCCCGAGCTATTGGGGCCGGTGCGGCAGCGCAGTGCGCAAGCGCAAATCCACCTGACGGTGATCCGAGCGCGGGCCGAACTGGTGCGTGCTCGAACGGCCTTGGTGAACGCGGCACGCGGGTTGGTGAAGTCTTATGGGCAGCGGCTACCCAAGTGTGGCACGCAGCAGGTGAGCCGGGAGCTGGGCGCGGGATTGCACGCCGAGTTGCGCGAGGTTCTGGAACCGCTGCTCAAAGAAATCGAATCACTGAACGAGCGCATCCAGGAATACGAGGTGCGGATGGAGAAAATCGCCAAGGAAAGCTACCCGCACGTCGAACTGCTCAAACAGGTGAAGGGAGTAGGAACGCAGATCGCGCTGACGTATGTCCTGACCCTAGACGACCCGCATCGGTTCCCGAAGAGTCGCGAGGTCGGCTGTTTTCTCGGATTGCGCCCTGGGCGCAGGGACTCCGGTGAGAGCCAGCCGCAGATGCGCATCAGTAAGGAAGGAGACCGTTATTTGAGGAGCATGCTGGTGCAGGGGGCGCACTACATCCTGGGGCCCTTTGGAGCAGACAGTGATCTACGGCGTTGGGGGCTAACCCTTGCCGCGCGAGGAGGGAAAAATGCCAAGAAACGAGCGGTGGTTGCGGTGGCGAGAAAGTTGGCGGTACTGCTGCATCGGTTGTGGGTGAGCGGAGAGGTGTACGAACCACTGCGCAATAGCCAGAAAGCGATGCGCGCTGCGGCCTAGAATGAAGAGCTCCCCACAAAATAGGGGATGCTAGGGGTCGACGGAGTTGCGATCGTCGTTCCTAGGCGATCCTAGCTCGAAATTTCTCTGTGAAAAACGGGAAAGGCAGGAAAAAAGAAAAAAAGCAAACAAAGAAAGAAGGAAAGAGAAAAAAGGAAAAAAGAGAGACGGTATCCAAACAGCCGAGCTCGACCGCCGAGATCAGGTGACTGCGACTAACTCCTGGCCCAACTTCCCTTCTAGAGAGGGGAGTAAGGTCGATAATCAGGTGGCAGCACCTACTGAAACGAGTACACCCAACTTGCACCGAGCGACCATCGCTCAACAAAGAGTGCGGATGGAAGGGTGGCGACAGAGGTGGCTTGGCTCAATGGGAATCATTTGAAACAAGAGACAAATAAAGAAGAAGAAAGAAAAAATGAAAGAACAGCTTGACACTCACCGGCCTTCTCATGGAAGGACTTCAGACCTCTGCACAACCTAGCCTGGATTATTCACGATTTTGCTGGCTAAAAAAGAAAAGGTGCTCTAAAAGATTGATGAACACTGGGTTTTAGCAGAACCCGGCATTCTCTTTCGGAGCACCCAAAACGTGACATCTCGTTGTATACCACAGCTGTCTTTTTCCTTCTACCGACACCGAGCCATTCGAGCTGATTTTTCTGGTGGCCAGATCAGCACTGACGCCGGCCTGCTGCCGTTGCGGGCCTTTGATCAGCGGCATGGACTCACTCGCGATTTGGCACATGGCTTCGTGATCCTCGCGAAGAGGAGCGGGTTCGTCATTCCGTGTTGTCGTTGTTTCGTCAACGCCTCTACCAGATCGTCGCTGGCTACGAGGACACCAACGATGCGGATCGGCTACGTCACGATCCGGCTTTTCAGATTCTTGCCGATCAACCGCTGGGTGAACCTCTCGGCTCACAACCAACTCTCAGCCGCTGGGAGAACTCGCCCTGCACCTCGCGACCTCCTCAAATTGCAGGATGCTTTGCTCGATTGGTTTGTGAAGATCTGCGGGAAACAAGTCCGGAAACGCGGAGAGATCTTGCTCGATGTCGATTCCACCGACGATCCAACGCACGGGCAGCAGCAGCTCAGCTTCTTCAATGGCGGTTATGACCAGCACATGTATCATCCCTTGCTGATCTTTGAGCGTCACACCGGTTGTTTGTTGGCCGCCCGATTGCGTCCGGGCAGGGTCGTTAGTCACGCCCGCATCATCCCCCTGCTGTTACGCATCGTTCCGCGACTCCAGCGTGAATTTCCCAAGGTTCGAATCAAGTTACGCGCTGACGCTGGTTTCGCCACGCCACTGCTCTATGAATTCTGCGAGTTTTTCGGCCTCCAGTACACCATCGGCATAGGCAGCAACTCCCGGTTGCACGGTAAAGCGCAGCGCCTCGCAGAGTCGTCTCGCGAGACGTTATCGTCGAACGGGCGCGCCGCAGCGCTCCTTTTCCAGTTTTCTCTATCGCGCTCATCCCTGGTCTCATCAGCGGCGCATCTGCTACAAGACCGAACATGCCGAAGCCGGTACCAACCTGCGTTTCCTGGTCACCAACTTGTCAGGTCGCAGCGGTTCGGTTTTTTCCTTCTATAACGATCGCGGAGAATGTGAGAACCGCATTGAAGAGTTCAAGAACGGCTTTGCTGCTGACCGCTTGAGCTGCCACCGCTTCCGAGCCAATGCTTTCCGCCTGTTGCTTCACAGTTTCGCCTACAACCTCGTCAACCTGTTTCGCCTGCAGCTACCCTTGTCGATGCGCTCAGCACAAATCGAAACGCTGCGCATGCGGTTGTTTAAGATCGGTGCGCGCATCCGCGAAACAGCTCGTTGCGTTCGCATCCACCTGGCCAGCGGCTGGCCTTTTCAAGATCTCTTCCGAGCCGCCTCGCTCTGCAACTCCTCGTAGTTTGTCTCGGCTGTTCGACAACACACTCTCGGAAGGACAAGGCGGAGCTATCTCGAAAACGACTCGCGAAGTCAAAAGAGCGGTGGCGCAAACCTGCAAGGGGGTGGACAACAAGACGCGATCCTTTCCTGCGTCACCA
>CAVURF010000002.1:0-236140 GCA_963743735.1 uncultured Acidobacteriota bacterium
GAAGTTTTACAGCCTCGATCAAATCAATCAGGCTGCGCAAGACAGCGAAAAAGGCGGCACGATCAAACCCATCATTCGCCTATCACCGGCGTGAGCGAGGAAGGAAGCTCCATATCGCAGGTCACAAATCTCGGGAGGCTTGCATGTCAAAGGTCTGGTTGATTACGGGAAGCGGAAACGGGTTGGGGAGGGACATCGCCGAGGCGGCGCTGGCCGCAGGGAACAGCGTGGTAGCCGGAGCGCGCCGGACTGAAGAGCTGGCACCTCTGGTAGCGCAGCACGGCGAGCGGGTGAAACCCGTGAAATTGGAAGTGCGCGACGAAGCCGCCGCAAAAGCGGCCGTGCAGTTGGCAGTGGATACATTCGGGCGGCTGGACGTTCTGGTGAATAACGCAGGCTATGGGCAGTTTGCGCCGTTCGAGCAGATGAGTGCGGAGGACTTCCAGGCGATCGTGGACACATGCTTTTACGGCGTGGTGTATACCACGCGCGCCGCTGTGCCAGTGATGCGTAAGCAGAAAAGCGGTCACATCTTTCAGGTGTCTTCGGTCGGTGGCCGCCACGCAGTTCCGGGCAACACGCCGTATCACGCGGCCAAGTGGGCGGTGGGCGGTTTCAGCGACTCGCTGGCGATGGAAGTGGCGCCGTTCGGGGTCAAGGTCTGCACGCTAGAGCCGGGAGGTATTCGGACCAACTGGGCACGGCGCGCCGTTCAGAACGCGCCGGACCTGCTGCCGGAGTATGAGGCGTCGGTCGGTTCGTTCCTGAAGATGTTGCGAGGCCTCGAAGGCCGTTTGGAAGGCGATCCGCGGAAAATCGCGGACGTAATTGCGCAGTTGGCGAACAGCGATGACGTGCCGGCGCGGCTGATCCTCGGTGTCGATGCGGAAAAGCGAGTGCAGCAAGCAGAAGCTGCGCGCGCAAGGGAGGCCGAGAAATGGCAATATCTCACTGTTTCAACGGTTTTTGAAGATGGGCGCGCGATTGACAAGACTGTCCCCGACGACCACTGCCGAAAGCGACCATGATGTCCATGTCGCGGTGATTGCCCTCTATAGGCACTGGCGAGGCGCCGAGTTAACCCGTCCCTCCGGTATGGGATTTGCCGCGGATTGGCAACGGCATTCGTGATCATTGGATCGCTCACCATCCTATTTCGTGCTTCGAATCCTTCAGAACAAATTTATTCCTGCGGTATCGCCGCTGTCATCGGAGGCGAGAAAAACAAGAGCAGTATCTTACGGCGGCACGAGAAAAGTTTGAAGCTCGATCCTGGAGGCGGCGGGTAACGAGTCGTCAGAAGGGGAGCCAATTTTGGTGCACTCTTGGTGCACTATAACCTGCAAATGAGGTGATCTGGCGCAAATGAGAGCGTCGTAAGTCGCTCAAAACAAATGAAAGGGTGTGAGTACGAACAGGGCAGGAAAAATTAGCAAACCGCCGCATTCAGCCGCTCTGCCACCTCTCCGCGGTTGGGTTTAAACAGCTCACCACAGGTCCAGCAAGACTCTGCTGGCCAACTGCGGACCCGACCGCCGAGAAGTGTGGAGAACCGCTACCTCTTGGACTCTCGGCCACGAGAGTCATCGGTAGGTCCAAGCCGTCGCCGAATTTCAATTGTAGCTGCTGGTGACCTCCTTTCGCTCGTCTTAATTCTTCGATCCGCATCTGTACCTTCTCCACCGCCTCGAGCACGCTACGATCGAAAACCTTAATATAGCGTTCTTTGGTAACGTGCGGTTTCGAGTGGCGCAAGATGCGTTGCACCAGCTTGTCCTGAGCTCCATTGCATAAAGGTTCGAGGCGAGCCCCCGCCGGAACGCGTGCCACCCGTACCACGGCAGATGCATGTCCTCAAGAGCTCGCCGAATCACCCGCCGTCCGACTTTGTCCACACCGAGGGGAAGTCCGTTACCGGAGTGAAAAACCACACCTACTTCTGCGTTACCCATGGACCTGCGATATTCGTCCAAGATTTCCGCCAAGGATCAAAGGACGATGATGGCTCGGCCGACGACAACGCCTTGACCGATTGCCGAACGTTACTTGGCACGACTGCGACCAACCCGGCGGTTGCGTCCCTTTAATAAATCCCTTTGCGCGAAGTGCTTGGCGTAACATTGCCGTTTTCCACGGACAGAGAGTAGTCCTCACCCCCGGGCCCCCTCCAGGTTCGGATATCAAACGTGGCCCCCGAGGGGGCGCGGTGCACCGAAACGCTGCCGAAGCGAAGCGGACCTTTTCGTCGGCAGACTCCGGGAGGTTTCGCCGCCTGCAGGAAATAAGCTGGTCCTTCGCCTACGATTTTGGCGTTGCCGTCCGGCTCCAGAAGGACGGCGGCGTCCTCGTCGACGGCGATAGCGCGCACACGCGGCGTCCAGCCATCGTTCAAGATCCGCGCCATAAAGACCAGCAATCTGCCCATGCGATTTCGCTGGACGAAGTGTGTTTCCGTGATCGTGAAGGCAAGGAGGGAAATCTGGAGAAAGTCGCGCGACAGCGTGACTTTATTTCCGTAGGGATCTGCCAGAGCCTCAACCGAGTGAATGGTATCGATCATCGACGAAAACGAAAATTCCCCAAGAATGGCGAGGCCTGCGCTGGAGCCTCCGATCGGTTTGCCCGCAGCGATATGACGATTCAGGGCATCTTCGACGGGAGTGTCCTGCCAGAAGCGGACGTAGTTGGACTGATCACCCCCGGCGAAGAAGATCACTTCAGCTCGTGCGATGATTTCGGGAATCTTGGGGTCGCTGGAGTCTTCGCGATCTTCAAATACCATGGTGGCCACTGAGTTGAGCGGGCAGATGGCTTTGATCTCTTCGTCCACTTTTTTGGCATAGTCCTCCTCGGTATTGGCGCGTAGGACCAGGAAATCGCCGCCATTCGCATGTTCACAAAGATAGCGAAACGCAGGACCTTGCTTTGCTCCGCCACCCATCAACGCGAAGCCACCGCGAGGCGTTGCTGCGAGATCGTCAGGATTTCCTGTCCGGAAATAGTGCCATTTGGCGGTTACCGGCGACGGCACCCCGGATAACGCCAATAGCAAAAAACCGTACCCAGTTTGTTTCAGGATCGATTGTGGAAATGAGAAGAGCATTTGTCTCCTGGCAGCGAGCCTCGCTGAAACGGTGCCGCGACAAACGATATCCTTATTCAGGGGGGATTTGGCGAAGAAGAACGAATCTTTATGCAGAAACAGATTTATCGCAAACGATTTTTCGAGGTTGACACACTGGAAGCGCTCGGCCATACTCTCCCAACTTCAAGTAACCGCTAGGGGTGGCGGCGAATGGCTAAATTTCTACAGGTTTCAAGCGCCCGCTTCGAACAAGTGAGCGCAATGGTAAGTTCCGGCTCGCGAGAGTCCGGGCTGTAAGTCCTTCCTGCAAGGCTTCTGACTTAATTTCCGTGAGATTGATGAAGTATTGGTTAGGCCGTTTGTGTTGAGCCGATTTCGCATTGCTTTGTGTCAGCAGACCAAATCCGGAGGAAACCGTGAATCTTCGCCGAATGCCAGTCGTTGCGGCGCTTTGTCTCGCATTGATTTTCAGCGCAGGTAGCGTTGCGCAGACGTCGCAAGGCCGTGTCAGCGGCCAGATTACGGACACCAGCGGCGGCGTTGTGACCGGCGCGCTGGTGACCGTCGAGAATTTGGGCACGCACATAAAACGGGTGATCGAGACCACTTCCTCGGGCGATTACGTAGCGCCGCAACTGGAACCCGGATTTTATTCCATGACCGTCGAAGCGCCAGGATTTAGCAAAGTCCTTCGTGAACGAGTGCAGATCGAAGTTGCCAACGACATCAAGATTGACTTTCAACTCAAGCCCGGGCAGATAACCGATACCATTGAGGTGACCGGTGAAGCGCCATTGACCGAAAGCACCAACGCTGTGCTTAGCGGCGTACTTTCTAACAAGGCCATCATAGACCTCCCGGTGCAAGGCCGCGATTTCCAGAACCTGCTTAATTTGCATCCTGGCGTGCAACGAACGGCTGGCGGCGGTTTTCACTCCACTACCTCAAATGGCCTGCGTCCCGACGACAACAACTACATCATCGACGGCGCCAATAACAACGATGCGTATTGGGGCGACACGGTAGTAAACCAGGCCGGCATCCTGGGAACACCCTCGAGCATCCTGCCATTGGATTCCATTCAAGAATTCAATACACAAGAGCAACCCCAGGCGGATTACGGAGCAAAGCCGGGGGTTGTCGTTAACATGGGTATTAAGTCCGGGACAAACGACATTCACGGTAGTGCCTACTACTTTCATCGCAATGCGGCATTTGATGCGCGCAACTACTTCAATCCGGAGCCTCAACCTACTTCAGCGCTCCTCCTTCACCAATTCGGCGCTTCCATTGGCGGTCCCATTATTAAGAACAAGTGGTTTTACTTCGCGAACTATGAAGGTGTCCGCAGCAAGGTGGGGAATCCGGCGAACGTGTTCAGTCCGGTGACGACTTCTCTCGCGACGCCCGGCAATCCGGACGGGAGATGCGGAATCGAGTATTGTGGACGCCATTCACTCCCTGGGTTGTGACGCCACACCAGGAAACTGCAGCCCACTTAGCTTAAACCTGGTCAAGCTTTTGCCCAACAATCCTGGATTCACGGCCGATCCAAACGATCCGACGGTGATCAACTTCAACTTTAACAACCAGAACCGATCCGATAGCCTGGTCTTTAAAAGCGACTATCACCTCAACGAGCACCACACGATAACGGGCCGCCTGGTCTACGGCAATGCGAGCCAAACAGAGGAAGATGCATTTCCGCTTCGGAAAGAGTGGCTCTCGCACGCAGACCCGATTACCCAGGTTTTCGGCGTCGATTGGAACTGGATGCCCAATTCGCGTTGGGTGAATACCGCGCGCTTCAACTACAATCGCTTTAGCGAAAAAATCGCGCCAGTCGACGCCAACGTCAATCCACAAGATTACGGCCTGAATACCGGCATCACGGACCCGAGACTCTTTGGGTTCCCGCGTATCAACATCAGCACAACTTGCTGTAACTACCTGGGTGGAAATTCAAGCTGGCCGACGTATACGTCTCCCAGCCACACCGAGAATTATTCGGATACGGTCTCATACACCGCCGGAAAGCACACTGTGCGCTTCGGGGGAGTTTTCGGTAACGGCGGAGTGGATTATTTCCGCGCGAATACCGGTCGTGGGCGGATCGATTTCCGCCATCTCACTGATTTCCTAGAGGGTGACGTGCGCACGTGGCGCCTGCTCTACGGCGACCCGACGCGAAACATTTCGATGAAATCATGGGGACTTTTCGCACAAGACGATTTCCGCGCGACTCGCCGTGTAACCTTGAACCTTGGACTGCGCTACGACGTGGTTTATCCAATCAAAGACTCGCAAAATCGCCTTGCCAATTTCGACCCATCACAGGGCATCGTGCAAGTCGGACGAGGAATCAGCGAACCGTATCAGACAAATTACAAAAACTTTTCGCCGCGTTTAGGGGTTGCTTGGGACGTTTTCGGAACCGGCAAGACTGTCGTGCGGTCCGGCTTCGGCATGATCTACGTGCAACCTTCGATTCGCACATTTGCCTTTAGCAGCGGGGGACTAAATCTGAATCCCACGGGGATTGACAAGATTTTGCCTGACGGAACCGTGATTCCGGCAAACGGAACGATCACTTCGTTCTTGTTGCAGGGTGCCGACCCCAGTCTGATTAAATGGGACACGACGGGTCCAATTTTCCCAGTCAACGATTCCAGCTTGAACGCTTGCAGCTTCGACAGTCCATGCAGTATTTTTGCGGTGGATCAACACTTGAAGACACCGTATGTGCTCAACTGGAATCTGAATATTCAGCAGGCTCTGACACCTTCGAGCGTCTTACAAGTCGCTTACGTTGCGAACCATGGCGTGAAACTCTACAGCACGATCGATCCAAACCAGGTGGACCCGGCCGTGGACGACGGCTCGGAACAGACCGGACGGCCTCTGGTTCAGAACTGTCCGGCCTCCCTTGGTGGGGCTGGACTGGGCGGACCCTGTTTTCCCTACATCAGCTTCTTGAACTTTTTGGGAAACAAGTCCACATCCACCTACAACAGCCTGCAGGTAACCTTTACGAAGCGTTATTCGAAAGGCTTGTATCTTTTGGCGGGTTACACCTACGGCCACGGAATCGATACGGCTGGAAATACGAACAACCTGGGCTTTGCACCGCAGAACAGCCTTGACTACAACGCCGAAAAGGCCAGCAGCGACTACGACATTCGGCATCGGCTCACTTTTTCCGCCACATATGATTTGCCTTCGCGCAAAGGCTGGGGCCAGATGCTGGAAGGCTGGCAGACAACCAGCATTGTTCAATGGGAAACGGGGCCGCCGGTCCTGTTTTACGACAATTCCAACGACCTCACGGGAACCGGAGAAGGGCCCGGCAATGGCAATAACGATCGCTGGAACATCGTCGGGAGCCCAAAGAACCTCAAGTGGTCAACTTCCTCGGCGATTCCGTTTTTTCCAGACACGTATGACGATGACGGAAACGTGTTGACGCGCGATCCCCACTGCACGGCCGTGGCAACATCGCAGCCTTTGCTGGATGCGCTTGACTATGCGGGTGGATGCTATTTTCAGAACGGAACGACTATCTATCCCAATGCCTTCTATACCTTTGGCAATATGGGCCGCAACATCTTCCGCGGGCCCGGCTTCGTGAATTGGGACGCATCGATCGCCAAGATTTGGAACTTGAAAGAAAGGTTCAAGGTGCAGTTCCGCGGCGAAGTGTTCAATCTGTTGAATCGCCCCAACTTTTCGCCGGGTTCGATTGGCGGAGATCTTACGTCGCCGGACAGTTTGGGCCGCGTCAGCGAAACACCTGACGTTTGGGCGGCCAATCCGGTGGTCGGATCCGGCGGTTCGCGGCACATTCAATTGGGCTTGAAATTGATCTGGTAGCACTTCGCCGGCGGCCTTGCAGGAGGGAGGCGCGTCGGAGTTTTCATTGCGAGCTAAAGGATGTGCGGGCAATTCGACGTCCGAAGCTCCTATCGAAAACTGCCGCCGACTACGGGCGATTCGCGGCGTCTCTCAGAGTAATCCACACTGGCCAGCGAAGGGCAGCGGCTACTGCCGCGATGTCCCGGACGTCCATGATGCTGACGCGCGCTTGCCCCGCCGCTGCGAAGATGCAGCCCTGTGACGCAATTGAGTCCCGGAATCCCAGAAGGCTCTGCATATAGATTGGGACGCAGATGCGTGTATGCAATTCCCGCAAGATTCCGTCTCGTTCAGGAAATGGCCGACTGCAGACTGTGGCGCGCCCTGCTCAGGGAATCCTGAAAAGCATCAGAACCCAGACTCCCAATGGCGGAGCGTAACTGGCTTGAAATGTCGCCATGCATTCTCTACGAAGCCCTTGATTTCGTAGCGCAAGGGAAAGTTAAAACGATAGTCGAGACGTACCCATTGGCCGAGGCTCCGAAGGCATATCAGCGAGTTGTGGAGGGCAAGGCCCGGTTCCGCGCCGTCCTCCCAATGTGATCGTCGGTGCTGATTGTCGCGTCGGACCCTACCTATGGGGCGATGACCGATTCGCTAGAAAGTCCTGTAAAGCTATTACAGGCACCAACAGAGGCAGGAGCAAAAATATCGATTGCCATCGGTATTTGGCCATGGCCCGGCGGCTATTACTCAGTTCATCGCCGATTTCTGCTCGCGCGCTTTGGCCTCGCGTGATTGCTATCGCATACACCAACATCGGGACGTAATTGATGCCCAGACAGATCTGATATAGGCCCAAGGCGCGCTGCCCCAAAGAACCAGCGCGCAAGATGGTGAACGCACCAAGGGCCGCGCAAAGGAGGACTCCGGCTGCAAACTCGGCGATGATGAACTTGGAGCCGAGGATTGCTCTATCGATCGCGGCGAGTTTGCGCGGATTGATCACGACTGTTCGACCAAGATTCTATGCCGCCATCGTCTAGAACTACAATAATGGCAAGTTCTTGTCCGTCGGCGACAGTTAGAAGTTATCCGTTCGAAGATCGGTGCGTCCAAACGCACTTATGTCAACGAAAGGAGTGCTTCCGCGATGGTCGTCTTCTCATCGTATTTCCGCAAAGGGATACCTAGGGGCGATGTGTTCGGGAGAATCTAAGGTAGGCATCTGTTACTGGCCAAACACTGGCCAAAGGTCGCGGTGCTCCAGGGATAGTCCTAAATTTGCGAAGCCGCCAACGTGCCTCGAGACGTGCACACTCCCAATCTATTTGATGAACTCTGGGCCCAGGAATCGCAACGATGGAACGGAGACCTTCTTCGTTTTCCCCGGGAACGGAGAATGTCAGCGTCAACCCGATCTTTACAGAAATACGGAAGGTGATCAATCGCGAGAATTTTCTACGAGTCGAGGGCGTTCTGTAGAATCAATGCAACGCGCCGCTGATACGCAATCGCACGACTATCATTGAAGCGGAAGACCAGCGCAACAGCGGCCGGTTACGAGCGCGCAAAGTCGAGCAGCGATTTCACGTCGTTTTCATTGGCGTCGAGCGCGCGGAGCGCAGCGAGATACCTGGTGCGCGCATCGCCTTGCGCGACCAGATCTTTTCCGGCACCCCAGGTGAATTCGGCTCTGCCGTACTTTACGGCGACGACGTCGGCAATCATTCGCGCGTGACGGCCGTTTCCATTTGCGAACGGATGAATTCTCGTCAGTTGGTGGTGAAAACGAAGCAGCGCTTCGTCGGTCGGGAAGGTCTTGTTCTCCAGCCAGTATCGGGTGTTGGCGAGAAGCTGGGGAATTCGTTGCACGATCTCTCTCGGGTCGCAACCGATGTTTCGTTCCGTTTGACGATAGGTGCCGGCCCATTTCCAGACGTTGTCGAACATGCGGTGATGCAGCTCCCGGACGTAAGGTTCTTCGAACGGATCCGTTGATTTCATCGTTCGACTGTCAAACGCCCACTCGCGAGCCCGCAGAATGTTCAGGGCTTCGTATTCATTGAGCTCGCCCATGGTGCTGATGCGAGGAATGAGTTGTTCGGCTTCTTCCGGCCGAATCGGAGTATTCCCGTCCGAGTATTTGTGATTGAGGATGAAGTTCATCGTGTCTTGTCGGCGGTTCAGGCGCCGCTGAGCCTCATCCTCGATCAGTTGGTTGGCGTTTTCGGGTTTCTGGTCTTCGAGCGCCATCGTATGAACGACGCTTTTGACGTCACGAGCGGCTCGCTCGCGAGTGGGTTGTTCTGCGAGTTCCGCGAACGAGCCGGACTTCGGCACGAGTACGTAGACCAGCTCGCAGCCCATGGTTCCGGCAACTCGCCGAAGGGCACGGAGTGTGATGCGGTCTTCGGCTTCGGCCTTTTCGAACTGCTGGATGGCCTGTCCCGATGCCCGCATTTTCTTGCCGACCTGGCGCTGGCTAAGGCCGAGCGCCTCGCGCACTGAGGCGAGCCACCCGCCGGAAGGTCGAGGCATGGAGGCTCCGCACGAGCTCAAGGCTTCGGTCCAATTGCGAGAGTCGTAACTGTCGGAATTCAAGTTTCATAGGGCTCCTGTCAAGCTATAGCTTGACAGTTGTTCCGTTATTGTCAAGTTATAACTTGTCGTTTTGTATTAAAATGACAAGCTGCAGCTTTGCTGTGTGCCAATAAGTGGCAAGCTATAACTTGACCATCAGCCGAACAAAGCCGGGTTGAGCCGAGATGTCCTGCGGATCGAGGAAATTGCTAACGCCGACACCGACGAGACCAAATCGCTGCCGCGGTCCGAGGGCAACACGTTCCCTCAGCGCGAGCGCGATTGCCGTCAGCTCTTCGCATGACGAAGGAAGGGAAGAAGGTGTGTAGCCGCGCGTGAGGATCTTGAATTCCGCGGTCTTCAATTTCAGCAGCACGGTTCTCGCAATCCGCCTTTCGTTGCGCAATGCGGCCCAGGTCAGTTCGGCAAGTCTGCGGATCATGTGCTCCGTCTCGGCGAGCGGCACGTCGTATTCGAACGTATCTTCCGCTGAGATGGATTGTGTCGGCCGATCGGGCACGACTTGGCTCTCGTCCACACCGTGCGCCAATTCGTAAAGACGGACCCCGTAGCGTCCGAAGCGGGTTTCGAGCACGGTCAGGTCGAGGCACCGCAAATCCGCGATTCTGTGCACGTCGAAGCCCTTGAGTTTTTCTTCCGTGACTTTTCCGACTCCAGGCAAACGGCCCACAGGCAAGGGCAGTAAGAGAGCGTCCACCTCCTCGGGCTGAATGACAAAGAGTCCGTTTGGTTTTTTCCAGTCCGACGCAATCTTGGCGAGGAATTTGTTCGGTGCGACGCCTGCAGAGGCCGTCAACTGAAGTTCCGTACGAATCTGCGCGCGAATCGTGCGCGCCACCTGCGTTGCGGTCGGCATGCCGGTTTTGTTCTCCGAAACATCGAGATAGGCTTCGTCGAGCGACAGCGGTTCGATGAGGTCGGCGTGCCGGCGGAAGATATCACGCACTTGCCGCGACACACTCGATAGCGCGGAAAATCCGGAGGGAGAAAGACGGCGTTCGGACAGAAGCGTTCGGCTTGAACGGCGGGCATCGCCGAACGCGCAGCCATTTCTACTTACCGAGAACCACCTCAGAATCAGATGAGTAATAGCGGTTACGACCCTGAACAGGTGCACGCAGCAATGGGAATTCGCCGTGCACTATTCGCCAGAGCTTGCGCGGATGGGCTTGAGCAATTGCGCGAAGGGAGCAAGTCCAATGTCATACAAAGCTAACTCTTCGACTCTGGAATTATCCTCGGGATCTTCTGTGGCTGCATCGCTGGTGTGTTGTGGATTCTCAAGGAGGCTCTCAAAAGTTTGGTCGAGAAGTAGGACTGCGGCCGGAAGCTCGCTACGGGCGAAAGCCGTCCAAGTAGCCTCGGACAAGACGGCTGAGGGCCAAGCCGAAGACCGGCGCGTCGTCAGGATCCCGCAGAACAAGGGAATCGCGGTACCTTCTCGTTTCGTGTCGAAACACTTGGTAGCCCGGCCAATCCGGGATTCTCGTGAACTCGTTGTCGCGCATCCCGCCGAGTCTAGCCGAACTGCCCCCAACGGAAAACCGCTCGATTGGGGCAGCCAAAAGATGCGCCTAGACTCATAAGCCGTAGCACGAAAGCGCAGGCAAAATGCCTTGTGCTAACGGGCTTCTGGTACAATATTTCACGCTCTTTCTAACGACGCCCGACCAACTTCCTGCGTCCAACGATGAGGGCGCACTCCGGAGTGGTTCGGTCGAGTGTAACGATATCTTTTCGCAGAAATTGTTTCTAAAATGACGGTATGTGGCGAGTGGCCCTGCATTCGATATCTTGACAGGGAACTAGGGCGTCAGATTGTGCTCCGGATTTGGCGCTGCAGCCTCGGGCGCCATTGCGAAACATTTAGGCCATAAAGGGCGTATCAATAGATAGAAACGGTTATATTCCGTCTTACGAAGTGTCTCCGCCAAAACGGTCGGCAAAGTTTGTGGAGCCTGTGGTTTGGAGAGACATGAAAAGGAAGCAACAGTCATGAAGATGTGGCAAAAAGTGGCTACCGGCGCCACTGTGGTTGTAGTTGGGGCCGGTATCGTACTGTACAGCGTCAACCAGGCGAACAAGGGTGTTATCACTGTGCAGACTGCCAAGGTCGCCAAACAAGACAGCTTGGTTTCACTGGTCACTGCGTCAGGCGAAATCAAACCAACCACTTATACTAACGTCCAGGCCCAGGGGTTTGGTCGCATTACGGATATTCTCGTCAAGGAAGGCGACCCCATCAAGAAGGGCGACCGCCTGTTACTTCAGGAAAACGTCCAAGCCAGCGCTGATGTCCAAGCCCAGTCGGCTGCGATGAACTCGTCAGAATCCGGAATTCTGGCGGCAGACGCCAGCTATAAGTCCGCGCAATCCGATCTGTTGCTACAAAAGGCGAACCTGGAAAAAGCCAAGCTGGACTATGAGCGGGGGCAAGGCCTATATAAGGATGGACTGATTCCGAAGCAGGATTTCGATCAGCGTAAGACATCTTACGATGCCGCTGCTGCGTCCGTAGATTCGGCCGCCGCGCGAGTTCTTCAGTTGAAGGCGCAAGTGGAGCAGTCACGTGCGCAACTTAGTCAGAACAAAGCGGTTCTCACCCGCACGCGGGACATTCTTAGCAAAACCACTTATGTTTCTCCCATTAACGGCATCGTCAGCTATTTGCCGGTTCGTCTGGGTGAGTACGTAGTGCCGGGCATTCAGAATTCCAACGGCAGTTTCTTGATGACTCTGTCGGACATGTCCATCGTCACCGCCGAGGTAAAGGTGGATGAGACCGATATCGTAAACGTAAAGATGGGACAGGACGCCGACGTTACCATTGACGCTGTGCCGGCAAAGGTTTTCCACGGCAAAGTAACCGAAATCGGCTCACAAGCAGTTTTGCGGAGTTCTGGTCTTGCCACCACGCAGTCCACAACTAGTACCCAGGAAGCAAAAGACTTTAAGGTAGTGGTCACTTTGGACAGTCCGCCGGCGAACCTTCGTCCTGGTCTCTCTACCACCGCCAAAATTAGAACGGCGGAAAAGAAGAGCGTCATTGCAATTCCAATCCAGGCGCTTGCGGTACGTTCGCGCAAGGATCTGGACGATGCCAAGAAGAATCCCAGCGGCGGCGGCAGCGGAAGTGCTCTGGCTGCTCCGCTGCCCACATCCAATGGTGATCCGAAGAAAGAAGAGATCCAGGGAGTCTTCCTCATTAACGGGAAAAAGGCGTTTTTCAAGCCAGTGAAGACGGGCATCAGTGGAATCACGGACATTGAAATCACCGACGGTTTGCAGGCTGGCGACGAGATCGTAGTGGGCAGTTACAAGGCTTTGCGCACTTTGAAGCCTGAAGCCCCGATCAAGGTCGATAATTCCGCACCTAAGAAGACGGACGACCAACAAAGTTGATTTATTTGGATTGAGGAGACACAAATGGCTGTGGAGACCGTGGAAACCGAGTCGTACCGCGAAGATCTGGTGTCCAGCGGACTGGTCATTAAGACCAGCGAGTTAGCCAAGGTATACGAAATGGGATCGGAGCAGGTACATGCGCTCCGCGGCGTGGATCTGGAAATCCGCAAAGGTGAATACGTCGCCATCATGGGCCCATCCGGCTCCGGAAAATCCACTCTCATGAACCTGATCGGATGTCTGGATTCGCCAAGCTCAGGCAAATACTGGCTGGCGGGGCGTCTGGTCAGTGAACTTGACGACGACGAGCTTGCCTACATTCGAAATAAAGAAATTGGTTTCGTATTTCAGACTTTTAATTTATTGCCCCGTGCAACGGCACTCCACAACGTTGAACTCCCTTTAATTTATAACGGCACGCCCGCAGACGAACGTTTGGAGAAGGCCAAACAGGTTTTGGGACGCGTGGATTTGACCGATCGTATGAATCACAAGCCCAACGAACTTTCTGGAGGACAGCGTCAGCGTGTCGCGATTGCCCGAGCGCTGGTCAACTCTCCTTCAATTGTTCTGGCGGATGAGCCAACCGGAAACCTCGATTCGCGTACTGGCGAGGAAATCATGTCCCTTTTCGCGAATCTGCACCGCGAGGGCAACACCATCATCCTCGTTACGCATGAAAACGACATCGCGCAGCACGCTCACCGCGTCATCTACATACGCGACGGCAAAATCGCCTCGGACGAGGCCGTAAAGAAGTAAAGAAAATCTGGCCAATCCCCAGCGTCGGCAATTGCGATGGCGACAAATTGTTATGGGTGCGGCTTCGACCCATTTGTTTTTTTTTGCTACGAAGTTCCCCCGTCAATTCATTACAATTCCACGCACTATGGGCGCCTGAACTCGGCCCTTTCTCCGTTGACGTGCAACTCGACGACTTCGGAATCCACACGCTGCGCGGACCTCTGTCGCAGGCCATTCCGTGGGAAGAAATCTCCGGCGCAACGCTGATCCGCACGGCGCATCGCGACGAGTCCGAAAACAAACGGGATGAACAGCGCGCTGCGCAATTCCTAGGGCCGGACGCGGCGCAAAAAATACACGAACTTCGCGACAAAGTTGGCGAAATTATCGTTGCCTACCGAGACGGCAACGGCCATGCCAGTGAAACGGAAGTTCCCGCTCCACTCACTGACGCGGCTTTCGTGCAGGAATTTGAGACTCGACTGGGTAAAATGCTGGCTGGGCGAATCCATCGACCGCCAGCATGCGACAAAATGTCTGCACGCCAATCCAGGTTTCTTCACGTCTATTTTGGTTTTTGTGGCGCTCTTGGGAATCATCGCCGTCGTCGTCGCGGCGGTTGCTCTGTTCGGCATCCTTGACCCCGTCCTGAACTTCTTTTCCATCCAGAAAATGCTGCTCGATTTGCAGGACGGAAATTATGCAAGTCTCATCCCACACCTTGGCAGTTACCTCGCCTTGTTCGCCATAGGTTATTTGTTACGCCGGGTCATCCGCGCCAAACTCGACACACACAAAGGGAAACCTGGTTCGCGCCGCGTGATGCAACTCTAGCTGGCCGTGATACCACTGTTTGCTCATGGTCGTTGGCGACCGGCCGCTGTCGGGTCGAACCACACGAATTCTGCATTAATCCTTTGGCTATTCGTCCTTACAACCTCCCTTCTCTGCACAGTCTCGGCACCGTAGAATCAAGGTACGAAAAATGGCCTCTTCCCGCACGTATGCCTGGATTGTCGGGGTGTCTATCCTTTTCTTGGGGATTTACACTGCTGCTTCGCTTACCCTGCCGGCCGGCCAGTCGCTTAGCACGTTCGGGAATATTGCTCAGTGCCTTGTTCCTCTTCTAGCCAACGCCGGACTCCTTCTGAATGCCGGGACTCCGCACTGGCGCCGCAACGTGTTTTGGATGCTTGCCGCTTTGTCCTGCACGCTCTGGATGATCGGCCAGTTTCAATGGACATATTACGAAGTCTATCTTCACCGGCCGCTACCGGATATGTATCCGGGAGACATCATTTTCTTTTTGTGCGGTATCCCGCTGATGGCGGCACTCGCCCTCCGCCCACATTTAAAGCGCAGTGAGCTCCAGCTTCGCTTTGGCTACATCGACTTTGTACTGCTTCTGGCCTGGTGGATCTTCCTTTATGCATTCGTAGTGCTCCCGTGGATGTACGCCGAGCCCGCACTTGGCCAATACAACTTAACCTTCGATTGGATCAACACCGTCCAGAGCATGGTCATTGTCGTTGGCCTCGGCGTGTTGTGGCTGCGGAGCCGCGGCGCGTGGCGCTACGTCTACGCGAATCTTTTTGGCTGTCAGGCATTGCACATGCTGTCTTCTCTGATGATCAACGTCGCCATCGACCTTAAGGTTTACCACACGGGTAGTCTATACGATCTGCCTTTAGTCGCTTCGTTCTTGTGGTTTGGCGCTGCCGGTGTAATCGCATACAAAAACCGCACAGCACTGGAAGATACTCCCGAGTCGGCTTCCTCAGAAGGGGCGGATCGTAAGAATGGCGAGAGTATTCTTGCTTCCCGTCTGGCCATGGCTGCTGTCGTTTCGCTGCCGATCTTCGCGGTGTTCACGATTAAATTTGCCCACGATTCTCCGGCTGTACGCGAATTCCGCCTCATGACCATCCTGCTCGCTGCGGTTCCTCTGGGCTTTCTGGTATTTCTCCGCCAACACCTAGCGGATCGCGATCGCGGACGTCTCCTTGCCCGCGCCGAACAGTCGGTTGAGAATCTGCAGCGCCTGCAGGCACAGCTCGTTCAGACCGAAAAGCTGGTGTCTCTCGGTCAACTCGCCGCCGGCGCAGCCCATGAAATCAACAATCCACTTACCGCGATACTCGGCTATTCCGATCTTCTCGCCGACGATACTTCGCTGCCGGAAAAAACCAGGGTGATTTCGGGCAAAATCCGCGATCAGGCCCGTCGCACCAAAACTCTTGTCGGCAATCTTTTGAGCTTTGCTCGCCAGGTGCCCGCCGAGCGTACCCTGCTCGACCTCAACACCGTGGTCACAAATGCCGTACAGTTGCGTGCTCTGGACCTTCGCAACTCCGGTACCAAGATTGAACTCAAGCTCGAGTCCGTGCTTCCTGGCGTTCGCGGCGACGGAAATCAGCTGATGCAGGTGTTCTTTAATATTGTGAACAACGCCGTGGATGCCATGGAGTCCCATAACGGTGGAGGAACGCTGACGATCAAGACCACGCGCGACCGTGCGAACGTTGCGATTTTGTTTTCAGACACCGGCCCCGGACTGAAGGAACCGCATCGCGTTTTCGATCCGTTCTACACCACCAAACCGATCGGCAAGGGTACTGGGCTTGGGCTTAGCATCTGCTTCGGCATCGTTCAGGAACATGCAGGAAGGATCCTTTGTTATAATTCACAGACCGGCGGCGCGGTGTTTCGAGTGGAGCTTCCAGCAGTGCTCGCGGCCCTTCCGGCCCGCGATTCTCAATTGGTCACAGCGGCGGCGCCCGTCGTGAAGAACCCTTGAAATTTGTCCCTGTCTCGTGGGTAGTTCCTCTCAGACCGCCACGCAGCGGACGGCTTTCAAAACGTGCTAGAGTCCTTTTCGCCCCCTTCTCCGGAGCCGCGTACTCATGCCTGAAATTGCTATCTCAACCGAAAAATTGACCCGCCGTTTCGGCGCACTCACCGCCGTCGATGGCATGGATCTGCAGGTCGAATCGGGCCAATTCTTCGGCTTTCTCGGACCGAACGGAGCGGGCAAATCTACCACCATCAAAATGCTTACCGGGCTCTTGGCTCCAAGTTCCGGCCGCATCGCTTTACTGGGTCTTGATTTTGCGCAAAATCTGGTCGAAGTGAAACGCCAGATCGGAGTCGTTCCAGAAGGCATGGGCCTCTTCGAGCGCCTCAGCGCTCCGGAATATCTGGAATTCGTCGGCCGCATGTACGGGCTCGATAAAGCCACGACTCGCAAGCGCAGCGACGAGCTCCTGGAATTCATGCAGCTCGCTGACCGCTCCAAAACTATGATTGCAGACTACTCTCACGGCATGCAGAAAAAACTGGCTCTTGCTGCGGCCGTGATACATGGACCGAGAATACTTTTTCTCGATGAGCCGTTTGAAGGGGTGGATGCGCTTGCCGCCGGCGCACTCAAGGAATTGCTTGCACGCATGACCGAACGCGGCGTCACCATATTCCTTACTTCGCATGTACTTGAAATTGTCGAACGCCTGTGCAGCCACGTTGCCATCATCAAAAAAGGCCAGTTGGTAGCGCAGGGCTCGATGGAACAACTTCGCGCCGGCGTTCCCAGCGTCGAGGGACGGACGCTTACGCTGGAGGACATTTTCCTTTCCGTCGTTGGCCAGGGCGCGGATCGTGCGCAGCTTGAGGAGCTCTCGTGGCTGACGTAGTGGGCGGTCCCGGGCTCGCCGATCAGATTCGCACTGTGGCTTGGCTGCGCTGGCGTATCCTGCGCAACAGCTTGCGCAACAAGAGTCGCCGCCTCGATCTTATCGGACTGATTTTTTCTGGTTTTTTCAGCCTGCTCTTCGTTATTGGCGTGACCTTTGCATTTTTCTTCGTTACAAGATATCTATTCGAGAAACATCTTGAACCGTTGTTCGGGCTGGTTTTTCTCGCGCTGCTCGTCTGGTGGCAGTCGTTTCCCATTCTACTTGCGGGATTCGCGCCGCAATTTCCGTTTCGCACGCTACTTCGGTTTCCAGTGAATCTTTCCGCGTTCTATCTGATCGGAATGGCTTATGGCCTGGCGGATTCCGCTGCGCTGGCTGCCCTGGTGTGGATGCTGGCCATGCTGGCGGCAACGCTTGTCGCGCAGGCATCAGCCGCTCCGGCGCTTCTGCTGGTGTGCGGGCTTTTCACGGTTTTGAACATAACCATCGAGCGGCTGCTGGGGGCGTGGGTGGAAAAGCTCTTGGCAAAGCGCAAGTCGCGAGAAGTTTTCTTTACGATTTTTGTTCTCGCGATGGTCAGCCTGCAATTCCTTAATCCGCTGATGCAAAAATACGGCCACGCGTTTCTGCCGATGGTGCGAAGCTGGATGCCGTATCTGTGGCTGCTCCCCTCCTCCTTTGCGGGAGATGCAGTTGCCCAATCGGCCGGGCATCATTGGGTCGCGGCATTTCTGAAATTCGTCGGCCTGGCGATATACACCTGCATTTTCACTACTCTCCTCGGAATGCGATACAGCCAGCTTTATTCGGGAGAAGAACTCAACGAGGGAGTAGCTCCAGCACGCAAGGAAAAGCGGACAGCCCTAACCACGCAAGCAGCACCAGACACGGTTACCTTCGTTCCTCCCCAGGTGCTCGCCGTATTTCGCAAGGAACTTCTGTATCTGAAAAGAAATACTTTTCTGTTCTTCGGCCTGATCTTTCCCCCAATGATGCTGCTTTTTTTCAGTGTTCAGTTCGGCGGGGCTCATCCCACTGCGTTGAAAAAAGGAGTGCCGCCGGATCTTTTCTTTCCCGGCATGATGGCTTACCTCGTTTTGATCTTGATTGCGCCATCCTATAACAGCTTCGCGTATGAAGGCAGAGGAATCCAGACCTACTTCACTGCCCCCGCGCGCTTTCGAGAAATTCTCATCGCAAAAAATCTAATGACCGTTGCTATCCTTTTATGCGAGATCGTTCTGTGCGTGGCGTTGGTAGGTTGGCGCGTGGGCTTGCCGACTACGCCGGTTCTTTTCGCCACTCTGGCCGCGATTGTTTTTTCCATTGTCGGGCAATTGACCATCGCCAACTGGGCGTCCCTTAGTTACCCTCGCAAAATTGAGTTTGGCAAAATGCAGGGCCAGCGAAATTCGGGCATGTCCGTCCTGATTCTGTTGGGCATGCAAATCCTGTTTGGCGGCGTTAGCGGTCTGGTCCTTGTTTCTGGCCGCTGGTCTGGAAATCCGTGGCTTCCGGCGGAAGCATTTGCGGTGCTCGCCGCCGCTGCTCTCGGCGGCTATTTTTCTTCCCTGGATTCCTTCACACAACTTGCGGAAAAAAAGAAAGAGATCCTCATCGACGCGCTCTGCCGCTGACCTTCAATTCCGTCGGTAGGTGCCTGGTTCGGCGTGCCCAGTTTGGCACAACCGCTAGTCCCATTCCACACCGGTACTTGGAGACGTTCGATTGGTACCAACGCGCTATTTCGCCAGTCGCAGCCGCCACCCAGACTTAACGCATGTCCAGAGAATCGGCTCGTTCATCGACCGTTATGGGCGAATCACCGGCATCCGCGTCGGAAATCGTGGCTATTCCCGAACCCGCTGTCGGCTCGCTACTAAGCGTCGCCATCGCTAGCTCCGACCCGGCGGGTTGCTCCGCTCTGCGGCAGATCTTGCTGCAAACCGGATTCATCAAAGAAATTCACGAATGGGCTTCGGCCAAAGCGGTTGAACTGCGGCACTCGCAGGACGTCCCTGACATGGTCTTTCTTGCTCTCAATGGCACCGCACAGTCTGATTTTGCTTTTGCCCAGCAGTTGGCCAAGCTCCGTCCTTCCGTTCACATCGTCGCCTGTTCCGCGAAAAAGGAATCCAATCCGGATTTTCTGCTGCAGGCCATGCGGTCTGGAGTCCGTGATTTTCTGCAAAAGCCGTATGACCGCATTGAAGTCACTTCCATGATCATCAGAGTCAGCGCCGAACACTCGAGCGCAATGCCTCGCCCGGCGGTTACCGGAAAACTGTTTGTGGTGTTGGGAACGAAAGGTGGAGTGGGAACCAGCACGGTTTCCGTGAATCTGGCAGTCCAGTTGGCGCAAATTCGGGGCAAATCCACGCTACTCCTCGATTTTTCGCGCCCCCTGGGAGATGTTTCTGGCTTTCTCGATTTGAAGCCGGCTTTCCAGTTGCGCGACGCGATGGAAAATTTTAAACGACTCGATCCTACGTTGCTGAGCGGATTGCTTACCTCACATAAAAGCGGATTGAAAGTCTTGGCCGGAGCAGCACAACTGGAAGACTGGCAGGGCGCGTCACAATCGGCAATCGAGCGCCTGGTTGAAATCGCCCAGCAAAGTTTTGATTTCGTGGTAATGGATTTCGGTTCGTTTTATTCTTCGCAATGGCAAAACGTTTTGCAGGCGGCTGAGATCCTGCTGGTTTCCGAGGCCGATCTACCTGGCTTGGCGAAACTGCAGCGTCACCTTGGGGCCCTCGCTAGTTTACATGTGTCGTCAGCTCAAGTTCGTCTAATCATCAACCGCTGGCACAGCCATGATGAATTGGCGCTGGAGAAGGTGGAACAGGGCATGAGAGTGCCGGTGTTCGCGCGGCTGCCAAATGATTTCAAACAGGTCAGTGAAGCCACAGTGCGCGGCGACTCATTGAAGCAACACGGAGATCCGCTGTCCGTGGAATTTCACAAAATGGCGGCGCGACTCGCCGGACTTGACCTCGCCAAACAAGCGAAAAAATCTCGGCTCGGCCAATTCTTTTCTTTCTAGCATTCATTCCGGTTGCCAGCCACCGAACAGCTATCCGCAGTAGCGTTGGCGCAATGACGCCTCGTTTGTACGAATCCACGCAAGTATGAGTTCGAATCCCTCATCGACCGTCACCGAAGGCTTCCAACTCAATTCCCTCGCGGCTTTTCGGTTGTCCGTGAAATAAATCGGCAGATCCGCTCTGCGGATTAAATCGTCCGTCGTAATCGTTGTCCCGTGGCCAAGCTTTTGTTCCAACAACTTTGTTCCTTCGCGCAGCGACAGCGAATTGTCCGCCCCGCCGCCGAGATTGAAAATATCTCCTCGAAATCGATCCATCTGTTTCATCTGCAATTCCACCAGGCCGCAAACATCCTCCAGGAAAAGAATGTCGCGAACCTGTTTACCGTTCCATCCGATATATTTCAGCGGCAGCTTGAAATAATGAGCGATCGCCCACCACACAACCCATCCCTGATCCAATTTCGCGAACTGCCCGGTTCCCGCTATCACTCCAAACCGGTTCACAACGATCGGCATGTTGAAGGCGTGCGCGTATTCCTGACATGCTGCGTCAGCAATCAGTTTGCTAAGTCCATAAATGCTGCGCTGGCCGCCGTCCGTCGCGAATTCTTCGCTAATCCCGTGAACAGGATCAAATCCGCGCGCTCGTGATTCGATAGAAATCTTCTTCCATGCTTCGGGATCCCATTCAAGTCGCGTAGCCGCTTCGCGCCTCGGCAGATCCAATAGCCGGTCCACCACGTACACACGATTGGTGCTGAAAAAAATCAACGGGCAGCGATGCTGCCGCGCAAACTCCAATACCCGCACTACGCCCAGCGAATTATTCGTAATGTCGAATACCGGATTCGTGTATCCGGAAACCACGGAAGGCTGCGCGCAGGTATCGCAAACAAATTCAATTCCATCCGGTAGATTTGCGAAGTCTTCTGGGTTCCTCACGTCGCCATGTACAAACGTAACTCCATGTTTCGCCAGCCGTTCCAGGTTTGATTCACTTCCGCGCCGCACAAGATTATCCATCACTGTCACACGATGGTTTTTCTCGGTGAACTGCACGGCCAGCTCGGACCCGACGAATCCCGCGCCGCCCGTTATCAGAATATGCACGTAGTTACGCTCCGCCCGAAGATCACTGGCTCATAGCATTTGAATCTGGCGCGAACCAAAACCGGGTTTTCGCCAAGTAACTCCCGAAAAGTATGCCGGAAATTCGTAAAGGCTGCTTGGGCAACTTGGCGAAGAGAGATCCTCGACGCAGGGCTCGCGGCTGCCTGCGACGCCGATCGGACGCGTATTCTGGATGCGTTCGAAAAAGAATACTCCAGCGCCCCGCAAACTCACAGACTAGCGTTGATAGGTGCTGTACAAATCCATATCTGTCGCTGGATGTTGTTAAAATACAACTATGTTAACGATGTTTTCTAGGCCTAAACCGTGCCGGCCATATTGACCTGATTCAGCGCAAAGCCAATCGGAGTTGGCAGCGGTTGCACACCGAAGTAGAGATTATTCTTGGTTGGTGACGATGCCGGGGCCGAGGAGGTCTGCAAAGAGTTCGGCATCCGCCACAGGCAACCATGTGGAGAAGAACAGGTACGGTACGAAATATCTGGCAAGCATCTACGATCAGGTGCAGGAGGCTGCGCGCCGTGAATTGCGGCATCGTACCTGATGTCCGATTTTGTGACTGCCGCGCGCTCGGTTGTCTCCCAAACCGATCGCTTCTTGATGGCTGGGCGCCGTTGGGATGTGGACCTCCAACATGCGCTGGAGCTTGCCGAGACAGATTGGGAGACTTCGCTCCGCGAGCTTGCGTGCAAGACCAATCGGCCACGGCCAGCGCAGTGGATCGACTACTTTTTGTTTTCCAAAGGCCTGTACTACAAGCAGATCCCTGAATTTGTGATTGGCCGGTCTGGCTGGGATAACTGGCTGCTTTGGTATCCCCTTTCGATACAAGTTCCTGTGGTCGACGCGTCTCGAGACCTCCTCGCCGTGCATCCGAATCACGACTATAGCTACCACCCAGCAGGCGCGGAGGGAGTGTGGCACGGCGAGGAAGCTCAACCAAGCTGCCAATTGCATCAGGGGAAATTTGCGACTCTCGCCTATGCCACGCATGTCCTGCGTTATGGTCGAATGAAGCGCAACCGCTATGCATGGCTTGGTCCCTTGAAACGCAACGTGGTCGCCAGATTGTCCTGGATTTGGTTTGGCTTACTGAATGCTGCTCGCTCCGTGAGACACCGGCTGGGCGTTCGCGGTCGTGGTATCAGACGATAAAGGAATAAATGGAAAATGCGTGTTTACGGCCGTGCTGGATGTTTCAGTTGTTCAATATCGCGCTGCTCGATCTGGCGCAGCGCCTCTGTCCGGCGAAAAAGATAAGCTCGCAATTGCGCAAGGATCTGTTTTGGCACCGCATGAAACTGATTCTGCGCAACGGCGCTCCAAGACACTGATCCGCGCGCCGGAATTAAGTGTGCTCCCCACTGAAAGATCAACCCCAGATTCCAGAAGATAAAAATACTCAATATCGCACCGAGCCACGCCGAGGCCACTGCCCGGCTGCGTAGGCGCGATGCAATCGCATTGAGCACCGTCGCCAGCCCAAGCACAAAAAATACCGTCAGCGAAACAAAAAATCTATTTCCGTAAGAAGAAATGCCCGCCCAGTCCGGATACGACGCCATGAAATAATAAAATGCAAGCAGCATGCAAATGACGCAAATTCCAATCGCGGGAAACCTCCACCAAAACAAGAACAAACCGGCAGTCGCGATTAACAAGAGCGGTGTCCAGGAAAACAGGCCGTGGTTCGCGGAGAATAACAGCGCAAGAAACCAAGGAGAACGCCACGCCCATTGTGAAATGGGCACGTAGCCTGTCTCAAATCCCTCCCCCGTAAACGAAATGGCGTGTCAAAAAGGTCGGTAGCAACGACACGAATACAACCGCGCAAAATAAGAAATGACAACCGGCCAGCGACGCGGCATTCTGCGAAGTCTGGTTCGATCGCTGAAAAGCTTTCCGATAATTCACCAGCGCTTCTGGAATCAGCAAAACCAGCACCAACGCATTCGGGTAGTAAACATTCATCATCAACCCGGCAATCAGCGCCAGAACGCACCACTGCGCGAGGCCCCGGCTTTCACGCGTGCCCAGCCAGTACCAGAAAAAAAGTGCAACGGTAAATGCGGAGTGCGCGTGCGACCAGGATGGATTGAAATACATGTAAACCGGCAGCGAACTTGCCCACCAGATCGCAATCGTCGCAAAGAGTGCCCACCGTTCTGCTACGAATTGGCAAGCCACGCGGTACGAGAGCAGTAGCCCAACAAATCCATACACCAACGTTCCGAACGCCATCGCAATGAGATAAGGCAGAGCGAATCCATCCGCTGAAACGTGCGCGCCAAATCCCCGAGCTGTCAGAACTCCCGCATGGGTGATCAGGAGAAATGGCGCCCACAGCATCGCCGGCCCAACTGTAAAATGGTTGTCTAAATGCCCGTTGGACGTGCGAAATTCTTGTTTTGGAGCGCCCGTCGCGTCCAGCCGTGCTCCGCGAAAACCCTCGTTCGCATGTTCATAATCCGGCGCAAAATCCAGGTTGTGCTGCGTCAGCAATGCGCGAGCGAACGCGTAATAACCCACGCCGTCGCCGCGGACCCATGGATTCAATAATGGCAGGGAAACCAACAGAAGTAACAACAGGGTACGGGGAGGAAATCTTATGCGCCACATGAGATTCACGTTTGTCGTTCTGACGATCCGCCACGCCACCCGCTCGCTTACGCGAAATGCTCTCAACGGCCAGTCCGGACGCGAGTTCGTTGGAGCGTCTATTCGTTAGAGTAAAGCTAACCTAAACGCCTTGATTTATACAGGTCGAACCGAGAAGTTGAGATGGGGAGGAATTCTGTCCAAAGTCGGTGTCATGCTGGAACACTGGAAACCGCACGCGGCCGTTCCGTAGCTTGTTTTTCTCGCAGAGACGAAGACACGCGGTCGATAATATCTGCAAGTTTGGTCCTTGGCCGAAATCCGGTCAGTCTTTGAAGTTTTTCCACGTTCGGAACACGCCGCATCATATCTTCAAATCCCGGTTCGTAGGCTTGATCATACGGCACATAGGAAATCTCTGAACTGCTTGCGGTACGGGTTTTTACGGTCTGGGCAAGATCGGCGATTGATATCTCTTCCGTGTTTCCGATGTTCACGACTTCTCCGATCGACTGCTCGGTATCCATCAAACGCATCAACGATTCCACGGTATCGCGCACATCGCAAAAACAACGCGACTGCGTCCCCGATCCGTAGACTGTGATCGGCTTATTATCCAGAGCTTGCTTCACAAAATTCGGCAGCACCATCCCGTAGCGGCCCGTCTGCCTCGGCCCCACGGTGTTGAACAGTCTCACCACGATCACCGGAACTTTGCGTTCGCGCCAGTACGACAGGGCGAGAAACTCATCCAGGGCTTTCGATGCCGCGTAACTCCAGCGCCCCTTGGTTGTCGGGCCAAGCACCAGGTCCGCTTCTTCGTGGAATGGCACTTGGGTGCTCTTGCCGTACACTTCCGAGGTCGACGCCGTCAGCACTAATTTCCGTTTCTTCTCCGCGGCTTCCAGAATAATTTGCGTACCGTTTACATTCGTCTCAATCGTTCGAACCGGGCTTTCGACGATCAGCCTCACTCCGACGGCCGCCGCGAGGTGCACGACGATGTCTGCATCGTCCACCAGCTCCGCTACCAATCGCCGGTTTTCGATCGCATCCAAATGATATTCCATCCGCTCTTTCGATTTCAGGTGCCGGATGTTTTCCATACTGCCGGTCGAGAGATTGTCGAGAAGAACGACATGGTCGCCGCGTTCGAGCAGGCGCTCAGCCAGATGTGACCCAATAAAACCGGCACCGCCGGTGATCAGATAGCGCACGAAGCCTCCTGGGAAAAATCAAAGTGATTGTGAATCATCATCCGAGTAACGCGAATGGCTGGTTGTTTCCGATGAATGTGCGTCTGCCTTGCCATGCAGTTCAGCCGCTTCTTGGGGCCCATAACCGTAAGAGTACGGATAGTAGCGATACGAATAGTAATAATCGGGGGCGCTGGAATCGACAGCGTTAAGCACTACGCCCAATAAATTACATTTCACGCTGGTCAGTAGATCTTTCGCGCGTGTAAATGCCTCTTTCGGCGTTTCGCCACTGCGCACCACCAGGAGTACGCCATCAGTCTGTACCGACAGAATCACCGCGTCTGTCGCGGCCATGATGGGCGGGGAATCGATCACGATGAACTTGTACTGGCTTCTAAGTTCGCGTAGCGCATCAGCCAACTTGTGCGAAGAGAGCAAATCCGCGGGGTTGGGAGGCAACGGCCCCGTCGGAATGGCCACTAAGTTTGGAATTACAGGGTGCGGCACGGCCACTAATTCCAGGCTCGACACTCCAGCGAGATAGGAACTCAACCCTGCGTTGCCATCGGTCATATTCAGCAAACGCCCGACTCCGGGTTTACGTAGGTCCGCATCAATCAAAAGCGTCCGATCCCCGAGTTGCGCTAGCGTGACCGCTAGGTTTGCCGCCGCCGTCGTTTTTCCTTCGCGCGGTAGCGCGCTGGTCACCAGGATTACCTGCGGCGGATGGTCCGCCTGCGAAAGCAAAATGGACGTGCGTAGCGCCCGAAAGGCCTCCGACATCTGAGACTTCGGCAAATGCTGCGCAACAAGCTCGATCCGCTTTTCGTGGCCGTTTAGTGAAGTGCCCGTCGTAAAGCGACCACGACGTACGGTACCGTTTTCACTGGTGAACGCGGGAACCACCGCCAGTGCAGGCAAACGCGCCAGGGTTTCAATGTCGTCCGGCGTCTTGACGGTGTTGTCTAGGTACTCGCGCAAAAAAGCCAAACCAATACCGCCGACCAACCCAACGAGGAAGGAGAGTCCGATGTTTCTCGCCTTGGCCGGTCGCGATGGATTAGACGGCACCATCGCCGGATCCACCACACGAATGTTGGATGACTTCAGCCCGGCCGAGATATTCGCTTCCTTCAACTTTGTCAGCAGGCCGTCGTACATCGTCTTGTTCGCTTCGGCTTCGCGCTTCAGGATGTTGTATTCCACCATGCTTTGCGCCATCAAATTTACTTCGGTCTTTTGCTCGTTCAGCGCCTCGTTCAGCAAGCCTTCTCTCTGGCGTGCAGCGTTGTAATCGTTCCCCAGCGCTTCCAAAATGCTGCGCTTCGCGTCGTCCATCAATCCTTCAATTTCTTTCAACTGCGCCTGCTGCCGCCGCACCTTCGGGAAATTCGGACCGTATACATTCAAAGCATCGAGATACTGGGTGTAAACATCGGAGTGCTTCCTCGTTAATTCCTGCAGCGTGCTGTTTTCACGCAGCTGCGGAACTACGTCAATGTTTCCGGCCTTTGCGAATTCGTATAGAGCTTCCTTGCGCATACGTTCGCTCTGAGCGTCCGTCACTTCCTTGTTAAGGTCAGTTAGCCGTTGCGTGGTGATGTTTTGTTTGTCGTCCAGTTCCCAAATCTGGTGCTGCCGTTCATAAGCCAACCGCGCATCCTCAGAATTTTGCACTTTGACTTTTATGTCGCTCAGTTGATCCGTCAGCCACACGGTTGCTTTAGCGGTCGTGTCGTACCTGCTACGGAAATTCTCCTCCATGAAGTTCGCAATGTGGGCGTTTAGGATTTGCGCCCCCAGTAGCGGGTCGCTGGATTCGAAGCTCACGTCGAGCAGTCGACTTTGCGGCACTCGTTTTACGCTCAGACTGCCAAGAAACGCTCCCAGTTCCGGCGGCCGCTTGTGGTTCGCCAGGCTTCCAGAAGTAATCGCTTCGGATCCAGCTTGCGTTCCCTGCATCTCTGCATGCGGAATCAGTCCGCTGTTGCGGATGGTATGCAGTGCCAGCGTCTCGCTGGTTAAGATCCGCGATTGCGTTTCAATATAATTGTCCATGTCCACCATCAAGTCGTAGGAATCCGCCTGGAAAGGCAGCACGCTCGTGTTCTCCCGGTCAATTTCGATCCGCGAAGTCGTCGAATAAACCGGTTGCATGCGAAAGGTCGCGATGGAGACGATGGTTACCACGGCCAGCAGAAAGGACAGAATCAGCCATTGGTGCTTCCGCAGGATCAATAAATAGTCGTAGAGATGGGGTTCGCGCGGGGATAAATCGAAGTTCGTGATCCGCGGCGGCATGGATACGATCTCTACCGCGCCTGTCCCGTTATCTTTCGGAAGCAGCTTGTTTTCGTCCATCATGTACTGTCTAGTTTCCTGATCCGATCCGGTATATCACCAGCGAAGTGCCGATTGCTAGGCCAATCTCGGCTGCACGAATTAGCGCGGCTTTTGTTGAGTTGTCAGGGATATAAAGAATGTCACTTGGCATCATACGTACATCTTCGGACTTTTGCTGGACTATTTTCCCCAGATCCAATGGGATGGAAATCTGTTTTCCCATCGAGTCTTTGCGGATGATCACAGCGTGATCCTTTTTCGCGATGCGCGTCATTCCGCCCGCCAGCGCCAACACCTTCAAGGTGGAGAGCTGGGCGCGATCATTGCTAGAAACGAAGCCGCCAGGGCGTTGCACCGCCCCTAAAGCGTACACAATCCCCGCGTGTGGGACGGTGACCACGTCTCCCCCTTGCAACTGAATGTTGTTTTCTGTATTACCTCGCTCCAGCAATTCCGCAAGATTTACTGTAATGATGTTCGCCACAGGCGGCGGCGCATCATTGTTCGCGATCGGCGGCGACGTTGCTTCGGAACTGGTATTCTGCGCAGCCGTTTGACTTGCCACGCTCCCCGGTTCTGGAGTTACTGGTTGGGTGCTCTTGGCTATGCCGTCGGCAGCGGATGCCGAAACTCCAGCAGCTGTGGTGTCGTGTGGCGCAGCAGGATTTGTTGCCGGCACTGTATCTTCGGGACCAATTTCAGGAGGCTCGTTGGAATTCGCTTGCTCCGGTGCTTGTCCCCGAGTGACGATGACGGTATCCCCCGCATCTACGGAGATTCCGCCGGCTTCGGCAAGGACTTGGACCAGCGTCACCGGATGATCCGCCTGGTATACCATTGGATGGGCCACTGCTCCGACAATCGTAATCGGCTTGCTCCTTTTATCCTTCACCGAAACCATTACTTGGGGATGCGAAACCAGACCGTTCGCTTCCAATATCTCCGTTACTTTTTGCTGCACTTGGAGTTCACTTAGTCCAGAAACGTAGAGCCGTACCGGCACCAACGGGATGCCTATCGTGCCGGTTTGGCTGACGCGCACTTCTCTTGAAAGTTCTGGAACATCGAACACTTCCAGTGCGATCTGGTCGCCAGCTCCGATAACGTAATCATGTGGGGCAGTTGTAGTCCCGGCAGACAGCGACCGAATCCGGTCATTGGTTTGCTCTTGGGTTACCAGGGGGGTTTGAGCACAGACCAAAGGTGACTGCACCAATCCGGCGATCATTGTTGCAAGCAGACACCAATAGATCGTACCTAGTTTGGCCCGATGAGTTTTCACTAATAATCCCCCCATCTGAATTATACAACTCCAATGCTCAAGTCAATCAGGGTTTTTCAGCACCGCGGTGAGTCCTAGTGTGGGTTTTTAACGGCGGTATTTCTAGGATGTCCGCCGTCGCTAGCATGCTCATGAGCAAGAAAAGTAAAAGGTTCGCCGGAATGTGCAAGTTGAAATCGACCAGGCTGTGCACCAGCAATCCCCAGCAGCCAGTCCACCCACAGAGTCGAAGCGTGTTCGCGAACGAATTGTCACCCGATTTCAGAAAGGCCAGCGCGCTGATGAACAGCGTTCCGATGAACCACGCGCAACAAATTCCACCAACCAATCCTGTTGCTGCTAAAGCTTCCAGGTAATCGTTGTGCGTATGATTTACGATCTTTCCGTCATACAAAGTTTCGTACCGGGGATACACCTGCTGCAAAGTTCCTAGGCCCGTTCCCAGCACAGGATGATCCAGAAAAATTCGCCAGGTACCGTGGCGCATCGAAGCGCGCTTGTCTTGTGTTACTTCCAGAGTCTGAAAATTCGAGAAGCGCAAAAGGATCTGGTTAACTCCGAGCCACGACACCGTGAGGAAGGCCAGCAAGAGAACCACCCCACCAGCCACCAGATGGCGTCCCGCGGTCCGGCGCAAGATCAGCACTAGAGCCAGAAATGCCAGTTCTGCTGCCAGGCTGATAATTCCGCCGCGTGAAGCAGAAAGCAAGAGCGCGCTGAGTGGAATAATCGCCAGCATGCCCACAATCGCCCGTCGCTCCCGGCGCACGCGTCCCAGAAGCAGAGGCACCAGCGACATCGGCAACGCGAGCTCTACAAATCCCGCAAAGTGGTTGCGGTTGGCGTAAGGCCCAAATGGGATGCCCCCGTACTTTAGTTCGCGAAACCAATAAAGTTTTCCGTTGAAGGTCAAGTGCTGCAAGATCCCAAAACCAGCAACGAGAAACGCAAAAATCATCACAAACCAGGCGAAGTTGCGCCAGTCTGCCAACGTTCGAAAGGCCTGCGCGGCCAGGAAAAAAAGAATCAACAGGCTCAACATCAGTTGCAGTTCGACGCGCGTTGTAAATGGAGATGCTGTTAGCCGAAATGCCAGTTGTGCGGTCGCAAGCAATGTAAGTGCCGCCAGCGGAAAAACCAGCGATGGCAGGACGATGGGGAATTCTTTTCTCGCAAAAAGAAAGAGCACCGCCCAAACCAGCAGCAGAATTCCCGCGGCAACTTCCAGTATTCCCCTCGCCCACGGCTCAACCGCCCCATGGCTCAGCACTGCGAAGGCGATAATCGCGAAAATGCCTATCCGAAGGGGTTTCATGGATTTGGCGAATCCTGATTCATGGGAATCATCGAGACATCGTCGATCCAAGCCGCGCCTTGAATATCGCTTTCGGGCATGTCGCTCATATTGCGTTTCACGCAGACGGAACCCAATCCGCCACCGGGCGGCGCCACCCAGGCCAACTGCAGCTGCTTCCACGGTTGCGTGCCGTGTATTTCTTCGGTAGTCGTCGTTTCGTTGTTCGTGGGCGTGAAAACAAAAATCTGCAGACGCACGCCTTCGCTGCTGGTCAGCGATTGCGTTTTCACCCAGGCGGAGAGCAGGTACCTCTTGCCGGGTTCCGGCGCGATGTTGTGACACGCGTCTTCGAAAGCAATATTTCGGTGTCCGTTGAATAAAATTCGCAGTGAACGCTGACCGGAATGTTTTTCCGATTGATCGAAAGAGATCTGAACGTCACTTGTGGCCGGAGAAAAGTGCCACGAGAAGCCTCCGCCGGCGTAGCCTGATTCGAAGCCGCCATCCCAGAGCAACGAGTCGGCTGGATCGGGCGGCGGCGGATTCTGCATGATTGAGACGGCTTCACTCCACGCGCGAGTCGCGTCGGCGACACGTCGCTGATGAATGAGTTCGTTGATGAAAAAAAACATTTCAGACATCGGCTCTCTTTGCTGCAATGCGATCAGCCGACTCCACACCAGTTGTGCGTTATCCAGGTCACCCACATTGGAAAGTAAATGCAGAATCGGAAGGTACACTGCAGCGGATTGCGGCATAGCTTTGTCGAGGACGACATTTGCGTCGGGCTGGGCTCGCAATGCGCGCGAGAACGCTTCGTCGGCTCGCTTCGGTTCCAACTCCACTGCTTTGCGGATTTCGCGGAACGCCGCATCCGGTTGGCCCTGCCGCAATAGAAAGTTGCCATAGCTCCAGGCTACGTCTGCAGAAAGCGGGTACACGCGCTGCGCGTCCAGAAATGCCCGGCTTGCATCGGCGGTATCGCCCTGGCCGTCGTAGGCCTGCGCCAAATCCAGCAGCGCTTCCGCAGAAAAGGGGTCAAGAGCGACAGCTCTTCGCAGAGACTGCACCGCGAGCACAGGGTCCGGCTGCTCGAAATCGTAAAGATAAGAACGACCCAGAAGAAACCAGTTGCGCGCATTCGCCGGCTCCAGAGCCGCGGCGCGCTCGTACCCGGCGCGCGTATCCAGATTCAGATAGTAGGTGGCGACAGCGTTGCGAACACCGAAGTAGCTGAGGAAAATAGCCAGGGCGCAAGAGGAAATCATGACGAGCAAGCGTAAGCGTGGGCTTGTTAGCGTAAAATTCATGCAGCTAACTCTGCCTAAGCGGCAGGCAGTGGCGCAAGTAGAAAGTCGGTTGTAAGGTTAGGCGCAGGAGCAATTCATGACCGGCGGCACGAGTTCTTCTGCCCGCGTAAAATAACAAGGTAGTAGCTTTGCCGACCTCCGCCTCGGAAGCTCAACCGTCCACGACTTTGTCCGCCAGGGAAAAACGTGCGTAGCTAGAATGTGTCCAGTTGCGTAAGCACGAAGAAGCGAAATCGCTGCGGAGTGTGCAAACACCTATACAATCCAACCGGAACTATTGAGCGATAGCGGGGAAGCTGACTACGACTTTGGGTGAATCGGAGTAAGTGTTGAGTGGATGCTCCGCAAGGTGGCGTGCGCGAAGATTGCGCTGCACGCGGCGGCCCCATGTACGAACGAAACTGAAATTAAGTACGCCACCGACTACTGAACTGGCGAGAGGAATCAGCCGGCCCACCCATTTCTCGGCAGCTTCTTGGCCGAATTTCAACGCCAGGCGTTCAGCGATGCGCGGACCGAGTTTTTCGATCAGTTGTTTTTCGGCGAGATCCTTGCCGAAATCAATGCCGGTGGCGGTGGCAGCGGCCAGCCAGAGTTCGCGCTTTTCATCCGGTCCGGTAGCCTCAAATCCATAGAGAAGACAAAGCCGCTGAATCAAGCGCAAGGTAATGATAGTGAGAAGTCCTGCATCAGGAACGAGCGTAATCATGCCGCCCAGGCCGAAACCCGCACCCTCAGCCAAAGCAAGGCGCTGCGCGTCGCGGATCATGATCCTGGCTATGGCATCGAGACGTTCGATCGGCACTTGATACATGTTGCGAAAATCGGAAACGTGCAGGCGATGTTTGCGCGTGAGATAGTCACGAAATTGTTCCGGGTCGATTTCGACCGAGCGCATACCGCGGAACAGACCTACGCGCAGCAGTCGTCTGAGAGGCGAAGCGCTTTCCGGATTATGTAACCCTGCCATGGCTGTCAGCATCCTATGCCGGTTAGACTCGGCTGGCAACTGCCGCGTTGTCTGAGAATGTGGAAGGAGAAATCGTAGGCGTGGAAGTTGTTGACGGGGCGTGTGGATAACGGGTTTCGCAAGAGGAGTGAGAGGAGTGTAGGACGCTGGCACGAGTATCGGTTTGACTCGCAGCGTTCAGCGGTGGACACAAGATTTGAGCCGCGAAAGCTGCAGAGGGACTGACTCGAAATCCTGTTGGCAGTAGACCGCGCTCCCTTAGGGATTAACGGAATCGCGACGAAAAGACGAGCGTACTACTTGACGCGGAGAGGGTTTTCGGTAAACTGCGTTTTCGCCATGGCGGCCTCAGTCCAATTCGTGCCCGCAGATACGTTGACGGAATTTGAATTTCCGCAGCGCGAAGCGGCTTTCTTTTACGGGCTTTTTTTGCGTGGACATTCCGCGGATAAATTGCGGCAGGATATTGAGGTACCGCCTGCAGTGCTGGCAAAGTGGCATCGCGAAGCAGAGCGCGAGCCGGAGTTGCGCGACATCTTGTCCCGCGTGGTGTCCTACCGGCGCCACGTGCTGGCCATCTTTGACACCTTGGTGGACTCAGAACGCACTCCACAGCGACCGCAGTAATTGCAGCGAAATTCAGCAAAAACGGCGATGTAAGCTTGTGCAAAGAGGTGACCCGTTCTGGAAATTTCAGCAGTCGGGGACTCCTTTAAAAAAGAGCCGTCTGGGAAACCTGTACAGAAGTACAGCTCTGCCAGGAGAGGCAACCTAAATGAGAGCAGTCTGAATCTAAGCCAAACCGGGGGCAACTGTCTCAAAATGCAGGACATTGTTTGCTTACGGTTTGTAAGTACAAACCCTGAAACCCGTTTGACGCGGCACTTGTCCGGGCGTTAGAATCGCTACGTTCCAGCGGTTGAGGTGTCCATATGGCCAGGGTAGTTCGAAGCTTGTTCGCTTCGGTATTTTCCATCTTGATAGCCGTGTCGCCGGTGATGGCACAACAGGAGCAAACCACCAATCCCGGCACGCCGACCACGCCTCAAAAGCTAACGAAAGAACAGAAAAAGAAGATGGGCAGAGCTCTGAAGGAGTTGGATGCCCAATACAAACAATGGCTCAGCGAAGATGTGGTGTACATTATTTCCCCCGAAGAGCGTACAGCGTTCTTGCAATTGAGCACCAGTGAAGAGCGCGAGCAATTCATCGAGCAATTCTGGCTGCGCCGCAGCAGCAATCCTGATCTGCCGGAAAATGATTTTAAGGAAGAGCATTACCGCCGCATTGCATACGCCAACGAGCATTACGCTTCAGGTATTCCCGGATGGAGAACAGACCGCGGCCGGACCTACATCATTTGGGGACCCGCGGATGAAGTCGATTCGCATCCGACGGGCGGAACGTATGACCGGCCGATGGACGAAGGCGGCGGTTCGACCACAACTTATCCGTGGGAGACGTGGCGCTATCGGTATCTTGAAGGCATCGGAGAGAACGTAATCATCGAGTTCGTGGACCCGTCAGGCTCCGGCGAATACCACATGACGATGGATCCCTCGGAAAAGGACGCGCTGACACACGTGCCTGGCGCGGGTTTGAGCTTGATGGAATCGATGGGGATGGCGTCGAAGGCGGATCGCTTCTCAAGATCTGACGGAACGACCCTGCCGACAACGATGGGCGGGCAGCCGGCCAGCATGAATGAATTCAACCGCCTCGAACAGTACGCAAAAGTCCAGCAAGCCCCGGCAGTGAAATTCAAGGATTTGGAAGCGTTGGTAACCTCGCGAATTGTGAGAGATCAGTTGCACTTCGAGTGGCGCACGGATTTTCTGAAGGTTACGAGTGACACCGTTCTGGTTCCGGTTACGATTCAAGTGCCGAACAGCCAGTTGTCGTTTCAATCGAAAGACGGAGTGCATTCAGCGACGATGAACGTGTTTGGGCGCGTGAGCACCTTAACGGGCCGCGTGGTGCAGACCTTTGAAGAACCTATCAGCAAAGACTTCCCGGATTCACTGTTTCAACAGTCGGTAAAGCTGCAATCCATTTACCAAAAGGCGATTCCGTTGCGTCCCGGGCTCTATCGTTTGGACCTGGTGATCAAAGACGTGCATAGCGGCAACGTGGGCGTGGTAAATTCGCGGCTGCAGGTGCCTCGTTACGAAGACGAAAAACTCGAAGCCAGTTCCCTGATCCTCGCGGACCAGATTGAACGCGTTCCGGCCAAGCAAATTGGAGCTGGACAATTCGTGCTTGGCTCGTCCAAAGTACGTCCCCGGATGGAAGGCGATTTCACTACCGCGGACAGGCTTGGAATTTACATGCAGGTGTACAACCTGAAGCCGGATGACAAGACCCACCGCTCAGATTCTAGTTTTCAGTACACGGTGAAAAAAGGCGATCAGCAAATCATGCAGTTTAAAGAGACCGGCGGCGAGATGAAGCAGACCGGCGATCAGGTGACGATCGAGCGCTTGCTCCCGCTGGCAACATTGGCGCCGGGAAAGTACACACTGGAAGTGAGCGCAACAGACGCACTTGCTAAGCAGACCATCTCACGAAGTGCGGAATTTACGGTCAAGCCGCCGATCGCCGTGCCAACGAAGACGGCAGCGAACGCAGCACCAGGGAGGTAGCGTCGTGCAACAGGGACGACTCCGGCTCTTGGGGACCCTGGCAATTCTCGCGGCGAGCGCGTCGATGGGGACGAGCGCGGCGATGGCACAGGGCAAGCTCGCCTCGGGGAAGCTCGCCGGCGTGGTGCGTGATCTTTCTGGCATTCCGCAAATGGGTGCCAGCGTAGAAGTCTTTGCGGAGGCGCCGGGCACCACATCTTCGCTCGACTACCTAACCAACACTCAGGGAATTTTTCGCGGCGAGAAATTTTCGCCCGGCCTATATACCATCCGAGTCACCCTCGCCGGCTTCCTCCCGACGCTGCAGCAGCATGTGCGCATCAATCCGAACCTTACGACCATGGTGCGGATCGAGATGGAATCGATGTTTGCGTCGCTCGAGCAATTGCGGCAGCAACCAAATTCGTCTAAAGCAGAGGTTGATGATTGGAAATGGGTGCTGCGTTCGGCGTCGGGGACGCGGCCCGTATTGCAGTGGGATGAGAATGCGAGCTTGACGGCGAATGAAGGCAACGGTGGCCCGCCACCGAAAGTTTTGCTGGAATTTACCGACGGTGCGAGACGCCCAGGCTCGGTTTCGAATGTGGCATCGGCTCCTGGGACAGCGTTTGCCTATGATCAAAAACTGCCTGGGGCCGGGAGCCTGCTGGTCGCCGGGCAGATGAGTTATCAGGATTCCGCTGCGGGTGGAGTCGCCACGGTGTGGTTGCCGACTGGGGTCATCGGTTCGGGCCCGCACACTGCAATCGTTCTGCGCGAGGCGCACTTAGGCAACACTGGGATTACTTTTCGCGGCATGAGAATCGACCAGGGTGGTGCGGTAACTCTTGGCGATCGCGTTTTGCTTCGTTACGGCGGCGAATATCTTTTGGTAGGGCTAGGCAGGCCTGTGTCCTCCGTGCGCCCTCGTTTGAGCCTGGAAACAAAATTGGGAACGGCGTGGCGTGCCAATCTGGTGTTTGCGGCGCAACCGAGTTCTCCAAACGCGATCGAGACAAACGGACAAGATTTGGAATCTGCGCTTTCCAGCGCTCTCGATCAACTCGACGCCTTCCCGACACTCATGTGGCGAGACGGCCGCCCAGTGATTCAAGGCGGCTGGCACGAGGAAATTTCAGCGGAGCGGCGGGTGGGCGAGGCCGGTAAGCTGCAGATTGCCGCGTTTCACGATGACAGCCATCACTTGGCGGTGTTTGGCCGGGGCAGCGATTTGCCGCCGCAGGAATATTTTGAAGACGTCTTTTCGAACGCATTTGCTTACGATGGTGGTTCCGCAAGCAGTTGGGGTGGTCGTATAGCTTACCGCGAAAAGCTAGGCGACGACGTTGAAGTGACCGCACTCTACGCGCTGGCGGGAGCGCTGGCGCCAGGTACTTCCAGCGAAGGCGAAGCACTCCGCGACTCCCTGCGAATGGTTCCACGGCAAAGTGTTGGTGTGAATATTTCTAGTAAGCTTCCTCGAACCGGGGGCCGGGTCACCGCAGGCTATAAGTGGATCAGCGGCCCCGCGGTTTCCCGCGTGGATGGCTACGGCGAATCGCTATACCAGATGGATCCCTACCTGCATGTCTCGCTGCGCCAGCAATTGCCGAAATTCGGGCCCGGTCGCTGGGAAGCGATTGCGGACTGCGACAATCTCCTTGCCCAAGGTTATGTGACCGTGAACACCAGGGATGGACAGGTAGCGCTGGTTCCGGCGTTTCGAACTTTCCGGGGTGGCCTAAGTTTGCAGTTCTAGAAATGGTCTTGAAAGCTGTAGAAGGCCCTCCAGAAAATGGAATTCCGCAGCCTGATTCCTCGAAGGGATCTGTAAGCCACATAAAAACATAGAGTTAAAGCATAGGCGCTGCTTCCAAAGAGTGGAAGTGCAGTTGCACCGTACAAATTCAAAGAGTTGGTGTATCCGGTCAGGATGCAAGGCGATGAAGCAAGGTTTTCGGGTCAGTTTGGGAGCGGTGGTTCTAGCGTTAGCCACGCTGGCGGCAATGATCTTTGCCATTTTGAATTTCGACCAGCGCGCTCGCTTTGAATCCCCAGATGACGCCGTAGCTTGGCGTGACACCGATCATGGAGTGGAAGCTTGGAGGGTCAACCCCAACGGCCCAGCCGGGCGTGCAGGCATCCGGCAAGGCGACCTGCTGTTGGAAATCGGGGGACAACCTGTCACTAACGCGGTGCAGGTGACCAAGCGAGTATGGCGCGCAGGCCTTTGGAGCCAACTAAGATATAAAGTAGATCGGGCCGGCGACTCGTTTGAGACGCCAGTGGTCATTGCGCCGGCCGAAAAACCGGTTACTGCGGAGAATTATCTCCGCGTCGTTGGCCTGATTTACCTCTTTATCGGCATATTTATTTTCGTACGAAGATGGAATGCGCCGCGCGCGGTTCATTTTTACGTTTTTTGTCTGGTTTCATTCGTTCTCTATACGTTCCAGTACAGCGGGAAGCTAGATACGTTCGACTATGAAGTGTACTGGTCCAGTGTAGTGGCGCGACTGCTGGCTCCCGCACTGTTGCTCCATTTTGCGTTGGTCTTTCCGGAGCGGACCGAGGCTGCTCGCAAACTTTTCGCAAGACTGGCGATTGTTTACGGGCCACCCTTGCTGCTGTTATTGGTGCACTTGGGTGTGGCTGGCAATACGGTGGGTTTTCTGCCATGGCTGGGTTCAAGAATTTTTCTCGACAAACTTGAGCTGAGCTATCTGGCGGCCTGCTTCATCCTGGCGGGACTGGTTTTCTATTATAGCTTCCGCAAATCACCTTCTGGCGTCCTGCGTCAGCAACTGAAATGGCTTTCCGGTGGGACGCTGGTGGGAAGCTTGCCGTTCACGCTCTTTTACGCCTTGCCTTACGTGCTGAATCCGATTCAGAAGCCGTGGATGATGTTTTCGTCGCTGAGCCTGGTGCTGGTACCGCTCTGTTTTGGCTACGCCATCATTCGCTACCGCCTAATGGATGTGGACATCATTTTCAAACGCGGACTGGCACATACTGCGGCGACGGCAGCTGTAGCCGCAGTATGCTTTGCCCTTGTGGGCCTGAGCGGAGGAGTGTTTCACACCAATACCGGCGATCGCTTTGTAGCGGTGATCGCCATCACCGTGGCTTCATTTCTTTTTCAACCCATTCGCGTGTGGATCCAGGGGCGCCTGGATCACTTCTTCTACCGTGACCGGCTGGACTATCGTAGAACACTGATCGAGTTCGGCAAGACCTTGACCAACGAAGTGCGGCTCGACCCGATGTTGAGCTCGGTAATGGATCGCGTATCGCAGACGCTGTTGGTGGACCGTCTGGCGATATTCGTTGAGGACACGGAAACGCCTGGAAAATTGCGCTTGGCGCGGTCCATGGGCGTGCGCGTTAACGAACCTCTGGATCTTAGCTTCCTCGAGCCGGCCCGGCTCGAGATGGCGCGTGGGGCGGTTTTTTTCGAATCGCCCCGCGCGGCACGCGACGTCAGCCCGTCGGTGCAGAATGCGCTGCAGCAATTGGATTTGAACTATTACGTGCCATGCCGGATTCGCGAGCACTGCGTTGCCGTGCTCGGTCTCGGAAAGACTGTGGACGGTGATTTTCTTTCCAGCGATGACGTGGAACTCGTGGAGACCATCGCAGGTTACGTCGCCGTGGCGCTCGACAACGCCCAGCTTTACAACTCTTTGGAGCAAAAAGCGCTGGAAATCGTGCGCCTGAAGGATTTTAGCGAAAACATCGTGGAATCGTTGAATGTCGGTGTGCTGGCTGTGGATTTGAGCGGTTTGGTGGAAAGCTGGAACAGCAGGATGGAGCAGTTGTTCGGTGTGACCAGGCAGGAAGCTGTCGGAGCGAAGCTAAGTGCGCTATTGCCGCAAGAACTTGCGACGGAAATTAGTAATCGCGGCGACGGAGAGCAGATCACAGGCATCTATAAACAGAGGCTGCAGCATCAGGGCAAGTCGCTGACGCTGAATGTTTCGATCACGCCGCTGGTGAGCAAGTCCGGCGAGAGAATCGGCCGCCTGCTGCTGTTCGATGACGTAACGCAACGGGAGCACATGGAAGAGCAGATGTCACAAACGGAAAAATTGACATCGCTGGGATTGTTGGCGGCGGGTGTCGCGCACGAAGTGAATACGCCGCTGGCGGTAATCTCCAATTACATCCAGATGCTGGCCAAACAAATGCCGGAGACCGATCCCCGCCACTCGATCATCGAAAAGATCGTTAAACAGACTTTCCGTGCCAGCGAAATCGTAAATAATCTATTGAATTTTTCACGCACCGGCGCGGCGGAGATTGCCAACGTGGATGTAAATCACGTTGTCGAAGAAACTTTATCGTTGGTTTCGCATCCACTGAAGACTTCGCAGATTCAGGTGGTGAAGAATCTCGGCGACGGCTTGCCTGCGGTGCGCGGCTCCGCCAACAAGCTGCAGCAAGTGTTCCTGAATCTTTTTCTGAACGCGCGCGACGCCATGCCTTCCGGCGGCATCCTGGAAGTACGAACCAGCGCGCACAACGGCAGCGTCGAAATTGAAGTTGTGGATACAGGCGCGGGGATTCCGCGCGAACACATCAACCGGATTTTTGATCCGTTTTTTACCACCAAGGCCAGTGGTCGAGGCACCGGCCTGGGACTCTCCGTAAGCTACGGAATCATTAAGGAGCATGCGGGAAAAGTGGATGTCCGTTCCGCGCCCGGCAAAGGCACATCATTCCACGTTGAGTTACCAGCGGTGAGAAAGCCAGTTCATGTCTAAAGGTGCGATTCTCGTCGTTGACGATGAATCTGAAATTCGTGAAGGACTAGAGCTCCTGCTGACCAGCGAGGGCTACGGCGTTTCCAGCGCCGAAACCGGTGAATCCGGCCTGGGAAAATTGGGAGAGCAGCCGTTCGATTTATTGCTGCTTGACGTTAGTTTGCCGGATCGCAACGGTCTTGACTTGTTACGTGAGGTGCGCCGCCGCGATCCTGACCTTCCAGTTGTCTTGATCACGGCCTACGGTTCGATTGACATGGCTCGCGCGGCCTTCAAGGGTGGGGCGCTCGATTTCATCACCAAGCCCTGGTCCAACGATGAACTGCTTGCGCAAGTAGCGCAGGCCGTCGAATCGCGGAAATTGCGCGAAGAAAACGTCCACCTGAAGCGCGCGCTCAAGCAGCGCTCGAGCTTCCCCAACATTATCGGCAAGAGCGAAAAGATGTTGACGCTGTTCGACCTGGTTTCGCAGGTCGGGCCATCGCGTTCGACAGTGCTGATCAGCGGCGAAAGCGGCACTGGCAAAGAATTGATTGCCAAGGCCATTCACTCTGCTTCGCCTCGTGCGGACAAAGCCTTCGTTCCCGTGAATACCGGCTCGATTCCCGTCGATTTACTGGAATCGCAGCTTTTTGGGCATGTGAAAGGAGCATTCACCAGCGCTATTTCCTCGAAAAAGGGCCTTTTTGAAGTGGCCGATCAGGGCACGATTTTCTTTGACGAAATTGCCACCATCAGCCCGGAGACGCAGGCGAAATTGTTGCGCGTCATTCAAGAACGCGAATTCATGCGCCTGGGCGGCACCGAACAATTGAAAGTGGATGTTCGTATCGTCGCCGCCTCCAACATCGAGCTTCTGACGCTGGTTCGCGAAGGGCGTTTTCGCGAAGACCTGTATCACCGCCTGAACGTGATTCACCTGACGCTGCCGCCGCTGCGCGACCGTCGCGAAGATGTCCCCATGCTGTTGGCGCATTTCCTGGTGCGCTATTGCGAGGAAAACGCCAAGCCTATGCGGCAGTTTACGCCCAGCGCGTTGAAGTTGATGATGGATTACGATTGGCCGGGCAATGTGCGCGAACTGGAAAACGTCGTGGAGCGCGCAGTGGTACTTTCCACCACCGAACGTGTGGATGCAGACTTGCTCCCGGAAAGTATTCGCAGCAAGGAGATTGTGCGCGGAGTGCGGCTGCAACTTTCTGAATTTACGCCGCCGCTCGCCGGCGAACCGGGCGCCCGCGCGGGCGCAGACCAATCCCGGCCGTCACTGTTCCAGATCATGGACGAGATCGAGCGGCGAATCATCGTGGACATGCTTGATCGCACCGGCTGGAATCAAACCGAAGCGTCAGAGCGATTTCTGATCCCGCTCTCGACATTGAATCAGAAGATCAAGCGATTGGGAATTGATGTGAGGCGCAGGGCGCGCGGTGAAGAATCGTTCATGGCCTCATCAGGGAAGTAACTGCAGCACCAAACAGTCGTGCAAACTGTATCGCAACGGTCCTCGTGAACTTTACGATGCGGGGACGATTCCTGCAGGAGTCGGAATGCATACGAAACGCGAATGGGTCATGGGTTCAGTTCTTTTTACGGCGGCGCTTCTGGTCGTCATTTTGCCTTCTGGCGTGCGCTTGAGCGCAAGGCAAGCCGCCACGCAATCTGACGAGCCGGTTCCGGCGTATCATGCACAGCCCCCCACGGAAGCTTTGCCTGAGACACTGGATCCCGCGCAATTCGACAATCCAGTCGTGAAGAACAGCTACGCGTTGGCAGCGAAAGTCCGGAAAGTTTTGTACCAGCAACCTTGCTATTGCCACTGCGATCGCGCGCACGGTCACACCAGCTTGCTTAGCTGCTTCACTTCCACCCACGGTTCAATGTGCAACGTCTGCATGGGAGAGGCACTGTACTCCTACGAGCAGACGCGCAAGGGCAAGACACCCACGCAGATTCGCGAAGGTATTGAGCGCGGCGATTGGCAGCACGTGGACACCGCGAAATACCAGAACTACCCGATAAAGCCCTGATTTAGCCCAGCCGCATAATGTGGCGAGAAGCAAAGCGCCACGCGACGTGCGGTTCCTGACTGAGCGTGCCGGCGCCGAATACAGGCTGAATGATTTCTCCGCTGCGAAACGTGATCTGCGCAGATCAATGCGCCTTGATCCTTCTGACTCCTACGCAGTGGAATTTCTCGGGACGATTTACCTCCTCGAAGGAAACCTCGAAGCGGCGCTCAAGTCCTGGAATCTGCTGAACAAGCCGAGGCTGGCCGCAGTCGAAGCGATTCCTGCGCCGAAAATACAGAAACTGTTGCTCGATCGAGCTGTATTGTTTTCCGCGCCCGCCTTTCTTAACACTGATTCGCTCTTGAAGACCAATGCTGTTCTCGAAAATCTAGAGACATTTCCGAACTGGCGAGTCGAGCTTTCGCCCGTGACTCCCAGTTCGAACAGAGACGACTATAAAGCTACGCTGCGTTTGACTGAACGAAACGGCGGGGGCTCGTCGCTTCTGGACGGCGCTATTTCTTGGTTGAGTGGACTTCCGTGCGAAACGGTTTTCCCTTCGTATTACAATCTGCGCGGCGATGCCATCAATTTTGATTCGCTAGTGCGGTGGGATTCGCAGAAACGCCGTGTATCAGCGAGTGTGGCGTTTCCACTCTTTCAGCAGCCTGCGAAGCGCCTGCGGATTTTCGTCGACGCTCGCGATGAGAACTGGAATCTTTCACAAACTTTTTCAGGAAACGCGACGCCAATTACCGACCTAAACCTGAAACGATTCGTCGGTGGCGCGGAACTACACTTGGTGGAAACCGCGCGATGGGACTTAACGGCAGGGCTCGAAGCGATTTCTCGGGAGTTCCGCAACCCCCCGGCGAGTCTACCCACGGGCGCCGCAGCCTTTTTCGCGGATGGCAGAACGCTCGAAACGTGCGTCGGCGCCCATCGATCTGTACTCCGCGTGCCAGAACGCCGTTTCACGCTGGATGGCCGCGCAGAAGTTCGTGCTGGGAGAAACTATGGTTCCGGCCTCGGCGCCTTCGCGACGGTCAATGGTGAATTAAAATCCCGCTGGTTGCCGAAAGCGCGCAGCGACGAGTACGAATTTCTTTCCAGGTTGCGAGGCGGTGATACTTTCGGCGATGTCATGCTCGACCAGCTTTTTCAATTGGGCGTGGAACGTGATAACGACCTCTGGCTTCGCGGACATCCAGGCACGCTCGATGGCCGCAAAGGCCGTGCGCCGTTGGGCCGGCGGTACCTGCTCTTGAATTCCGAATTGTATAAGATTGTTTACGACGCAGCATTCTTCCGCGTGCAGTTGGGTCCATTTTTTGATACCGGAGCGATTGCCGACCCAAGCGGATTATTTGGTTCACAGAAATGGCTCTTCGACACCGGGATTCAAGCGAGAGTCCGCATCCTGGGCAGCGTGAGTGTCCTGTTGTCGTACGGCCGCGATTTGCGCGGCGGCACTGGCGTGTTTTATGGCACAACCGTTCACTGACTTTAGCCTTAAGCGGCTTTTTGTGTTGGATTCTTCGATTTTGCTAAACTCGGTAGGTCTAATCCAGCCAGGCTCCTGCCATTCGATAGGGAGAACCATGTTGCATTCATTTTCGATTCGCCGAATTTTCGCGGTCTTGATTTTGTGCGCGGCCTTCCTCGGAGTGCTTAGGGCCCGCGGTGGCAGTGCTGATTCTACAAGCGGATGGGGATTCAGCACCGCAAATCTTGATAGGTCCTGCAAACCGTGTGACGATTTCTATGAATTCGCCATGGGCGGCTGGATGAAAAAGAACCCGATTCCGCCGGAGTTTCCTTCCTGGGGCTCGTTCACCATCCTGGCGGACAGAAATCAGGCTTCGATGCGCGGAATTCTGGAAGATTCGATGAAAGCGAATCCGCCGGCTGGCTCCAATCAACAAAAGATCGGCGATTTTTACGCCAGTTGCATGGACACATCGGCAATCGATGCGTCCGGAATTAAACCTATCGCTGCGGATCTAACCGCGATCGATAACATAAAAGACTCCAGTGAACTTCAGCCGCTGATCGCGCGGCTGCAACAGACTGGCAGCGGATATCTCTTCAATTTTGACTCGACTCAGGATCTGGACGACAGCACGCAGGTAATCGCGGAGGTCGAGCAGAGCGGCCTAGGCCTTCCAGAGCGTGACTACTACACCCGCACCGATGACAAATCCAAACAGCTACGCGCTGACTACGTTGCGCACATTGCGAAAATGTTCATGCTTGCCGGCGATTCCCAGGAAAAAGCTGATACTGAAGCGCAAACCGCGATGAATTTTGAAACAACTTTGGCCAATGCTTCCATGTCGCGCGTGCAGATGCGCGATCCGCACGCCGTCTGGCACAAGATGACACTTCCTCAGTTGGAAGGGCTCGCGCCGTCATTTCCGTGGGAGGGTTATTTTCGCGAACGCAACGCTCCACAATTTTCCGCCATCAACGTCGCACAGCCAGATTTTTTCAAGGAAACGAATCGCTTGCTGACGGAAGGTCCTCTCAGTCAGTGGAAATCGTACCTGCGCTGGCACGTCATTCACGCCAGCGCCAATGAACTCTCCGAAACCTTCGTGCAGGAGAATTTTAACTTTTATGGAGCGAAGCTGTCGGGCTCGAAAGAGATTCAGCCGCGGTGGAAGCGCTGCGTACAAAGCGTCAATCGTAGTCTTGGCGAAGCGCTGGGGCAGGTCTATGTCGAAAAATATTTTCCGCCGGAGGCCAAAGCGCACGCGCGTGAGATGGTGTTGAACTTAATCGGAGCCCTGAAAGACGACATCCCCGTGCTCACCTGGATGGGACCGGAAACCAAAAAAGCAGCTCTGGAGAAACTGCAAGCGTTTCAGATCAAGATCGGATATCCCGACAAGTGGCGCGATTATTCCGCACTTTCGGTGGAGCGGCCCGGGTACCTCGCGAACGTACGGCGCTCCATCAGTTTCGAACACGCTCGCGATCTGCACAAGATTGGCAAACCGGTAGACCGCGCCGAGTGGGGAATGACCCCGCCGACCGTCAATGCCTATTACAATTCAACGATGAACGAAATTGTGTTCCCTGCCGGAATTTTGCAGCCGCCGTTTTATGATCCAAAGGCTGATGACGCTGTCAATTACGGCGGCATGGGTGCGGCGATCGGTCACGAAATCACTCATGGCTTCGACGATTCCGGTTCGCAATTTGACGGCAAAGGCAATCTCCGGGATTGGTGGACTAAGGATGATCGCAAGAATTTCGATGAACGTGCGACCTGCGTTCAGAAGCAGTTTGATAGCTACGAAGTCGAACCCGGCCTGCACGAAAACGGAAAGTTGGTTCTCGGCGAGAGTATCGCGGACCTTGGTGGCCTGGCAATTTCCTACGCCGCTTACGAAAAATCGATCGAAGGAAAGCGTCCTCAGAATTTTGATGGATTTACTCCCGAGCAACGATTTTTTCTCGGCTGGGTGCAAGTTTGGGGTTCCAATCTGCGTCCCGAATACGCACGGCTAATGGCCAACAGCAATCCGCATCCCGATCCCAGATTCCGCGTGAATGGGCCGCTCTCCAATATGGAACTATTCGCCAAGGCATTTGGCTGCAAAAAAGGCCAGCCCATGGTCCGCGAAAATGCCTGCAAGATCTGGTAATCGGCAGGCGTTCAAGCCCTTCGCTGTGCGAAGCGTGCAAAAGTTGAGTACACTATCCGAGCCCGCCCACAAAATATGAAAACAATTCTTGTCACAGGCAGCAACGGGCTAATCGGCTCGGAAGCGGTCGAACATTTTGACCAGCAGGGCCATCGTGTTATCGGCGTGGATAACAACATGCGCCAGATTTTTTTCGGCACACAGGGCGACACCACCTGGAATCTGAATCGCCTCAAGCGTTGCACTAGGAATTTTCAGCACGTCAACCTCGATATCCGTGACCGCAACGCGCTGGACGAACTCTTTAAATCCAATCGCTTCGAATTGATTGTTCACTGCGCCGCACAGCCTTCCCATGACAAAGCTCGCGACATTCCCATTCTCGATTTTGAAGTCAATGCTCTTGGAACCGTAAATTTGCTCGAAGCCACACGTCAACGTTGTCATGATGCGGTTTTCGTCCTCATGAGCACCAACAAAGTTTACGGGGACTCGCCCAACGAGATTCCTATGAGCGAATTGGAAACCCGCTACGATTATTCTCGACCCGAAGATTATGCAGGCGTCAAGGAGTCCTGCCGGATCGATCAGACCATGCATTCTTTGTTTGGCGCTTCAAAGGCCGCCGCCGATCTGGTCGCGCAGGAATACGGCAAATATTTCGGCATGAACACCTGCATCTTCCGCGGCGGATGCCTTACCGGACCTTCGCATTCCGGCGTTGAGCTGCACGGTTTTCTCTCCTACCTCGTAAAAGTCGCGCTCAGCGGTGGCACTTATTCTGTCTTTGGCTATAAGGCCAAACAAGTCCGTGACAACATTCACAGCCACGACGTCGTTCGGGCCATCGAAGAATTCGCGGCGAATCCCCGACCCGGCGAGGTTTACAACCTTGGCGGTGGGCGCGGTAACAGCGTCTCCATGCTCGAAGCTATAGCCAAGATTGCGGATATGACCGGCAAGAAACTTGACTGGAAATATGTCGATCAAGCGCGGAAAGGCGATCACGTTTGTTATATCTCCGACTTGGGTAAGTTCCAGTCGCACTATCCGAATTGGAAAATTACGCGCAGCCTCGACACCATTTTTCGCGAAATTATCGCCGCGCAAGAATCGGCACACGCTTCAGGCGTTGCCCACTAATTTGTATTCCGCTAGGCGGAGGGAATTGTTTCGATTCATTAGTCCAGCATGACAATTCTCTGCCTTTGCCGTGAACAAGTGGTTGCGATCTTGATGAACTCTACATCGTGGATCGCTGCGGTAAGAGTCGCGTGCTGGCTAATTTTATGTTTAATTTGAATATGCTCCGAAATTCATGCTGACAATTGGAATTAACTACTCGCAGATGCACGATTCACCGGCATGCGTACACACGCCAACCGATGCCTTGCGCACGTTCTTCAGCTCCGGCATAGATGCTCTTGTCATTGGCAGTTTCCTCGTCGAAAAATGACCGCACAACTCGTCATCGCTTTGCTCGGACGCCGCGACGAACCCACCGACGCAATCGAAGACTATTGTCGTTATCTCGGCCAGGCGCTCGTCGCACACAATGTTCAACTCGAAATTCGCCGAGTCCCGTGGAACCAACACGGATGGAGCGCGTCCCTCGCGGCGCTGCAGTTGCAAGCAGGAGCTTGGCGCGGCACGTGGGTTTTAGCCCAGTACACCGCGCTCGCCTGGTCTGCTCGCGGCTTTCCGCGAAGATTTCTTCAGGTGCTGCGTGAAATCAGAAAATCCGGCGCCAGGATCGCTATCGTCTTTCATGATGCGGAACCCTTCAGCGGCACACGAGTTATCGATCGCTGTCGCCGCATGGTTCAATTGCATGTGATGCGCAGAGCTATTGCCCTCTCTGACCATGCGGTTTTAACCGTCACGCCGGAGAAACTTAGTTGGACTGGCAGCATCCCACAAAGATTCTCATTCATCCCGATAGGCGCGAATCTCCCGTTCCCATTCGCTCCGCAGCAGCATGACCAGCTTCATTCGCCGCCGACCATCGGCGTATTCAGCATCACTGGCGGAATTGCTGGTGATCGAGAAACCCGTGCTGTGATTGCCGCAGTTCGCCACGCTTCGCAGCAATTAGGACCGCTGCGGCTGCTGGTATTCGGTCGACAAGCGGAAGTTCGAGAACAAACCCTGAGAGAATCTCTGAGAGATACGCCCGTCGAGCTAGACGTCTTTGGCATCATCGATGCGTGTGAGTTAATCGAAAAGTTCGCCGCCTCAGATGTTCTCTTATTCGTCCGAGGAGCCATTTCTTCGCGGCGCGGCAGTGCCATCGCGGGAATCGCGTGCGGCTTGCCCGTGATTGCGCTGGAAGGAAGCGAAACCGCAGCTCCGATTACAAGTGCGGGTGTGTTCCTTTTGCCGGGTAATCTGGACGACAAGAGTCTGCAGTCGCTGCTGGGGCAAGCGCTGGTACGTATACTTTCTGAAAGCGATTTACGTTTGGAACTGGTTCAGCGTAGCCGCGTCATGCACGAACAATTCTTTGCCTGGCCAGCAGTTGCTAAGCGCTATGCAGAATTTCTGCGGCCGATCGGGCAGTAATGCATCCGGCGGCGATCACGACACTGCGCGGCCGATGCTCCCAGGCGCTCGAGCCAGAAAGTTCTTAAGTTCACCAGCTCTTCGCGACAATCGCCACGATCTTCCCGAGCGCATCCATATCCCGCGTATCAATCACCTCCGCCGGCGAATGAGAATAACGTAGGGGCCACCCCATCGCGACATCCACGCTGCCAAATCGGGTAAACACCGCACCGTCATTTCCTCCGCCGGTTACGCCATACTGCACAGGAACTTTATTTTCGCGAGCGAGTCTCACAACGCGCTCCACATACTGCAATGGAATAATGTTTGAATTATCCACTGCGCGGACCACGAATCCGTTGCCCACCTCGGCGTTCCCGAATCGCCTCAGTTCCAGCGGCGAATCGTTGCTCACAAACGTATCGATCGCAAACACGAAGTCGGGAGTCTTGCCATTTTCGAACATGTGTGAAGCCGCAGCAGCGGCGCCCTTCAGTCCGACCTCTTCCTCCGTGCTCCAGATAAAAGTTACATCACGTCCCGGCAGGTTCGGACCGATCGCCTTCACCGCAGCGATTAACGCGGCACAGCCGACACGGTCGTCAAAGCTTCTCGCACTTGCGCGTGTTCCGATCAGCGGCCGGTAAGCCTTCTCGATCGTTACCCAGTCGCCCGGCGCTATCCCCAGTTTCTCCGTTTCTTCTCGCGAACTTGTTCCAACATAAGCGCGCACCGGATCATCCATCGTGCGCAGATTTTGCGGCCATTCGAATCCTGGCTTGTCCCAGCCGCCAGGCAATTCCATCACCGCGCCCGCCATGCTGCCGTCGGACTTATGAACCAGCGCCGTGTGGCCAAGGAAATATTGCGTGTAACCTCCGCCCAGCACCTCCAACGCAATTCGTCCGTCGTCTTCAATCTTCTTTACCTCGTAGCCTAACTCGTCCATGTGCGCAACGAATGCCAGGCGCGGCGTTTTTCCTCTGCGGCTTCTCTCCTCCCAAATGCAAAATCAAATTACCAGCGTCATCGGTTCGTGTGTCTTTCCGCGCCCATTCGGGAAGCAGCTCCTTTACTTTTTCCCGAACGGCAGCCTCGTGGCCGCTTGCTCCGTAAGCCGTCACCAACTCTTCGATCGTGCCGGTAACGCTTGCGATTGCCGAGTAGTATTGCGTCTTTATTTCTTCTGGCGCATTCGCTCCAGCGTATGCAGCCAGTAACTCGAACAGGTTCGCTGCGTCCTTTCTGTTTACCGTCTCGGCAGGAGTTTCCGCCCAAAGTGTCGGTATTCCAATTGCAACAATCCGCTTCGGGTACTGCGCACCGGGCACGTAGCCGGCGATACGCGGCAAATTCGCGGAAAGTAGCGTCACCGGAATCTTCTTTGTCTCCGCCAGCGCCTTGAGCTCGGCAACAAAATCTCCGGCGCCCAATGCCGCAGCCGCCGTTCCAATCAGAACTCCGCTGCCGAGTTTTTGTGTGCTCACCGAATCGCCTCCGCTCTTGTCATCCGCAGGGAGTTTCGTGGTAACGTGCCCCACGAATATCATTTCGTCGGGATGAACCTCGGTCAGCAACCGGTTCATTCCACGCGCTCCCGTCCATTGTTGCGCAACAAACGCGACCGTTAGCGTCCCTCTAATATCGTTCGCCCGCGCTTTCTCCAAGAGTCCCAGCACCGCCAGCAGCGCCGCGCGATCTCCAGAAGACTGCCCGCTGATTTCTTCTCTTCCCACCGCAAGTAAATTTCTCTGCATAGCGACTGCGTCCAATATGTCCACTCCGGCCGCGCGAACGTCAGCCGCATTCTTCGCTCCAACGTCTACAAATAATTCATCGGGATGATTCATCTTCGGGCCGCCGATTCGTCCAGGTTGTAAGTGAACGCTCAATCCCGCGAAGAGTCCATTGGCCCGTTTTCCGCCGCGCGTAATTATCCACACAGGCTGCGCGAAATTCAGCACATCAAAGACCGGCGTCACCGCGGCCTGCGGCAAGCGCTGCACGCGCAAATATCCATCTTCGGTGATTCCGCTGACCACGTACCCCGGTTCGTCCATCGCCACGGCGATCAGTTTGTGCGGTGCGCCCTTTCCAATCGTGACGTAAACATTTCCCAGATTGTCGGTCTTCGGTTCCAGCGCTTTTACTCGGTCGCGAATCGCAGCGCCCAGCCGCTCCTCATGCCCGGATATCGCAATCGGAAGTACCGAATCCGTCGAATTTCCGCGCCTATTTGCCGTTTGGCTTGTTGTGATCCCAGCGGAAAACAACAATGCTCCACAAATTAGCAACGTGCCGACAACCAATTTTTGCGCCATCCTATCCCCCGGTTGCGATGCAAAAAGTTCCGCACATAAATTACATGAATTTAGGCCGTTCCGTGTAGCCCTCTTGAAAGGTCTCTTTGTGCTAGTTGTTCGTTCCGCTCGCGGCATTCAACTTATTTGCGGTGAACGCGATTCCGGCAGCTGCAACGGGATATCAAATCAATTTGCGGAGAGCAACGCGCGGAGCTGCTTGCCTTGTTGCTGTCGGTTTTCTCGCACTGAACTGATTTCCGCGCAAATCGAACAGTGCTATTAAGAAGACCACGACTCTCTCCATCAGACAAAAGCGTATGCCGCAATGACGGACCGCCTCTTGCCATGCAAAACTTCGGAAACGATGCTCTCCGACCAGAGCAGCGGCGCGAGTCCTTCTCCTTGAGATTGTTCGCCGGCATCAATTCCGCCAGCACTTCCACGGGCGAGGCCGTGCGGATGGGAAAGTGTTCCTCTTCGTAAGCCTCAATCAGAACCGTCAGCAGCTCGAAGTACTTTTCTGCGGCCTCCGAAAGGTTGCCGCGGCGCTCCAGGTTGTGGAGCGACGATCGCCCGTTCATCCCGGTTGACCAGTTCTGCGAGGTCAGCTCTGAGGAAGTTGGCCGAGTGCTGGCTGTTTAAGGCGCTGACACTGCCGGGCGTTGAGGTATCTCAGCTACGGCTTCAGCGGTATGTAGATTCGCTTACAAGATTACGATAACAATAGGTTTCTCGACCTGCCTCCCAATCTGGGTCACAAGATGGCGACGGCATTCCGACGCAGTTTTGACGATTGGGGTTATCTCGTATGAACACACGCCAGATTGCTCCGGGCCCGCGGGGTGATCTCCTGGTGGGGAATCTCCGGGAGTTTCGGCGTGACGTTGTTGGTTTAGATTCGGTAGTTCTCTACCTTGACTCCTCCGTCTGGTCTCGGCATTAGCGACTCAAATCCGGTCTCGTTGAGAGGTTTGGGCATATCTGATACCTCTACCCTCACTCCAAAGGCAGGGTCCTTCGCAAAGTTACCCATAACCCACCAAACATGCGAACGGTAACCCGCAAATGCAAGCTCATAGTCTTTTTGGAGTTCGTCGACGGAGTAGGCAGGAAGATGTGCTGTCAACCACTCGTGCGGATTGGGGATTGCCAACGTGTCGAGAGAAGAAAGAAATGCTTGTTGTTCCTGAGATTTGATGACGTGAATCAACTCATCCATCTGAGATCGCAGGCCAGCCGCCGAATCCGTGTAGAGTGCTTGGTCTCGACGTCCATTTTCTGCACCCATGTTGTCCCTATTCTGTGCTCCATCCGTGGGAGCCAGAAGCAGCTAGCTCCCGTTTAGTCGCATTGCCCGACAAGTGCTCCTAAAGGCGCAATCAACCGGGTCCTTCGCTATTCTCTGCCGTGTGAACCTTCCTCCGATCCTTCTGGGGACCTCGTCCTTCACAGCGACAGGCTGGGAGGGAACGTTCTATCCGAAAGGAATGCGATCCTCCGATTACCTCGCCTTCTACGGAGATCACTTTCATACCGTCGAAGTTGATTCGACCTTCTACGCTTGCCCTACTCCTCGCACCGTTAACAATTGGGCTGCCCGCACTCCGGATAATTTCGTATTTTCAGTAAAAGTCCCGCAGAGCATCACTCATGAAAAAGTTTTGGTGGACTGCGACGCGGAGCTGGAAGAATTTCTGAAAACTATGGACATTCTCGGGTCAAAACTCGGACCAATGGTCTTTCAGTTTCCGGCTTTCGACCGCTGGAAATTCCCAACCCAGAAGCATTTTCTGGAAGTGCTCGCGCCATTCCTGGAGAAGCTTCCCAGAGATCGCAAGTTTGCCGTCGAGGTTCGAAACAAGAACTGGCTTGACGCCACATTGGCCGATCTTCTGCGCGAGCGCGGCATTGCACTCGTGCTCCAAGACATCGCGAACATGCCGGGATTTGCTGAGTTGACGAAGAAGTTCGATCCGATAACGGCTGACTGGACATACATCCGATGGCTCGGCGATCGCAAAGGCATCGAAAAACTAACGATGACATGGGACAAGACGGTCGTTGATCGAACGAGTGAACTAAGCAGTTGGGTCGATTTTTGCTACCAGATCAGGAAGCGCGGTGTGCTCATCTACGCCTACGCCAACAACCACTACGCAGGTCATGGTCCGGCGACCGTCGCGCAGTTTATGAAACTCTGGAACGCAAAAGGGTTTCCGCAGATAACCAGGCCACAATCTTCAAGACAGGAACGTACGTTGTTCCCGATGTGATGAAAGCGCGACCATCACTGTATTAACGATTTGCCCGGCGGCTTCCCGCAATCAGTCACCAGAATGCGCGGACATGGCTTTGGCATATTCCGAAGCGAATTGCTCGTTATCCGGATATTGCTTGCTCAATTCGCGAAACAATCTTTGCGCCAGGGCATCCTGCTTTTCACGGCGTGCGGCGAGGGCAAGGATAATTTTGGCGAACGGCCGGAGATAGCGTCCGTTTTCCGTGGTCCTGGCGACCTGCTCCATACCGAGCTTTTTGTCACCATGAATTCCACCAAACCAGAGCGCGAAGCGCGTACCGCCGCTCTGTGATCCGATAACGTAATTTGCGATACCGGTGGCGATATAGGCGTCTGTCTCATCCGGATACTGCTCTAGCAAGTCCTTCGCATATCCATTTGCTTTTTTCATGCTCTTCAAGGCGGCGAGATGCCTTTTCTGTAGAATCGATTCTGTGTCCGACTCCATTCCAGCGGCCAGCGTCAGCGCAAGAAGCGCTTCTCCATCCTTAGGATTTGTTTTCTGGCGCTCCCTGGCGAGTTCGCAGGCGCGAGCTACAGCATCGTGAAAATGGCTCATCCGCTCCGGGTCCGGTCTACCCTCAATTCCGTGCAGGAATTTCTTTTCGTTCAGGAAAAAATCGCTGGTGAGTGCGCCTTGGCGGGATAGCTCCTCAAAGAGATAGCCCGCGGCGATGGCCACCTGACCAAAAGGCTGTTCCGGATTGCGGGATTCCCAGTTTGCGAAAGCTTCGCGTGCTTCGGCGAATCTCTGCCGGTAAAGGAGATCGAATCCAGCGCTAAGTTCTGGTACGGTTGTGAAGGCTGGAGACTCGACGCCGGGCGTTTCCCGAGCAAAATCGACGACAGGGCTCAACAGCAGTAAGAGCGCTAGAAAATGAGAGTGACGCAACAATTAATCCTCAATTCGACGTAAAAACAGTTGGACGGCCGCTACCCGTTGCACAGTAACAGGACAGTTGTAAAGGTTTTGTCCTTTGCAGGGCACCGTCCTTGTCGTCTAAGCAGGCCGCTGCGGTTGCCGATTAAATCTCCGGCATTAAGACCTTATACTCGGTCGGATTACCGGACACAAGGCGTGAGATCAAGATGCAGTGCTTTCGAAACTCCCCGTAGCAAAGCTGCAACTGATCTTGGCCCAGGTCATGCATTTTGTGGGCCTAATCACAGTCAGGCGTTCCGCAGCGAATGACGAAGCTCATCGGAGTAAATGACACAACTATGCTACGACGCTTCATTTAGATGTCTCTAGCGCATCGCCTGTAGTTTCGGATAGATTTCCCCCTGGAGGATTTATGAATCTACTAGCGGCAATCAAGCGTGAAGAACGAAAGCTCGAAAAAGAGTTTGGTAAGGTGCAGCACCAATTGATCGGCGTCCGGGCCGCAGCAAAAGCACTCGGCAGTAAGGCGAGCCGAGAAGTCACACAGGTCAAGAAGCGAGTAATGTCCGCTGCGGCGAGAGCGAAGATTGGAAAGGCAACGAAGGCTCGCTGGGCAAAATTTAGAGCCGAGAAGAACAAGAAGGCGAAGGCTGCCTGACTGCATCTCACGCGAAGCAAATTTCACAAAGCAGATGGGAGAACAGAATGAAGATCGAAATCGTTCACTGCCCAACGTGACAGAACAACAAGGTCAAGGTCACGAGTCTCGTGACTCTAATCAAGAATCGCTTAGACATTGAAGCCGTCATTACGCCGGGTAAGACCGGTCAATTCGAGGTGATAGCTGACGGTGAGAAGGTTGCCGAACGCGGTGGGAACTGGTTCACGCGAAGCTTTGGTGCTGGCTATCCTGACCTCGATAGCGTGGTCGAGCGGCTCGTCGAGAAGCACCTTGCGAATAACGCAACGAGATAGGAGAGCACCGGCACCAAGTTGTTCAAACATCCCTGGGGCGCTCGCACCATGGAAAATGCTGGCACCAATTCCATCATCCGCATCAACAGCAACGCAGCGTTTTTCATCCGCACAACGCAAGTGGCGGATTCCATCGGCGGTCCCATGATCGTACTACTTGGCACATGTTGACCATCGGTCCCTAGAGGTCGGAGAGACGCCAAAAGTACGCATCACCATGATGCTTCACGAACTCGGCCACATCGTCGGGCCGCATTCCCGAAGACGACGATTCCTGGAACGGCCGCTCCTCGCAAAACACCGCCGAAATCCTGCGCCACTGCAAAAAAGAAATCGACGCCATCACAAAAAAAGGCCTCGCCCTGACAGGCGCCAAGAGTTGACGTGCATGCACTTTCCAGCGAAATCACGGGAGCAGAGTAAATCAAGCACTCAGCTTCATGCGTTGCAACAATTTGACAAACCGCTGGTCCGTGCGCAGGCAATCGTACAAGGGATCACTGCCTATCGTTAGCGAGTACACATTCCGCTCTTCGCACGCCATTTTGAGCCACTGCAGCGCATTCTCTTTGTCGCCCATCCGAACGTAGACGCGGGCAAAATTTATTGCAGGGACATACTCAGCCCTCATCCGAACATTCAGGCGTTCGAGATTTTTTGCGGCAACGGCATGCACGGTACTAGCAAAACTACATTTCGCGTCGAGGGCGGTAAGAATCGCCGCAAGCTCCGAATCTCCAGACAACTCCGCCGCCCTCCGCCACTTTTCGATTGCTTCCTGGTTCCGGCCCTGCCGCTCGTACACGTCACCGAGCGCCCCGTGCACGGAAGCATCGTGGTGGTCTAGCTCGAGTGTCTGCTGATATTGCCGGACAGCCTCATCGTAGCGCCGCGCATTGTAGAAGGTGCTTCCCAGATGCTGATTAATGCGCATGGAAAACGGGTCGCATGCCAGCGCCCGCTTGGCTTCCGCAATGGCCTCCTCCCATCGGCGCATTACAACCAGATAAAATGAATACATGAAACGCACTTCGCTGAACTGAGGATTCAGCTCAATGGCGCGCTTGGCGTGTTTTTCCGCGGCCAGCCAATCTAAGTAGTACACCATCTTGAGCGCCGCAACTCCCAGATGCGCTTCGGCAAGCGCACCGTCCAGCTCCAGCGCCTTCGTGATGGCCCACTCCGCCTTGGGCCACGCTTCATCCGCCGGCAACATACCCCACGCTGCGCCGTAGCCGTAATAGCTGTTCAATCCGCAGTAGCCCAGCGCATACGAAGGGTCCGCGTCAACCGCTCGATGGAAATAGTCGCGGCTCTTGGCGAACTCCTCCGGAGAGTTCTTCCACCAGTAGTACCGCCCCTTCAAGTAAAGTTGATACGCTTCGGTGTTCTCCGTGTCGTGTTTGACCAACCGGCCTTTGTCTTCACTGCTCAGTTCCAGAGCTAGCGCGCGCGCTACTCGCTCCGAAATCGCATCTTGCAGGGCAAAGATGTCCGTGAACTCCTCATCGAAGGTTCCCGCCCACAAAGAAGCTCCATTCGAGACATTCAGCAGGCGCACTGTCACTCTGATTTTGTTGCCTCGGCGCTGAAGACTTCCTTCCAGCACCGACTCCACTCCTAATTCGCGCCCCGCACTCAGCGCATCCCCTTCCAGATCGACGTATTTTCGTACCGAACTGATGGGTCGCACGATTATCTCCCCGATACTGCTTAGCCTGGCGATCAAAGTATCGGCCATCCCCATTTCCAGCGAAGCGTCTCTGTCATTCGTCACCAGCGGCTGGAACGGGAGCACGGCAAGGCTCTTGATTGTCCCGACAGAAACGATCGTTGCACTCGGGCTATGCGTCCGCACGGCTGCGACAAATCTATAGCCACGCCCAGGCACAGTCACGATGTAACGATGCTCCTGCCGGTTCCCGCCGAGCACTCGACGCAGAATGGAAATGTTTTGATTCAGATTATTTTCTTCCACCACGGTGTCCGGCCAGATGGCCTGCATCAACGCTTCTTTATCCAGCAGCACTTCGCTGTGCTCGACCATATAGAGCAGCGTGTCAAACGCTTTGGGTGACAGCGGACGTGCAACGCCGTCGCCCGCCAGCAGTAGGCGTCGCGCGGTGTCGATACGAAAATCGCCGAACTCGTAGATTTGTGCCAGTTGGGGCTTTTGCATCCGGTCTCAGAACTTCTCAGAAAATCTCAGGCCATTCTAAAGACTCTTGCGCCAATTTCAAAGATACTCGCCCCGCTCACGGAAGGGTTTCACGGAAAGAGTCTCATAACAAGAGTTCACAGCTAGAAAACGTGATTTTAAGGAGAAACAATATGCAAACTTCAATACACTTCACCAAGGCGAAAGCCTGGATTTCGGCCCTGGTCAAATTCTCGGCGATTTCTGTGTTTTCTGCGTTGGTCGGGACGGGAGCGTACGCCCTTCCTAACAATGCAACATGCTCCAATTCCACTCTCGAAGGGTATTATGCATCCACAGTCGGCGGACAGCTATTCCACTCCGATGGCTCGGTGGAGACCCGCCAAGGCCTGGTCATGACCCATTTTGACGGCCACGGAAACTTCACTCAAACCGACTACGTGTTGAACACATCAAACGGCACAACAACTCCAACACCCGGACCGATCGATTCCCAGACTGGATTCCAGACTCACGAATCCGGCACCTATCACGTGAACGCCGATTGTACAGGAAATCTTGAAATTCATTTCGCCCCGCCACCTGCTCCCGGAGCCATCGGAGCTGTGCTCAAACTATTTCTGGTGATCGGCAGTCAGGGCAATGCGCTTCGTATGGTGGTCATTTCTGTGGTTCCTCCGTCCATCATACCGAACGACATCACCGGATTTACGCTGCACAGCGAAGGCACGAAACTCGGCGATCAACAAAACAACCAGTAAGGACCATCGATGAATCGCCTGCCACAAATCGCAAGACGAATTCGGGTGCCCCACACGTCGCTGTTGCGTGTGGGGTTCTTGACTTATTCCGTCAGTTCTTCGGCTATTCCCCCGACCGCTTGCAGTTGAATTGTTTGGATTATTCGACAACCAACCGGGTGGTTCCTGCACCCACGATGGAACTACAAAATTTGGACAACAGCGCGGCGGGAAGAAGTAACGACGATTCGCTCAACAAGCATTGCAGCAAGTTGACAAAGGCAGCTAAACGACAGTGAAAATCCGAGCTATAGCGTTCCTTCTTGTGCTTTTCTCGAGTCCAGTGAAACCTCCACATGCGTCGAACGAACCCTGCGTATTTCACGTTGAGTCTGTTCCACACGAGTCTTTCGCCCGGCAGGCGAATATTCAAGGAGATGTAGTCTTGCGCATTTCCGTGGACGATTGAGATGCTTAAAATCGTCTTTGTTTATGCGGCTATTTCGCATCAGAAATCTGGCGGTGAGCGCAGTCACGAGCGAACCCTTCTCCGCAGTTATCAGGGAAGAAATCAGAGAACTCTTAGTTAGCTGGCTCTCTTGCTATAACCCAATAACCCTGCGTAATTCTGACAAATTGAACCCTTGGGGCTCAGCCAAACAGGGAATTATAATAGGCAAATCTGATCTCTAAACCGCGAATGCTACTAAGAAACACGTCTTCTTACCCCACCAGCTTTTCTGGCTGCCTCGGACTTCTCAATCAGAGTTTATGCGGGCTTTACGGCGTCAGTTAAGCTGGAAATTAGAGGCAGCACGGGAACAGCGGAAGAATCGCCGCGAGCGGGCCGCGTGACGGATGAAACGGATTACTTCCGGGTTGTCGACAAACCGATCACAATGCGGCGGAACCGGGGCAAGGAATACCTGAATGGAGCGAGCCCTGCGCGCACGGGCCCGGTGCGTGTCCAGTGATCCCTCGCAGTTGCGTCGAATGATCCGGAATGGATCGGTCCGCGCGATGTCACCTTCCAGTGCTTGCTGCCCTGCTCCGCTGCAATCTGCTTATGGGCGCGACCAAGTCTCCTTAATCAAAAGGGGCAGGTCGTGTATCCAATCGTCTTTACTCACCCCGCCAGGATAGATAACATGGGCCAGATTGTCTTTGGTGTACGCGACAACAAAATTGGCGTGCGCAATCTGAATAGTTGCCGTTGCGGGGCTCCGTTTTGTGGGCCGGAGGAACCCCCGCAGCCTTCTGGACCGCCTCGAGAGCAGCTTCGGTTCCCGTGAGGCCGACAAAATGTTTATCGAAATTGTCGAGCCACCGGCGCAGTTCCACCGGGGTGTCCCGTGCGGGATCGGTGGTAACAAAAACGAGCTTGACCTGATCGGCAATACCGGAGGGCAATTTCTTCAGAGCCACGCCAATATTCGCCATGTGCATGGGACACTGATCGGGGCAATAGGTATAGCCGAAAAAAAGGAGCGTGACCGACCCCAGGGTTCTGTTCCAGAAATCAAACGGAGCACCGGAGGTGTCGGTGAGAACAAATCTCGGTTTCGGCAGGGGCGGCGTGACCAGGCCGCCCCGGTACGTTGCATGGCGCTCGGCATGGGTCGGGTCGCGTTTCGTTTCTTGCCCTGACACGACACAGTTCACCCAATGAAAGCGCGACAATACACAAACAGAGAAAGCGCAAATTCATTTTAGAGCAGCCTATCGGTGAACAATGACCGTCCCTTTCATGCCGAGTTGGTCATGAACGGCACAGATGTAATTGAAAGTGCCTGGAGATGTGAAGGTCACCCGAAAACGCGTTACACCCGGAGCCGACTGGGCGAGCCCCGCCCTATCTTGCGGTGCAGGAGACAAAAATCCCGAGTTCACGCTGTCCGCAGGTGAGCTTATTACCGCTTGCCTAGCCCCGTCCGAGGTCAGTAGCACATTTGCCGAACGCGGCCGCGGATCCGCAGGTTCCACCCCAAAGGTCACGGTATGGTTTATCGACGGGTCGAGACTCGTCCACTCAACCGTGTCCCCAACTCGCACGACGATCGTGTCGCGCAGGAAGCGCATCAGTGATGCGGTCTGTGAACCTGCTCCAGTCGTCGTCACGATTTCGCCGATACCGACCGCCACGTCGCTGCCCTGCGCTCCATCCTGGTTCCCAGGAGTTCCCCGGCCCTCCAAGCGAGAGGCGTCCGCAAGCAGCAGCACTTGCTCGCTCTGCGCCTGACGATCATAGAAGTCCTGGTAGTGGGGAAGGGGTTCAGACGCGTCGAGAACATGGACCACGCCGGTCATGTCCGCGTGAACCAGGCAAACAAACTTGAAGTTGCCGGCAGCCGGGAAGCTTACGGAATAGGTTGGCGCGCTTTCCGTCGACGCCGTACTCTTCACCCAATAGCAAAACACCCGTGGTGACGCACGCGGTGCCATCAAAGCTGGAACCATCAGGTGTAAGCCCTGGGCACCCGACCGGGACGCCGAAGATGGGACCAAAACCAGGCGGTCGTGTCTGGCCGGGCGTTAAGAAGGTTAGCGTGTGGCGCTCATGCGTGGGAAAGGTCCAACGGATGCTGTCGCCGGTATGGACCCAAAGTTCATTCGGCAAAAAGGCCAGCGCCTGGCTTCCCCGATTGGGGCTCTCCGCGCCCACGATTGCCTGCCACTGGGCTTGGACCAACTTGCGGAATGATCAAGGCCGAGAGCGCCAGCGCGCAACGGAATATCGATGAAAATCTGATCGAATTGTACGTAATCATTTGTCGCTCCTGAGGCAGTTCTGGGCTGCCAATTTCGAACTGAAAATGTCAATGCGGCCGAACCGGACAAGGAATCCTAGATGCAATGCGAACTGTCGCCGTTCGAAATCCAAAATACTTGAAACCTACGGAACGTCGCACTTCAAGGATGCGATGTCGCAGACCACTTTTGGCCGAAACATAGCAAAGCTGCAATGCACGCGCCGTCAAAGTAAGGCCAGAAAAAAGTCATCAGGCAAGCCTCGGAAGACACAAGAGATACAGACCCGTCAGCTTTTTGGCGCGCCATTTCGTTGAAGGACACCTAAGGAAGTGATAAGCTTCGCGCCGTTCCCACCGAGCGCGTTGCCTGGAGCACAGCTTGTCGCGTTTCGTCCGCTTCGAGGGTTATCAAGTTGACCTGCAGACAGGTGAGCTGCGGAAGAACGGCACCAAGGTCCGTCTCTCCGGTCAGCCGTTTCAAATCTTGGCCTTGCTCCTGGAAAGACCCGGAGAACTGATTAGTCGCGAGGAATTGCGTACCAAGCTCTGGCCAGATGAAGTCTTCGTTGATTTCGACCACAGCCTCAATGCGGCGGTCAACAAACTGCGAGAGGCGTTGTGCGATTCGACCAGCGACGTGCGATTTATCGAGACTCTCCCCAAGCGCGGCTATCGCTTCATCGGCCCCATCGAAGCGCGGGACAAACCTGCCACCCTGCAAGTCGGGTCGGTCCCGCCCGGTCCGGCTCCGCCCGCTCCGCGTAACCGGCTGAACCCACGACACATCACGCTAAAGCACGCGCTCGCTCTATCCGTCCTCGTGCTCGCGGGACTCCTCACGGGCCTGTATGTATATCCGAGACGGAGTCACAACCCCTCCGGCAACGTTGTTCCAGCTATTCGTTCGATCGCGGTACTTCCGCTCAAAAACCTGTCGGGCGATCCGGCGCAGGAATATTTTGCCGACGGCATGACCGAGGAGATCATCGGACGCCTATCCATGATTCGCGGCCTTCGCGTCATCTCTCGCACCTCGGCGATGCATTTCAAAGATACCCGCGCGCCTCTGCCGGAAATCGCCAAGGCTCTCGGCGTCGATGCCATGGTGGAAGGTTCGGTCATACGCGAGGGCGGTCGCGTCCGCGTTCACGCCCAGTTGATTCGCGCCGCCACCGACGAGCATTTCTGGTCTGAGACCTACGACCGCGAACTCGGGGACGCCCTTGCCCTGGAGAGCGACGTGGCACAAGCCATCGCTGGAAGAGTGGAGGTTACGGTCACCGGTGCAGAACGCGCCAGGCTTGTAGCCGCGCGCCAAGTCTCCCCGGACGTTTATGAGAACTTTCTCAAGGGGCAGTTCGTCGAAAGAAGCAACAGCCCAGCTGCAACGCAAAAAAGCATTGCTTACTTTGAGGAGGCGATCAAGAGGGACCCGGCGTTTGCACCGGCTTACCTCGGCTTGGCGCATGCTTATGACGCACTCGGCATGCCTGGCGTTGGCGGAGGCTCCTCCGAGTGAATTGCAGCCAAAAGTAATCAGCGCGGTCCGTAAGGCGCTGGAACTGGATCCAGCGCTTCCTGGAGCACATGCCCTGATGGGGAGTTTGTATCAGATGCAATGGCAGTGGAACGACGCCGAGCGCGAATACAAGCTCGCCCTCGAGTTGGATCCGAACGACGCCGGGGCGCATCTCTCATTTTCGAGCTGGCTGCTGAGTCAGGGGCGCACGGAAGAGGCGCTCGCATGGTCCCGACGCGCCCGGGAACTTGACCCCATCGGAATTACGGGCAATACCATGGGGTGGATTCTATTCCAGTCGCACCACTACGATGAAGCCATTCGCGAACTGCGAAGCGATCTGGCAGTGCACCAGGATGATGCCTCGACCTACTGGTCTTGCTGGTTTCTGGGTTTCGCGCTGATTGCAAACGGTCAGCCGGACGAAGCGATTCCCGTGCTGGAAAAAGCGCTCGCTCTCAGCGAGCGTAATCCGGCTGTAATCGGCGTGCTCGTCAGGGCCTACGCGCATGCCGGGCGTCGGGCCGAAGCGCTCCGCCTCCTTGATGAATTAAAACGACGGCAGCAGAAAGGCTACGTTCCCACCGCTGCTTTTGTGAACGCTTATCTGGGGCTCGGCGACAACGAGCAGGCGTTTGCCTGGCTCGAGCGCGCCTACAAGGAACACTCATCGATTCTGCAGTACATCAAAGTGCATCCCTTCTTTGATCCGCTCCGCGGTGACCCTCGTTTTGCGGACTTGGTGCGCCGCGTCGGACTTCCCGAGACGAGCTAGCCGCGTCTTGTGAGCCACTCTTGCGAGGTTACCGTTGGGGACCTGCTTCGCTGGGACCAGGCACTGTACACGGACAAGCTGGTTTCGCGTAAGTCGCTTGAGGAGATGTTTACGCCCTATCAAGGGCCTTATCCGGCAGTTCGCCCGTCCGAACGAGGATTTTATTCCCGCCATCGATACGGTTATGGATGGCATGTCACGAAATGGTTTGGGCGAGACCTTATCTGGCACGGTGGCCACATTAATGGCTTCTGCTCTGCCATATTGCGCTACCCGGAGGACAGGACGCTGGTCGTCGTACTGGAAAATAAGGACCCTGAGGGAGAAGGCGACGCCGATCTACAGATGGAACCGATGAGCGTAGCGAATGGACTATCCGCTATTGCCTTTGGGCTTCAGCCCGATTCAAGCCCGATTTCTAACACGAATGCTAACGCGACGAGCAAAACAAACAACAGATAAGAGGGGTTTTTCTCTCAGACTGAGGCCCGGTCTTGCGATTGCTCCTGTATAACGGGCATGTCCTTGGGGGCCCAAGATCAAGCTACAGGGTCAACTCAGTCGGAAACACGATCTGTGGCAAGGCTGCCACGAAATCGCCAAGAAAAGTTCTAAAATCGTCCCCTCGGGCGCGCCATTTTTCCAACAAAAACGAGGTTTTTTGAGGTGCCGATAGTTGGTAGTTTATGTCGTGCTACCAGTTTGCTACCCCCTGACAACCTGGGCAGAGTCTCAAAATCCCCCCTATTTATTGTTGATGTTCACCTGCCAGTGGTGTATATGTGTGTATATGAAGCGCACCAATATCTACCTTCGGGAAGATCACATGAAAAAGCTGAAGGCAATTTCAGATCAGACTGGAGCCCCTGTTAGCGCCCTCATCCGCAAAGCCATCGAGGAGTATCTGAAGAAGAGGTAAAGAAGCGGGACGCGTCGGAGGCACCGACCGCGCCCCTAACCACATCAACCCATCTTAGGGGAGAGGCTGAGTAAGTGGCTTCTTGCAGCGCGTACTCATTCATCCGCCAGTCGAAATCCGCATCATCCTGTAGAATCCTCAAGGACGTTCGGACCTGGGAAGGATTGCGGCGTCGACGTTCGGACCGTCTGCTGCGCTCCGCTAAGGGTGAAAAGTGCCTCGTCCAAAGGTCAGAATTCTCGGCAAGCTGAGCCTCTCAGCTCAGAAGAAGCTCGGGGCTTATGGCTTGCTCTTCTGTTTCTGCTGCTGTTGTTGCTGTTGTTTCTCCGCTTCTACTATGGCTTTGCGGAATTCATCCACAGCTGCAACGCTCGGCGAACGCAGCGCGTCTTTTTTGATGTGCTGCCAGGCCACTGGACCGTCTAAGGGAGTGCCACCATGGCGACTCAAACAGATAGAACAGCCCTGATGGACTACGAACATGTCGTCGGTCATGCCAGCTTCGACTTGCGGCGTGGGACGCGTGCCCTGCGGGGCCGGATCGGTTGAGCCCGCAGGACGTCCTTTTTGTCCGCCCAGCCGAATGTCGCTGTCGGTCGACTGCACAATTACCGGCCGGTCGTTGGTCGGCAAGCCGCCGATGGTTGGCTGGACAACTTTGCCCGAGCCTTTGCGCACAACGATGATCAAGTCGGCGCCGCCCGGTTCCATCGCCAGCCGAAAACGCCCCCATTTCATTATTGCCTTCTCGACATCATCGCGAGCTTTCTGGTTCTCGAGTGGCGAGGTGGCGGACGTCCCGGCGTCCGGATCGATCATCACAAAAACGGTTTCGGCCCGCAGAACATAAGCAGGCAAGACGGGCTTTTTGTCGTTGCCCGCAAAAGCCAGCGAAGCGCACAAAACGAACAGCGGCAGGATCACGCACATGCGAACACGCATTTTAACCTCCAAACGCCGCGCAATAGCCTCATCATACGCCCGCCCACAATGGATTACATCGTCGGTTGTCGCAAGTTATTGCAGCGCGGAAATGACCGCGCCGCAATTGAAAGGCCGGGAACTAGCCGCGTTCGGCGTTTGGAAGCGGTGCGAGCGCTCTGTTCACGTCGCCTGCCTAGACCCCACTTCTATCGCTTCGATGGCTGGCTCTGATTCTATTTGATTAGGCGGGCCATCTGGCGCGGGCAACGCGACTGCCTTGAAGATAGTCCATGCGACGTACAGAACCGCCAAGCCGAGCAGCACATACTTCAGCATGCGCGAATCCTCTTCACCTAGGTTTTTTCGTTTGGCTTTTCGTAGGCCGCCAGATTAAGCGGTCAATCGGCAGCGCATTGCAGTTTGCAGCATCAGGATGGCAGCGGCGTGCTTGCTGTCGGAACCCATCTTCAATCAATGCGTGGGCTAACTCCCGCTTCCGTTTTAATCGTTGGTTGTATGCCCGGCGTTGTTCGAGTTGCTGCTCGGTCAGCTTCATGGCGCTCAACGGCGGCGGCCATGTTTCGCACGAATTGGGTGGTGAGCAATCCCGCCGAAGAATAAAGAATACCAGCGTAAAGTATCCCACGGCCAGCACGACGAATAGCGCTAGCATATTAATCTTCACCCGTTACTGCTCGCACTACCGCGTCGTGGTTGCCGTTGGCGACAATGATTTCGTTCAGGCGCAGCGCTAGGGCGTCAAAGCAGACTTTTCCGTCAATCCAAGTACTAACGCCTGCTATGTATTCTCCTGCGTATTCTTGCACGTAGATCTGCGTGCTCGCGCAGGGCGTCATAGACTTCTCTTCCGGTTAGTTTGTGCGGTCATTCCGCGACGTTACCGGCGCAGCGTGGTGCTGTCGTTGCTCCAAAGCAACTTCGTACTTGCTCAGGGACAATAGGCGAAGGGGAAGAGATGCGCTCTGAAGTACATGCCAGGCATGAAGGCCAAATATCTGGATTTATGGAAAGTACCATTGACATGAATGGTACCGGTAACTAGCATCCACGACACTCGCCGCCTTGGGGGTCCATATGCGCGTTATAAGGCTGCTTCTCGTTTTGTTTGTTTGTGCTGTTCCCGCTTTAGCCCGCGCCGATACCATCCCGCTTTCGGGAACCCTCACTTTACCACAAGAAACTATAAGCTACGACTTGACTGTAGACACCTCAGAGCCACAATTCATTGACGCGATTACTGGCCAGCTGGACACTGCTTTCCTGGCCGTCCTAAGCGGTACAATTCTGATTCACGACAACAGTGGTGCGCTAGTTTCAACTGAGAATCTTGGTGGGGATGGATTCGAGCGGCTGTTATTTGAACCGCCAATGACTTTGCTGGAGTTTGGCGCATGGCGACCATTTTGTTTCGGTGACCCTGTCTACGACTGCAACTTCCCACCGCCAGAAAGCGCATTGATCAAGAAGTTCGACCTGATAGCGTTCGACCTGACCGATGTGCGATGGGTAGAAACCGATGGGCCGGTCGCTACGCCCGAAGGAAGCACCCGGTTGTATTTACTCGTCGGCCTTGGGCTCGGACTACTCGGCATGCTTGCGAGAACACAGAAGTAAGTGTCCCGCTTCAGTGTCCCAGCGTCCCAAGCAATGGGACAGTAGTAGTGTGATGTAAGTAGTTGATTGTGTGTGTCTTATTGTCTTCTAATGGCACTGTCCCGCTTTCAGCAAGTGTATGGGTGGGACAGTGGGACACTACCGCAAAGGGTCATTCAGAAATAAATCGACAAGGCGCTCGCGCTGGGACGCGAGAAGCGGGCGAAAAAAAAACCCTGCCCTGCGATTTCAGCCCAGATTCGGGTCAGTTGGTTGCGTGGCGTCTGCAAGGCCTTTTCTTTGAAGACGTCTTCTCTTTTCTTCCAAAAAGCGATAAATCTCTATCGTTAGTTCTACTAGCTTCTTGGGGTCTTGCTCGACTGCGGCTTGTTCGCACACTTCGAGCCACCGTTCTTTGTTTTGGCCGATCACAAGTCGTCGTCGTCCTCCGCTTCCATGCTATGTGTTGGGTTGCTCCCTACGCAGCTTGTTGCTACCCGCGAGTCGAGCCCAAAACAAAAGGCGACGTTACTAGCGCAGCGTGGTGCTGTCGTTGCTCCAGAGCAACGACCGACACCAACACAGCGCGCCACAATCTTTACAACCTGTAGCGGTTCCGTAGCCTCGAGGCAAACGGCAAAGGTAAAAAAAATGAAGAACGAAACGAAAACCTTTATTGATCGCATTTTCAGAACCACGCTCATTGATCTCCCAACAGGTCAGACAAGCTCTGTTTCTTGCCGTTGTCCTGCGGCTCTGTACTGAGCGCAGCAGCCTGCCCGGTAAGCCCGCCCTGGCCGAGCAACTCGGACACCCTTCCGAAAGTTTCCGCTTGCGAGCGCATCGGCAATGCTCAGCTTTGTAGCCGCCGAGACGGTCCGCCATCCGGTAGAGCGAATGGCTTTGCCTAAGAGATTGACTGCACCTGCGTAGCCTGCCGCCCCGGTTATTCCGCCATGAGCTAATCCCCCGGCGCCGGCAACCGACTGTTTCCACCTTTCCTAGAGCGCCTACTTGCCCGGTTTTTCGCTGAATGGTTTGCTCCAGTACATCGTTCAGCGTGTTCCAGAAATGAAACTTGGCATTCACTGCCGCAAGGTCCGGACTCGTCTGCGCCAGTTCGCCTCTGAACGAATCGAGTTGGCCGCTTCTGTTCTGATTGCGGCCATGCTCGCATTCGAGAGTTGTGCGCCTTGGTAGCCCTTGGCCTCAGAAACGGCACTGTCGAGGATGCGCCGCGCTTTGACTGCATCTTGCAGCGAAATGTCCGGACCCATTGCCTGCATTTGCTGGGATACCGCATCAATCGCGTTATCCACTTCGGGCCGCAAGCTGACGCCATTCACCTGAAAGCTCTTTTTCAGATTCTGCAGTCCGTCAATGACTGGCTGAGTATTCATCGTGCCTTGCAAGCCGGATACGGTCTGCTCGATTTGCTGCCCGGCCTCTTCCGCACGTCCAGCGGCTTTTTCCGCCAGTCCCTTGCGGGTTAGAGCGATTGGCCGCTCCTCGAGCATTGCGGCATGATCTTTGCCGTTTGATATTTGGTGCTTTGTCTTGTCGGATTCAAAATATCTTCGTAGCTCGTCTGTGCGGAAGACCGTAAGGTGTTCGCAAACAGATTGGACCCTGCCGGCGATTCGGCTGTAGCCGCCGCGCTTCGCCATGTTTTCCATCGCGAGAGCAGCGACAAGATCCGTTGCAGCTCCGGAGCGATCGCCTCTCTCAAATCTTTCCGCGATGCTGTTGATTGCAGGGCCTGCGAGAGGAATGGCGCTTAGTCCGGTATCGGTGAGTCCGGACAGATAAGTATTCGCGCCTTTCCATATTTGGCCATGACTCATCAAGTCTTTGGCCGCCGCTCGTTCGTTGCTGCCCTTTCGCTTCGAGTTGATCCGCTGGCGCATCAATCAGCCGATGATAGGCAAGTGTTGCGCGCGATGGGTTTGTAGCCAGACTCTCTGGAATATCATCGCCCTCCGCGTTTTGTGCGCTTTATTTTCGAGAGAATGTCTTGCTTCTCTTGGTCCGTAGCAGGGTCAGAGAAAGCGTGATATAGCCCGCTGATGACTCCTACCGTGTTCCGTTTCACTCCGGCCCAGACGCCCGTTTCTGGCGGTACGGAAGTGGTTTGAGACTGATTCGATCCGTGTCAACGAGCTTGCGCCAGGAGGCAGTTTCATCCCGCCCGAGTCAACGAGCGTTGCTCCTGGCGGAAGCGCCATCTGCCCGGTAGCGTTCTGGTCAGGCATCTACCGGAAGCTCCGTATAATTCTTCAGATCCGCTGTGTCGCCGCTTCCGCTGTACTGATATTTCTTCCCGTTGAGCTGGATTACGTGACCACCGCTCGAAGTCGCTGGGCTGCCCCCGCCCATCTCTACCGGCTGGAAGCGCGAGCCGTAAGTGGAGTTGGTGTTTTTGAGGTCGTTCTCATACGTCCGCCGCGCATTTTGCGTAATCGCTCCGTGCAGAGATTGCATGTCGTTCAAGACGTTTGCTGGAATCGACGCGCCGCTGGTCTGCTTTCCCAAGAATCCTTTGAGCCTGTCGAGCGCCGAGCCCGCGCCGCCGTAACTCTCGATTTCCGCCATGTTGACGCGCTTCACGCCGCGAGCCGTGTTGAAAGACAAAACTCCTTCGGTCGGACTGTAGGCGTAGGCAAGCAGAAAAACCGCCAACAACAGATCGAGTTCCTCAGAAAGAAGGCAGCGCAACTCGGCCTACAGGTCACCCCAGCCCACGCGTAAACCCATCAAACAAGAAGTTTCTGAGGAGTTTGAATGTATAGGTCGAAGGAGGAGTTAAGCCGGAATCGTCATAGGACCTCAATTGTTTATCGGGCCCGCCGACTGACTTTCAGCTCTTTCTAGTTAGGAATCTTCAAAGCGCTCTATCGTCAAGACCTGCCCAAAGAACGACCACGGACCTGGGCCCCGCTCGATACGTGTGGTCAGGAACGGAGGGTGCTTCTTGCCATGGCACGATGTCCTGGGGCGCTTCTAGAAAAGTGTCGATCCAGCGCCTCCAGGAACCTCCCTCGCTCTTCGCTGGCCGCGGCAGCTCAAACTCGAGGGGCTCCCAGTAAGCGTTGAAGATGAAGTAGACGAGCAGACCTTCCCCCTTTAACTCGGCACTGAACGCAACACTGTGCGATTGATCGCTCCAGTCAGGTTGATGGAGTTTCGTACCATGCCAGTTTTTTGTCGCCCCGCTGATCAATTGAGTCAAAGTCATCCGTCGGTGCTCGGGGCCGGTATCTCGCAACAGTCGTCTCGCAATGAGTAATTTCACAAACCGATGCACATCCGCGTGCTTCGTGACGAGAGACCAATCGAACCAATTGGTTTCGTTGTCCAGACAGTAGGCGTTGTTATTGCCGTGTTGTGTTCGCCGAACTTCATCGCCCATCGCGAACATCGGCAAACCAAGAGAGAGCATTGTGACGGTGAAGAAATTCTTCACCTGACGGTTTCGGAGTCTCTCAATTGCAGGATCATTGGTAGGCCCCTCGATACCACAGTTCCAGCTTCGATTGTCGTCAGTACCGTCGCGGTTGTCTTCGCCGTTGGCCTCGTTGTGTTTCTCGTTGTAAGAGACTAGGTCGTTGAGTGTGAATCCGTCGTGACATGTTACGAAGTTTACGCTCTGTTCCGCCTCGCGTTCTTCGTGACGATAGATCTCGTGGCTGCCAAGCAACCGGTCCGCGAAACGCCGCAACGAGCCGTGGTCACTGCGGAAGAAGCTCCGTACGTCATCACGAAAGTGTCCATTCCATTCCTTCCAGCTGTCTCCAACAAAACTGCCGACCTGATACAGTCCGGCTGCGTCCCATGCTTCGGCGATCATCTTTGTCCCGGCAAGGTCTGGATCCGATTCAATATCCAAGAGTACAGGGGGATTAGGCATCACGTGGCCGCTGGAATCGCGCGCGAGAATCGAAGCGAGATCAAAACGGAAACCATCCACGTGCATTTCTTCAACCCAATAGCGGATGCTATCCAGGATCATCCGGCGAACGATGGGATGATTGGCATTGAGTGTGTTTCCGGTACCGCTGTAGTTGGCGTAGCGCGAACGGTCCTGTTCCAAGACGTAGTAAACATTGTTATCAAGTCCACGAAAACTGAGCGTTGGTCCGGAGTGATTGCCTTCGGCTGTGTGATTGAAGACAACGTCGAGGATTACCTCGATCCCCGCTCGATGCAGAGCCTTGACCATGTCGCGAAACTCATCCACAGGGCCCAGGGAATCTTGCCGAGAGCTGTACGCTTGGTGCGGTGCGAAGAACGAGATCGGAGCGTAACCCCAGTAGTTAACACGACCTGGCGGGCAATCCTGGGGATCAAACTGGAATACGGGAAGAAGTTCGACAGCCGAGATGCCTAGGTCCTTCAGGTACGGAATCTTCTCGATGAGTCCGCGAAAAGTGCCGCGTGTCTCTGCTGAGACGCCCGAGCTCGGATGCCGCGTAAATCCTCTAATGTGCATTTCATACACGATCGACTGAGACGATGGTCGGTCAAGCGGTGTGTCGCCTTCCCAGTCATACGAGTGTGGATCTACAATCACGCTCTTCATCGCTGTTGCGGCGTTATCGCCTTTTTCTTGGGCTGCCTTACGAGAGTAGTTCTTAGGGACAACGACGCCGCGACCATATGGGTCGAGCAAGACTTTAGCAGCGTCAAAGCGCATCCCTTTGATGGGATCGAACGGTCCATGAACCCGATATCCATAGAGCTGGCCTGCCTGCACGCCAGGAACGAAGACATGCCAGTAGTGATAAGTACGGTTAACGGATGGATCCAAAGCGATCACACGGGCGGGCCGCCCGTCGTCTTCACGGTCGAAAAACAGCAGTTCGATCCCCGAAGCATCACGTGAGTACAAACTGAAATTCACTCCAGCCGCAGCCGACCGTTGCGCCGAGAGGAGCGCTTCGCCCAATATTCGGAGCAGGAGCCATTACTGGCTGAAGAATTCTTTGCGCGGTAGGGCTGGCTGCAGCCGCCACGTTTTTGGATCGAGCCAGATGCTCTGGCCTAAATTGTGTAGTAATTGTGTGGCTTTCATTTATACCTCCATAAGACTGGCGAAGAGTTCGACTGTGGCTCTTACGATGCAGCTTTCACCATCTTCGCAGTAGGCAAAGTTTGCGACAGGCGCAAACGACTGGAAGATGCCGTCAGATCCCTGAGTTGTTGAAAAACCGGGGTGTTCAGCATGTCCTCCGTCAAGCGCCAACACCAGTTTGCTTCCGCTGAACCAGGCAAATTCATCCGAGCCTCGGAACCCAAACTGAGTAAGTCTTGCAAGGGAGCGATAGCGAGCTCCGCGACAGAACACCACGCTATGTGGAGTAATTCTCGAGTGACTTCGCTGCTATCGCAGTGGGCTCGATTCAGATAGCTCCGGATTTTTCCCCGTTCCGCCTCGGAATGGGCTTCGAACCATCCGCGGGTTGTATCGTTATCATGCGTTCCCGTATACACCGCGGTGTTGGTCGGATAGTTCGCGGGAAGATGAGGGTTATCCGGACTTCCATCAAAGGCGAACTGAAGCACTCTTGTTCCGGGGATATGGAACTCATCGCGCAGCGCGCAAACATCAGGCGTGATCAGACCGAGATCCTCAGCGATAAATGGCAGCGCGTCTAGTTCCTTTCGGACCGCATGAAAAAACTCTGCACCTGGGCCCGGCATCCACTCCCCTGTCCGTGCCGTCTGTGCATTGGCAGGGACGTGCCATGCCGCAACGAATGCACGGAAATGATCCAATCGAATCACATCCACGTGAGCAAGGAGAGCGCGCAAACGATCTATAAAAAAACGGAAGCCGGTACGGCGGAGGGCACCCCAATCATAGACGGGGTTACCCCACAGTTGTCCGTTCTCACTGAAATAGTCAGGGGGCACCCCGGCGACAAATCGCGGACGGAATCCTTCGTCAAGCAGGAACAGTTCAGGGTGCGCCCACACATCGCTTGAATCCGGCGAAACGAAGAACGGAAGGTCGCCGATCAATCCGACTCCACGAGAGTGTGCATACTCCTTGAGCTGCTGCGCTTGCCGAAATATCAAGAATTGGGCGAAACGGACCTTTTCAATCAGCTTTGACAATTCTCGCCGAGCATTTGTTATAGCCGCAGGAACTCGCTGAACTAATTCCGTCGGCCAATCACGGTAAGAAATGCCCTGGTACTTCTCTTTTAGAGCGCGGAAGAGTGCATAATCTTCCAGCCAGTGCGCCTGCAGGTGGCAAAACCGCTCGTAAGGAGCACGCAGGTCTCTTCGGATGCCAGCGCTGAAGTTACCCCATACCTGGTCGAGCAATCGGTGCTTGAACTGAATTACCCGCCCATAATCGACAACCCCTGACGGAAATGACGAATCTTCGCATGCGTTCTCATGGAGCAATCCATCCTGGAGCAGGAGTTCCGGGCTGATGAGCAAACCGTTGCTGGCAAAGGATGACAGCGCTTGGTAGGGAGAGTCGCCATATCCAGTCGGACCAAATGGCAAGACTTGCCACCAGCTCTGCCCGGCTTCTTGCAGTCGGTCAATCCACGCAAACGCTGCCGGTCCCATATCGCCAATTCCGTAGGGTGATGGGAGGGACGTGACGTGCAGTAGCACACCAGAAGCCCGATAATCCTGCAGGAAGGGCGGAAGATTTATCGGCTGGGCTTGGTTTGTCATAACTTTGTTTTCTCTCTGCCAACAACATCTATTACAACAATGCGTTATCCACGATTCGTTGCGCCTCGTTCACAAGTGTGTCCAGGTGGCGTTGGTCCCTAAAGCTCTCTGCGTAGATTTTGTAAACGTTCTCTGTGCCGGAAGGCCGGGCGGCAAACCATCCACTCGGGGTAACGACCTTTAAGCCGCCGATAGGGGCATTGTTTCCTGGGGCCCGGGTAAGCTTACCGAGGATCGGCTCGCCGGCGAGTTCCGACTCCTTCACATCTTCGGGCGACAATTTCTGCAACTTCGCTTTCTGTCGCTGCGTGGCTGGCGCGTCAATGCGCGTATAGAAGGGAGTGCCAAATTCCGCGGCTAGATCGCGGAAATGTTCGCTTGGATCTCTGCCTGTACGAGCGGTAATCTCGCCCGCAAGCAGGTCCATGATGAGGCCATCCTTGTCAGTCGTCCAAACGGAACCGTCGAACCGCAAGAAACTCGCCCCGGCACTCTCCTCCCCACCGAAACAGTAAGAGCCATCGAAGAGACCCTCCGTAAACCATTTGAACCCTACTGGAACTTCAGACAAGCGGCGGTCGAGCTTTTTCACGACGCGATCGATCATGCTGCTGCTGACAAGCGTCTTTCCGACTGCCGCTTCGATGGACCAGAGTGGCCGATGCGTCAGCAAGTAGCGGATGGCCACGGCCAAATAGGCATTCGGATTCATCAGTCCCCCGGCGGGTGTGACGATCCCGTGCCGGTCCGCGTCCGGATCGTTACCGAACGCAAGGCGATAACTGTCCTTAAGGTTGACAAGGCGCGCCATAGCATACGGACTTGAGCAGTCCATCCGGATCTCTCCGTCGTGATCAACGGTCATGAATGAAAATGTCGGGTCGAGCGCTGGATTTGTTACATCGATGTTCAGTCCATAGCGGGAAATGATGGGCTCCCAATACGGTTTCGCCGCGCCGCCGAGTGGGTCCACGCCCAGCTTGAAACCGGCGGCCCGAATCACTTCCATGTCCACTACATTCCGCAGATCGTTCACGTATGGCTGGACGAAATCTTGCTCGTGAATAGTCGCTGCCTTGATGGCCGTGGAGAACGGCACGCGATTTGCCCCTACATTCCCCTTTCGCAAGAGCAAGTTTGCCCGTGCCTCGACCCACTGCGTCACCTCCGTGTCGGCCGGACCGCCGTTGGGTGGGTTGTACTTAAAGCCCCCGTCCCGCGGTGGGTTGTGCGAGGGCGTAATGACAATGCCGTCCGCAAAATGATCTTTGCGGGCTCGGTTATACACGAGGATGGCCCGAGAGATGACCGGGGTCGGCGTCACGCCGTCATCTTCCTGGATGAAAGTTTCCACGCTATTGCCGGCCAGGACTTCGAGCGCAGTGCGCTGTGCGGGTCCGGAGAGCGCGTGCGTGTCTTTACCCAAGTACAGAGGCCCGTCCACTCCGTGACTTCGTCGGTAGTCACAAATGGCCTGGGTGATGGCCAGGATGTGCGCCTCGGTGAAGGTACCGTCCAGCGGCGAGCCTCGATGGCCGCTCGTTCCAAAGGTGACCACTTGGTTCGGGTCTGCAGTGTCGGGCCGCCTCTCAAAGTATTCTCGTTCGAGAAGCGCCACATCCACCAACATCTCCTTCGGTGCCAACTTTCCAGCGAGAGCTGAGATCGCCCTTTTTCTATTCAGTTCACCGATTAATGATTTCGCACTCAGGGTACCGGACATGGTTCCGCCTTCCATATGTCGATCGCATACTCCTTGATCGTCCGGTCGCTCGAAAACTTGCCCGAATTCGCAACATTCAAAATGGCTGTGCGCGTCCACGCATGGGGATTGGCATACAACTCACACAATCTCTGGTCCGCTTCGAGATAAGACCTGAGGTCCGCCAGGTGCATGTAGTGGTCTCCGCCCGTTAGCAGCGTTTCGCGTAGCGGTTCGAAGACACCTAGCTCATTGCGGCTGAAGTGGTTGGAGAAAATCATATCCAGCGCTGCGCGCGTTTCCGGGTCATTTTCGTAGTGCCAGCGTGGGTTGTACCAGCTACGGCTGTCGGCCACTTGCGCGGCTGTTAAGCCGAACAGAAAGAAGTTGTCCTCGCCTCCTTCTTCCGCCATCTCGACGGTCGCGCCGTCACGTGTCCCGATCGTCAGCGCTCCATTCATCATGAACTTCATGTTGCTCGTGCCGCTGGCTTCAAAGCCGGCAGTGGAGATCTGATTGGACACATCGCTCGCAGGAATTAGCCGCTCTGCGAGGGAGACGCAATAATCCGGCAGAAACAGTACCTTGAGGCGGCCGCGCACCGCCGGGTCGCCATCAATCGAGGCGCCAAGATTATTGATAAATTTAATGATCAACTTGGCCAGCCGGTAGGCGGGTGCCGCCTTGCCGGCGAACAGGAAAGTACGAGGCGCCATCTCAAGATTCGGGTTTTCCCTCAACCGGTTGTAGAGCACGACGACTCGCAGGGCGTTGAGCAGCTGCCGCTTATACTCGTGAATGCGCTTGACCTGGCAATCAATGATTGTGTCCGGGTCCACGGCCTGTTGGGTCGTCACCTTGAGCCAATTGGCAAACTGTACTTTGGCTTTGCGTTTCGTTTGACGGAATGCGTCGCGAAAGCCGCGGTCGTCCGCAAGCCGTTTGAGTTTGCTCAGTTGAGCGAGATCAGTGATCCACCCATCGCCAATGACTTCGGTGATTGTGGCAGCGAGCGGGGGATTAGCGAGAAGTAACCAGCGCCGCGGCGTCACACCGTTCGTCTTGTTATTGAAGCGCTCAGGAAACATCTCAGCCAGGTCCTTGACGGTTGTCGCGCGCAGCAATTCGGAGTGAATCGCAGCGACGCCGTTGGTGCTGTGCGAGCCGACGATCGCCAGATTAGCCATGCGAACGTTGCGCTGTGGGCCCTCTTCTATCAGACTCATGCGCGCGACGCGCCCTTCGTCGTCGGGAAAGCGGCCGCGGACTGAATCAAGGAAGCGACGATTAATTTCGTAAATGATTTCCAGGTGACGCGGCAGCATGGTCTCGAACCATGCGACAGGCCACTTCTCAAGAGCTTCAGGGAGTAGCGTGTGGTTCGTGTAAGCGAGCGTCTGCTGCGTGAGATCCCATGCCTGGCCCCATTCAAGGTGTGCTTCATCCAATAGGATGCGCATCAGTTCCGGAATCGCCAGGGTCGGGTGGGTATCATTCAGCTGGACGGCGACTTTTTCAGGCAATGCGCTCCAATCTGAGTTGCTGCGGCGGAAACGCCGCACGAGGTCTGCGAGCGAACATGCCACGAGGAGGTACTGTTGGACTAGGCGCAAGGCACGGCCCATGCTCGTGCTGTCATCGGGATAGAGCACTCGCGTTAGACTGTCCGCGGCGAGAGTCTCGGTAAGAGCAGCAACAAAGTCGCCGCTGCTAAACCTCTGGAAATCAAAATAATCTGGGCTGGCCGCGGCCCACAGTCGGAGCGTGTTGACGGTCCTACCAGCATAGCCCACGACCGGACGATCGAAAGGGACACCGTACAACATGGACGGTTTGCCGGGAACCGCGCGCAAAGTCCCCCCATGCACCTCGAAGGAACAGTTCAGCTTGATTTCCACTTTCTCCTGTGGACGAACGATCTCCCACGGATCCGGCTGCCGCAGCCAGTTATCCGGCTGCTCGTATTGCCAGCCGTCCTGGATAAGCTGCTTAAAAATGCCATATTCGTATCGCAGGCCATAGCCCATGGCTGGAAGCTGAATCGTAGCCATGGAATCAAGGAAGCATGCTGCCAGCCGTCCCAGTCCTCCGTTTCCCAACCCAGCGTCGGGTTCTTGCTCCAGCAAGGCGAGCAAATCAACGTCCTGCTGTTTCGCTGTTTGCGTTACGAGCGGATCAAGCAGAAGGTTGGTGACGTTATTGGCCAACGAGCGGCCGAGGAGAAACTCCATGGAAAGGTAGTAGACGCGCTTAGGATTTCTTTGTTCATAAGTTTTCTCGGTGAGCACCCATCGCTGCGAAAGGACATCTCGGATGGATCGCGCAACTGCTTCAAAGCGTTCTCGCGGGCCAATCAACTTTTCTTCGATGACATTGTCGAAGTGAAGATGCCGTTCGTACAGCCCATCAGTTCCCATAAACTGAATGGGGCCGCACCCATATTGTTTGAGAAGTTTGGATGGATCTTCTTGCGCTGCTTTTGCCCCGCTTGCCGCGATACCCTTTGTACTCATCGGAGTCTTCCTCTCTGAAGTTGAGCTGGCATCTACACTGGATTCCTTTGAGGCGCGATCCTCACGGACTGGCGTGCGTCGCTACTTCGGGCTCATCCACGTGGCGAGTGTCGTTCCAGAATCGGATCACTGGCCGGGAAAGGTCGTTTTCGTAGCCCAAGGCGCTGAGGCTCGCCGTGCTCAACATAAAATATCTGCTGTTGGCCGTCGGTTCGAGCCCGAGCCAGCGCGACGCCAATACCCGCATGAAATGCCCGCTTGTGAAAACTAGTACGTCTCCCGGGATTAAGCGCACTCGGTTAACGACGCGGTCCGCACGGGCTCTGACTTGCTGAGGCGTTTCGCCTCCGGGGCAGCCGTCGCGGAACAAGTTCCAGTCCGGGCGCTCCGCGCGGATTTCGGCTCCCTGGCGGCCTTCATATTTGCCATAGTCCCACTCGACGAGGTCAGGCTCGATCTCGGCCACGGGGCCAAACCCCGCCAGTTCGCAAGTCTGGCGCGCGCGCTGCAATGGACTGGTGAACACTTTTGCGAAAGTCAGCCCTTGGAGACGTTCACCCAGTCGCCGAGCGGTGCGCTCGCCATGTTCGGTGAGCGGGAGGTCAGTAAGCCCGGTGTGCTGGCCCGACAAGGTCCATGCGGTTTCGCCGTGTCTCGCCAGATAGACTATGGGAAGTTCGTTCTTCAATGCGTCACCTCCCCTACGCCGGAGTTCTCGGCGGCTGCCACTCGGTGTTCCCCAGGTTCGACCAAAATACATCGGACAGTATCGCGCGCGATCAGGAGCTCTTCGTCGGTTGGAATTACGAATGCATGCAAGCTCGAATCATCACTACTGATCTGCCCTTCTAATCCAACCATCCGCTTATTCTTGTTGTCGTCCAGCCTCAATCCTGTCCATTCGAGGCCTTCGCAAATGCGAGCTCGGATGTCGGGCGAGTTCTCTCCGATCCCTCCTGTGAAGACAATCGCATCCGCGCCGCCCATGCAGGCAAGAAATGCGCCAACGTATTTTCTTGCGCGATAACAAAAGACCTCAATGGCAAGGCGTGCCCGGCGGTCATCTTGATCGCTTAGTTCCTGCAGCAACACACGCATATCGTTTGTCAGCCCGGAGATGCCCAGCAATCCGGACTGGGTGTTGAGTAGAGCATCCACTTCGTGTGCGGACAGGCCCTCTTTCGTGGCGATGAGGTTCACGATGGCTGGATCGATATCGCCAGCTCGCGTCCCCATAACCAGACCCTCCAGGGGCGTCATGCCCATCGAAGTGTCCACAGAGCGGCCACCGCGAATGGCAGTAGCAGAGCAGCCATTGCCCAGGTGGAGCGTGATCACATGAGTCTGTTCTTCGGTTAACGCCCGCAAGGCCCTGTATCGGTCAGCCACATATCGGTGTGACGTGCCATGAAATCCGTAACGACGAATGTGGTGGCGTCTATACAAGTGATAGGGCACGGCGTAGAGGTATGCATGCTCTGGGATGGAATGATGGAAGGCAGTGTCAAAAACTGCGACCTGAGGCAGTTTTGGACCGAATACTTGCCGCGACGCCAAAATACCCTTGATGTTGTTGGGGTTGTGCAGGGGAGCCAAATCGATGCATTCCCCGATTCCCTGTAACACCTCCTCAGTTATCACGGTGGATTCGGTAAACAATTCGCCCCCATGAACCACGCGGTGTCCGACGGCATGGATATCGGACGGAGATCCGACTTCCGTTATTCCTGATGCGTCTGACGCGATCCACCGCACCAGGTATTCCAATGACCCGGAAACATCGGAAAGTGAAGCTGTAAACGTCTGCTTGAGACCTTTACGCGTCTGGACCGAGATGATCGCTTCTCCTCCGATCCGCTCGATAAGCCCGCGGCACAAGCGCTCATCATTGTTCTGAGCAATCCGGCCAAGATCAGTAGCGATCACTTGGAACTTTAGACTGGAGCTTCCCGAGTTGAGTACGAGAACGTTCATCGGCGCTTTACCGATCGGTCGTGCTCGTGGAGTGCCGTCAAATTTGGGCTTAAGTTCGGCACGACCAGGCTCGACCACGAGATCTGGGTATCTATTGCGGCCATTTCCAGCCGGCAACGTCCGGCTTGTCAGTGCCGTGCTCGTAGGCATAGTTCCTGCACGCAATCTGCTCATTACGGAATTTATCCATGGCATGCGCACCGATTCGCTGTAGTCTCGGGACACGCTTGATGACGTCCATCGCGAGACTGAAACGGTCGATTTCGTTCTCGATCGCTAACTCCAAAGGTGTATTGATGTTTCCTTGCTCCTTGTATCCACGGACGTGCATGCTTTTGTGGTTTGTGCGACGGTATGCCAGTCGATGGATGAGCCATGGATATCCGTGGAAATTGAAAATAATCGGCTTATCGACTGTGAAGAGCGCATCAAACTCTCGGTCGGACAATCCGTGAGGATGCTCCGTGCTCGGCTGCAATTTGAATAGATCAACCACATTGATGTACCGGATCTTGAGATCAGGGAACTCCTTCCTCAACAGCACAATGGCCGCCAGAGTTTCCTGTGTAGGTATATCCCCGGCAGACGCCATCACCACATCTGGCTCGCTCCCTTCGTCATTGCACGCCCGATCCCACATGCCAATTCCCTTGGTGCAGTGCGCCATTGCCGCGTCCATGTCCATATATTGAAGGTGCATCTGTTTGTCGCAGACGATCACGTTGACGTAGTTTTCGCTCTTTAGACAATGATTCGCCACAGAAAGGAGGGAATTGACGTCGGGGGGAAGGTAGATGCGTGTGACTGCGGAGCTCTTGTTGACCACTACATCCAGAAAACCGGGATCCTGGTGCGTAAATCCATTGTGGTCCTGCCGCCAGACCGTCGAGGTGACTAAGATGTTGAGCGAGGCGATCTTTTCACGCCATGAGAGGTGATTACAGATGGAAAGCCACTTGGCGTGTTGATTGAACATCGAATCGATTACATGGATAAAGGCCTCATAGGATGAAATGAAGCCATGGCGTCCCGTGAGCAGATAACCTTCGAGCATGCCCTCGACGGTATGCTCACTGAGCATCTCTATCACTCGGCCATCAGGTGCCAGCTCTCCGCCATCGGAGTCTTCCGGGAAATAGTCAGCAATCCAGAACTTCTTGCTAACTGTATAGATGTCATTCAGCTTGTTGGAAGTGTTTTCATCCGGACCGAAGACGCGAAAGTTGTTCATGTTTAATTTCATTACATCGCGCAAGAACGCGCCTAGCGGTCGGGTGTTTTCTGCTCGAACCGCTCCGGGTTTATCGATTTTCAAGGCGTACCGCTGGAAATCCGGAAGGCGCAAAGCTTTCTTCAGGCGTCCTCCGTTCGCGTGAGGGTTGGCGCCCATTCGCCGCGCGCCAGTCGGTGCGAGTTCTTTCAGCTCCGGGATTAGCTTCCCGCTTTGATCGAAGAGCTCTTCTGGTTTGTAAGCGCGCATCCAGCTCTCGAGCTGACGAAGGCGTTCCGGATTCTTTTTGACGTCCGCCATCGGAACCTGATGCGCCCGCCAGAAACCTTCCAGCCTGTGGCCATCAACTCTCTTTCGGTGCAGTCCACCCCTTTGGAGTCCGCAAGACAATCATGGGCCAGCGAGGACGCCCCGCCACTCCTGTCTTGCGAGCTTCTTGCTGATACTTCCTGATTTCTGAGATACACTCCTCCGTCGTTGCCGCCATTGCTTGATGCATGCTCTCCGGATCAGAGCCCTCGACAAAGTAAGGCGTCCATCCGTAGCCCCGGAATAGGCTTTCTAGTTCCTCGTGACTGATGCGCGCGAGCAGTGTGGGATTGTTGATTTTGTAGCCGTTAAGATGAAGAATCGGCAGGACCGCGCCGTCTCGCACAGGACTAAGGAATTTGTTGATGTGCCAGGAAGTTGCCAGAGGCCCGGTCTCTGCTTCGCCGTCTCCGACTACCGCCGCGACTATCAAATCCGGATTATCGAACGCGGCTCCGCAGGCATGCGAGAGCACGTATCCGAGTTCGCCCCCTTCGTGGATTGAACCGGGTGTTTCCGGTGTGCAGTGACTCCCGATTCCCCCCGGAAAGGAAAACTGTTTAAAAAACTCCCGCAGGCCCTCTTCGTCTTCGCTTTTGTCCGTATAGATTTCTGAATAAGCCCCTTCTAGGTAAACAGGCGCCAGAACGCCAGGAGCGCCATGGCCCGGTCCCGCCAAGAAGATCATGTCTAAGTCGTATTTCTTGATGAGCCGGTTTAAATGGATGTAAGTAAACGCCAATCCAGGACTTGCGCCCCAGTGTCCTAGAAGCCGATTCTTGATGTGCTCGGCCTTCAGAGGTTCTTTCAGGAGAGGGTTGTCCTGCAGGTAAATCATCCCAAGCATCAGATAGTTGCAGGCCCTCCAGTAAGCATGGGTCTTACGCAAATCTTCGGTGTTGAGAGGTGTTCCTGAAAAGGTTGTTCTCGCTGGGCCATACGCGCTAATGGAATGCGTTGCCCTCTCGGCTGCTGTTACAGGTGTCATGTCACACTCCTTCACCACAGTCACGTAAGTCTAGGATCGGCCCAGAACCTTTGTCGTCTGGCAGAACTGACAGTCGTGTTGCACAATACGTCGAGGTTACCTGCCAACACTGGACTGCCGACTTGAGTTTGGTCTACGACCTGCTGCGAGGTTCCACGGGAAGTAATGTACCCACCGCGTCTTGAGATCGTACGCGTTCTCGTGACTTGCGTCACAGCTTCATCTGGATGCGAAGAGTAACCATGATCTAGAAGCGGCTGCTTAGAGCTCCGGTTCTGAGGAGGCATGCGCTTCGCTCGAAACGCGTCGGCCAGATGCAGCTTACGCAACATGAGTGCGTAGCCTCGACACCGAACCGTCGCGCCAGAGCAAGACGCAACGATCTGTACTCCCTCCTGACGGATGAGCGGAAAAAAGCGCAGCGATGCAAAATACGCGACGGACAGGAGACCCGGCGAGGTCTCGGCGAATCCGACCCGGAGCCCACTGCCCGTCGCGACTGCCGTGCGACTAGTGGCGAACGGTCAGCACGGGGCAACCGGCATGAGACACGATCTTGTGGGCCGTCGCGATAGGCAGATGTGTTGCTGCGCCGGGTACACCTTTCTCTCGCCGCACACCCAGAACGATGAGATCGGTTTCTCGCTGACGAGCAAATTCCAGAATCTTCTCTGCGGGATCGCCGCGTTCCACGAAGTACTCGGCTTTGCACCAGGCTCCGGCTTCTGGCGGGACGAGCTTGCGCAACAGCTTCTCGGAGGACGCTGTGATGTCAGCGGCAGAAACGAGGTCACCGGCCTTCTGCTCCGGAATCACGTGCAGGAGAATGAGGCGTGACTGGAATTCCTGGGCGAGAGACACGGCGTACGCGGCAGCGCCTTGCGATTCAGGGCTGAAATCTGTGGCGTACAGGATTTCACGGAACTGGCTGCCCGCCTCGCGCGACGCGCTCGAGTGCGGCCCAACGGTGAGTACAGGGCAGGATACGGTCCGGAAAATCTCTTCCGCGACCGAGCCCAGAAGCAGCTTTCCCAGTCCAGTGCGTCCCCGGGTGCCGATCACCACCAAATCTGTGTTGTTCTTTTCGATGGCCTCGTTGAGGCAGGACTGAATGCTGCCTTCTCCGGCCAGGACCTGTGTGCGGATTCCGGCAAACGTACCGAGGACTTCCTCCCGGTGCTGGTCATCCTCAGCTTTTGCCGCTTCGATGTCCGCCGGCCAAGTAGCCGGGGCGGTCATAGGGTTCACAACTGGTGGGCGAACGTGGAGGGTTACTAGGTCGGCGTCATAGTGTTTGGCAATGTTCTTGACGTACGGGATGGCTTGAGCGGCGGCTGGGGAAAAATCCGTCGCAAATAGGATGTTCCGGAATCGGACTGCGATTCTTGCGGTGGCGGTGGTCATGGTCTTGGTCCTCCTGTGGAGCATTGTTCCTTCGAGGTGGAACACGTTGCTGTGACGCCTGTCACTCGGCATAGTGATGTGCGTTGCATTCGGGCACACATGGAGGACGCTAACCTGAAAGGCAGTTCTTGTTCTGTTACGCGAAAGAGCGCTGAGGGGTATCGCACGACACATGGGTTCCGCATCCAGTACAGTCAGTGAAACGGCCCCTGACGCGGCCTCGCGACTGGAAGGGCTGACTCAGCGCGAAGCGGAGGAGCGTCTCCGTCAGGTGGGGCCGAACGATCCATCGCCCCGTAAGCGTGGCGCGCTTCTGATCGAGTTGCTCGTCCTGTTCTTGAATCCTCTCGTCATCATCCTGCTCATCGCCGTGCTCATCTCCGTTGTGGTGGGACAAGTCACCGACGCGACCATCATCTTCGTGATCGCGATGCTCAGCGTGGTGATCAATTTCATTCAAACTTACCGTTCCGAGCGCTCAGTTCAGAAGATTGCGAGAACACGTCAGCCTCACGGCCTCCGTCCTTCGCGACGGAAACTGGCAGGAAGTGCGGCGCGAGAACGTTGTTCCGGGAGATCTCGTGCGGCTTTCGGCCGGTGATCTTGTTCCCGCCGATGGATTTCTCGTGGAGTCGCGCGATCTATATGTTCAGCAGGCGGCGCTCACGGGAGAGTCCATGCCGGCGGAGAAGCAAGCGCCGCGCCGAGCCGGGGAACCAAATCCGGAGACGCCAAACTGGGTATTCTTGGGAACTTCTGTCGTGAGTGGAACGGCAATCGTTCGCGTCACGGCGACGGGCGCTCGAACTTCGTTCGGATTTATCGGTGCGAAATTGCGCGAACGGACCGGAGACACGGAATTTGAACGTGGATTGAAGCAGTTCGGCATGCTGATCATGCGCGCGGTCTTGTTTCTCGTTCTCTTCATTCTTGTGGTTCGCGTAGCGCTGCACAAGGACGCTTTCGAGTCGTTTGTGTTCGCGGTGGCGCTGGCAGTCGGGTTGACGCCGGAATTTCTTCCCATGATTACCTCGGTCACGCTCGGGCAGGGGAGCGGTGCGCATGGCGCGCAAGCAAGTCATCGTGAAGCATCTTCCGGCGATTCAGAATTTCGGCAGCATCGACATTCTCTGCAGCGACAAGACGGGAACGCTGACGACGGGAGTGATGACGCTGCACTCCGCGGTCGATGCGTTCGGACAAGCTTCTGAACGCCCACTGGTGCTTGCGCAGCTCAACAGCAAGTTCGAGACCGGAATCCGCAGTCCTCTTGACACCGCGATCCTGCAGACCGAGCGACGCGAATTGGATGGGTACGTCAAGTGCGACGAGATTCCGTTCGACTTCAATCGGCGCCGGTTGTCGGTCGTCGTCGAGCGCGCGGCGCACAGGAACCGAGCGTCTTTTGATCACGAAGGGCGCGCCCGGAAGGTATCGTCGCACTCTGCGATTCGTATGAAAGCGGGGGCCAAGAGCGAGCGCTCGGGACCGCCGAAAGCGAACAGGCGCGCAGGGTGTACCAGGAGCTTTGCGAGAAAGGATTTCGAGTGCTCGCGGTGGCCTCGCGACGCGTCGATCGACGCGATGGGTTCTCGGCGGCCGACGAGCATTCGCTGGTTCTTGCGGGATTTCTCGCGTTCGAAGATCCGCCAAGTCCGGACGCCGCGCATGCGCTCGCGCAGATGAAGCGCGACGGAATCGATGTAAAGATTCTGACCGGCGATAACGAACTGGTAGCGCGACACGTCTGCGCGCAAGTCGGTCTCGACGCTCCCGACGATCGTGCTTGGCCCCGAAGTCGATGGAATGACCGAACCGGCGCTGGGGCACGTTGCCGAGCAAACGACGGTATTTGCCCGCGTCACACCGATGCAGAAGCTGCGCATTCTGCGGGCGCTGCGGCAACGCGGGCACGTGGTCGGCTACATTGGCGACGGAATCAATGACGCTCCGTCGTTGCACGCCGCGGATGTGGGCATTTCGGTGGCGACGGCGGTGGACGTCGCCCGAGACGCGGCCGACATCATTCTCTTGCGGCCCGGACTCGACATCCTTCACCGCGGAATCATCGAGGGCCGCAGGGCTTCCGGAAACGTTCTGAAGTATTTGCTGATGGACACCAGCTCGAATTTCGGAAACATGTTCAGCATGGCGGGAGCGTCGCTCTTTCTTCCCGTTTCTCCCGATGCTGTCCACGCAGATTCTGTTGAACAATTTCCTGTACGACGCCGCGCAGATTGCGATTCCCACGGACAACGTAGACGAAGCCTATCTGCGCGGACCGCAACGCTGGGATATGCGCCTGATCCGCAATTTCATGATTTTCGTGGGACCGATCAGTTCGCTCTACGATTTCCTGACCTTTTACGTGCTGTTGCACTTCTTCCATGCGTCGGAAACTCTCTTCCACACGGGGTGGTTCGTGGAATCGCTCGCCACGCAGACGCTGGTACTGTTTGTGATTCGCACGGCGGGGAATCCCTTGAAGAGCCGGCCCAGCGCCTGGCTGACGCTGAACACGCTCGCTGTGGTGGCAGTGGGGCTGGCTCTTCCGTGGTCGCCTCTGGCTGGACTTCTTGGATTCACGCCGTTGCCGTTACCTTTCTTTCTATTTCTTGGAATTTCCACCATCACCTATCTCTTGCTGGTCGAAGCCGCCAAACGGAAATTCTTTGCGGTCTCGCGCAGCATCGCGGAGACCTTAGCGGGGGCGACCACGTGATGAAGCCGCGACAATCCGATACTTCGCCGCGTGGCGATCAGAGCAGTCGCGTTGGTGGCTGCAGTGGGAATTGCGGTCCATCTGGTGTTGCGATTTTCCGCTGACCGATCTGCGATCGCTTCGCGAATGTTCCTTTGTATGTGGCGCTGCTGGCTGGCGGCCTGCCGCTGGTTGTGCAGCTTGGGAAGAAAGTTGTGGGCCGGAGAATTCGGTTCCGACTTCCTCGCAGGAGTTTCGATCGTAACCGCCATCGTTCTTCGGGAATACTTGGTGGCCACGATTGTGGTGCTCATGCTTTCAGGCGGCACGGCTCTTGAAGAATTCGCGACGCGGCGGGCTTCTCGCGTGTTGGACGCGCTCGCCAAGCGGATGCCGAGCACCGCTCACCGAAAATCCGGGAAGGAACTCGCTGACATCGCGGTCGGTGAAATTCGCGTGGGCGATACGTTAGTCGTCCTTCCACACGAAATCTGTCCAGTGGATGGAGTTGTGGTTGAAGGCCAGGGATCGATGAACGAGGCCTATTTGACCGGCGAGCCGTTCGAAGTCGAGAAGACTCCTGGGAGCGATGGTCCTTTCCGGCGCGCTCAACGGAGAATCTCTGCTGACGATTCGAGCCGAGAAATTAGCCACGGATTCCCGCTACGCACGGATCATGCGCGTGATGGAGGATACCCAGCAGAGACGGCCGCAGCTGCGCCGGCTCGGGGACACGTTGGGAGCGTGGTACACGCCACTGGCGATCGGCATTGCGATTGTGGCCTGGGCACTCAGCGGTGAAGTCGAGCGCTTCCTCGCGGTACTCGTGATCGCGACACCTTGTCCATTGCTCATCGCCATTCCGGTTGCGGTCATCGGAGCGATCTCTCTCTCCGCCAGGCGGGGCATCATCATCAAGAATCCGGCCGTGCTCGAGCAAATCGATTCGTGTCGTACATTTATTTTCGACAAGACGGGAACGCTGACCTACGGCAAGCCGTCGCTCACACGAATCGTTTGCGCATCCGGATTTAAGGAATCGGAGGTTCTGGCCGCTGCGGCCAGTCTCGAACGATACTCGAAGCATCCGCTAGCGACGGCCATTCTTGAGTTTGCGAAACAGCGAGGCATTGCATTGGCCGCTGTTTCCCAAGTCAACGAGTCACCCGGCGAAGGTTTGCGGGGAACGGTGAACGGCCGCGAGGTTTTAATCACGGGCCGCAACAAAGTGCTCGGACGGAACCTAATCCTGCCGCCAATCGAACCCGGGCTTGAGTGTCTTGTCTTTCTGGGTGGAGAATTTGCCGCTCTGTTCGGATTTGAGGATTCGCCTCGCGCCGACAGCCGCGTTTTCGTGACCCACCTCTCGCCTCGTCATCATGTCACGAGAGTGATCCTCATCTCCGGAGACCGCGAAGCGGAGGTTCAATCGCTTGCGGAAAAAATCGGAATATGCAATAGCGCTACGGCGCGAAGAGTCCCGAGGAAAAGGTGCAACTCGTACGCGCCGAAACGGCTCTGGCGAAGACGGTATTCGTCGGCGACGGCATCAACGACGCGCCTGCGATGCAGGCCGCAACTGTCGGCGTCGCATTCGGGCACGAGAACGACATCACGGGCGAGGCAGCGGACGCCGTAGTTCTCGAGCGGTCGCTTGAGAAGGTGGACGAGTTGATTCACATTGGCAGGCGCATGCGGAAGATTGCGCTCCAGAGCGCCATAGGCGGCATGGTGTTGAGCGCGGCGGGAATGGCGCTCGCGGCAATGCGGACTGCTCTCTCCTATTGCTGGCGCAGTTGCACAGGAATTGATCGACCTGGCAGCGGTGCTGAATGCACTTCGCGTAACGCTTCCATTCGGAACTTTACGTGACTTCTAGAAGAAGTTTATCGTTCGCGCATCGGAAGAAAGGCTTGCTGATGAAGACTCTTGACAGTTCGATCCAGCGATCGTTCGGCGCTGAGCTATTTCTTTTCTCCGGCATCGGTCGCAGTGATTGGAGCCACGGACCGCGAAGGGAGTGTGGGTGGGACGGTTCTTAAAAATCTGCTGACGGGAACTTACAAGGGACGCGTCTATGCCGTGAATCCTCGCCGCGCGGAAGTATTTGGTCTTCCATGTTACGCGTCGATCGGAGCAGTTCCGGAAGCCGTTGACCTCGTTGTTGTGGTGACACCGGCAAGCACGGTACCAGGCATTGTCTCCGAATGCGTTAGGGCAGACGCAAAATCGGTCGTTGTGATCTCCGCGGGCTTCAAGGAAAAAGGACCTGAAGGTGCGGCGCTCGAAAAACAAATCCAATCGGAATTGAAGAGGCGGCGCGACCCGATTGATCGGCCCGAATTGCCTGGGTCTGATGAATCCGCTGATTGGACTCAATGCCACGTTCGCACAAGACATAGCGTTGCCGGGCAATGTTGCGTTCCTGAGCCAGAGCGGCGCGCTGTTGACGGCGATTCTCGATTGGAGCCTGGCGGAGCGCGCGGGCTTCAGCGCGATTGTTTCAACGGGTTCGATGCTCGACGTTGGCTGGGGTGACCTGCTTTCGTTTTTCGGTGACGATGCGAACACAAAAAGCATTCTCCTCTATATGGAGTCGATCGGCGATGCACGATCCTTCTTATCCGCAGCCCGCGAAGTGTCGTTCAGCAAGCCGATCATCGTCATTAAAGCGGGGCGTTCGGAAGCGGCCTCCCGGGCTGCGGCGTCGCACACTGGCGCGATGACGGGAAGTGACGAAGTCTATGACGCTGCGTTTCGCCGCTGTGGCGTCCTGCGGGTCCAGAGCATCGCTGAGCTCTTCCACATGGCCGATGTTCTCGGCAAACAGCCGCGACCCGCGCGGACCTCGGTTGACGATTCTGACAAACGCAGGAGGTCCCGGAGTACTTGCCACGGACGCGTTACTGGCCGGCCATGCCGAACTTGCTCAGTTGTCCGAAGAGTCCGAGAAAGCGCTCAGCGCGTTTCTGCCTGCGCACTGGAGTCATGCAAATCCGATCGACATTCTCGGCGATGCCGATCCGGAACGCTATGCTCGAGCCTTGGACATTGCGCTTGACGACCCCAACAGCGACGGGCTGCTTGTGATCCTGGCGCCGCAAGGAATGACGAATCCCGCGCAAGTCGCGGAACGCGTGAAAGCGCACGCGAAAGGATCACGCGAAACCGCTACTCGCGAGTTGGATGGGCGGCCGAGGTGTCGCGCGGGGCGTCGAAGTTTTGAACGCTTCGGGAATCCCGACGTTTTCTTACCCGGATGCTGCCGTGCGCGCGTTCGAATCGATGTGGAGCTATTCCGAGCGTCTCGAGAGTCTGTATGAGACGCCGTTTGCAGCGGACGATCCCGCCCGCGCGAAGCGCGAGGCGGGAGGAGGCGAGGCAACTTATCGAACGCGTGGCATCTTCGGGCAGAACGCTTCTAACGTGAGATCGAATCGAAGAAGATCCTGGAACTTTATGGAATCCCCACCGTTCCGACAAGTCTCGCGAAGAGTGAAGAAGAGGCCGTCGTTCTGGCGCAGGAAGTTCGGCTATCCCGTCGTGTTGAAGGTGCACTCGGAGATCGTCACCCACAAGACGGATGTTGGCGGCGTGCAACTGAATTTGACGGGTGAAGAGGAAGTGCGGCAGGCGTACCGGGCCATTGCAGAGTCCGTTGTCGCGAAGGCCGGTGCAGAACGCGTTTCTCGGCGTAACGGTTCAGCCGATGGTTCACGTCGAGGGCTATGAACTCATTCTCGGCAGCAGCGTCGACTCGCAATTTGGTCCGGTTCTATTGTTTGGATCAGGCGGACAGCTCGTGGAGGTGTATCGCGACCAGGCCCTGGCGCTTCCGCCGTTGAACACCACGTTGGCGGAACGTCTCATGGAAAGAACCAAAATCTTTACGGCCCTCAAAGGAGTCCGGGGACGCAAAGCTGTCGATTTCGAAGGCGCTCGAAACACTCGTTGTGCGGTTCAGCGAGCTTGTTGTGGACCAGCCACGTCTTCGCGAAATCGACATCAATCCGTTGGTTGCGTCGCCCCAGCAACTGTTGGCACTCGATGCCCGCATGGTGCTGTTCGGTCGTGACATAGCGGATGCGGATCTCCCGCGGTCCGCCATCCGCCGTTACCCAACCGAGTATGTTTCGCATTGGACGATGAAGGACGGAAGTAGACGTGGTCCTCCGGCCGATACGGCCCGAAGACGAAACGCTGATGGTGGAATTTCACAAATCACTTTCGGACAGCACCGTGTATCTGCGTTATTTTCAAATGCAACGACTGGAGTCTCGCGTTGCACACGAGCGGCTGATCCGAAAATGTTTTCTCGATTATGACCGTGAGATTGCGCTCGTCGCGGAGCGGGTTGATAACCGGATACTGGCCACCGTGAGCTGATTGGCGTTGGACGGTTGGCACGGCAACGGAAGATGGAAGAGGCCGAGCTTGGCGTTGTCGTTGCGGATCGCTGCCAGGGAGCCGGGCTTGGCACCGAGCTGGTGCGTCGGCTGCTTCAAATCGCGCGCGCAGAGAAAATCCGACGCGTCGAGGCCCACATTCTCTCGGAAAACTCTCCCATGGTTGCGCTGGCCAAACACTTTCATTTTGATTGTGTTCCAGATGAAGATCCGGCTTCCCTTACCGCGACGCTCCATCTCGATGGGCCACGTAACGAAACATGACGTGCGTCACACGACGACGTGACGGCAATCCTAGCCCGGCGTTCCTCTGAGCAGCGAGAATCGATACGTACTTGCGGGAGGTGAACATGTCCCCGGAAAATCGCAGCTATTGGCTCAGAGCCGTCGGCCTCTGGTTTCTTCTGATGGTGGCGGAGACCCTTCATGGCCTGTGGCGCGTGAAAGTGCTGGCCCTGTGGATCGGGGACACTGCCGCGCGTGACGTGAGCGTGTTCACCGGGTCGCTCGTGATTCTCCTGATTACACTTGCGTGCATCGGATGGATTCCGGCGCGAAGCGCGCGAACGCTACTGCTCGTTGGGTTCACGTGGGTGGTCCTGACGATTGCCTACGAACTAGCTCTGGGACGTTTCGCGTTCCATCTTTCTTGGGCCGAGATCATCTCGGATTTCGACTTACTCCACGGGAGATTGCTTCCAATCGGCCTTCTGTTTCTGATGTTCTCGCCTCTTCTTGCCGCGCGATTGCGTGCGCCGAACGAGCGAGTCTGCCCGCCAAGTGGTGCGCCCGAGGGTGTGACGGACGTCACAACTGGCCGTGACATAGGTCATGGCTCGTCTGGACGCGCCCTGCATAAATGGGAGTGAAGCAGTCGGAGGAATTTATGAATGCAACTTTTCAAGCGGCGATTCCCAAAAAACAAGTTGTTCCGTCGACGATGCGAGCGCTCGTCTTTCACGGGCCGAATCAGATTGGAATCGAGCAGGTTCCCATTCCCCGACCGGGTCCCGGCGAAGCGGTGATCCGCGTTACGTTGACAACCATTTGCGGAACAGATCTGCACATTCTGAAGGGAGAATATCCAGTAAAGCCAGGTCTGGTGATCGGGCATGAACCGGTTGGAGTCGTTCATGAACTGGGCGTCGGGGTCACAGGCTATGCTGTCGGCGAGCGTGTATTGGTAGGTGCGATTACTCCTTGCGGTCAATGCAATTACTGCTTGAGCGGCGATTGGTCGCAGTGTGGTGGACCGATCGGCGGATGGAAATTCGGAAACACGATCAACGGAGCGCAGGCAGAGTACCTTCTGGTGCCGAACGCGCAAGCGAACCTCGCGAAAATTCCTGACGACCTGAGCGATGAGCAGGTCGTTCTACTGGCTGACATTGCGTCCACGGGAATCTCCGCTGCGGAAAGTGGCGAGGTGAAGATCGGCGACACGGTCGCTGTCTTTGCGCAGGGGCCGATTGGCCTATGCGCTACGGCGGGCGCAAAGCTCAAGGGAGCAGGCTTCATCATTGCCGTCGAGTCCGATCTTGTGCGCACGGTGATGGCGAAGCGAATGGGCGCGGATATCGTTATTGACCATACCAAGGTGGATGCGGTCGAAGAGATCCGCCGTCTCACGCAGGGAAAGGGCGTCGACGTCGCTATAGAAGCACTGGGTACGCAGGCCACATTCGAAGGCGCGTTGCGTGCGCTCCGTGCGGGCGGGACGTTGTCGAGTCTCGGTGTCTATTCGGGAAAGTTGTCCGTGCCGCTCGAGCCGTTCGCCGCAGGTCTCGGTGACCACAAGATTGTCACGACGCTCTGCCCCGGAGGCAAAGAACGGATGCGCAGGCTGATGGAGTTGGTTCGCCACGGCCGGTTGGATTTGCGGCCACTGCTGACGCACACGTTTTCTCTGGACCGGATCGCCGAGGCTTATGAGCTCTTTGGCCAGCGTAGGGATGGCGTCATTAAGGTCGCGATTCGCCCCTGAGATTTGATCGGGGAGAAAAGCAGGGAACAAACATGACTTACGTGGAACGAATGATCGTTCGCAGGGGACACCCGAAGCACATCATCGTTGGGATCGTCGCGTTTCTCTGGGTCATCTACTTTCTTTGGCAACACAACTGGATCTGGGCGGCGGCCGTTGTCGTGTTGAGCGCGGTTCTGGGCAGGCTGTCCACGTCTGGAGCAAAAGAAGAGACACTCGCGCAAACACTGCTGGGCAAGATCATGCTGTTGCATCTTCATCCTGTGAATCTGACTTTACAAATGGCCGGCTTTGCTCTGCTTGCTCTATGGCCTATGGATGCATTCAACCCTTTACATCATGGTGGCGACGTCGTTGGTTTTCCTCGGCCACATGTGGGGCTGGCACAGGGTAAATGAGGCGCTATAGCCGCTTTAGCGGTGATTTGTCGTTTGGTTGAGTGAGCGGCAGGATAGCGTCCGCCCTTCCCATAGGATCGTCCCATGTTTCTGCTCGCATACAAGAACGGCGTCGCGAACGTATGCTCGCCTCACTTCCAGTCAATTTTTCTCCGGCTTGAAGCTCCCAAGGGACGTTGCCTGTCCCAAGATCTCCTTCGCTTTGCTCTTTGGAACTGTGCGCCCGGTCACGGCGCTTCGTGACCGACCTCCTATGCGTGGCGAGCCGCAGCGCGCATCCTCCGGTTGGGAGCAGAGAACTGGTCGGAGGTTAGCCATGACAACAAAGGAAGATGAGAAACGCTCACGAAGGGGCGAAAAAGCGAAGTTGACGATCACAGACGCCAATGAACAAGTAAGAAGAATGCAGGAAGCCGTGGCCCATCGCGCCTACGCGATCTTTGAGAGTCGCGGTTCTGGATCTTGGCATGAATTGCAGGACTGGCGTCAAGCAGAGAGCGATTTGATACGGCCGCTGTGCTGTGGTCGGACAACAGTCGGCGATAGCCTTTGGATTGGGACTGACGCCGGGATCTTCGAGGCGGGAACGATCGAAATCTGGATCGCGCCTCGCAAGGTCACCATTTGTGGGAAGCCGCGGGCTGATAGGGTCGATGTGCAGCCAATCGGACCGCACTCCGAGAAAGAGAGGATCTTCCGTGTCCTGGATCTTTGTCTCGATCTCGATCCTTCCCACGCAACGGCTAAGATTCAACGGGTCGCTCCCTCGAAATCGTTGTGAGGAAAGCGCAAGCCAAGCCGCGGCAAGAAGCGCGAGCAGCGGCTGCGTGAGATAGGAACTGAACGCGTCTCCAATAGGAACATCTGAAACAATTCGCGACTACCTTTTTGGTCGCACCACCGCCACCACCACCGCCTGCAGTGGGTGTCATCAAACCGCAACCGTCGAAACGCGTATTCATCAGCGAAGGAAAGCTGCTGGCGCCTACATACATTCCGAAGCAGGTTGCACAGCTCAAGGAAGCGCCAATCGAATCGGATGCCTTTGGTGGTGTGCCCGGAGGCGTTCCGGGTGGGATTCCCGGCGGCCAGCTGGGCGGAGTGGTTGGGGGCGTGATTGGCGGGGTCCTGAATACAGGTGCGAAGCCAGTTCCTCCGCCAACGGGGAAATCAGGCGCGCCGGTTCGTGTAGGTGGACGAGTGCGAGCACCGAAAGCGATCGTGCAGGTGCGTCCCGAGTATCCTGCACTCGCGCGACAAACGCGTGTTCAGGGCGACGTGAAGATCGACGCAATCTTGGATGAGCAAGGAAATGTCATTGATATGAAGGTGGTCTCTGGACATCCGCTTCTGTATCAGGCCGCGGTGGACGCACTGAAAAAATGGAAGTACGAACCAACATATCTGAACGATAGGCCGATCGCCGTCGAGCTGATCGTGACGATTACGTTTCAGTTGTCACAGTAGAAATCGGCAAGACTCGAGAAGCGATTATTTCACTTGAAGCGATCGGATGTAAGCGACCACGTCGTCGATGTGCTGTTGTCCCGTCGGGTCGTGAACAGGATCGAGTGTCTTAAAACGGGATCCCCAGATGGGCATGTCTACTGCTCCATGCGAAGCGAAGCTCTTGCCAAAGGTCAACACAGCGGAAACATAGCCCGCAGGAAATTTATCCTCATGCCGCTTGGAGAGTGTCGTCAGATCCGGTGGCGGCGTCTTCAATACAAAGGCGGCCGGCCCGTCACCTTTGGCGGTCTTTCCATGACATGAAGCGCAGTATTTTAGAAACGTTTCCTGGCCAGCAGCGGCGCTGGGTGCCTTTGGAGCTGGTTTGCGTTCATTTTTGCTCTGCGGCCCACTGACGGCAAGAGCTGTAAACAGTGATGCACCTAGGAGAATCATTTTAATCTGTGCACATGTGTTCTTTTGCTCGGACGGACTGCTCTTCAGGTATCGCTAACGCTCTGTGGCCGATACTACCATGGTCACTTGCTCACACCTTCAGCGGTTTTCACTTCGACAGTGTCAGAGGACACCCGTAAAGGTGACCGTGCTCACATGCTAGAGCTTGCATAAGTTCTAGAGTCAAAGGTGGCGGATTCAACTGAAGGAGGCACCATGAACACAGTCGGCACCAACGGCAGCAGAATCGTCTACTGGCACCGGGAATTGCCTCCGTTCGATGCCGATGCCGTGGCCGAGCATAGTATCGAAGCGACGAGCAGCCGCGTTCCCGGAACACTCGTCCATCGAGACGAATTGTGGGGGAAGTGTTACGAGAATCTAATGGCTTGCACTGCTTCTAGGCTGGAACAGGAGGTCGTTCGCCTCGGAGGTGACTACGCCCACGTGCTCGATGAATCGATCGACAGTCGGCACGACGGAGCTACCGGGGAAGCCTGGTTGCACGGTCGCTTCACCTACATGCTGTACCGGCAACCTGTGAAAAACATTCCTGAGCCACACGTGTGACGAAGACGGACAAATTGCCGAACGTGCAGCGCTGCACGAATCGATCCAGGACACTAATGTCCCCAGGGCGCCCACAAGAACTACAAAGGCGCTGAGCCATGTCCAGACAACACAGCCACAGTGAATTTGGCCATCCTCACATTCTGACGGGGATCCGTCATTCCGTCCTGGGGGATCCGGGCGTTGCGCCAGCAGCCGAGCGTCGAGGATTTAAAGTGTAGGAGCTGAGAACCCGTATGTAGTTGGCGCGATCGAAGGCAGAAGGGTTAGGCACGGAGCGCCGACTCATGCTGCCACGCATCTGCTGGATCGATTCGTATTCGTGCTCCTCCATCCACTGCGACATCTCGTGCAAGACCACATTGGCGTGCCGAATTCCGTTCTGGAAGAAAGCTGAAGTCATCATCGCGACATGTGCGCCGGCCATCATCGCTTTCAAGACATCGTGGCCCGAGTGGACGCCTCCCGTGACAGCGAGGTTAGCTCGCGACGCCTCCGTAAAGGATGGCGACCCAATGCAGCCGCAGAGGCAATTCGTGCGACTGGCTTAAGGTGAGACTTGGGACGATCTCTAGCGCGTCAATGTCGATGTCCGGCTGGTAGAAGCGATTGAAGAGCACCAGTCCGTCGGCACCCGCGTCATCCAGCCGCTTGGCCATGTTAGCCATCGCCGTAAAAAAAGGGGAAATCTTCACGGCCACCGGAATGCGAACACTCGCCTTGACTTGCCTTACCAGACTCGCAATAGTCCTCTTCTACTTTGGACCCCCTGTGATGCGCATCCGATACGATGTCATAGATATTCAGCTCGAGAGCAGAAGCGCCAGCCTGTTCGATTAGTTTTGCATGGTGAGTCCATCCACCGGCGGAGATCCCATTCAGACTGGCGATCACCGGAATTGAGACGCCTGCCCTTGCTTTGCGGATCAGCTCAAGATAGGCGTCGGGGCCCAGATTGTAGTTCTGAAGATTCGGAAAATAGTTCAGCGATTCTGGAAAGCTTTCCGCGCCGCGAGAAAGATCAGAGTGGACAGCGATGCTTTCCAATTCGATTTGCTCCTCGAACAAGGAAGGCAACACGACGGCACCGACTCCGCTTTCCTCGAAGCGCCGGATGTTTTCGAGCGAATCGCACAAGGGAGAAGCGGAGGCGACGATGGGCGAACGCAGCGGGAGACCCATGTAAGTCGTGGTGATGTCAATCATGTCTTGTCTCCGTTTGATGAGCGTGTTGCGCGGAAGTGACCGTTTCCGGCTGCGAAACGACAGGCGTTTCATTCGCCAGGGCGTGATTGGAATAGACTTTCCATCGGCGATCGACGTCGCCCTGCGCAAGTTCCAACAGACGGTCCGCCTCCTCCGGGTTGTTTCGCGCCAGCATCGAATAGCGCGCCTCCTGGTAAATGTATTTCTTGAGCGGTATGCTCGGGGCTCTCGAATCCAGCTGAAATGGGTTTTTTCCTTCCGCTCGCAGAGCAGGGTCGTAGCGCATCAAAGGCCAATAACCGGAGAGCACCGCGGCTTTCTGCTGTTCCATGCCGAACGCCATATCGTAGCCATGAGCGATGCAATGGCTGTAAGCGATGATCAGGGAAGGTCCGTCGTAGGCCTCGGCTTCGAGGAATGCCTTTACGGTGTGAGTGTCGTTGCCGCCCATGGCTACTCGCGCGACGTAAACCGATCCGTAGCTAATGGCTTCAAGGGCAAGATCTTTCTTGGCCGTCTGTTTGCCGCCGGTCGCGAATTTCGCGACCGCCGCGCGAGGTGTCGCCTTGGACATCTGCCCGCCCGTGTTGGAATACACCTCGGTGTCGAGCACGAGCACGTTCACCTTGGCGCCCGAGCCGAGCACGTGGTCGAGTCCACCCGCCCCGATGTCGTACGCCCAGCCGTCGCCCCCGACCAGCCATACGCTTTTGCGAACGAGCGAGTCTGCGACGGCAAGTAAGTCTCGTGCGTCTGACGAATCTTGCGACGACAATTTTCGTTTCAGTTCGGTGACGCGTTCACGTTGGGCGGCGATGCCCGCCTCGGTACATTGATCGCCTGTGAGCAAACCGTGAACAAGCGTCTCGCCCAGGATCGAAGCCTCGCGGGCAACAAGAATTCGCGCGTAGTCGGCCTGCTTGTCCACCGCCAACCGCATGCCCAAACCGAATTCGGCGTTGTCTTCGAACAAGGAGTTAGACCACGCAGGACCTCGCCCTTGATTGTTGACGGTGTAAGGGGTCGTGGGCAGGTTCCCGCCGTAGATCGAAGAGCAACCCGTCGCATTAGCGATCAGCAGGCGGTCTCCAAACAATTGCGTCAGCAATTTGATGTATGGCGTTTCGCCGCAACCGGCGCAGGCTCCCGAGAATTCGAAAAGCGGATGGAGCAGCTGCACATCCTTGACGTGCGTGGGCGAGAGCCGGTCTCGATCGAAGTCGGGGAGCGAAGTGAAGAAGTTCCAATTGGCGCTTTCTACTTCGCGCAATGGCTCCTGGAGTTCCATATTGATGGCTTTATGCTTGGTTTCGCTCTTACTCTTGGCCGGGCAGACTTCAACACAGAGCCGGCAGCCGGTGCAGTCTTCGGGTGAGACCTGCAGCGTATAACGCAAGTTTTCCAATTCACGCCAGCGGGGCTTTGTGGACTTGAAAGTGGAGGGGGCAGCATTCAACTCGGAAGAGTCGTATACCTTCGCGCGAATAACAGCATGGGGACACACGAGGACGCACTTGCCGCACTGGATGCACAGTTCCTCGTCCCAAACGGGAATCTGCTGCGCGATATTGCGCTTTTCCCACATTGATGTTGCCGTAGGAAATGTTCCATCGACAGGCATCGCACTGACCGGAAGGGAATCGCCTTGTCCGGCGATGATCGAGCCCAGTACGTCGCGGACAAAGGAGGGAGCCCGCTGTGGCACCGGAGGCAGAACCCTCAGACCGCTCGACGCTTGCTGCGGGACGTTCACCCTGTGCAGGTGGGCCAGAGTGTGATCCACCGCGGCAAAGTTCTTTTCGACCACTGCGTCGCCGCGTTTTCCATACGTGTCGCGAATCGCGTCTTTGATCGCGGCGATTGCTTTTTCGCTCGGAAGGACACCGCTAATCGCGAAGAAGCAAGTCTGCATGATGGTGTTGATCCGACCAGCCATGCCCGTTTCCCGCGCGACCTTGTACGCATCGATGACATAGAACTCCAGGTGCTTTTTGATGATGTTTTGTTGCACAGATTCTGGCAGATGGTTCCAGACCTCTGTCGGTGCGAAACGGAGCATTGAGCAGGAACGTAGCGCCAGGCTCTGCAGATGCCAATACGTCCATGCGTTCGAGGAACTGGAATTGATGGCAGGCCACAAAGTTCGCCCTACTGATCAGGTATGACGAGCGAATTGGACGCGGACCAAAACGCAGGTGGGATACCGTGACCGACCCTGCCTTTTTCGAATCGTAAACAAAATAGCCTTGCGCATAGTTGTCTGTGCGCTTGCCGATGATCTTGATGGAGTTCTTGTTTGCGCCAACCGTTCCGTCCGAGCCCAGACCGTAAAACACAGCCCGGACCGTTTGCGGATCTTCCGTAGAGAAGTCGCGATCGTAGTCGAGACTCGTGTGAGTCACGTCATCAACGATTCCGACCGTGAAATGGTTTTTTGGGACGGACTTCTTCAGTTCATCGAAAACACCCTTCGCCATGGTTGGCGTAAACTCCTTGGAAGAAAGACCAAATCGGCCACCGATGACGCGTGCGGAAGGCCGGGCCGAAGCGGACTCGTTGAGAGCCGCGACGACATCAAGATAAAGAGGTTCGGCGATGCTGCCGGGTTCCTTGGTTCGGTCGAGCACGGCGATTGCAGACGCGGTCTTGGGAATCGCGGCTAGGAGACTGCTCGCGATAAAAGGTCTGAACAGGCGAACTTTCAGGAGCCCCACCTTTTCGCCGCATGAATTCAGGTGTTCGATTGTTTCTTCCACGGGGCCAGTGCCAGAGCCCATCATAATAATGATGCGGTCGGCGTCCGGTGCACCAACGTAATCAAATAGCTTGTAAGGTCTGCCGCTGCGAGCTGCAAAGCGGTCCATGACATCCTGCACAATCGTCGGGCATGCTCGATAAAAAGGGTTAGTGGCTTCGCGAGACTGAAAAAACACATCCGGATTCTGCGCGCTACCGCGAAGAACGGGATGGTCAGGGGAGAGCTGCCGCTCTCGGTGTTTGCGTACTAGAGTCTCATCGATCAGCGCACGGAGATCATCGTCGCTCAACGGAATGATTTGGTTGAGTTCATGAGAAGTGCGGAAGCCGTCAAAGAAATGCAGGAATGGGATACGGGACTCCAGTGCTGCGGCTTGTGCGATCAGAGCGAAATCAGCCGCTTCCTGAACCGAGTTCGAACAGAGCATGGCAAAGCCCGTGGCTCGGGCTGCCATGACGTCACTGTGATCACCGAAGATGGATAGCGCGTGCGCTGCCACGGTTCGCGCCGCAACGTGGATCACTGTAGGGGTCAGTTCGCCGGCGATCTTGTACATGTTAGGAATCATCAGAAGCAAACCTTGCGAAGCAGTGAAGGTGGTACCGAGAGCGCCTGCTTGCAGCGCCCCGTGAAGGACGCCGGCTGCGCCACCTTCGGATTGCATCTCGATGACCTTGGGAACCGCGCCCCAAATATTCTTGCGGCCTTCGTCCTGCCATTGATCCGACCATTCCCCCATGGGAGAGGCTGGCGTAATCGGATAGATTGCGATGACTTCGTTGAGACGGTAGGCCACGTCAGCAGCGGCTTCATTCCCATCCAGGATTGCCGTATTTTGTGTCATGGCTTCTCCTGCAATTCCGCGACGTTGGCCAGGCCGGACTATTCTTGTCTGCGCATGACATCAGAGCTGGAAAACAGAGTTCTAATTCGGTTACGACTTTGGGATTGCAGCCCTGGAGAATTGCAAAGCATTAGCCGACAGCTTCGCATCCTAGTGAGCGCAGAAGCTGTGACGCAAATCACCAAGGATTGTGACTTCGGCTCTCGGCTGATCTAAATTGGAACAGTCGGATTGGAGAACTCTACCGCCGGCCTGTGATTCGGGTCACGTTTCTTTGCAGTATGGATCACAGAAAGGTTCATCCGGATGCGCTATCCAAAATAACTGCGGGTCGTCTGAAAGTGTCCACGCCATCGATCGGACTTGCTGATTGTTCGCTCGTAACAGGACCCCCTGCCGTTCTAGATGGGAAGCGCTCGGAGGTGATCGTGATGAAGCGCCATATCGTTTTATTTGGTGTTCTGATTTTGCTGGTCTCCGCCGTGGGCGCCCAAGATAAGCCGTCCACGAACAAAGGGCCGGCACGGCGCACCGTTGCGACGTCGGGCAAGCAGACATATATGCATTACTGCGCGTCCTGCCACGGTGTAGACGCTCGGGGCAATGGACCGGCTGCGTTTGTGCTAAAGACAACGCCTCCTGATCTAACCACGCTCGCCAAACGCCACGGCGGGAAATTCCCGCACCAGTATGTTTCCGATGTGCTGCGTTTTGGCACTCGTATCCTGTCTCATGGCTCTTCCGACATGCCAATATGGGGACCCATCTTCGGCTCCTTGGACAACTATGACGAAGTTGCGGTGCGCAAAAGGATCAAGGATCTCAGCGACTACTTGGCGTCTCTGCAACAGAAGGAGTCGTAGTGCAGGCATGCGGCGCGGGGAAATTCATTTCTTCTAGCCCGGGAAAGAGTTCAAGTGACCGCATTCCGAACAGCCCCGTAAAACGAAACCCGCTTGGCATATCCATCCGCCCCGTAGATGACAACCAATTCGCATGTCTGTGCGGGAATTGAAGGTTCCCTGGCTGTGATGGCCGTTACGCTGACCTGTGACGAGGGTTACAGCGGCCCCTTTTCGGTAAGAGCATATTTTGACCTGCGTGGAGGTGCAAGATGCAAAAGGATGAGCGCGACCTCTTGGAAGTTCTAAAATTTGAACTTCAATTTCTCGAAGACGGAGGCTATGGGCGTTCGCCGAGGACGCCCTGGAGGCCTCAATATATTTTCGAAGACTCTCTCACCTGCATGAACTACGATTCCAAAGAGAATCCTGGTCCGTGCGGTGATTGCGTACTGATGCATGTGGTACCAGTCGAGCGCCGCTCCGAAAAAATTCCCTGCCGCCACATTCCATTCAACGCATCCGGTGAGACGCTTGATTCCCTCTATCGGTACACCAATCAAAACAGGATCGAAGAAACAGTTGGAGCCTGGCTGCGCGCTACGATTCAACAATTAGAAGAAGAGCGGCAGATGGCTCGGCAAAGGGCTCAGAGCAAGCGACCAACCTCGAGCCGGGAAACATTGAAAGGGACCCCGCTCTACCAGAGCCTTCATCCGAAGTGTGCCAACCCGGCGTGTCCGACTGCCTTTCATTGGACTGGTGGCGGCAAATTCTTCCGATTCCGGCCGGATCCGGCCTCGGCAAGTGGGAGTAATTCGACATCTGATCCGCCATGCGGAATCCACGGTGTGCGGCATTATTGGCTCTGTGAGCGCTGCTCTCAAGTTTTCACTCTGCTGTACGAGGAAGGATACGGAGTCATGCTCAAGGTGCTGTGGCCGGAACTCGCAGCCAGGGAAACTCGCAATGAGTTGTCAGCAACTTAGCGTCTTGCAGAGTTTTTACCCTCGGAACATCTTTGTTTTTCGGCTGCTTGGGGCGTTGAACGTATCAATGACGATGGTCTTGGAGCGGTCGCACGGACGGGCTTTGCCGGTGGCGGTTCGGTGATGCGCCACCGCGAGGTTGTTCGTTTGCGACGCAGAGCGGTTTGTTGGAGGATTGCATGGCAGGCCTGCTTAGAAGGAGGCAAGCGCCTTTAGAGAAAACGCTCTACGCACCTTACTCCCCGACGTCGCAAGGAGTCCGGGTTCGTGTCGCACGTTTTCTGAAGGATCAGCTCTTTTCTATCTAGCCATAGCGGTGGTCATTTACGGGATTTTTTGGGCCATACGGCCAGAAGCTACCAATCTGTTCATCACCGTCGTCTACACTTTGTCCCTGTGCAATCTCATCACGTTCGCGCTGGAACGGCTACGTTTTCGCAAGACATGAATTATGCAATTTCGGTCTCTTACACAGCCACAGCAGGCCGGCACATCTTGTCCGGCCAAGTTGAAGGCGGGACCTTTAATTTGACTCAAGGCTTTGACGGGAACAGAAACACTGGAATCGAATTATGCACCGGACCTCTACCTCGGTCCACAGAAATATGAGCGTGAAGGTGCTTTTGGCAGACCCCCGACGCGAATCCTCAAGCCTCCCGATTCAGGTTTGCCGAACAAATCTTTTCAACGTCTTCGCGGTTCATAACTTGATTTCTCCGGTGTAGTGAAAACTGTAGCGACTCCTCGCCTATCGGCAAGTATCAGCCTGACTCACTCACCCGAATTGTATCCTTAGTATGCAACTCGGTGATACAGCGTGATAGAGTGTGAGCGATTAGTCCGGAACGGGCTTCGAACCAGAGGGTCGGGAGTTCGAATCTCTCCGGGCGCGCTGATTTCTTGTAGTTGTTTTCAGCCAGTTCCGCCGATAATTTTGTTTCATTCGAATATTTCATTCGAGCCAAAAGCCCGCGCTTTTCCCGAATGAAACCAATCGAGCTTTCACTGTTCGGTCAGCCCGTTGGTCAGGTACTCGCCCCGCCGATAAGATTCTCAAGCGCAGGCCAAGGAACGTTCTAAAATTGCAGCGAGCGGTCCCTGTGGCAGAGGCTTCAGCCTGTGCTCTTAGTGAGACTTGTGCTGCTCTGGATCAGCGGACACAGATTGAAGTCAGTGCCACTGCGCCTTGCGAGATGGAATTATCTCGATGTGACATTCGCATTGGACTGCCCACGATGAGGTGACTTCATGCTCAAACTTTTCGCGGTCACGCGCTCGCTGCAGCTGGTTAGCTTTTTCCTGAGTTGTGCATTGCTGCCATCGGCTGTGGCGCAGTCTTGCGGATCGCAGGGCGTCGCAGTGCAAGTGCTGGGGTCAGGTGGGCCAGAATTACAAGACAAGCGAGCTTCGAGCAGCTATCTGGTGTGGGAACACGGGCGAGCGCGAGTACTCGTGGATGTGGGAGGAGGAAGCGCGCTTCGATTTGGAGAGAGCGGAGCGCAAATGTCGCAGCTTGACGTGATTTTGTTCACCCACTTCCACGTCGATCATAGCGCCGACTTTCCGGCGCTGATCAATTCGTCGTGGTTTGAAGAGCGCAAGCGTCCCCTGCCGATCTATGGCCCAGAGGGAAACGACTTCATGCCCTCTACGACCGAGTTTGTGGCGGATTTTTTTGGAGAGCGCGGCATCTATCGCTATTTGAGTGAGCTGTTGGCACCCGGAGAGGAAAGCGATTACAAATTACAGCCCCACAACGTAGAGGGAAGCACAAAACCCCTAGTCGCATTCCGCAACGTCGATCTCGCGGCCTATTCGGTCCGCGTAGTTCATGGGGGAGTTCCGGCCTTGGCATGGCGAGTAGAAGTGGGCGGCAAACTTATTGTGTTTAGCGGAGATACGAACGGCGAGGGTGCTCTCACGCAATTGGCAGCGAACGCGGATCTGTTTGTTGCTCACAACGCGGTCCCGGAAGGTGCAGTCGGATTTGAAAGGAGGTTGCACATGCCTCCGTCGGTGATTGGGCAGATCGCCGGGGATGCCCACGTCAAGCACCTGGTTTTGTCTCATCGCATGCTGCGAACTTTGGGGAAGGAGGATCAGACCCGATCTGAGATCAAGAAACGATATTCAGGGCCTGTAGAGTTTGCAAACGACCTCGATTGCCTCCCTGTGATATAGCGCACGATATTCCGCGGATTTCGTTTCGGGGAAAAGTAAAGCGGTACAATGTTTTGGTGAAAAATGTGATGGTCATCATTTGGGGAAATGCGCGGACCTTGCTTTCAGTTTTGAGTGTTTTTATTTGGTCTTTCTGCGGAGCTGCGGTTCTGGCGCAGGACCAGGATCAGGGCGGCGTTTTGCGAGCGAGCGTGAACCTGGTGATGGTGGACGCCACGGTGAAGACCAAGGCTGGGAACATCATGGGCGATTTGAAAAAAGAGAACTTTGAGTTGCGCGAAGACGGAGTGGCACAGAACGTGCAGATCTTCAGCCGGGACGAACTGCCGCTGAATGTGGCGCTGGTGCTGGACTTGAGCGATTCGATTGCGCCGTTTCTGGGGCCGTTGCGTGACGCTGCGAATACGGCGCTCGGCGCGTTGAAGCCGGAAGATGAGGTGGCGTTGTTTACGTTCTCGACCGAGGCGGAATTGCGCGTGCCGTTCACCAACGACAAAAGCAAGATCGCGCAGGAGATCAATGCGTTCAAGGTGGGCGGCGCGACAAATATCAATGATGGAATTTTTGTGGCGGCGAAATATCTGTTGGGTGCGCCGCCGAAAGGCCGGCGAGTGATAATCCTGATCAGCGATGACGTGGCCACCTATGCGGGAGGGCAGGGCACGCACGACATTGTGACGGAGCTCATCGCGTCGGACGCGGTTCTATACAATTTGAAAATACCGGGATACAACCCTCCCGGAACGCTGCTGCACGCGACGATGGAGAAAGGCCTGGTCAATATTCGCGCCGTGATGGACCAGACGGGCGGAGAAATATTCAATGTGCAGGATGTGGCGCATCTGGATGCGGCGTTTCGCGCGTTGATCGAACGGATCAAGACGCGCTACACGCTGGGATATTACACCAAGGCCAGCGCAGCGTTGGGGAAACCGCACAAACTGGATGTGCGACTGGCGTCGTCGTTTGGGAAGAAGGGAAAGGATTACGTGGTGCTGTCCAAGAATGGATTTTACGTGCATTGAAGCATGCAGAACAGAGTTCTCCGTATGGAGCAAGACTAGGGCGAGCATGTATTGAATTGCAGTGACGACTCACCGAGAATGATCGGGGAGTGTTCGGCAAGCATTCATTCAGCGAGGGAGGTTCTATGAGCGACAATCTCAAAGAACAAAAGCCGAACGATGATAAGGCAACCAAGACGCTGACCGGCACGGTGGATAAAATTATTCCGCCGATTATTCCGGGCAAACCGGAGAAGGCGCAGATCTCGGTGGATGGAGCGGAAGATTTATATCGGGAGCTTCGGGTGGACAACACGCTGGAGGATGCCGACGGGAATAAAGTGAGGCTGAAAAAAGGCGCCGAAGTGGAAGTCACGATTGAAGCCGATCCGGAAGCGACCAAACCACACGAACCAGCCAAGCCGCACGAATAACCTGACCCTGCATAACGCTTTCTAGCGTACAACCAACAGCGCATCGTGAGGCCTTCGGAGTCCCTTGCGCGCCGAGTTAAGCCTTGCGTTCGCGTTTATTACCGGAAAGCAGCAGGAACAACAGACAGAATATACCAAGCAGGCGCAGATCGATGCACAGGGAAACATCTACGAGCTCGGACCAGGGCAAGCTGATTTGGATGGGCGATACCAAGCACTGTTCTGAAGTTAGCGGGACTACCGATCAGCAGACTTTAGTTTGTATGGTGAAGGAAGAAGCTGAACGCGGCAACCTCCCATCGCTGCATCTGGAAATTTATCAGAAAGGTGGCCACAAAAAAACCATTGAACCAGGCGGACCAATCGGCGAATGGCATTTTGAGGAGGACGGTCGACAAATAGAGGTGTCCTATGGGCCGGCCGACGACCAACTGCAGCATGCGTTGTACGAGCTGGCGACGGGGCATCTTATCGAACGAGTGGCTGAAACAGACGAGAGCTCGCTTCCTCAGTGGGCCAAGAGCGCCGCGCAGATTCAAGACGAATCCCTGCAGATGAGTGCCGAGCTAAGCGCGGAGCGAATGAAATGGATCTCGAAAGTATTGCGTCAAATTGGCAAATTCAGACCCGATATGCGGAGAAAGGATCTGCTCAAAGTCTTCAGTACCGAGGGTGGACTGTCTTTTGGAACGCAGCGAACTTATGTTTACGCTGAGTGCCCCTACATCAGGGTGATTGTCCACTTTAAGGCGCCGACCAACGAAGGCCCCGTCGCGAAAGATGACGACCCCGACGACATTGTTGAATCGATTTCGCAGCCGTACCTTCAGTGGGGCGTATACGACTGACCCTATTCCCGGCGTTTAATTCGCTTTATTCCGGTCAGCGCTACGCGGAGATTACGCGGTGGCTTGGGATGAACAGAATAAAGAGCGCGGCGGGGGCTCCTGCGAGTCCGGCTATGACGACAAAAGGGTGGTGACCGGGTTGAGCGTGGCGCATCGAAGATGACGGCTGCCACCTGTGCGCGCTGAGAAATCCAGCGCGTGCTAGAGTAAGATGGAAAAATCCAGGACGAGGTGAACCATGACTGGTTACAGCGGTAAGGAACTGGCTAACGCGTTTCGTACGGTAAGAAAAAACACTATTCAGGTGGCGGAGGATATTCCGGAATCGCAGTACGGGCATGTTGCGGCACTTGAGTGTAAGTCCGTGGGGCGAATGTTCGCGCACATTGCAATCGCGCAGCTGTTTTGGGACGAGGTTCACAGGAAGCAAAGGCGGACTACGATGCAGGGCATAGACTTTTTCGCGATGGGTGAGCGTGCGGAAGCGGACGAAAGCAAGCCGCGCTCGAAGGCGGAGATTATAGAGTTGCTGCGGACTGAGGGCGAGCAGTTCGCGGCGTGGCTGGAGACGCTGACGCCGGAGTTTCTCGCGGAGATGGTGACTGAAGGTGACGGGAAAACGGCGAAATCGCGATTCGAGTCGCTGCTTGGCGCGAAAGAACATGAGATGCACCATCGCGCGCAGCTCATGCTGATCGAACGGCAACTTGGAATCGTGCCACACCTGACGCGACAGCGACAGGAGAGGTTCGCGCAGATGCGCGCTGCCAGAGCTTGAAGATTGGACATGGTCGCTGCCTGACTAGGTCGGATGCGACGTAGCTCCCACGGTTAAGGCCTGCAAAACCCGGTTGTCATTCCTTAGAAATTGGTCATAACGCAAGCGCCGTAACGAGTTCGCGGAGCTGAGGCTGGGGATTTTTGCGCGCACCTTGCCGCTTTGGAACGTTTGCGTGGAATCCCTGTGCAGTACCCAAACGTCCAGTTTTATGCTGATTTGGACGCTCGGTTCGGCCTCACTTCTGATTACTTGTCTCAACTTGGATGGCTAGAAGCGCAGAACGAGAAAGACGTGGCGTGCATTGAGCAAGAAGATCAACTTTAGAGAATTTTCGCAGTCATTTTGGTCGGGCCCGGATCCAGTCCTCGCGGAAGCGGGCGTTGCTGGCGAGCTGCTAGTGGCGAAAGTCCGGCTATCTTTGGCTACGCTGCTGCTGCTCATACCGGTGATCAATTCTCTGTTTTTCCCGGTGGAGCGAAAGGAAGGACTGGTCGGCATTAGTCTGGCGTCCGGGACGTTTTTTCTTTCCGTGGTTGTCTACCTGTTGATCTCGCGCAGTTACGACCCTTCGTGGCTGGGTTTTGTCAGCAGCACTTTTGACGTCACGCTGATCAGCAGCGCGCTGGCGCTGTTTCTTCTGGTGAATCAGCCGCACACGGCCGTAAACAGTAAGGTGGTGTTTGAGGGCTACTTCCTGGCGATCGGCAGCACCAGCCTGCGTTACGACAAGCGGATCTGCATCACTGCGGGGCTGCTGGCGTTTGCCGAGTATCTGGCGATTGTTTATTTTGCGGCAAGCCATTGGGACCTGAACAGCCCTAGCTATGCGCCCTATCCCTACGGACTTTTCAGCTGGTCCGCACAGATTTCGCGCTTGATCATGATGCTGGCGGCTTCGGCGCTTAGCCTGGCGTTGGTTTCGCGCAGCCAGAAGCTGTTGCAATTGGCCACTGGCGATCACCTGACGGGGCTGTTCAACCGAGGCTACGTGGACGACCGGCTGGCGATTGTGGGGCCGCCAGTTGGATTCCTCAAGCAATCTGGCAATGTCCCGGTGCGGAGTTCTGGAGGCTTGGCAGCATTTCACAACCGAAGAAACGATGGGATTAGCCGTCTGAAGAGTCAACATTCAAGAGGGCGAGGTAGTCGCCAGAGCTAAAAACCGAAGAAAAGACTCCGAATCTCCTTTTTCTGGTCAGCCACCTCGTGCAGCTGCTCATCATTGCGGCTACAGGCCGAGAACGGTGACTAGTTCGCGGACGGAGGCTGAGGATTTTTGTAGGGCGGCGTTTTCGTCGGCGGTTAGCTTGATTTCGACGATTTCTTCGACACCGTTTGCGCCGAGTTTTACCGGGACGCCTACGAAGAGGCCTTTGATGCCGTATTCGCCTTCGAGATAGACGGCGCAGGGGAGGATTTTCTTTTTGTCTTTGAGGATGGCTTCGACCATTTCTACGGCTGCGGCGGAGGGGGCGTAGTAGGCGGAGCCGGTCTTGAGGAGGTTCACGATTTCCGCGCCGCCTTTGCGGGTGCGTTCAACGATAGCGTCGATGCGATCTTTCGGGAGCAGATCGGGGAGGGGAATGCCTGCTACATTCGAATAACGGGGGAGTGGAACCATGTCATCACCGTGACCGCCGAGAACGAACGAGTGCACATTTTCTACGCTGACTTTGCACTCCATGGCGACGAAGGCGCTCATGCGCGCGGAGTCGAGAACACCAGCCATGCCGAGAACGCGCTGCTTGGAGAGGCCGCTGACTTTGAAAGCGGCTTGCGCCATGGCATCGAGAGGATTGGTGACCACGATGATGATGCAGTTGGGAGAGTGCTTGACGATCTGTTCGACGACGGCTTTGACGACGTCGTAGTTGGCCTTCAGGAGATCGTCACGGCTCATGCCGGGCTTGCGCGGGAAACCGGCAGTGATGACCACGATGTCGCTGTTGGCGGTGCCGGAATAATCGCCCGTCGCGGTGGAGAGTCCGGTGGCGTGCGCGTCGGATTTGGTGATCGGCGTGGCTTCGACCATGTCCAGTGCTTTGCCGGCGGGCGGGCCGTCGAGAATGTCGGTGAGGACGACGTCGGCGAGTTCCATGTCAACGATGCGTTGCGCAGTCGTGGATCCGACGAAGCCGGAGCCGACTACGGTTACTTTTTTTCTGCTCATTTTTCTTCTCCGTGAGACAAAATCATTTGTAGCTCGCTAGCGATGGTTATCGCTGGCTCGGCTTCAAAAAGCACCGGTATAAAGACCGGCCGCTAGAACAGCCGCAAGTGGCGTCGAGCATGCCCGCGGCAGGCACACACCGCGGCGCCACAAAAAGCGCACAGCCAGGAATGGCTGTGCCACGAAAACAAGATCAGCCGGCGGCGGCCATGCCTTTCATATTTTCGATGATGGCGGTGGCGAAGGCGGAGGTGCCTACTTTGATGGCGCCGGGCATCATGCGTTCCAGGTCGTAGGTAACTTTCTTTTGCTGGATGGTGCGGGCGATACCGTCTTCGATAAGCTTGGCGGCTTCGTTCCAGCCGAGAAATTCAAACATCATAGCGCCGGAAAGCATCACCGAGCCGGGATTGATGACGTCCTTGTCGGCGTACTTTGGCGCGGTGCCGTGCGTGGCTTCGAAGACGCCGAAGCCGTCGCCGATGTTGGAGCCGGGTGCCATGCCGAGACCGCCGACCTGCGCGGCGCAAGCGTCGGAAAGGTAGTCACCATTCAGATTGGAGGTCGCGAGGACGCTGTACTCATCGGGGCGCATCAGGACTTGTTGAAAGACGGAGTCGGCGATGCGGTCGTTGATCATTAATTTTTGTTTCCACTGGCCTTTGCCGTGAGTGGAGTAGATCGCGTCCAGGGTCTGTTTGACTTCGTCGTAGATCGTTTTCTTGAATGCGTCAGTAGCTTGCTCCAAGCCGGGTTCGATAGCGGCTGCGTTTTGTTCGATCGAAAGCTGCGGATTTTTGTCGAGATTATCGATGATCCAGCTTTCGCGTTCGGTGACGGTTTGTTCGCGGAACTCGTGTTGCGCCAGTTCGTAGCCCCAATCGCGAAAGCCGCCTTCGGTAAATTTCTGGATGTTGCCTTTGTGAACCAACGTGACGGATTTGCGTTTGTGCGCCAGCGCGTACTTGATGGCGCGGCGGACGAGGCGCTTGGTTCCGGTCGGAGAAATCGGCTTGATGCCGACGCCGGAATCCCAGCGGATTTGTTTTTTGGTGTCTTTCAACAGATCGTTGTTGAGAAATTCGAGAAGTTTTTTGGCTTCGGGCGAGCCGGACTTCCACTCGATGCCGATGTACACGTCTTCGGTATTTTCGCGGAAGATGAAAACGTTCAGTTTTTCGGGATGCTTGACGGGGGAGGGAACTCCTTCGAAATAGCGCACTGGGCGTTCGCAGGAATAAAGGTCGAGAATCTGGCGCAACGCGACGTTAAGCGAACGAATCCCGCCGCCGACCGGAGTGGTGAGTGGACCCTTGATGGCGACGCGGAAATCGCGAATGGCTTCGACGGTATCGTTGGGCAGCCACTCTCTGTAGGCCTTGAAGGCCTTTTCGCCGGCGAAGACTTCGTACCAGGCAACTCTGCGTTTGCCACCGTAGGCATGTTCGACAGCGGCATCGAAAACGCGGCGCGAAGCTTTCCAGATGTCGCGGCCGGTGCCGTCGCCTTCGATGAAAGGGACGATCGGGTTGTGCGGAACCTGGAGTTCGCCGCCGCTGTAGTCGATGGGTGTGCCGTCCTTTGGAACCACTTGCCCGTTGTAGCTACTCTTCATGGTACATTTTCTCCGCGAATTCGTGCCGTGCGCACCGGAAGCAGCTGCCACGGCTAGGTTCGGCATGCAAAACCGAATTTCAAAGAATATCACAAGGAAGGTACACGACAGAAACTCGTTGGTTACAAAAACGAAAGCAGAATTACAACAAAAGTAAGAACCCTTCAGGAGAAGACTGATGATGCTCGATTGGAATAATTATCAGAAGGAAATTGGCGGGAGGCTTGGAGAATTGTCCAAGCTTTCACCGGACACGTTGAAAGGCTACCAGACGCTTTCTGGGGCGAACTCCAAAACTACGCTGCTGGGTGAGAAGACCAGACAGCTTATTTCGCTGGCGGTAGCGGTTACTACGCGCTGCGATGGGTGCATTGTGTTTCATACCGACGCGGCATTGAAGGCTGGCGCGTCGAGGGAAGAGATCAGCGAGGCTCTGGGCGTGGCCGTGGCGATGAATGCTGGGGCGGCATTGATTTATTCGACTCGGGTGCTGGATGCGGTGGAAGCAAAGAGTGCAACGGCAGCGGCGAAGTGAAGAGATAACGCAACGCATTTAGGGAAGAGAAAAAGAAAGACGGGCACGGCCCCGAGCAGTTCGGGGTAAACATGCCGTGCCTCTACGGGAAAATTCAAAACGCCGCCGGAAACTCTAGTCGTAGTATTCCTGGCCGAGGTGGGTGATTAGATCTTCGCCCATTAGCCAGCGCAGGGTGTTTTTCAACTTCATGGATTGAATGAAGAGATCGTGTTCGGGATAGAGCTCCGGGCTGGTCATGGGCGACTTGAAATAGAAGCTGAGCCATTCCTGAATGCCGCGGAAACCGGCGCGCTGCGCTAAATCGAGGAAGAGGACGAGATCGAGGACGATTGGCGCCGCAAGAATTGAATCGCGGCAGAGGAAGTCCACCTTGATCTGCATCTTGTAATTGAGCCAGCCGAAGATGTCGATGTTGTCCCAGCCTTCTTTGTTGTCTCCCCGTGGCGGGTAATAGTTGATGCGGACTTTGTGGTGAATCTTGCTGTACAGTTCCGGATAAAGTTGTGGCTGGAGAATATATTCGAGCGCGCCGAGCTTGGATTCTTCCTTAGTTTTGAATGAGCCGGGATCGTCCAGCACTTCGCCATCGCGATTGCCGAGAATGTTGGTGGAGTACCAGCCATCGAGGCCGAGCATGCGCGCTTTAAAGGCTGGCGCAAGAACCGTCTTTATCAGAGTTTGGCCAGTTTTAAAATCTTTGCCGCAAACCGCGACATTGTGATCGAGCGCCAATTTTTGCATCGCGGGAATATCAACGGTGAGGTTTGGCGCACCGTTGGCGAAGGGCACTCCGCTGGTCACGGACGCCCACGCATAGAGCATCGAAGGCGCAATCGCCGGATGATTATTCTTCATGCCTTCGATAAATTTCTCCGGCGTCGAGTGAACTTCTTCGGGCCTGATGAACACTTCGGTTGAAGCGCACCAGCAAGTGACCAGGCGCGTGGCGCGCGAAGTCTTCCTGAAATTTGCGATGTCTTCCTTGATTTGCAGCGCTAGTTCGTACTTATTTTTCGCTTTCTTGACGTAGGTGCCGTCAAGCTTTTTTACAAACTCCTTGTCGAAGGCCGCTTTCATCGGCTTAATCTTCGACAGGAACGGTTTTACCTTTTTAAGGTCTTCGTTACTGAGCACGCCGGCGTTCGAAGCGGCCTGGTAAGCGTTGTCCTTGAAAAGATCCCAGCCGCCGAAAACCAGGTCGTCAAGCTCGGCCAGCGCGACAAACTTCTTGATTTTCGGCGAATTGTTATCGGTGCGCTTGCCGAGGCGAATGGTGCCGAGCTGCGTCAATGAACCGACAGGCTGCGCCTTGCCTGTGCGAACTAATTCAACGCCCGCCATGAAAGTGGTGCTGACAGCTCCCATTCCCGGCAAAAGGATTCCGAGTTTTCCCTTCGGTGGCGCAATCTTAGCTGGCTTTTCCATTCAACTCCCCTGTTTGCGAGCGATTTCACTGCGAATGAGGCCGTAGCCCCGAAAAAGTGCGTACAAACAAACTAGTAGTATTGCGCACGAACCGCGTGGTTGCAAATCCCGCAAAAAAATTTAGATAGTTAGTTGGCTTCCGATGCCACGTCAGAACGTTAATTCAACAGGGTACAAATGCGGCTCAAGGCCACCGAAGTGCGTTTAAGGCAACCTGTCTAATCCTTTGCGAGAAGTCGGAACTGAGCGATGCGCGTATCCTGATAGTCCTGGAACACTTGTGTATTCACGGCTTCAAAGAGATCTTTGCGCTGATAAAGCAAAAGTACTCCCGAAGAATTTGTGGGGCAACTGCCTGAAGATCGAGGCGAAGAGCTTGCCACGTCCATCGTAAGCGGACTGGTTTTTGTATTCGGTCAGTAAGACAATGTTCGGCTTGCCTTCTGAGGTGATTTTTTTTCGCCGATCCGGTGATAGCTGAGAACGGCACTCTGGCGCTTAGCTTCCTCGCGAATGCGCATCCAGTTGTCGTCCAAATAGTCGAGCGCTGGACCAAGCTTTCCGGGCAGTTACTTTAATGAATTCCATCGTGCAGGCCGGTTTTTCGCTTTCCGCAGGGCTTTGCGCACTTCCGCCTCCCACGGCGAACAGAGAGAAAAGAAAATCGCTTGCGAATATATGTCTTTGCATGATTTATACCTCCATCTCAAGCGAGTTTTTCCGGTCCCACAACTCTCGGTGAGGCATCGGAAACTGACCACCACCAAAAATTAGGCCGTCACGCGGATGCATGGGGATAAGTTTAGTGGCGCTTCGTTTGTTATTGAATTGTTACCGAATCCGCCAGATGAGCAAGGAATCCGCGCTACCACCAACAGAAACCAGTTGACCGTCGTGCGTCCAGCCCAGACCTCGAATTAGCGATGGAGGCATCCACTCAGACTGCTTTTGCCCCGTAACCATGTTCCAAATTTCGACAGGACGCGGCTTATCGAGATTTTCCGCGGTCATGCAGACAGTTGCGAAGTGGGCGCCATCTGGCGACACTTTCAGGCTGGACCAGGAAACTGGTTGGTCCATTTTTGGAAGTTTGCGAACGATCTTGCCAGTGGAAGCGTCAATAAACGCGATTACCTTGTCGGCACCCGCGGCGATCACCTGCTTACCATCCGCGGTAAAGTCGATCGCCAGCGGCTCCAACAGGAAATCGCGATTTTCGGCAACAAGCTTCCCAGTGTGAGCGTCGTGAATGCGGACGACCGTATCCGTGTCTGCAGAAGCGATGGATGCACCGTCGCGCGAAAAAGCCAGCGAAGCCGTGCCTCCGGTAACTACGGCAGTCTCCCAGAGCTTGCGGCCTGACGCGACATCGAAAAATTGTATTGGTTCGCCGGCGGGAGCGATGGCCAGGATTTTTCCGTCGCCTGAGAAGGCGGCTGCGCTGGGAACGTGCAGAAGGCGCAATTGAACTTGCGACTTTCCGGTCTCGGTATTCCACAAAACCACGTTGCCGGCGTGGTCGCCGGTCAGAATAAACTGGCCGGCGGGCGAAACCGCAGTGAAATCAATGTCTGCCGTGGGAAGCTCAATGGTGCGCAGGAGGCGGCCGTCTGCAAGATCCCACAGGCGAACTTTCTTATCGCTGCCAACCACCGCAGCTCTGTCCGCGCCAGAGGAAAGACCTCCGGAGGTCGCAGGGGACGACAGCACAATCGTTTGAGTCTTGGTTTGAGAAATGGATTGAGGAGCCGGTGCCGCAACGGTGAACGAAAAGCTTCCGACGAGAGCCAGTGTAAGCGCGCAGCGGAGTATCATAGACGCTCCAGAACAAGCTCAAAATTCACCAGCGCGTGAACATCAGTAGGATCGCCGGAGAGCATTACTGGTCGAACGAGTTCGCTGTCCAGAATCAGCGGATCGCGCGTGTAGTTGTGTATGGGATCGCCTTCGAACACAGTGTCAGTCGCGAAATAGAGCTGCGTGATCAATGGTTTGTGGCCGGGGGCGCTGACCAGGTAATGAATATGCTGGCAAACGCGGCCAGGGTAGTGGCCCGGCATGACGGAACTGAAGTCGTACTTGCCTTGCTTGTCCGCGATCAGCGTGGTGCGGTAATCGTAGCCGTCCAGATCGTAAACGCCTTGCGGGCTGGCCTGCCAAATTTCAATTTTCGCGCCAGAGAGCACTTCGCCGCGCGTATCGAAGACTTTTCCAGCAATCTTCACGGGCAGTCCCGGATCACCGGGACGTCGCAACTGCGCCGAAAGTGGCGCTTCGCGCTTGTAGAATGGGCCAATCTCGTTCCACGGCGTCGGCTTGTGGGGCTTTTCGTCACTTTGCTGCCAGGCCCACACGGCTTCATCGAAGGATAGGGAAGGGACGACGGTAAGAGAACCTACTGCTGCACACTTCAGAAGCAGGTCACGTCGGGACAGCGATTTGATCTTCATGGTTGACCAGGTAACCTCGAAAGTGTCGCGAGTATACGCGGTCGCGCAGGTAAAGCGCGAATGTATTTTGAGGCGCTATGCGGTGGCGGACATACGTAACTGCAAATATTCGAGCTTTCTTACAAATCCGCAAGCGCGCACGGAAGCCATAAGTTTGACGAAAGGGCAGGTTCAACCGACCAACGGGAAGGTGAGCCGGGAAGAGGCTGGGCTTAGTCTAGGCCGGATATTAGAGGCGCCGGTCTTGGGCCTCGAAAATTGAACTGACCAAAGAAACCACGCCCAATGTGACAACTCCCAAAAGAAGCGCATAAACGATCACGAATGCCTCCAATCAACACTCGTTTATGGGCAAGTCTCAGTCCAAAGCTGCCTGTGTGTTATCAGCAAGATAGGAATGGGAAAGCAGAACCATGTACGGAAAAACAGACACACTGTATCAAACGAACGTCGAAAACTTGCCGTACTAGACTAGAAGTTCTAGTATTTGAAACTCCGAGCTGCCTGCCTTCCTCGACCGAGAAACGACGCTCGATTACGTCTTGCTAAGGTGAATCGAGCCATCTCCGGTATGGATGGTGAGCGGTGCGCCACCGCCGTTCATTTTGCCGTGAATTTGCGAGGTGCTGAAGGTGCCTTCGACAGTGACAGGGATGCCAAGGCTGATGCGGCCGTCGTTAGTGCTGGCGTCAATGTTGGCTTGAAGGTCTGCGGGTAATGACATAGTCACGCTGCCGTCGCCGGTGTGAACGTTCCAGCCGTTGGCAAGCTTGGAGCCTGGATTGGCGCGAGCCGTCACGCTCCCATCGCCGGTCTTGATGCTGAGCCCGTCGAATCGGCCTTCAACATTGATGTGCCCGTCGCCGCTAGTCGCTTCCAATTGTCCATCGAGTTCGCGGCCCTCGATGCTGCCGTCCCCAGTGCGCAGACGAATTTGGCCTTTGGCGCCATCAACACGAATGTGGCCGTCGCCGGTATGAATATCCAGATTGCCGGTAATGGCATCGGATTCGACCGATCCGTCACCCGTGTCCACGTTCAAGTCGGCGTTTCGAGGCATGTGAACTTCAATGCGCAAAGCGCGATGTGTTCCTCCCCAGCCAAAGTTGATACTGTTGCGAACCCGGGCGCTGACTTCTACCTGGTCACCGCTCTGGTTGGACGTGACGGTAAGGTTCTTGTCCATCGTGTAGCCATTGTAGATGACGTGAAGTTCGACCTGGTTGGAGTCGCCAGTAGTAACACGAACCGAGCCGTCATTCGAATCCACGTGGACCCGAGCCCTCCCACTGACAGTGTAAGACTTGCTCCATTCTTCAGCGCGAGCCGAACCCACAGCGAGCGAACTGGCAAAGAGAGCGATTGCTGCCAGGCCTGCGAGCCGTCCTAACATCCTTTTGGGGGATCCTTTTGCGAAGGGAAGAGCGGTCATTGGTTGTCTATGCCTCTGTGCGGCGCCCCAAAGTGCGTACGAGTGCGCCTGCTATTAAAAGGTACGAGAGTCTGTTTGAAAAGGTTCCGCAAGACGCTACTTGCTGTGACCGGCGCTCTTGGTGTTGGCGGCGCCCGGCTTGGGTCGTAGGGCCTGAAGGAACGGCTCTGGGCTGAGGGTATTCAGGACGTCGGCCTTGGTGAGCCAGCCGCGGCGGGCAGTGGTTACGCCGTAGCGGATAAAAGCCAGGTGGCTGGTGCTATGCGAGTCCGTGGAAATGACGACTTTGACGCCGCGATCCTTACACATCCGGAGGTGAAGATCCTTCAGATCCAGGCGATCGGGATAGGAATTGCATTCCATGGCGACACCGTTCTGGGCGCAAGCATCGAGAACTTTCTCCATGTCGTAGGAAAACGGATCGCGTCGCAGCAAGAGCCGGCCAGTGGGGTGCGCGATGATTTGCGTGTAAGGATTTTCGATGGCGGCGAGCATGCGGTCAGTCATGGCGGCGTTGTCCAGGTTCATGTAGGAGTGCACAGAGCAGACCACCACGTCGATCTGCGCCAGGAGTTCGTCGGGATAGTCCAGCGAGCCGTCTTTCAGGATGTCTACTTCGGAACCGACGAAAACGCGAATGCCCAAGCCCTTTGCGTCGGCAGCCCGCAGATTCTTTATTTGCTGGGCCATGCGCTTTTCATCCAGTCCATTCGCGACCGTGACTGCCTTCGAATGGTCAGTGATGGCGATATAGGTGTGGCCCAGCGCTTTCGCCGCCGCCGCCATTTCCTCAATCGAGTTCTTGCCGTCGCTGGCGGTCGTGTGCATCTGTAGATCGCCTCGCACGTCCTCGCGTTTGATCAGTTGAGGAAGTTTGTGCGCTTCGGCGGCTTCGAGTTCGCCGCTGTTCTCGCGCAGCTCCGGCTCAACGTAATCGAGGTTGAGCTTGTTGTAGATTTCTTCTTCAGTGCGCCCGGCTATGCGCTTTTCCCCTTTCAGAGTGGCCAGCTGATATTCATTCAGCGTCCAGCCCATTTCGTTCGCGCGGCCGCGCAGCCGCACGTTGTGTTCTCGTGAGCCGGTGAAATAGAGAAGAGCCGCGCCGAAATTTTCCTTCTTCAAAAGACGGACGTCGACTTGCAGGCCGTTCTTTAGCGTGAAACTCACCTTGTTCTCGCCATGCGCCAGCGTCTGGTCGATGCCGGGGAATTTCAAGATGTGCTCGGCGAGGGCATCTACATGCTTCTGTGAAGTAAAGCCATCGGCGAGAGTAACCAGCAAATCGAGATCGCCGATGGTTTCTTTTCCGCGGCGCAACGAACCCGCTGGCGTGACACTTTCCGCGGCCTTGCCGGCCTTCGCAATGTGCTCTTGCAAGGCTTCCGCGGCCACTTCCACGTTTTGCAGCAGGAACCGCCCGATCAGCCGCTTGAATGATTCAATGGCCTTTAGGATGTTCTGTTCGCTTTTTTCGCCGAAGCCCGGGACGTCGCGCAACTTGCCTTCCAGCGCGATTTTTTCGACTTCGGGGACGCTGCCCGCTTTGAATTTCTTCCACAGCAGAGCCGCTTTCTTGGGACCCAAAGATTGCAGTTGCAGCACGTCGAGAATCGTGGCTGGGTATTTCTTCAGCAACTTTTTGCGTAGAGCATAATCGCCGGTTTCCAGGATTTCGTTCAGGTGTTCCACCATGCGATCGCCAATGCCAGGCAGGTCCTTCAGTTTTTCGGGATCCTTGGCGAGTTGTTCAACCGAGTCCGGCAGACCCGCGATAAGCTCAGCCGCCTTTTCGTAGCTACGATACCGTCCGATGATGGCGCCATCAATTTCCAGTAACTGTGCGGTTTCGCGCAGGATGCGAGCAATCTGTTGGTTATCCATGGGGTGATTATAATGCGAACCAGTTTTGAATCGAGCTAGATCCTAGTGAAATAAAAGGGCCGGCAGAGAGAACATACCGGCCGGCCCGTATAATTATTGCAACTGTAGTTTATGCTGCTTTTTGTACTTCGGCTGCCTGAGGTCCTTTCGGACCTTGTACAATTTCGAATTCCACTGCATCGCCTTCCTGCAATGTGCGATAGCCATCGCCGGTAATCGCGGAATAGTGAACAAAAACGTCCGGACCATCCGCACGACCGATGAAGCCATAGCCCTTTGAATTGTTGAACCACTTTACCGTTCCTTGCACCGATTTCGTCCTCCCTGAAGTGAAACGAATGGTACAGAAATTCCAGACATGCCAGTTTGGTACGGTAGAGAACCAATACAACACGACTGGAATGCGCGGAGTGTACCAGAACGGAAGTCCGAGTCAATAGAACTTAGAGCAACGTTGCAAGTTTTCTGTAAGGTTTTTTATAGGGAAAAATCGCTTTAAATCACTAACTTCAGCGACTAGTCACTTTTTTTATAAGAAACGAAAAATAAAACAGTAGGCCCGCGATGGACTTGGCGTCTTTTAATTTGCCTGTTCGCATCATTTGTTCCAGTTGTCTGCGGGTGTAGGCCTTTACGACTATTTTTTCGTCTTCTTCCGGGTTGGCCTCCCCCGCGCTCACGCCTTCCGCCAGCAACAGGAACATTTTTTCCTCAAGAAAGCCTGGAGTAGGAAACACATCCAGAAATACGGTGAACTTCTTGGCGCGGTAGCCGGTTTCTTCGATCAGTTCGCGTCGCGCTCCGGCCTTCGGATCTTCGCCGCGCTCCATTCGACCGGCGACGAGCTCCCACAAATACTGCCGGGTGGCGTGCCGATATTGCCGGACCATCACAATCCGTCCGTCGGGAAGCACCGGCAACACCACCACGGAGCCGGGATGAGTCACGACTTCACGAATGGTTCGAACGCCGGTAGGCTCAATCAATTCGTCGCGACGAACACCAAATGCCTTGCCTTTATAAACAATTTCGCTTTTCAGGATTTTGGCTTTTGTGTTGGGCTGCCTGATGATTTCTCTTCCCATGACCGCTCCCGGTGCCGGAATCGCGCTCTCGATGATAAAGGATTCTGCAAAGAGTTTCATGACGGTCCGAATGTGCCTCAAACGAAGCACGGAAGCTGACCGATGCCTGGGTGCGATTGCGGCACCCCGGCGAGCGCGCCTATACTGGACGCGCGATTCTCCATGACCATCAACACGCTCATCGTTGACGATGAAAAGCCGGCCCGTGAAGAGTTGGCCTTCTTGTTGAAGGCGTTTCCGGATATTCACCTGATCGCACAAGGAAAAAACGGCATTGAAGCGGTCAACTTGATCAGGGATCACGCTCCTGACCTGGTTTTTCTCGATGTGCAGATGCCCGGCCTCGACGGCTTCGGCGTATTGCAGAAATTGGTAGAGCGCAAAATCGAGGTACCGCACGTGGTGTTCGCGACGGCTTTCGATCACTACGCAGTGCAGGCGTTTGATGTGAACGCCGTGGACTACGTACTGAAGCCGTTTGACAAAGGGCGCATTGCAAAAGCCATCCAGCGCGCTCGCCGCGAAATCGAATCGGAAGTATCACCCGCGGATCGTCTGGAACAACTGGTCAGCCGCCTGGCGCTAATGAAAAATTCGTCAGCCAAGGCTGCGGCGCCGGCGCCATCAAAGATTCTCGTCAGCGCGCAGCAAAAACTGTTGCTCGTGGACGCTGAAGACATCATTTTCGCCACCATCGGCGACGGCCTGATCTCCATCATCGCGCGCGATCTCGAAGGCACTACGAATCACCGCACACTCGATGAACTCGAGGAGGCTCTGGCGTCAGAATCCTTCTTTCGCGCGCACCGCTCGTTCCTCGTCAACATTCACCACATCAAGGAAGTGGTGCCGTGGTTCAAATCCACTTTCATGCTGAAAATGAACGACAAGAAGCACACCGAAGTCCCAGTCAGCCGTACGCAGACCAAGCGCCTGCGCGAACTGTTTAAGCTATAGGAATGCCGCGAGCCAGCGTGGCCTTATGTTCGTATTTTCTCGGAGTTCACAGTATTAATGCTAACGACGTGCCCAGAGTCAGCTGGCGAGACCGATTTAAAGTCGCTTGCGTTTTTTCGGCGTGTACCTGTTTTCTGGTTTGATTCTATTTCGTTGGACCACTTTCTCGGATCCCGTTCAATTCCAGACATTGTGTTTGTGTCGTGTCTATCCGCCGTATTGTTCGCAATTTTCAAGCCACGCATATTCTCTGAGGTTCAGGCCGATGTTCGGAAGAAACTCTCCGTTCAGGATTAGTCCTGCCTGAATTTATTTGTGTTTGCGCCACAGCATGCTTCTCGCCCGTGCTACTATCGCTTTGATCCGGCCATGGATTTCTCTCTCACCGACCACCAAAAACTGATTCGCGACACGGTCCGGCAATTTATGGAGACGGAAGTTCGTCCACTCGTGAAGGACTTCGAGCGAGACGAAAAATTTCCCCTCGATCTGCTGAAGAAAATTGCCGACATGGGCTGCTGCGGAATGCTGATGCCCGAAGAATGGGGCGGACCGGGACTCGATACGGTTTCCTATGTGCTGATGATCGAAGAAGTCGCGCGCGTCTACACGGCAATGTCCACCGCGCTGGGCGTAACCAATTCAGCGGTGCAGATTCCACTGCTGCAATTCGGCACCGAAGCGCAAAAAGAAAAATATCTGAAGCGCCTCGCGAGCGGCGAAACTCTCGGCTCGTTCTGTCTGACGGAAGCCGCCGCAGGCTCTGACGCCGCCGGAATCCAAGCCACAGCGACCCGGCACACCACCCAAGGTCGTCGTCCCGAGCGAAGCGATGGATCTGCTTTCTCCTACCGCTTGAACGGTGCCAAAACCTGGGTCACCAACGGCAGCGTCGCCGGCGTCTTCATCATTTTCGCCAAAACCGATCCCGGTGCAGGCGCGGTCGACCGCTCGGCGATCGCCGGTAAAAAAGACATCACCGCTTTTCTTGTTGAGCCGTCCTTCAAAGGATTCAAAATCGGCCGCCACGAAGACAAAATGGGCCAACGCTCATCGCCCTCGGTCGAAATTCTCTTGAACGATTGTGAAGTGCCCGCCGCGAATCGCCTCGGCGAAGAAGGCCAGGGACTAAAGATTGCTCTCAGCGCCCTCGACGGCGGACGCATCGGCATCGCCGCGCAGGCCGTCGGCCTGGCGCAAGGCGCTCTCGATGAGTCGATCAAGTACGCCAAGCAGCGCCGCGCCTTTGGAAAATCCATCAGCGAATTTCAAGCCATCCAATGGATGATCGCCGACATGCAGACGGAACTCGAGGCCGCACGCGGGCTGACGTATTACGCGGCTTGGTTAAAGGATTCGGGGAAGCCGATGGGCTCGGCTGCTTCGAAGGCAAAACTCTACGCCAGCGAAATGGCAAATCGCGTTGTCTACAAAGCCGTGCAAATCCACGGCAGCGTCGGTTATTCTCGTGAGACCGATGTCGAGCGCATGTACCGCGACGCTCGCGTCGTCACCATTTACGAAGGCACCAGCGAAGTCCAGCGCATGATCATCGCCCGCGACCTGCTGAAGTAGCGCAAGTGCACGTCCGCCCCAACTGGCGCGTTTCGCAAAAAACTTATAACTTATTACCTGCAATCTAAAACTCTGCACACAAGGAAACTTTGACCACCAAGAAAAATCGAGTCCTAAGCGGCATGCGCCCCACGGGCAAGCTCCACATAGGCCATTATTTTGGCGCGCTGCAAAACTGGGTTCGCCTGCAAAATGATCTCGCTTACGAATGTTTTTATTTCATAGCCGACTGGCACGCACTAACCAGCGATTACGCTGACACCAGCGCCGTGGCGCAAAACACCATCGAAATCGTTATCGACTATCTCGCCGCTGGACTAGACCCGCAAAAATCCGTCATCTTCCAGCAATCGCTAGTCCCCGAACACGCCGAACTCCATCTCCTTCTTGGAATGGTCACCCCACTCAGTTGGCTAGAACGCGTCCCCACTTATAAAGAAGCTTTCGAAAACATAACCAACAAAGATCTCCACACCTACGGCTTCCTCGGCTACCCCTGCCTGCAAACCGCCGACATCGTCATGTACTCCGAACCCGGCACTCCACTCTTCGTCCCCGTTGGCGAAGACCAAGTTTCCCACGTCGAGCTTAGCCGCGAAATCGTAAGGCGATTCAACTCATTTTATGCACTTGACACGAATGCTGACATCTTCCTCGAGGAAAATCGCAAAGCCCTGGAGTACGTGCAACGACAACTTTCCATCCCACCGATAGAACTGCCGCCCGGACAGTCGGTCCATCACGAGCCCGGGAGTACGATATTCAGGCGTTATGATTCAGACATTCGAAAAATTGCTAGCGCAATGGGATTCCGAAACTTCTTGGACAAGATTCAAGACGCCGCTCACTTTTTCCATTGCCCAATCCTGACAGAACCTGCCGTATTACTTACGGCGAGTCCAAGAGTTCCTGGTCTTGACGGGCGAAAAATGTCAAAGAGCTACGGCAACGCCATCACGCTGAGCGAATCCGACGACGACATTCGCAAAAAAACAAAAGTGATGGTCACCGACCCGGCACGTAAGCGCCGCACCGACCCCGGAAATCCGGACGTGTGTCCCGTGTACGATTGGCATAAACTGTTCTCGTCTCCGGAAACGCTGAAGTGGTCTGCAGAAGGCTGCCGCACGGCCGGTATCGGCTGCATCGAGTGCAAAGCAAAAATGGCTGACCATTTGATCGACTGGATCTCTCCGATTCGCGAACGCCGCGTGAAGTGGGAAAACGATAGGCGAGGCGTCGTTGAAATTATCGACGAAGGTTCAAAGAAAGCGCGCGCCCACGCGCAAATAGCCATGCGAAGGGTTAGAAATTCTGTTTTCCATTGATCCGAAATGTGGAAGGGCATGACAGGACAAAGTTTTGAGCCCAGGGCTTGACATAGCAAATCGAGGTCGACAAATGGCGACGCCCTACAAAATCAACATCCCGATGTACGAAGGTCCCCTCGACCTGCTTCTCGATCTCATCAAGAAGCAGGAGATGTCCATCCACGACATCCAGATCTCCAAAATCACTTCGCAATATCTCGACTACCTTCACAAGCTCGAAGAACTGAACGTGGACGTCTCCTCCGAATTCATCTACATGGCGGCGTCGCTGATCTACATTAAATCCAAAATGCTGCTTCCGCCCGACCCGCTAGCCTCGGCAGAAGATCTGTCCACCGACCCGCGCGAAGAACTCGTCCAGCGGCTGCTCGAACACGAAAAATTCAAAAACGCCGCGCAGCTTTTGTACCAAAAACAGCAAATCGAAGAAAACGTCTGGTCCAAGCCCGACAAATCCCTTTACAACGACGAAGGCACCGAAGGCGAACTGGTCGTCTCACTCGTCGATCTGGTAAAAGTTTTCCAGCAAGTCCTCGAACGCCGCAAAGAAGTTTCGCGCATCGAGCTGCAGCACGAGCAATTTACCGTCGCGCAGATGATCGCCCAGCTGCGCGGACAAATTCTCGCCAGCGATGATTCCAGCGTCAATCTAGTAAAATTCTTCGAAGCCTGCCCGTCGCGCCACGCCATGATCGTGGCATTTCTTGCGGTACTAGAAATGGTCAAGCTACAAGCTGTCGCCATCGTGCAGGAAAAACAGTTCGGCGAAATCCTGCTGCGCAAAAGCAAATCGTTCGACACGGTGTTCGACGAAAAAGGCGAAATGCGCCTGATCGACGAGGAATACAAATGAGGTTTCTTGCTTTTCGTAGCGGCCGGTCTTTCGCGCTGTTTGCGCCCCGAACGCCTTATCGGGAAGACCGGTTCTTTTTTCCCGATGTAGCGCCGGTCTTCGGCCTGGCACCTGTTCTTCGCTTTAATCTGTCGACTGTGAACTGTAGACTGCACATATGACTAGTGAAGAACGCAAATCAGCTCTGGAAGCCATTATCTACGCCGCCGACGAGCCGGCCACGATCGAACAGCTAGCGTCAGCCCTCGGCGAAGAAAAAATCGTCGTGCAGACTTCGCTCGATGAGCTCGTCGCCAGCTACGCGGTCGAAGAGCGTGGCGTCGAAATTCGCGCGGTCGCGGGCGGCTACAAGATGTATACCAAGCCGCAGCATCACGACGTGGTGCGCCGCTTCATCAAGGGCTTGCGCCCGCCGCTGCGCCTCTCTATGCCCGCGCTCGAAACGCTCGCCGTAATCGCTTACAAACAGCCGGTTACAGGCCCAGAAATTTCTGAAATTCGCGGCGTCAACAGCTCCGGCGTACTCGCTACACTTCTCGATAAGCGTCTGATCACCACTGCAGGCCGCAAAGAAGTGATGGGCCGCCCGATTCTCTACAAATCCTCAAAAGAATTTCTGATGCGTTTCGGCTTGAGCGACTTGCAGGAATTGCCCAGCTTGAAAGAATTCGAAGCGCTGGCCCGAGAAGCCCTGGGCAGCGACATGGGCGTAGCTCCCACCACTGAGGAAGCGATGCTCGCCGCGCCCACCGCCGATACTCTCGAAAATCTCACCGCCGCCCGGACTCCAGCCTCTGGCCACTCCAGTACTTCCCTCGATTCTTCCAATCCGCTCACCACGGACTTAGCTGATAACAACCAACTGGTCCCCACCGAATTCGCAGCTCCGGGTGCGGGCGCCCCAGGTGCCGCTATTGCACCTGCGTCTTCGCGACCCTGTTCCGAACCTGCCTCACCCTCCGACGATGGATTTCTCCGCGAACGCGAAGTTGAATCCACAGCCGAAGGCATGCCCAGTGGCGAACTCGACGAAGAGCCGCCGAAAGCCGACTCCGCTTCCGCCGGCGAATAAGCGCGCCCACAAAAGTGGCTGTCCCAGTCTTTTGTAGCGGAGGGTTTATCCTGCCGTCTTGGTTGGAATTCGTAGCGCCTTTAAGGTGGCCGTATTCGCTGCTCGTTGGTCCTCATCGAACACTCATTAATGATCAGCGAAAGCTCCGTTCGTAAATCGTCGATCGCCTCTGTGTCTCTGTCGCAAACTGTTTCGCTCTTTCGCGTGGTCCCTCAAATTCAGCTACCATAGTGAACCCATGCAAGAACGCCTTCAGAAGATCATCGCGCGCGCAGGAATCGCTTCCCGCCGCCATGCCGAACAACTCATTGTCAGCGGCCAGGTGAAAGTAAACGGAAAAATCGTCCGCGAACTCGGCTCCAAAGCCGACACTGAGGCGGACAAAATTGAAGTCTCCGGGAAAAAAATCGCCGCCGAAGGCCGCAAAGTTTACCTGCTCCTGAACAAGCCGCCGGAAATCGTTTCCACGCTCTCCGATCCAGAGGGCCGCAAAACGTTGCGTAATCTGCTACGCGGATTTCCCGAGCGCGTTTATCCCGTTGGCAATCTCGAATATTCCGATTCCGGCCTGGTGTTCCTCACCAATGATGGCGACTTCGCCGCGGACTTGCTCAAGCGCTGGGACAGTATCGAGCAGATCTATCACATCAAAGTAAAAGGCATGCTCACTCGCGATGATCTGGAGCGCCTCGGCAAAGACGTTGGCGCAAAAATGCAAACCCTGCGCCAGCCTGATGCCACACGCGGCCACACCGCCAATTATTGGTACGAAGTGCGCATGCGCAGCTCCAAGAAAGACGAAATGCGCAAAGTTTTAATGAAGGAGCGCCATCCAGTGGAAAAAGTAAAACGCGTCGCGCTTGGCGCACTGACTGTGGAAGGAATTCCGCGCGGCCGTTACCGGCTGCTCTCAAGCAAAGAAGTCGACATGGTGAAGATCGATCTAAAGGGCGGCAAGGAAAAGAAGGCCGCCAAATTCGTTTCGGCTGCAGAATAATTTCCTCTCGGAGTTTTAGCCGCATGGCTGCGGAGCGTTTACAAAAAATCATGGCGGCGGCTGGAATTTCTTCGCGGCGCAAGGCCGAGGAAATCATCGCCGCCGGGCGCGTCACCCTCAACGGGAAGATTGTCACCGAGCAGGGAACCAAGGCCGACCCGCAAGTGGACGACATACGCGTGGACGGCAAGCCGCTCAAACCCGCCGAGCAGCTTCTCTATTTCATGCTCAACAAGCCGAAAGGCTACGTAACCACCGTGAGCGACCCGGAAGGCCGCCCAACGGTGATGGAATTCGTCTCCTACCGCAAAGAGCGCTTGTACCCGGTGGGACGGCTCGATTACGCCAGCGAAGGTCTGCTCTTGATGACCAACGACGGCGAACTCGCGCAGAAACTCACCAAGGCCGGCTCGCACATGCCGAAAACCTATCACGTAAAAATCAGCGGGCGGCCGGACGAAAAGGGAATCGAACGGTTGCGCCGCGGAATTATGATCACGCTGGAAGACGGCGAACGGGTGAAAACTTCTCCGGCAAAGATTCGTCAGCTCGAAGACGCGCCCAATCCATGGTACGAAGTTATTTTGATCGAAGGCCGTAACCGTCAAATTCGTCGCATGTTTCAAAATCTCGGTTTCCTGGTAGAAAAAATCAAGCGCGTGCAACTTGGCCCGCTCACTCTGGATGTGCCTCCCGGAAAAGTCCGCCCACTGACGGTGCGTGAAGTGGCACAATTAAAAGCCCTGACCCGCGCGCCTTTGTAGTGTCCGGTCTTCAGACCGGTGTTTTTGACCCATGTAGCGGCCGCCTTCTGAGGTGGGCGGTTTGGATTGCTGTCATCCTGAGACTGCGCACAGTGCAGCCGAAGGATCTCAGCCGACGCGTCTTGGCTAAACTGCGACCGCTTGCATATTCGTAGTGGCCCGACCCGGTCGGAGCCATCTTAGGAGCCCACGTTGAAATTCACCACTCGCTTATTCATTGTTTTAATTCTGCTCGCTGGCGTTTCCCATGCTGCCCAGGATTGGGACGCGCGCGGCAAGGCGTGGTGGGCGCACATCCAATATCTGGCCGACGACAAACTGGAAGGTCGCGCCACCGGCACGGAAGGCTTTGCCAAAGCTGCAACCTACGTCACCGACCAATTTCAGAAGGCCGGCCTGCAGCCGGCAGGAGTTCACGGCTATGCCCAGCCTGTCAAACTGAACGTGCTGCAGCTTGATGAGACGCGGTCTTCTCTCGACTTCATTCGAAACGGAAGAGTGGAACCGGTACAGCCGACCGAGGAAGGATTTCTGCAGACCACACCGAATGCCGCGCCGGTCGAAGCACCCGCGGTTTTTATCGGATATGGACTGAAAATCCCGGAAGCTAACTACGACGATTTTGCCGGAGTGGATTTGAAAGGAAAAATCGCCGTGTACGTGACTGGCGGACCTTCTTCGATCGCAAATTCCGTGAAAGCGCATTACCAGTCCGGCGAAGAACGGCGGAAAAACATAGCGCAAGCCGGTGCGGCGGGAACCGTGATGATTCTGAACCCGCATACGCAGGAAGTGCCGTGGTCGCGCGTGGCCGGAGCGCGATTCTCTCAACGCATGGAATTGCAGGATGCGGCCGGCGGCGCGCTCTGGCCAAAATTCGCGATGACCATGAATCCAGTCTACGCGGACAAATTGTTTGCTGGCAGCGGGCATGCCTTTCAGGACATTTCCGCACTTCTCGGCACCGACAAGGCGCTGCCGCATTTTCCGTTGGCCGTCACTATTCGTGCGAAAAGCGCAGAGAAGCGCGCTACCGCACATTCGGAAAATCTTGCCGGAGTGCTGCCTGGCAGTGATCCACAACTGAAAGATGAATTCGTGGTCATCAGCGCGCATCTCGATCACCTGGGAGTCGGCGAAGTGGTCAACGGCGATAAAATTTATAACGGCGCGATGGATGACGCCTCCGGCATCGCATCGGTAATCGAAATCGCGCGCGCCATGCACGACTCCGGAGTCAAACCAAAACGTTCGATCTTGTTTCTTGCAGTCACGGCGGAAGAAAAAGGTTTGCTGGGTTCGGAATATTTTGCTTCACACCCCCCGGTAAAAGGCAAAATCGTCGCGGACCTGAACATGGATATGTATCTGCCCTTATTCCCGCTGAAATATCTGGAAGTGCAGGGACTCGGCGAATCTTCGCTAGGCAATGACGTCACCGCAGTCGCCAAAGATGCGGGTGTAACGGTGCAAGCCGACAAACAACCGGATCACGTTCGCTTCATTCGCAGCGACCAATACAGTTTCATCAAGCAAGGTGTGCCATCGCTGGCTTTCAAATTTGGGTGGTTGCCCGGCACTCCGGAAGAAAAACTTTTTGACGATTGGTACAAAGAGCGCTACCACGGAGTGAAGGACGACGCCACTCAGCCGGTGGACGCCGCGGCCGCCGCGCAGTTCAACACGATCCTGGAAAAGCTCGCGCTTCGAATCGCCAACGCCGAGACTCGCCCAAGCTGGAATTCCGACAGCTTTTTCAAGCGATTCGCGTCAGCCAGCGCACGATGAACAGCGTTCGCTGAATTGTAGGGGCGCTGCACGCAGCGCCCCAGCTTTGTCCGGCCGTAAGACTTCTTCCGTCGTACAGTCCCGTCCCATAAATCCACCGCAGACCAGAGTGTTCTCCAAAGCGTTAACAGAGTAACGAGGAGGGCACGCCTGCCCTTCGGGCTCGCCATCCGGCTCTCCGGTTTCGAGGATACTCTAAGAAGAACGTCGCAAAGATGCTCTGGAAGATCAGCAGGCAAGCCGGTTATTTAGACTGAGCGAAGGCGGTGCGTGTGATCTGGTACTTCTTTTTTTTCCTGGTTTCGGGATTCTGCGGCATTTTGTACGAGCTGGTCTGGCTGCGCCTGGCAATGGCGCAATTCGGCGTCACCACTCCACTCGTTTCCATCGTGCTCTCGATGTTCATGGCCGGGCTGGGCTTGGGCTCGTGGGCTGCCGGCACGTTGATCCGCCGCTATGAAGGTCGCAGTAACTTTCCACCACTGCGCCTCTATGCTCTTAGTGAACTCTTGATTGGTGCTTCGGCTCTTCTTGTCCCTCTGCAGATGCTTTGGGGCCATCGTCTGCTGGAGCAACTTTCTGGTCAAAATGGTATTTCGTCCGGCGCTTATTACCTGGTGGCCGGAGCGTGGTTGGCCCTAACCATGATCCCGTGGTGCGCGTGCATGGGAGCCACCATTCCACTGGCAATGTTTGCCATTCGTCGCGATATGAAAAGCGAAACCAAGCGCTCCTTCAGCTTTCTATATGTAGCCAACCTGGTCGGCGCGGTCGCCGGCGCCCTCATTCCACTGTTGTTCATCGAAGTATTCGGTTTTCATGGCACCTTACGCGTCGGAATTGTTTTGAATTTCACGGTCGCGGTTTCGGCGTTTCTGCTTTCGCTGGTTTCTGAAAGAGCCAGCGCGACGGACACCGCGCCGCCCGCGCAACCGGCACCAGTCATCACAGGGTCGCAAAAAGGCATTCTTTCGCTGTTGTTTCTCACCGGCTTGGTCACCATGGGCATGGAAGTGGTTTGGATTCGCCTGTTTACGCCGAGCGTCGGGCCAATGGTTTATTCCTTTGCCTTAATTCTGGCTTCGTATCTCTTCGCTACTTTCGTGGGATCGCGGATCTACCGCTTCTGGAGCCGCAAATATTCTGTCGAAGGCGCAGTGATTTGGGTGCTGCTTTCGTTGCTAGGCATTCTTCCCCTGGTAACGACCGATCTACGCTCTCATTTTATACCTCCCGTACTTCGCGTACTCATCGGCGTCATGCCGTTCTCTGCCGCAATTGGATTCCTCACTCCCATGCTCGTGGACCGGTGGTCACAGGGCGATCCGGGACGCGCTGGCCGGGCCTACGCGGTGAACGTTCTCGGGTGCATCCTGGGACCTTTGCTGGCGGGCTTTCTTGTGCTGCCGCTGGTTGGCGAGCATATAGCGATGCTGCTTTTCATTTCTCCGTTCATGGCCATGGCGGTATTTCCGGTTGGCGTTCACAAGCTAAGCATCCCGGATCGCGTCTTTGCATTCTCGGTCGTGGCGGCAGCCCTGCTTGTTTTTCTGCTGACGAAGGACTTTGAGTCGATCTTTCCGACCAGCATCGTCTTGCGGGATAGCGCTGCGACGGTCATCGCCACGGACTATGGTTCGCTCGGCGAGAAACAGCTTTTGGTGAACGGCATCCCCATGACCGGATTAAGTCCGATTACGAAAATGATGGCGCACCTTACCCTAGCTTCGCACGAACAGCCGCCGCAGAACACTCTGGTCATATGCTTCGGTATGGGTACCACTTTCCGGTCAGCTTTAACTTGGGGAATTCCTGCAACGGTGGTGGATCTGATCCCCAGCGTTCCAAAACTTTTTCCGTATTATCACAGCGACGCAGCGCAAGTCGTGGCCCTTCCGGGGGCTCGAATCATCTCGGACGATGGCCGGCGTTTTCTGGAGCGCACATCTCAGACGTTTGATTCCATCATCGTTGACCCGCCGCCACCGGTTCCTGCTGCGGGCTCCAGCCTTTTGTATTCCAAAGAGTTCTACGTCCTGGTGAAAGAACATCTTCGTGCGGGCGGCATTTTTCATCAGTGGTTGCCGGAAGGCGATACTGCCACGCAAGCCGCCGTCGCGCGTTCTCTCAAGGACTCGTTTCCGTATGTTCGCGTATTCGCCTATGCAGGCGTTCCGGGACTTCACTATCTCTGCAGCACGAGCCCCATTCCCGTGCGCACCCCTGCCGAACTGGTCGCGCGCATGCCGGAGAAGGCGCGCGCCGATTTCGTGGAGTGGGGTCCGTTCAAAGATCCGGAGCAGCAATTCCGGATTGTCAAGGCCAACCGCTCCACGCTTGACTCTTTGATTGCGCTTTCGCCCGATACTCCTGCTCTCCAGGATGATCGTCCAGTGAACGAATACTACTTCTTGCGCACGCCGTGTCCGAGCTGGCCGGGTGTGGAATTTGTGCGGCAGCGATTGTATTCGGGATTTGGCAAATTCCTGCACCCTGGTACTGTCAGCGCCAGCCGCTGACCCGCAATTCGAATCGCCATTCGCGCCTGGCGACCTCGACACCGGTTAGCAGGCCACAATACATTCTCTTCGGTTCGCCAATCCGGGGAGCTAGCTTAGTGCTCCATTTCATAAATACGATGACGTATAATGGATGTCTTTAGGCTATCAAATTCTGCTAGGCTTGGCATGCGGAGGATTGCTCTCTTATGCCAAGAAAAAGCCCATTCTCGATAGTCCTCTCCAGGGAAGAGCGTGTTGTGCTGGAAGTTCAGGCACGTCAGTATACGTCACCGTATTGCGATGTGGTCCGAGCGAAGATCGTATTGCTCGCGGCGCAAGGCCTCTCCAACGACATCATTGCTGCTCGCCTGGATACGCCGCGCCAGATTGTCAGCAAGTGGCGCAAGCGATTCGCCCTCGCGCGGCTTCCTGGCCTGGAGTCGCAACCTCGGGGCGGGCGTCCCGCCCTCTTTTCCCCCCAGCGTCGTCGTCCAAGTTAAGGCGCTCGCCTGTGAACTCCCGCATCGCTTGCAGCTACCGCTCTCGCGACTTTCTCTTTCCGAGATTCGGCGCGAAGTGATCACACAAGGGTTGGTAGCTGAGATTAGCGGAGCGACCTTGTGGCGCTGGCTCAGTGCCGATGCGCTCCGCCCTTGGCGACATCGCAGTTGGATCTTCCCACGCGATCCAGATTTCGCGGCCAAGGCTGGACGCATCCTCGATCTGTATGATCGCGTTTGGCAGGGACGCGCTCTAAGTGCGCGTGAGTTCGTCATCTCGGCAGACGAAAAAAGCAGTATTCAAGCCCGTCGCCGCAAGCAGCCGACGCTATCTCCCGCACCAGGTCGTTCCACCAGAGTCGAACACGAATACTTCCGTGAAGGCGCATGGACCTATCTGGCTGCGTGGGATGTGCATCGGGCCAAGGTGTTCGGCCGCTGCGAAAAGAAAACCGGCATTGCTCCGGTCGATCGCCTGATTGGGGAAGTCATGAGCCGAGAGCCCTACCAGTCAGCACGGCGCGTTTTCTGGATCATGGACAACTGCTCCGCCCATCGCGGCCAAAAGGCGGTCGACCGTCTGCGCTCTCAATGGCCCAACGTGCTCCTCGTGCACACCCCCGTCCACGCAAGCTGGCTCAATCAGATTGAGATTTACTTCTCTATTGTTCAGAGGAAGGTTCTCACGCCCAACGACTTCAAATCCCTCAATGAGCTCGAACAGCGGCTGTTAGCCTTCGAGCGGCGATACGAGGAAACCGCTTCTCCCTTCCAGTGGACTTTCACTCGCAAAGACCTGACAACTCTTTTGGCGAAGATCGAAAACATACGGTTAGCTTCCGCAGCCTGACACCCTTCCAAATACGTCACCGTAATTCCGAGCGAGAGCACTTAGCTATAACCGGGCCCAGCTGCGAGAAACCTCTCTTCCTCTTCGATTTGCCAACGACCGAAATCCCCGCGCCGCATTTCGGATAACCATGCTCTCAGCTACGCATCCAGTTGACTTGAGGCGCTGGGTGGCCTAGTATCCGGCACATTCCCAACAGGCAAGGGGCAACCGGATGAGCGAGTGGGTTTACCTGCAAGGCGATCCTTCCGAGCAGCTTACGCAGTATCACTATTTTTCCATGGTCAAGCGGCAGGGATCGTCGGATGTCACCTTTGAAATTACTGTGAAAGAGTTTGCCGTGCCGCCTACTGGACAGCGGATGCGTTTTTACGCGGAAGCGGACAAGCCATTGAATCAGAAGACTGCGTCTTTTGTGCCGTGCGGCTGGGGAAGTTCCATTTTTGCTGCGTTAGGCGATTGTGTCCGCCTGATCCGCCAGTTTCCGTTTGAGGGAGAGGATGGAGCCGCATCATGATCCTGCAATTCACCAAACAGCAGATCGAACCCGGCGTGACGGCGCTGGTCATCAAAGGCAGCATTCATTGCGGGCCGGAGTGCGCTCGTCTGGAAAAGCAAGTGGATGAGTTGATTGGCTTGAGCGAGAATCGGGTGATTTTCGATATGGCGGGCGTCACCCACATGGACAGTGCAGCGATCGGTGCGCTGGTGCGTTGCCTGACCAAGCTGAAAAAAGCCGGAGGCGGACTGCGCATGGCCTGTGCCCAGCCGATGGTGGACTACAGCTTGAAACTTACGAAGCTCGATAAACTCATTCCGAATTTCAAGAGCGTCGGCGACGCAGCCGCCGGATTTTCCGAAGCAGGTTCTTTGCCAGCGTAAGATTTCGTTTTATCGGCAAGTTTTGCGCGGCAGTCTGCGCCGATAACGAGTATTGCCTGCGGCTTTAATGTTTGTGTAAGTCCAGACAGTTGAAAACGGAGCTCTTCGGGAGGATCCGTGATCTTCGGAAGTACAACTCTTTCTCATATCCACGTTCTGATCAGTCTGATCGGGATTTTAGCAGGGGCGGTCGTGCTGGTGGGCCTGCTCGGTGCAAAACGGTTGGATGGCTGGACGGCGATTTTTCTGGCTTCGACCGTATTGACCAGCGTGACCGGTTATTTCTTTCCGTTTCACAAGCTGATGCCGTCGCACATCATCGGCGCCATCTCGCTGGTTGCGCTTGCGGTAGCGATCGTAGCGCGTTATTCGAAGCACATGACGGGCGCGTGGCGTCGAATCTACGTGGCGACCGCGATGATCGCGTTCTATTTGAATGTCTTTGTTTTGATCTTCCAACTGTTTACGAAAGTGCCGGCTCTAATTGCGCTGGCTCCGACACAGTCCGAACCGCCGTTCCTGCTCTCGCAAGTAGTTGTAATGTTAGTGTTTATCGTGTTTACAATATTTGCGGCGAAACGATTCCACGAACCGGCTTAAGGCTGAGCCTGCAGTATCCTGGAGATTAACGCAAAGCGGTGGTGAGCGACGGCGAGATCATGCAACTGACAAGGAAAGAAATCGGAGCCGGAATGACCGCGCTGGGCATCACCGGCAGCGTGCATTGCGGCGCGGAATGTACGCAGTTGGAAAGCGAAGTGGATGCGCTCATACAAGAGAAGCAGACGCGGCTGATTCTGGATTTGTCCGCGGTGTCAACCATGGACAGTGCGGCGATCGGTGCGGTGGTGCGTTGTTTTCGAAAGTTGAAAGGTGTGGGCGGAGATTTGCGATTGGCGTGCGCGCCGCCGGTGATCGCACGCATTCTGGATCAGACCAAAGTGAACAAAATTGTTCCTACGTTCCCCAGCGTAGCGGATGCCGCCGCGAGTTTCGGTCCCTCGACGTAGCAGCGATTTCTGACATCTACAAAATATCTCCATTCAATTTTTCATAATCATAGGTCAACGTGGCGGCGGGAGTGGGAAGAGCAGCAGGTTGCGCTTGCCGGGCGGAACGACTGCGAGCGTGTGCCCGTCGGGAGAGATGGCGAAATCCCGGAAGGTCAGGCCGTGCAGAATCGCGATGGGGTCCGGCTGGATGACCGGGATTTGGTTGGAGCGCGCGCCCGTAACATTTGTCAGCGGTGGCAGGGGAATCCATACCAAGTCGCCGGACTTGCGTTCTGGCGAGCGCTTGATGAGCAAGTACGATTCGTCCGAGGACCACTGAATGGCGCCGAGTCCGATGCGCACACGCGCGACGCGATTGGGCTTTTCCAGATCGCGCACTTCCAGGACTTCTTTATCAATGAAGTAGGCGGCGTGTTTGCCAGATGGTGAAACGGATAGACCGGTTTCATAACCGTCGAGCGTGGCGAGTTCTTTGTCGTCCTGAGACAGCAAATCGAGGCGCTGCAAACGTGGAGGCCCGGAAAGACTTTTGTCGCGTTCAATGGCGATTGCCAAGTTGGTATGCGGAATGGGAACGGAAGCGATGAAGGTGCGACCTTCAAATGCCGGCCCGGCGGGCCCGGTCTTTACGTTTGCGAATTTGTAGGAAAACAGGACATTGGGTTTCAGAATTTCGGTGAGATACACGATGGTCGCGCTGTCGTTCAGCCACATGGGGTCGGCGGCGTCGTGGATCACGGCGTTGTCTCCACTGAGTTTTATTTCGCGCCCGGATTCGTCGAGCACCAGCGTCATGCGCTCGTCCTGCTGGTGGTCTGATTCCGTCAAAATAGTGCTGGTGAGCAATTGCACGAGCACCAAGCGACCGTTGGGCGAAAAATCAAATCCGGCAACGATGTAGGTGAAGGGTGGAGTGAGAGGCTTGTCTTTATCGGTCTTGTCTTTCTTGTGCTTTTTGCCTTTGTCATCCTGGTCGTCGGAGAAGTCGTCGCGCTGGCTGGGAGTGATGGGAGCTGCCACTGTGAAGTGCTCACCCTGGAAGATGCGCTTGCGACGGCCGCCGCCGGCGTCCGCGATCCAGATGTCGTCGCGCTGCATGTCGTATTTTTTGTTTTTGAACATGCGGCGGACAGAATAGACGATGCGGCCATCGGGAGCGAAAGCGAAGGCGGTGATGTCTTCGTCGATGGTGGTGGTGGGTTTATCGAGCGATTGAGCGAGGGAAGAGGGAAGAAGAAGGAAGATAAAGATAGCGCAGAGACACCCCGATAGGATCGGGCCAAGCGCCGCACGCAGAGGAGCGCGGAGTGCGGAACAAAAACTGAGCGGCGTTTCACGGATACTCTGAGACTGCGAGCTGGTGACCTCAGGGGTTAAAACCCCTGTATTTCGTAATTTATCTGGCACGGCTAAAGCCGTGCCCTCCCGTACGACCTGCCTGAGACAGATTCGGGGCGGCTGGGGCGGAACGACCGCAGTTAAATTTTTTTGGCGGCGCGAGAGAGGCGTCATGGTTTGGGGTGCGGTCCAGTGTACTCGGAGCAGCAGGGTTTTTGGACCGGAGTGAATTCCATCAGCTCGACGCGGGTGTCGTCGGAATCGTAAAGATTGAGCTGCCATTTGCCGTCGCGGCCAATTTTCGGTTCTTCGGTGAGCTTCATGTCGTTGGTTAGAAGCTGCTTGGCGGCTGCATGGATGTCTGGAACGCCGAGCGCGATGTGATTCATCACGCCGAGGGTGTGCTTGTTGGCATCGGCTGGCACATTCAGCATGTATTCGATCCAGTCCGTCCCTTCAGGAACTTGCATATCCACCCAGTTTGTTTCGTCGTCTTTCATCCCTCCGTGCCAATAAACGTGGAAGCCAAGAATGTCTTTGTAGAAATGATCCATCGCGGCGTGGTCGTGAACCACAAATCCGGCATGGATGAGATGGGTGCTTATCTGGTGCTCAGAGCGAAGCTGCGGGACCATATTTGTGAAATGAATGAAGCCAATTTGATGACCTTCTGGGTCCGTCACCCAGAACTGAGGATTAGAGCCATTTGCGCCGGAATCATAGAGATCAACCGCATGAACGCCGCGTGATTGCAAATAGTGGCGGAGCGCCTCTATATCCGACGTCTCAAACGTTACCTGCAATAGGTAATTTTGCGTGGGCTGGAGGCTCGAGTAGAACGGCTCTCGATCGACCAGATCGATCCGCTGATGGGAATTAACTCCGAAGCTGGCAATACACAGCCCTGCGCAAGTGACACGGTTTGGCATCAGCCCGAGGTTCTTAGCATAAAAACCATTTTTGTGACTTGGCGCAGCTATACCCACACCTGCAATCCCGAGAATCGGCGGCCTCTTCGGCGTTTCTTGGGCCGCGCCAGTCGCGCAATATAGCAAAAGGGCCAGGAACGGCGCACCGTTTCTCATTTCTTCCTCTCAGACTCGATGTCGGGAGATTTGATTTTGCGAATTTCGTCTAGGCGCTGGCGCAGATGCGCCTCGAAGCCTCGGTCAGTGGGGTTGTACCAGGAGCGGCCAGCTAGATTGTCTGGGAGGCATTGCATGTTGGTGACTTTTTCGTCGTAGTTGTGGGCGTATTGGTAGTCTTTGCCGTAGCCGAGATTTTTCATGAGGCCGGTGGGAGCGTTGCGGAGATGGAGGGGAACAGGATCGGCCTCGGTTTTCTGGACGTCTTCGAGGACGTCACTGTAGGCGGTGTAGAGGGCGTTGGATTTTGGCGCGAGGGAAAGGTAGACGGCGGCTTGCGCCAGTGCGAGATTGCCTTCAGGCGCGCCTAGAAAGTCGAAGGCGTCTTTTGCGGCGAGAGTGACTGCGAGTGCGCCGGGCTCGGCTAGACCGATGTCTTCGCTGGCCATGCGGACCATGCGGCGTGCGAGGTAGAGTGGGTCTTCGCCGGATTCGAGCATGCGCGCGAGCCAGTATAGGGCGGCATCGGGATCGGAGTTGCGCACGGATTTATGCAGGGCGGAGATGAGATTGTAGTGTTCTTCGCCGGATTTGTCGTAGCGCAGGAGTTTGCGCTGGAGAACGTCTTCGAGGAGCTCCGAAGTGATCTGCAACACGCCATCTGGTCCGGCTTTTGCGCTGCGCACGCAGAGTTCGAGCGTGTTGTAGGCGGTGCGTGCGTCGCCGTTGGCGAAGGAGGCGATGCGGAAAAGGATGTCTTCGGAGGCTAAGATTTTCAGTTGCCCAATCCGTGTTCTTTGTCGGCTAGGGCGCGATGGAGGAGTTCGACGATTTGCGGGGTGGTGTGGGCTTCGAGGACGTAGACCTTGGTGCGGGAGAGGAGCGGGGAGATGACTTCGAAGGACGGATTTTCGGTGGTGGCGCCGATGAAGAGGATGTGGCCGGCTTCGACGTGAGGGAGGAAGGCGTCCTGCTGGGATTTGTTGAAGCGGTGGACTTCGTCGACGAAGACGATGGTGCGGAGGCCGGCGCGGGATTTTTTTTCGGCTTCGGCCATGACTTCTTTTATTTCTTTTATGCCGCTGGTGACGGCGCTGAAGGGGATGAATTCGGATTTGGTGAGGCGGGCGATGAGACGCGCGAGAGTGGTTTTGCCGCAGCCGGGCGGGCCCCAGAAGAGCATGGAGGAGAGATTGTCGGATTCGATTTGGACGCGGAGGGGTTTGCCGGGGCCGAGGAGTTTTTCCTGGCCGATGAATTCGTCGAGGGTGCGGGGACGCATGCGCTCGGCGAGGGGCTGGAGGGCCGGACGGAGGTTTCGGGTTCGGGGAGGGTGGAGGGAAGAGGCTCATGGCAAGGGATAAGTGTAGAGCTTTTTAGTGGCGAGATGAAGAAACCGGACGGGAGACGAGGTAAGGGGACAAGATGCAATGAAGTAACGACACGCGGTATGCGTTTGCCCTATCGTGCGATGCCGCCTGGGGTACCCGACCCCATTTTTTATAACTGCAGATTCTAAAGATGAGATGAGAAGGAGTTGCAAAGATTTCCCATATATGTCAAGAGGAATAGTTAATTGGATAGGTATGATCCCCATGAGTTCATATGTTTCGCGCAATGAAGAACTTAGAAAGACCCACACGTGAAAGCGACGTGTGAGGCGCCCCAGAAAAAACCGAAGAACAATGGAGCGGAGTTCTTGATCGTGAGTAAAGGTATATAGTTAGCAGGAGGCCCGCGCAAAGACGGGAGGATCCCATGAAAAACTCGCGCTTCGCCAAGATAGGCGTGGCAAGCTTCGCGCTGGTGGTACTCATCGCCGGTTTTGCAATTTCGCGCGCGTCGACTAGCAGCAATACCGACGGGCATGCGAGGGGCAGAGACAAGAGCGATGCTGGCAAGACTCAAGAGCTCAAAGTCAGCATCAAGGAGTGGACGGTGCCGACCAAGGGCGCGCATCCACACGATCCGGCGGTGGGAGCGGATGGCGCGTTGTGGTTCACCGAGCAGATGGCCAACAAGATCGGGCGGCTTGATCCAAAGACGGGGGAATTTAAGGAGTATTCGCTGAAGGTGACCAACTCCGGTCCGCATGGGCTGGTTTCCGACCGTGACGGCAACATCTGGTTCACGGGAAATTTCGCAGGATACATCGGCAAGCTCGATCCGAAGACAGGCGAAGTGAAAGAGTACAAGATGCCGGTGGAAAAAGCGGACGATCCGCACACGGTGGTTTTCGATGCGAATGGAACGCTGTGGTTTACGCTGCAGGGCGCGAACATGGTGGGACGTCTTGATCCCAAGAGCGGAAAAATCGAGTTGAAGGATGTGCCGACGGAAAATGCGTTGCCCTACGGGATTCAGATGAGTAGCAAGGGCGTGCCATTTTTCTGCGAGCTGGGTACGAATAAAATTGGCAGCATCGATCCGAAGACGATAGCGATCCGCGATTATGATTTGCCGAAAGAAGTGCGACCGCGACGGTTGGCCATTGATGCGCAGGACCGGGTTTATTTTTCGGATTTCAAGAGTGGGCATCTGGGGCGGCTGGATCAGAAAACGGGCGAAGTGAAATTGTGGGATTCGCCAGGCGGCGCGGAATCGAATCCGTATGGCATTACAATCACTCCGGATGGGATGGTGTGGTACAGCGAATCGGGCGTGAAGCCGAATACGGTGGTGCGGTTCGATCCGAAGACGGAAACGTTTGCGAAGGCGGATATTCCATCAGGAGGCGGCGTGGTGCGGAACATGGCGGCTACAAAAGATGGGCGCGTTTACATTGCTTGCAGTGGGGTGGATAAGGTGGGCGTAGTGCAGCCGTAGTTGACTAACGCGGTATACGGAAAGTGGTAGTAGTAAAGTTAGTGCCAATCGCGCCGACAGAAACGGCACTGCCTGGCCCGAGGTGTTCGGAGGGGCTTTCCACAATGGGGGCATTCAAATTTGCCCGTTTCCGTCTCGATAGTTTCAAATGTTTTATGCGTCACCCATGACTTAGCAATTCCCAAGTCGCATCCACTCTATTGCCGCAACTCCTTCGTGATTTGAACTCTGTCTCTCTTTTGCGTCAGGTCGGTCAGTTGAGACAGAAAGGCGTCGGAGAATTCGAACTCAGGTATGGCCAGTTCACAGCGTGAACATGGAGGGGTTTGTCCTTCGGTAGCAGTCTGGCCGCTAGAACCTGTTTTTGGTGCATATCGAGAGTTTACATCGCAGTCGAACGGGTTGGCCAAGTCCTTGTAAACCCACGTATCGGAAAGTAAGCCATAACGCCCCGTAGTGCGATGGAGCGACCGGAAGTTCGCAAAGTGTGCGCCAACACGCAGTGGTTGAGATCCTTCGAGCCGATGAATCGGCTCGAAGGATGACGACGAACATGTAGAGTGTCGGCTGATCGAGTGATGGTCCGAGTTGCGTGATTGATTGCGGCGAGGGCACGACAGGTCGTGCCCCTACGGGAAAAGGTTGGCGGCTTAATTTGGTAGTGCTGCAAGAGCTGAGACGACTGCGACAAGAAACTATTTGCCGCGGAAGAGGAAGAAGAATTCGATGATGAGGATGATGACTACGGCGAGTTCGAGGACGAAGCTGCGGGTTTGATTGAACTGGTCGACCATGAAGCGATAGAGTTCGCCGGCGGTGCGGAGTTTTTGGTCGACAAGGGCGCGGTAGTCCGGTACGCCGACCTTTGCGGCGGCCAGGTTGTAGAGACGGGCGTAGAACATGTCGCTTAGGAATTTGATGGCGTTGTCTACTTTTTCGGTTAATTCCATTACGTCGAGGCGGATGGTGTTGAGGCTGGCGGCTTCGCGGGAGAGCCGCCAGGCGGCGGCTATGCCGCTTTTGCGTTCGAGCGAGCGGTAGACGCCGTCTAGCAATTGGGTCAGTAAACCGTCGTAGTGGCGGAATTCGAGGAGCTGGGTGTTGGCGTATTCGAGCACTTGGATGGTCATCTCGGCGACTTCTGTGTTGCCGTAAACGAGAGCGCCGGTCCAGCCGACTACTAGAAGGTCGGTGCGGGAATAGGAAATGCTGGATTGCAGAACTTCCTGGCGTTCGGGGTCGGAGAGTGGAACGGATTCGCCGCGAACCAGTTGGGCAACTTCGCGAGCGTGGGATGCGAGAAGATCAGCGGCGGTGAGGGTGCTGCCATCCTGCGCGGCAATTTCCGGCAGATGCACGATGAAGTAATCTTCGCGCAGCCAGGTTTTATAGGGGCGAACGAGTGCGTGGCTGACGCGTTTTAAGGCGATGGAGAGTAAGTCGCTGGCGCGATTTTCCAACTCGGTGGCGTTGCTCCAGCGGTTGGATTGCGAGACCAGGGAATCCCAATCGCCTTCGAACGGCAATTCCATTTCGATGCTGACGACTCCATAGTCGTAATATTTGGTGGTGACTTCGACGCTTTCGCCGGTGTCGAGAGCCATGAGGCCGATTGGCTCGATGGAGGGCGGACGTTCGAAGCGGAGATGATGTGGGACCGGGTGAGCGGGGCTGGAGCGGAGTTCGACGCCTTTCTTTTCGGCCATGGAGCGGAGTAGGTCAAGGCCGATAGCTTCGGCTACGTCGTAGAGGAACAGCGCCCGAACGTGTCCACGGAGGGAGATGGCGGTCACCTGAGATTTATTCTAACGCATGACGAAAGAGGGGAGAGATTCCTCGCTGCTGTCCCTGCCAGGCGCGGGGCAGGCGGAATGACGGCTTTTTTTGGTGGGCGGCTACTTCAAAAGACCTTTGACGCGATCGGTTATAGCGGCGCGCGCCGTTTTTTCGGAGACGAAACGATTAAGTAGGCCCAGGTCGGCGTCAATGGTGACGTCGTGGTCGGTGACTTCTACGGTGCCTTTGATGGGTGTGCTGAGCAAGCCCCAATTGGCGGTGAGTGCGAAGTTGAGAGTGGAGCCCTGCCAGGTCCTTTCTTGAACCGTTATTTTGACAGGGAGCTCTGCGGCGGTTTTGAACAAATCGTTGAAGGAACGGTCGACCGCTTCGATGATTTCGGCCTTGGGGCGATCGTGAGAAATGGTGATGCGCATAGGGTGACTGTCCTGATGGTTTGGAAGTTCGCGAATCTATCTGCGGGCCGAGGGTCAGGGCTCACTCCAACATAGCAGGGCTAGCGGGGCATCCGGAAATTTCTGTTGAAGGTCGCTGGGACTAGGTTTGGTGGACTTTCTCTTGCGTTCAGTAGAGCTGGCTTGAGTTTTGCGCCTGGGCCAGCTGGGGGCAGCAGTGCTGCGCCCCTACACAGACTAAAGCGGGCAGGATGGGATTTGCAGACTTTGGTGATTAGCGGCGGGAGCTGCGTTGGCGGGCGGCTTCGTAGAAGAGGACGGCGGCGGCCGCGGCTGCGTTGAGGGATTCGACGCTCGAAGACATGGGGATACGGATACGGGCGTCGGCGCTGCGTTCGACTTCTTCGGGGAGGCCGGAGCCTTCGTTGCCAATGAGGAGAGCGACGGGTTGACACCAGTCGACTTGCCAGGGACTTAGGAGGGGCTGGTCGCTTTCGGATGGTTCGCGGGAGCTCGAAGCAAGCGGTTGTATGCCGGTGGCGCGAAATTGCGCAAGTAGTATTGGCAACGGGACACCGATGAGGAGCGGAATGTGCAAGGCGGCTCCAGCGGAGGCGCGCAGGGATTTTGGTGCGAAGGGATTTGCTGTGCCGCTTTGGCCGGAGGGTGCGGCTACGGCTGCGGTGGCGCCGAAAGCGGCGGCGGTGCGGATGATGGTGCCTACGTTGCCGGGATCTTGCACGCCGGCGAGAACCACTATCAGAGGGGCAGCACCGTTGGCGGAGGCGCGGGAGATGTCGTCGAAGGTGAAAGTGCGCGGCGTGACGAGTGCGGCGACGCCTTGGGGATGTTCGGTGTCGGCGATGCCTTCGAAGAGGCGATCAGTGGTGAGGAGGATGGGAATGGCGACTTCGGGCCGATCGAGATATTGAGTGAGGCGGGCGCGGTGGCGTTCGCCGGATTCGCTGAAGAGGACGGCCCGGATGGGGGAGGCGGAGCGGAGGGCCTCTTCGACGAGACGAGGACCTTCGACTCCCACTGCGCCGGATTCGGAGGGCAGGCCGCCGCGAAGTGCGATGCGGAATTCCTTGAGCCAGCGATTATCGCGGCCGGTGATTAGGCCATTGGCCACTGAAGTTGCGCGGTTAGCGCGCGGCGATTTGGAGGGATCGGCCATATCCGCGTGGGAGGTTAGCAGACTTTGCAGAAATCAGGGAGGCAGTGATTTGAAACGCCGGGTCGTGTACGCGAAATCGCAACGCAAAATTAAAGTCCCCGTAACCTGCGGTCAGGGCAAGCACTGAACAATTGGCGCGCTTCAGGAGAGAAAGACCAACAGGAGAGTCTTTTGTGAAAAAACTTTTGTACGGGACAGTCATAGCCGCGGCGTTAAGTGTGTTCGGCGCAACGGGCGCGAGCGGGCAAGTAAATTTGATTGCGAAAGGAACGCTGACAGAATCCCGTGCGGGGCTGTATGCGGATTTGTCGGGACTGGACTACAACCTGGAAAACGGAGCGCCGGCGAATTTGTTGGGCGGACTCGGTTCAGGCATCGCGTGGGGATATGGCGACACGTTCCTGGCTGTGCCAGATCGCGGGCCGAACGCGGTGAGTTTTGACTCGTTGGTGGACGATACGGTTAGCTACATTCCGCGGTTTCACACTCTCAAGATGAACCTAGAACCGAACGGCGGGCAAGGATTGCCGTTCACGTTGACGCCGACACTGGAAGCAACCACGTTGCTCTATAGTCCATCGCCGTTAATTTATGGCAGCGGCGACGGGCTGGGAGTCGGGCCAGGGGCACCGGCGCCGAACACTCCCTCGCGAAACTATTTCTCCGGGCGTTCGGACAATTTCAGTCTCAGCCAGAATTCGGGGTATTCCAAAGACGCGAGATTGGACTGCGAAGGAATTCGCCTTTCGAGCGACGGCAAGCGGATTTACATTTCGGACGAATATGGTCCATACATCCACGAGTTTGATCGTGAAAGCGGCCAGCGGATTCGTTCGTTTAAGTTGCCCGACCATCTTTTTGTTTCGACGCTGAGCTCGATGGGCGCGGTGGAGATAGGGAACAACACCAGCGGACGTGTGGCCAACAAGGGGATGGAAGGACTGGCAATCACTCCGGACGGAAACACGCTGGTGGGAATCATGCAGAACGCGCTGATACAAGATGCGGCGCAGGGCGGCAGCGCGACGAGTCTGCTGCGAATCGTAACCGTGGACGTAAGCACCGGAAAGACGACGCACGAATACGCATACTTGCTGACGACGGGTTCCGGGGTCAGCGAGATTACCGCGTTGAACCAGCACGAATTTCTGGTTGACGAGCGTGATGGCAAGGGCCTGGGCGACGGTAGCAAGGCCAAGGTGAAGCAGATTTTCAAGATTGACCTGGCCAACGCGGTGGACGTAATCGATATGGACGGCTCAACAGCGGCGGCAAGCGCCGTGAGTAAGACGCTTTTTCTGGACGTGGTCAAAGTACTGACCGCGAACGGGATTTCATCGGACCAGATTCCAGCGAAGCTGGAGGGGCTGGCGTTGGGACCGGACGTGGAATTCAACGGAACGGTGCACACGCTGTGGTTGGCGAATGACAACGACTTCCTGCAGGACCTGAATGGCGCAGGAACCAATCCCAATCAATTTTTCGTGTTTGGTTTCAGCGATGCCGATCTGGGCGGATCCGCGTACGTTCCGCAACAACCGCAAGGATCAGCGAAAAAATAAGCCTCGTCTTTAATAAATAGCCGCAGCTGACTGGGGCACACGAACGCGCGATGACGTTCGTGTGCTCTTTTCTATTGGCGTGGTCAAGCTGCAGGCCTTTACGCTCTGACCTTGGAACCATGGAGGGGGTTATTGCACGGTATCTGGCGGGTGTGGTAGCGTCGCGCGCAGAAAGGCAGCTTGCGCGGAGAGCTGCGGCGAGCGGAAGAGGCTTCGCGAGAGGCGTGTAAGTGCCGGCGGAAATCCTGCGGATAAGTGCGCAGTCGCCTTCAGGGGATGTGTTGAAATATGCAGCGGAGCGGCTGCGACATGGGGAAGTGATCGCGATACCGACGGATACCGTGTATGGATTGGCTGCGGATCCATTCAATTTGTCGGCGGTGGAAGAGATTTATCGCGTGAAGGGGAGGCCGGAAGAGCGGGCATTGCCGATACTGGTGAATTCGCTGGACCAGGCGATGTTGCTGTCACGCGAAGTGCCCAGGAATTTTTTGCGGCTGGCGGAAGAGTTCTGGCCGGGCGCGCTGACGCTGGTGGTGAATGCGTCGCACCGTTTGCCGCTGAAAGTCACGGCGAATACGGGAAGGATCGCCTTGCGCTGGCCGCGTAGTGAAGTGGTGGCGCGGTTGATTGAAGAATTTGACGGGCCGCTTACCGGAACCAGCGCGAATCTTTCCGGATCGGAAGTTTGCTCCGATGCGCAACAGGTGTTTGGGCAATTGGGCGACCGGCTGAACTTGATTCTGGACGCGGGCGAGACGAAAGCGACGGCCGCTTCGACCATTGTCGAATTGCATCACGACAAGTGGAAGATACTGCGGGTGGGTGTGATTAGCCTTAAGGAAATCGAAGACGCGCTGCAGTGAGATGAAGGCTGCCTGGAGTGAATACTGTTTTTACAATAGAGTGAATCACTGCACCTACCAGAGAGGATGCACGCCGAGGCTGCGCGGGATTCTTAGTGACGTTCGGTAAAGGCAGTCTCCGAAATCGACTGAGCGCACGGATATGAGCAGCCTTACGTTATTTCCCGGCGCTCCGCCATGGCCAGCTCCTCCACAAGCCTTGATTTCGACGCTTTGGCCAGGTGCGAGCGGTGAAGAACTGTGGGCCCCGGAACCGGCGGCGCCACTGATGCCGCTAACCACAACCTCAACATCGAACTGCTGGATGACTCGGTCGCTCCGATTGTGGACTCTATAGCTGGCACAGTCTTGCTCTGCGTGTTGCTCGTTGGATACCGAAAGCCACCTTCCCTGTAGATCGACAGAAAGGATCTCAATCGGCGAATCAGGCCTGTTCGACCACGTAGACGAGCGGTACGATGTCAGCCGGCCCCATAAGGGTCGCGTGTCTTGGTCCGCTTTGGACACTAAACCACCCACACGCGTCGCTGTCGTGTTGTTGCTGCTGAGCAACGTCGAAACTACCCGTCAGCAAAAGCAAGCCCAAGAAACTAACTATCGTTCTCATTCTCAATCTCCACAGCAGCGCCGAGCTCGCGTTCCGGTGGAACGCGCCTCGCACTGCGCGGCCCCTAAAATAACATGACCAATCAGCCGAACCATCAAGGTTGCTTCGGCGCCAAATAGCGCAGGTTATCGCTTTTGAGAAGTTGCGGATTGGGTTGAGGATGAGTTCAGTGTCGCTAGGAAATCGTAGTCGCCGGTGGGGGAGAGTTGCAGGTCGCCTAGTTCGCGCCGATGGACCGAGACTACGTCGGTGAACCACATCGGGATGTAGGGCAGGTCGTCAGCCAGGATTTTTTGTACTTCGCTGCAGAGTGCTTTTCGTTTTTCCTGATCCATTTCCACACGAATCTGATCGGTTAGCGCGTCGATGCGCAGGTTGCGGTAGTGACCTCGATTAGCGCCGTCGGGTGGGAAGCGTTTGGAGGAAAAGACAAATTCGAAGACGTCGGGATCGTTGTTGGCGCCAACCCAGCGGAGAAATGTGAGCTGGAAATTTCCGTGTATGGAGTCGGACAGAAGGGTTGCTAATTCCAGCGGGCGGAGTTCGAGATCGATTCCGGCTTTGCGCCATTGTTCTTGCAACGCGGCGCCGATGAGACGGGCTTGTTCTTCGGTGGAGGTTTTTAGCGTGAGGCGAAAGCGGATGCCGTTTGCGGCGCGCGGGTAGCCGGCTGCATCGAGGAGTTTTTCGGCACGCGCGGCGTCGGCGGGATATTGCGTGACGTTAGGTTCGTAGGCCCAGTGATTGGGTGGAAGGATGCCGTTGGCTACGCGGGCCTGGCCGTGGAGGAGGAATTTTACCAGTGCTTCGCGATCGGTGGCGAAGGCGAGGGCTTCGCGGACTTCGCGTTTGGACAGGAGAGGATCTTGGAGATTGATGCCGAGATAGGCGAAGTTTGTGCCTGGGCGTTCACTTAGGGCGAGTGAGGGGCGGCGGACCAAAACGGGTATTAGATCGGCGGAGAGGGAACTCATTTCGAGGTCGGCGGAACCTTTGCGGAGTTCGAGTGCGCGGACTACAGCGTCGGGCACGATGCGGAAACGGATGGACTGGATTTCGGGAGCGGTGGCGAAATAGTCGGGATTGCGCGCGAGGAGGACTTCGTCGTCCTGGGATTGGCTGACGAAACGGAATGGGCCGGTGCCGATGGGATAGCGCGAAAAATCGGGCGCGGCGTTGGCCGGAACGATGCCTGCGGCGGAGGGGATTAGGTTCCAGAGAAAGGAGGCGTAAGGTTCTTTGAGATGGAAGATCACGGTGAGGGGATCTGGCGCTTCGATTTTGTCGATCATGCGGAAGCTGCCACGCTTTGGGGATTTGTTGGCCGGGTTGAGGATGAAGTCGAAGGTGGATTTTACGTCGGCGGAGGTGAGTGGGCGGCCATCGTGGAAATGGATCTTGGGCTTGAGATGGAACACATACGTGAGTGGATCGGGAGTTTGCCAAGATTCAGCTAGGTCGCTGTGGAGATTCATTTGGGCGTCACGGGCGAGGAGTCCGCTGAAGATCAGGCCGTCGAGGCGTTGGGATTGGCCGTCGGTGGCGAAACGTGGGTCGAGATTGACGGGGTTGGCTTCGATTAGGAAAGTGAGCGAGGTGGGATCGAAGTTTGTGGGACGAGAGCAGCCGAGAAAGAAAGAGGAAGACAGAGACAGAGCAGAGGAGCGCGGAGAATTGTCGGGCGGAGGGAAACGAGAGAGCTAGCGGGGCGGGGCATAGGAGATTTTTCCTAGGATGGCTGGTTTGGTTGCGCCTGTGGCGGACGGAAGATTTGATGGTCGGTGGTGGAGAGTTTCGTAGGCTAGGATGGCGAAGGCTAGGGCTTCTTTTGCGTCCGTGGGAACGCCGAATTCGTCAGAGGGAAAAACCTCTATGTTCGGTTTCGATCTAGCAGAAGGCGACGAGGGCGCGATATATCGTGCCCCTGCGGGAGAAGAATGGGACGCTGGTGCATTGGTAGGAGCGAGCAGCGCGGTGAGTTGGGCCATTAGGACGGGATTGTTTGCTCCGCCGCCGGAGACGATTAGTTGGTGGATTTTTATTTTTGGCAGGACGAAGCGGTTCAGGGCGTCGACGATGGACAGTGCGGTGAAGATTGTGGCGGTGCGGATTAGGTCGTTTGGTTTTGCGTGGTGGCGACGGCGTAGAGCGAGGATCTTTTTTGCGTAGGCCGCGCCGAAGTATTCTCGGCCGGTGCATTTGGGTGGTTTTTGGCGGAGGTAAGGATCGTTCAGAAGTGTGTCGAGGAGTGTGGGATGAGTTGACCGTTCGTGGCGAGTCGCGCGTTTTTGTCGTAGCGTTGGCGGCCGTGGGTGAAGTGCTGGACCAGAGCGTCGATGAGCATGTTGCCGGGGCCGGTGTCGAAGGCGAAGACATCGGAAGGCTTGGCATTAGCGGGGATTACGGTGAGGTTGGCGATGCCGCCGATGTTGAGGCTGATGCGTCTGAGTTTTTTGTGGCGGTAGAGAAGGTAATCGGCGAAGGGGACTAGTGGAGCGCCCTGGCCGCCTAGCGCCATGTCGGCGGGGCGGAAGTCGCAGACGGTGGTGATGCCGGTGAGGGCGGCGATGATGGAGCCGTCACCGAGTTGTAGTGTGGAGGTGGTTTTTGCTCCCAGGAAATTTACGGGTTGGCCTTGATGGAAGATGGTTTGGCCGTGGTTGCCGATAAGGGTGACTTTGCGCGGCGAGATGTGGAATTTTTTGCAGGCGGCTAGTGCCACTTCGGCGTAGACGTGGCCCGAGGCGGGCGTGGAGTTGGCTGAATTCGACGGGAGTGAGGGGATTTTGTTCGGCCACTCGGAGGATTTCTTTGCGGATTTGCGGCGGGAAATTTTGTTTTGTGTGGCCTTGAAGTTTGATTTTTAGGTTGGGTGGGGCGCCCGAGATTTTTACCAGTGCGGTGTCGATGCCGTCGGCGGAGGTGCCGGACATCATGCCGAGGACTAACATGGAGTTTTTAGACATTGCCGAGGCCGGAAGAGGAAGGCAGAAATGCAGGAAAATGATAAAGCAGAGACGCTGAGGGCGCTGAGTTGCGCGGAGACATGGAGAGCAGGAACAACGATTGGGTTGGTGATGGCGCGCGGCCGAGGACGGCCTTGGATTTGGTGGTCATAAAAGGGTAAAGGCAATTTTTACCACAGAGCGCACAGAGAACACAGAGAAGAGGAGAAGAGGAGCGCAAAGAGGGAACGCATACGCTCGGATTGAACGCGTTCCAGATCCAGGGTTTCTTCGTCGTGGAGTAGCGAGTTTGCCGGAAGCACGAAAGAAAGGCGCCTATTTCGCGCCCAACGATTGTCTGCAGAGCATCGGCCAACGAGAGTTCATTACCGTTCAGGTCGTCGTCTTCGGAGAGTGCCGAGCAGGTATCCGGCGCACCCTTTGACTTCAAAATCGGAAGAATACAGAGACATGCTGCTCGTGCGAGGGATTCGGACCACATATCGCATGTCCAAGTGCTTAACATGAGCCAACGAGCGAGTGATGTCTTTTCTTCGCTTCGGCTTTTCCAGCAATTCAAGATATCGGTTTTGTGCGTTCCGGAAGGAAAAAAGCTAAGACTAATTTGCGTTCGTAGTTCTTGCGGAGTAGTTAGGAATTTGCTTTTTTAGGGCGGCTAGGAGGGTTAGGGCGTCCATGGGAGTGAGTTCGTCGAGATCGGGGGCGCGGAGGCGTTCGAGGACTTCGCGGTCGATGGGGGTGAATAGGACGTCTTGTGGCCGGTTGATGCGGGTCGCACAGCGGCGCCGGGGGTCAGGCGTTCGCTTAGTTCGTGTTCGCATTGCTCGTGTTTTTTTAGGACTTCGCGGGCGCGTTCGATGACGCTGCGGGGGAGACCAGCAAGGCGGGCGACTTCTATGCCGTAGCATTTGCTGGCGCTGCCGGGCTCTACGTGGCGGAGGAAAATGATTTCGTTGGGGGTCTCTTTTACGGAGACGTGGACGTTTTTTACGGCGGGCAAGTAGTTCGGCTAGTTCGGTGAGTTCGTGATAGTGGGTGGCGAAAAGCGTGCGGGCGCGGGTGTGTTTTTGCAGATGTTCGACCACGGCCCAGGCGATGGAGAGGCCGTCGAAGGTGGCGGTGCCGCGGCCGACTTCGTCGAGAAGCACGAGGCTGGCGGGAGTGGCGTGGGTGAGGATGCTGGCGACTTCGCTCATTTCGACGAGGAAAGTGGAGCGGCCGCGGGCGAGATTGTCGCTGGCGCCGATGCGGGTGAAGATGCGGTCGGTGAGCGGAAGTTTGGCCTGGCGCGCGGGAACGAAGGAACCCATCTGCGCCATGAGAATGATCAGAGCGGTTTGGCGAAGATAGGTGGATTTGCCGCCCATGTTGGGGCCGGTGATGAGGAGAAGCTGCTGGCGGCGCGGTTCGAAGTATAGATCGTTGGGAACGAAACGTTCGCCTTTCTGGCGGAGAAGTTCTTCGATGACCGGATGGCGGCCTGCGACGATCAGCAGTTCGCCGGCGTCGTTGAATTCGGGGCGGATGTAGCCACGATCGGCGGCCAATTTTGCGAGGGATGTGAGTACGTCGAGTTGCGCGACGGCTGCGGCGGTGCGGCGCAGGCGTGCGGCTTTTGCGGCGATGCTGGAGCGAATTTCCACGAACAGCTGACGTTCTATTTCGAGGATGCGTTCGTCGGCAGCGAGAACTTTTCGTTCGTAGTCCTTGAGCTCGGGCGAGGTGAAGCGTTCGGCGTTGACGAGCGTCTGTTTGCGTTCGTAGTCCGGCGGCGCGAGATGGAAATTGGCGTTTGGAAATTTCGATGTAATAGCCGAAGACCTGGTTGAAGCGGATTTTCAGGGAATCGATGCCGGTGCGTTTGCGTTCGCGCTCTTCCATGGAGGCGATGATTTGTTTGCTGTGCTGGCTGAGGTCACGGAGGTCGTCGAGCTCGGCGTGAAAGCCGAGACGAATCATGCCGGGATCGTTGGCGACGGCTGGCGGCTCGTCGGCGATGGAGCGCTCTAAAGTTTCGCGGACATCGGAAAGTTCGTCGATTTCTGCGTGCAGACGGCGAAGCACAGAGCTGCCGCCAGTTGGGGATGGCGTGACGAAATTTCTTAGGACAGGAAGCTGTGCCAGGGATTTGCGCAGAGCGACAAGCTCGCGCGGGCCGGCCTGGCCCAGCGTAATGCGACTGGTGAGGCGCTCGAGGTCCTGAATGCCGCGCAGTTCCTTGCGGATTTCTCCGCGCACAACGGTTTGCTGAACGAAGTGAGCGACGGCGTCGAGCCGTTCATCGATGACGTTGCGATCGATGAGCGGGCGAAGAATCCAGGAACGGAGCAGACGGGCGCCCATCCCGGTAACGGTGACATCGAGAGCGGCTACAAGAGTGGTGGGAGCGTTTTTGCCGGAGTCGTCGGAAAAAATCGGAGAGAGCAGTTCGAGATTGCGTACGGAGACGGGATCGAGAACCAGAGAATCGTGCTGTTCGTAGATAGCGAACCCGATCTAGATGTTGGAGTGCTTCGAGAGAGTGGCGAGGTCCGGTGAGCACCTGCGCATCGATCGGAAGCATGTCAAGGCGCCTTTGCGCGGCGTTTTCGCGAAGGTAGTGGACGATGGCGCCAGAGGCCGCGAGCGCTTGCGGATGGCCGTCGAGGCCGAAGCCGGTGAGTTCGGCGACACCAAATTGTTCCTTTAGGATGCGCTGCGCGTAGTCGTAGCTGGAAGGTCCAGTCATCGATGCGGCTTTCGACTCCGCCGGTTCCATCGAGGAGGGAAGTTTTGGCGGTTTCGAAGAGTTGCGCTGGGCGAGGCAAAAGCGTTTCGCGCGGATGCAGCAGTTGCAGTTCATCGCGCAAAGATTCTTCGGCGAGCGGGCCGGAAAATTCGGTGCACTGGAATTCGCCGGTGGAGAGGTCGACGAAGGCGAGACCGATGACGCTAGCAGCGGTGTCCTGAAAAACTGCGGCGAGAAAATTGTTTTCTTTCGCGTCGAGAACAGCGACATCGGTAGCGGTGCCCGGTGTGATGACGCGGACGACTTCGCGGCGGACCAGTTTTTTGCCGGGGCCAGGAAGTTCCATCTGGTCGCAGACGGCCACTTTGAAGCCGGAACGAATCAGGCGCGCGATGTAGCCGTCGGCGGAGTGATAAGGAACTCCACACATGGGAATGGGCTGGCCTTTTTCGCGATTGCGCGAGGTGAGAGTGATTTGCAGCTCGCGCGAAGCCAGGATGGCGTCTTCGTAGAAGAGTTCGTAGAAATCGCCGAGGCGGAAGAGCAACAAGGCGTGCGGGTAGCGCGTTTTGATCGACTGGTATTGCTGCATCAGAGGTGTCGTGGCGTCGATCATCAGGGACGTGGCGAGTAGAAAGTATCAAGTACAAGGTAAACGCTTTGCGCGCAGGTTGCGGATTGATTCGTCATGAATGGATACCGATCTGACGCAGGAGGAATGCGTAGTCAAGGGCGATTTCGCGGAGGTAGTCGTAGCGGCCGGAAGCTCCGCCGTGGCCTGCGCCCATATTTATTTTGAATAGCAATGCGTTCGAGTCAGTTTTTAACGCGCGCAGCTTCGCTACGTATTTCGCGGGTTCCCAGTACATGACCTGGCTGTCGTTGAGGCCGGTTTTGACCAGCATGGCGGGATACGGCTTGGCTTCCAGATTTGTGTACGGGCAATAGCTCTTCATGTAGAAGTAATCGTCGGCGATGTGTGGATTGCCCCATTCTTCGTACTCGCCCACGGTGAGCGGCAAGGAAGCGTCGAGCATGGTGTTGAGGACGTCAACGAACGGGACGTGGCTGATGACGGCGCGAAAAAGATCGGGACGAAGATTGGAGACGGCGCCCATCAGCAATCCGCCAGCGCTGCCACCTTCGATGATGAGTGTGTTGCTGGCGGTGTAGCGGCTAGCGATCAGATGTTCGGCCGATGCGATGAAGTCGGTGAAAGTGTTTTGCTTGTGATGCATGCGGCCAGCATCGTGCCAGGGTTTGCCGAGTTCGCCGCCGCCACGGATGTGCGCGATGGCGTAGATCACGCCGCGATCGAGCAGGCTTAGACGATTGGAACTGAAGTTGACCGGTATCGAGATGCCGTAGCTGCCGTAGCCGTAGAGCAGCAGTGGCGCGTTGCCGTCGCGCGGAGTGTCTTGGCGATAGACGATCGAGATTGGAATACACGTGCCGTCGGATGCCTGAGCGTGAAGCCGTTCGCTAGCGTAGAGCGTTGCGTCGTATCCGCCGAGGACTGGCTGCTGTTTGCGCAGAGTGCTTTGTCGGCTGCTTGACCTCGAAATCAAAAATGGAGCGTGGGGTGACGAAAGATTCGTACGAATAGCGGAAATGGGCTTGTTCGAATTCGGGATTGATTCCGGGAGCGGCGTGTAGGCGGGCTCGTTGAATTCGATGCGATATGAGGCGTCGAGCAAGTTTAGCGACGTTGCGGCAGGAGCGGGATGAGCGCGCAGAAATGGCAAGCCGTCTTCGCGTTCGAACAGGACAAGATGCGAACGGAAGGGTTGCGCAGCCGAAAGCATGACGGCGGGACGATTGGGGATTAGTTCTTGCCAGTTCGAACGTTGCGGATCACTGACGGGAGCCGATACAAGCCGGAAGGTGCGTCCGCCGGAGTTTGTGCGAATCAGAAATACGTCGGATGCCTGCGAATTGGTTCTGGTGACCACAAAGCTCGGGTGATGCTCCACGTAATATTCGTGGGCGTTTTCACGAGGTGCAATGAGGCGAAACTCAGCGGATGGATCGTTGGCAGAAAGATAACGAACCTCGCTGGTGGTGTGGCTGGCTACCAGCAGGATTAGATAGGCGCCGCTGCGGGTGCGTTCAATTTCGATGCGAAAGCGTTCGTCGGGTTCTTCGAAATGAAGCGGCATCGACGCCAGAGTCCCCGACGGTGTGGCGATAGAGCCGGTGCGATCGCTTGGTGACCACGTCTTCCACCGTGTAGAACAAAGCGCGGTTGTCACCAGCCCAGGCAGCGCTGGTGACGCGCTCGGCGCGAAATGGCAAGAGTTCGCCGGTCCGCAGATCCTTGATCTGCAAGGTGTACTGACGGAAGCCGGTGGTGTCGGTCGAATAGGCGAGTAGGTGATTGTCATCGCTTACTTCGAACGCGCCGAGGCCGAGAAAGCTGTGACCTTCCGCCAAGGCGTTCAAATCGAACAGAAGTTCTTCGGCGCTGCTTTCATCTGCTAACCGGCGATAGTGGAGAGGGTATTGCTTACCCTCCATTGTTTTCGTGAAATAAGAATAGCCGCGTAATTGGTATGGGACGGTCAGGTCAGTCTGCTGAATACGCGACAACATTTCCTGGTACAGGTTTTCCTGGAAGGCCTCTGTGGGCTGCAGAACGGCATTCGTGTAGGCGTTTTCGGCTTCGAGATGCTGGATGACCTCGGGACTGTTCTTTTCGCGTAGCCATGCGTAGTCGTCCACGCGCAGGTCGCCGTGGAGACGGTACTCGACCGGTTTGCCAGCCGCGACCGGCAGCTGCGGACGAGAGGGCTCTCTTGCTGTTTCGACTGATGGGATCGGGAATTCCCGAATGTTTTTGGGCTCCATTTTTTGAGTCTTATGAAAAACTGGCGGCTGGGTTCACCAGCGGAAACAATTGGTGCGCGTTGGTTATACTAGCGGAAGTCAGGCGAGTGCAAAAGGCGTAGGGGCCGAAACCAGGGGCGAAAGGAAGCGATGGCGAAAGAAACCGAGATTAAGCTGCCGGTAGGCGACATTAAAGCTTTCGAACGAAAGGTGAAGAAGCTTGGTGGAAAGCCGGTCAGGGCGGAGAGTGGGCGCGTGCACGAATTGAATGTCATTTTTGATACTCCGGATGGCGGGCTGGCGAAACATGGGCAGTTACTGCGGGTTCGAACTGAAACACCACAGGGCTCGGGCAAGAAAGGTGCGCCGAGCCGGGTGGTCTTGACGTTCAAGCAGCCTGCAGTGCGTACCGTTGACGATGACGGCAGCAGGTTCAAGATACGGGAAGAGACCGAGGTTGAGGTCGCGGATGCGGCGATGCTAGGGAAAATTTTCGAAGGTTTGGGCTTGCGAGGCTGGTTTTCCTATGAAAAATACCGGACGACCTGGAAGCTGGGCGCGGCGACGCGTTGGGCGAAGGATCTGCTGATTGAACTGGATGAAACTCCCGCGGGGACGTTTATGGAACTAGAGGGGCCGCCGGAAGCCATCGACAAGGCAGCGGAAGCACTTGGCTACTCGCGAAAAGACTATCTGCTGAAAAATTATCTGGAGTTGTACGCGGAAGATTGCAGGCGGCGTGGCGTCCCGCCTGGAAATATGCTGTTCGCGTCCGGAAAGAAAAAGTAAACCGCACCGGCAAGAGTCGAAAAACAAGAAATCATTCCAATTAGTGTCGTTTTTTCTTGACTTTGTTCGACAGGCAACTTAACACTACGCTCGGAGTCAATTTTTTTCGATGAACTCTCCCAAGGAACCCGAACCTGGCCCCCGCCGTCGTGCTTTGAAGTCCAGATTGGGGCGCAAGGCAGGACGGATTTTGAGGATAGCCTCCCGCGAAGGCGAGGGGTACGTCCGAGGGATGCAGATGGAGGAGTTCATCGGCGGCTAGGGCAGAATTATTTTTAGCGGTATACGTGCCCGCAGCCGAGTGATTCCGGCATGCGGGCTTTTTTGTTGCTCGCGGAACGGAGCAGGCCATGCTTTACGCAACGGAATTAATGGGCGCGAAGACTTACGACGCGCAGGGCAATTATGTTGGCAAGATTCGCGAGTTCTTTATCGAACCAGCGGACCAGCCGAATCGCATCGCGCACTATCTGCTGTCGCGCGGGAGTTTTCAGCCACTGGTGGCGCGGCACGATCAGGTGGCGTCGGTAGCGCCCGGCAATGTTCGGCTGAATGTAAACGAACGGTTGTTGGAGCCGTACGAACCAAACGAAGCCTGGCTGGCGGTGCAGAAAGATCTGCTCGACCAGCAGATTATTGATACCAGTGGACGAAAAGTGGTTCGCGTAAACGATGTCGATCTTGCCGAACAACGCACCAACGGATCGATCGAGTTGCGGGTGACGCAGGTGGATGTCGGGCTGCCCGGAGCGGTGCGCAGGCTTTTTCAGGGAATTGCGCCGCAAAAATTTATTCGCAAAATGCAGGAACAATTTCCGCCGCGTTCGATTCGGTGGGAATTTGTGAATCTGGTCGAATCGGATCCACTAAGGCGAGTGAAGCTCCGCATTACGCACGAAAAACTTGAGGACCTGCATCCCGCCGATCTCGCGGACATTATGGAAGACCTCTCCGCGGCTGAACGGCAGGGAATCATAGCGTCCTTGGATGAGGAAACCGCAGCCGGAGTACTCGCGGAATTGGATGCACGTCTAACTTCCCAAATCGTGGAAAAGCTGGATCCGGAAAAGGCCGCCGACATTCTGGAAGAAATGGCGCCCGACGCAGCGGCCGACCTGCTGGCAGATCTGCCCAGGGAAACTTCGGAGGAGCTGCTCGAAGAGATGCCGGGCGAAGAAGCCGCGGACGTGCGCGAATTATTGGAGTTCGATCCTTCAACCGCCGGAGGAATGATGAACACGGAATTTGTGTTCGTGGGCGAGGGGTCAACTCGCGACGAGGTTTTGCAATGGATGAAGGAACAGGATCTGAATCTGGATCAGCTGGACACCATTGTTCTGCTGGACCGCGCCGCGCAATTTTCCGGCACCCTTCCAGTGGCGAGATTGCTTCTGGCCGACCCTGAGCAATCCTTGGCTGGCTTGAAAGTCGAGCCGCTACTCTCGTTGCCTCCCGACGCCAGCGAAAAGGAAGTATTTGAAATGTTCGATAAATATAACCTACGCATGTTGACGATTGTGGATGATGATAATCGCCCGGTCGGGGTAGTCACGGTGGACGACGTGGTATCGAAGTTGATGAAGTAAAAAAGAAAGAACGAATCGAGATGTGGAATCGCGAGAACATTGAGGCGCAGTGGGCGGGCTGGACAGAGCGCGCGGAGCGTGTGATGTCGGTGGTGCGCCCCTATCGTCACAGGATTGCGCTTTTTCTGGCGGTCGTGGGGCCGGGACTGATCGTTTCCAACGTCGATAACGATGCCGGTGGAATTTACACCTACGCGCAATCCGGGGCCAAGTACGGGAACACGGTGCTGTGGTCGCTGATCCCGATGACTATTGTGCTGTATGTGTCTCTCGAGATGTGTTCGCGCATGGGAGCGGTAACCGGCAAAGGTCTTTCGGACCTCATTCGAGAAGAATTCGGTTTTCGCGTGACATTTTTCCTGATGGCCGCAGTGCTGTTCGTGAACCTCGGTAACGTGATGGCGGAATTCACCGGGGTATTCTGGGCCAGCGAAACCTTTGGAGTGAGCCGATTCATTGCCGTCCCACTGGCGGCTGTGCTGGTGTGGGCGATCGTGGTGGCCGGCACCGCGAAATGGGTGGAACGGATTTTTCTCAGCATTTGCGTGGTCTACCTCTCGTATGTCGTTTCCGCTTTTTTTGCGAAACCCGAGTGGCTCATCGCGTTGCTACATCTTCTTCCCCCGCAATTGATGCATTACATCCCAACGGTTCGTCCGTTCGTGCAAGTTCCCCCGTTTAGCGCCGGCTATGTCATCATTCTCGCTGCTCTGGTGGGTACGACCATTGCGCCGTGGCAGCACTTCTATTTGCAAGCGGCAGTGGTTGAAAAACGGGTTGGCCCACGCCAGTACCCTGCAACCCGCAATGACGTGTTGATCGGCAGCATCAGCTGCATGATCATCGTTTTCTTCATTATTGTGTGTACGGCGTCCACCCTCTATGTGCATGGGATCCATGACGTTGACAGCGCAGGCACTGCCGCCCTGGCGCTGCGGCCATTGGCCGGCAAATGGGCCAGTGCGCTGTTTGCGATTGGACTGCTGAATGCCTCGCTCTTTGCTGCATCGATCCTGCCACTTTCCACGTCCTATGTGATTTGCGAAGCACTGGGCTTCGAATCGGGGATTGACCGAAAATTCAGCGAAGCGAAGATTTTTTACGGCCTGTACACGGCATTGATCGCGACGGGTGCGATCTTTGTTCTATTCATGGGACGCTTTGCGAACACCATCCTTTTGTGGTCTCAGGTACTGAACGGATTCCTGCTGCCGGTGGTGATGATTTTCGTTCTGATTCTGGTGAACCGGCGCGATTTGATGGGCGATCAGACCAATCCCAAAGGTTTTAATTGGGTGGCGTGGATTTCCACTGTAGCGGTAATCATCCTGACGCTGGTGGTTGCATACTCCTCGGTTCGCGAGTTGATGGGGCATCCGGTTTCCTGACCGCATTCCCGCGTTGTCATTCCGGAAAACCTAACCGATAACCCGTTGCGGGCTCCCCAAAAGGCGTGTTAACTTTATGCGGTAAAGGAGAGCGCCACCAAACTCCCGTGACTGAACCTGCCTCTTCGAAAACTCTCCACGTCGCAACCTCGCACCCGCTTGGCGCGGTAACCGCCGAAGAAGCGTTCTTGCTGGAAAAGCTAAACCTCGGCCAATTGCCTAAGCATCTGGCGGTAATCATGGATGGCAACGGTCGTTGGGCGCAACGGCGTCATTTGCCGCGTATCGCAGGACACCGCAAAGGAACCGAGACCGCGCGTGTGACCATCGAGACCTGTTCGCGGCTTAAGATCGAGGCGCTCACGCTCTACGCTTTTTCCGTGGAAAACTGGCGCCGGCCAAAAGCGGAAATCGATTTTCTGATGCAATTGCTCCGCGAATATCTACGGCAGGAGATGCCGCTGATCCAGCGCAATAACATTCGCATGCGTTTCCTGGGCAGATCGGACGAACTTCCGGCGGCCGTACAACGTGATACGCGCGAAGCCATGGAAGCTACGGCAGGGAATACCGGCATGGTGCTGTGCATCGCCCTGAACTACGGCGGACGGGCGGAAATCGTGGATGCGGCCAATGCCTTGCTGGCGGAGCGCCAGGCCGCCGGCGATTCGCGAAAGCTGACCGAGAGCGAATTGGAGCGCCGTCTCTATACGGCTGGACTGCCGGACCCGGACCTATTGATACGGACCAGCGGCGAAATGCGCGTGAGCAATTTTCTGTTGTGGCAAATTGCCTACGCAGAGATCTTTGTCACGGAAACTTTGTGGCCGGATTTTAGCCGTCCGCGTTTGCTCGAAGCATTCGTCGAATTCCAGAAGCGCGACCGGCGCTATGGGGGCATCGGCGAAAGCGAAGAAATGGAAGCGAACGCTTCAAGGCTCGCCCGCAAGTAAGTTCAGTACGCCGTCCCGATTTCGTTTTCCTCACCCAAGCCTCTCCCGCTATGATGAATCGTCAATTTTCTTCACTCCTTTTGTCGAGGCAGAACGCTTCATGACCTGGAAACGCGTGGCGACCGCGGCTGTGCTGATACCGTGCGTCGTCGGTTTGGTACTAGGTGCGCCCACATACCTTGTGGCTATCGCTCTTGCAGCGGTGATTCTGCTGGCGGTATTTGAATACTTTTCACTGGGTGAAGCGATAGGCCATCGCGCTTACCGCTTGTGGACCGCGGTTTGCGCGCTGCTACTGGTTTATGTGCAGTATCTTGCGGCAATGGACGCACAACACTCGCTTAGCGATGGCCCTGTGTTTCACAGGATCTTTGGACTTTTCAGGCTGCCAAGTCCTTCCGTGGCCGACGTGCTGTTTATTTTTTTGCTCGGCGTGACCGTCCTGACGCTTTCCACTCGCCGTCCGCTGGTCGAAACATTGCCAGCGGCGGGCATCAGTTCGTCGGCGCTCTTGCTGATTGCGTTGCCTCTAACTTTCGCCGTGCGGCTGCACGGCATCGCGCTGGCGGGAAAATATCTGCTGCTTTATTCACTGGTCATCACTTGGATTGGAGATACCGCGGCCTATTTCGTGGGTCGCGCCATAGGCCATCATCCGTTCGCGTCGCATTTGAGCCCTAAGAAAACCTGGGAAGGCGCGGCGGCCAGCTCTGTCGGTTCGATCGTTGTCGCTAGCGCAGTGGCAGCAACGCATCTAGTGAATATTGCCGCGATACATTTGGTTGGAATGGCGGTTGTTTGCAATGTCGCCGGACAGGCGGGCGACCTGCTGGAATCGGCGTACAAACGCAGCGCCGGGGTGAAGGATTCTGGCGCGCTATTGCCGGGTCACGGCGGCGTACTTGACCGTATAGACGCACTCATCCTCGCCATTCCGGTTGTCTGGTATTATTGGTGGTGGATCTACTCGTCACGCGCGTAAGTCCGCTGGGTCTCCGCCTCAGGTCTCAAACTTCGGGTGCAGGGTTTGCGGGCTTGCACTTTTAAGCCCTGGGATGAAAAGTCGTACTTACAAACCCTCACAAATAAGGGATTCTTAATTCGTGAAGCAGCTTGCCATTCTTGGTTCGACCGGTTCGATTGGCCGCCAATGTTTATCTGTGGTGGATGCGCTTGCTCCGCGCTTTGGCGTGGTCGCGCTGGCCGCAGGCGGCAACCTGGACGAACTCGTTGGGCAGATCGAGCGCTATCAGCCGGAACTAGTTTCCGTCGCCGATGTAAAGAAAGCGGATGGGCTTTCTTTACGCTTGCGCGAAAAGGGAATTGCCAAACTTCCCGCAATTCATCATGGCGAGGAAGGAATGCTCGCTGTTGGCACTCACGCCCAGGCTGACATTATGGTCTCCGCCGCGGTTGGCGTGGTCGGCCTTGCGGCGACTTACGAGGCCGTAAAACTTGGCAAAACCATCGCGCTCTCGAACAAGGAAGTCTTGGTCGCCGCGGGCGAACTGGTTATGGCCGCAGCGCACCAGGCAGGCAAAGAACTCCTTCCCGTGGACAGTGAGCACAATGCGGTTCACCAGTGTTTGCGTAGCGGAGCACACGGCGAAGTGCGGCGTTTGGTGCTTACGGCTTCCGGCGGGCCGTTCCGCAAGACGCCCATCAAGGAATTGCAAAATGTTTCCGTCGAGCAAGCGCTTGCCCATCCCAACTGGAAAATGGGCAATCGCATTACGGTTGACTCCGCCACCATGATGAACAAAGGCTTCGAGATCATCGAAGCGCGCTGGTTGTTCGATATGAAACTTGCTCAGGTGGAAGTGGTGATCCATCCGCAATCCACGATTCACTCCATGGTCGAATATGTGGACGGTTCGGTTCTTGCGCAACTCGGCGCAACGGACATGCGCATGCCGATTCAGTATGCGTTAACCTATCCAGAGCGGGTCGCATCTAACCAGGTAGATCTGGACTGGGCCAAATTAAAGCGTCTAGACTTCGAGAAGGTTTCCAGCCGCCGCTATCCCTGCCTGCGGCTGGCACGCGAAGCGATGAAAAAGGGCGGGGTTTGGCCCTGCGCTCTGAACGCGGCGGATGAAGTTGCGGTCGCAGCATTCCTGCAGCGCCAGATTTCGTTTCTGGGGATTGCAGAAGTTGTGGAGGCAGTGTTGTCGCGCACAGCGCGGGTTCGGATTGACAAGATGGACGACGTGCTCGCCGCTGACGCGGAAGCTCGTCGAATAGCAAAAGAAGAAGTAACTCGGTTGGCTGCGAATTCTATGACGGTTGCGGTTAGCTAACAGCAAAGGTTGCTCGATCTATGGCATTGAATATTTTAGTCGGTGTCGCCCTGGTTTTGGGCGTCATTATTCTGGTCCACGAATGGGGACACTTTATCATCGCGCGCATGTGTGGCGTACGCGTTGACGTGTTCTCGATCGGGTTCGGCCCGCGCCTGTTTGGCTGGAAGCGCGGCGCCACCGACTGGCGCATTAGTGCATTGCCGCTCGGTGGGTACGTTCGCATGGCTGGCCAGGATCTCGCTGACGTCGATTCCAACGATGTTGCTCCGACCGGAGCTTCCGATGAGCTGATGAGCAAGCCACGCTGGCAGCGGGCATTGATCGCGTTTGGCGGCCCGGCCGTTAACTTTGTTTTGCCGCTGATCCTGCTAGGCGTGCTTTACGGTGTGGTTGGATTGCCGGAGTCGCGGATACTCAAACAGCCTCTCGAAGTGAGCTACTTATCGACTTCGCTGGCGCAGCCCAGTCCGCTGCGACCTGGCGACCGCATCGTCGATCTCAACGGACTTAAGAATCCGACCTGGGAAACTGGTTTGGGCCAACTCGACCACATGCAGGCCGGTGCTCCCCTCACGCTGGTCGTTGAAAATCGCGGAGTTCAGCGCACCGTGCTGACTACGGTGAAGGACCCGACCTCGTTCGGTTGGCTATTTGGGTTTGTTCCGTTTCCTCCTGTGATTGACGAAGTAAGTCCGCGTACACCTGCAAAACACGCGGGTCTGCGGGCTGACGATCGCATCCTGGAAGTGAACGGAACTCCGATCACGTATTGGGGCCAGTTCGTGGATGCGGTGCACCAGTCGCAGGGACACGCGGTGTCTTTGAACATTGCGCGTAACGGGAAGCCGCTTATGATCACTGTCACTCCGCAGAAGGGGCTTACGGATAGCGCGGAAAATAATTGGCAGATCGGCGTGGTGAATCAGGACGATATTATTTACAAGCGGGTGCCGCTACGGGAGTCGACTGAGTTTGCCGTGCGCCGCACCGGCGATTACTTTATCCAGACGCTTGCTGTGGTGGGTAAGCTGTTCAGCGGGCGCGCGTCGGTAAAGCAGTTGCAAAGCGTAGTCGGCATCGCACAGGTTTCCGGCGATGCGGTTCACCGCGGGCCGTCGCAGGTGATCGCGTTGATGGCCTTCATCAGCGTAAACCTTGGTATCCTCAATCTGTTGCCGATACCGATACTCGACGGCGGTCAGATTCTTCTGTTGAGCATTGAGGGCTTGATGCGCCGTGATTTGAGCATGGCGGTCAAAGAACGGTTTGTTCAAGTTGGCTTCGTGTTCCTGCTGCTGCTCTTTGCCTACGTCATGTACAATGACGTCGTCGGATTGATTCCGATTCATTCCTGATCATCTGGCTGGCAGGAAAACCAGAGCAGGAAAAGGAATTTTAGAATGTCCGCCACGCCTGCGCATCGCGCTTCGACTGGCGAGCGCATCAACACTTCAGAAACTACCGGCAATCTCATCAAGGTTCTTGGTGAGCGGGGTATTCGTCTGACACGCCAGCGCCGCGTGATTCTTCAGGTGATGGACGACGCCCAGCAGCATCTCGATGTGGATCAAATTTTGGAACGCGCCAGGCAAATTGATGCCGGCGTGCACTTGGTCACGGTGTACCGCACGATCGAGCTCCTCAAGAAAGAACGCTTGATTGATGAACTCGATTTGCTGCATCTTCGCGGCGACCGCCACTACTACGAAACGCATGGCCCGCGCGATCACATCCATGTGGCTTGCCTGAAGTGCGGAAAGGTACGCGAGTTCGAAAGCCGCCTCTACGAACAGCTTAAATCACAAATCGAAAAAGATTTCGGCATGAAAGTGACAATTTCCCGCACCGAAGTCGGCGGCTATTGCGCCGAATGCCTGGCCAGCGGCGCCTCCTAATTTAGCTTCTCCCCAAACTGGATCCTTACGCAGGCTGATGGTAGGAACTTTTCCAGGTCTACCGGTGTCAAAAATTTCATGGAACTTACGCTTGCCATGCCACGACAGCGGTCCACGGCACCCATTCTTGCGCTCGCAATCATCGTAGGCATCTTGTTGTCTCCGGTGCTCGAACACTTTCTGGATCAATGGATGGGGGCAGGCCGGGCGCCGGTCGCGCAGAGCCAGAAGAACGGAGTGTCTGCCTGGGACCAACGGACCATGTGGCATTGAGGGCCCGCAGTATCAAGACGCTCGAAATCCGAACGATAAACTAATCCGAGAGCATCAAAATTCTGAATTTTCGCAGCAATGTAAAAAACCGATTTGCAGAAGCGATGTCTTTCGCAATTTGAGCGCGTAACTCGTCCGGCCCGGCAAATTTTTTTTCGCTGCGCAATCTTTTCCAAAACCGCACTTCCATTCGCTTCGCCGAAATTGGTCCGGAAAAATCCAGCAGATGTGTTTCGATTGTGAGCGCACTCCCATTGAACGTCGGCCGAACGCCAATATTCGTCACTGAGCGCCGGCTCTTCTTTTCGCCTTGCAGCAGCGTCCGCGTGATATACACTCCACCCGCTGGCAAGAGTTCCTGATCCGCGCGCTGGTTCAGCGTTGGGAACGTGAATTTGCTGCCGGTTCCGGTTCCGCTGACGACCGAGCCTGTCAGCACGAACGGCCTCCCCAGTAGGCGACCGGCTTGCGTAACCTCTCCCTCCGTGATTTCGCGCCGGATCACCGTGCTGGAAACCATTTCGCCGTGCGCTATAACTGCGGGGATGCTGACGACCTCAAAACCGTGGGTTTTTCCCAGTTCGCGTAACAGCTGCGTGTCCCCGGCTTGTTTATGGCCAAAACGAAAATTCTCTCCAACCAGCAGCGCACGAACGCGCAGTTCGTTCACCAGAATTGTTTCGACAAAGTCCTGTGGACTGAGTTTCGACAGCTCCAGCGTAAACGGCATTACCACTGCCGCTTCAACGCCGACCGCACGGAACCACTCCAGGCGCTGCTCATTTGTGGACAAGCGCTTCGGCGCGGCCTCTGGCCGCAATACTTTCAGCGGCGCTGGCTCGAAGGTCAACGCGGTCGCGACCGCCCCCGATTTTACTGCGCGATTCGTGGCTTCCCGCAGAATCGCCTGATGGCCAAGGTGAATTCCGTCAAAGTTGCCGATCGCGAGGACACTGCCGCGGCCGCTGGCTGCATAAAACTCCCGCCATTCGGCCGGATCGGTAAACACCGCCAAACCGTCCAGACGCGGCACGATGAATTCGGAATTCTTGATCGCCGACGGAGTGTCGGTCGCAATTTCCAGTTTCAGTCCGTCGTATGCCAATTGCACGTTCCCGTGGCCCTGATGGCGCAGACGCTCATTGGTCGCGGCGTGCCCCAGATCATGCGCAATGTGTGTGAACCACGCGCGCTTCGGCCTAATTTTATCCACCAGCGCCAGCGCCTGCTGGACCGTCTGGTGCATAGGATGCGGCGTATCGCGCAGCGCATCAAGGATCACATCGTCAAGCCCCTGGAGCAGCTTGAGAGACGATTCCGGTATTGCGTTAAAATCCGTCAGATACGCACCGCGTCCGAACCGAAATCCCAGCACGGTCATCTCGCCGTGCACCAGCGGAATGGGCGTAATCTTCACTCCCAACAGTTCGAAGGGACCGTCGACCTCTTTCAAAATTACGCTCGGCACCGTGCTCAGTTTCGGTTTTCCGTCGAAGGCATACGAAAACGCCCGGCGCACGATTTCAAACGCTTGTTTATTCCCGTAGATCGGCATCGGTTGCGACCGGCCAATGCTCAACGGCCGCAAATCGTCAAACCCCATCACATGATCCGCGTGGCCGTGCGTTAGCAGCACCGCCTCGATGTGAGCGATGCCCGCTCGGAGCGCTTGCGTGCGAAAGTCCGGAGTGGTGTCGATCAAAACATGTTGACCATTCCGGGAAAGCAAAACGGAGGGGCGCATGCGATTGTCGCGCGGATCGTTCGAAGTACAAACGGCGCAGTGGCAGCCGATGGTTGGAACTCCCATGGAGGTTCCAGAGCCGAGCACAGTCAAGTGCAAACTAGTTCCCGATGCTGCATGAAATTGCAATGTGTTTGCGGACATGATGCGAATTCAAACCGCGGCATGCTGATAGCCGCTGTGGTGTTACCGGCCTTTGGCTTTGGCCGCTTGAGCGGCTTGTGCGGCCAGTGCCTGATTGACTTCCAGATAGGTCATCTTCAATTTGCCCAGGAGATCGAGCAACAGGCTGTCTTCTTCCGGCGCGAGGTTGCCCTTGGTCTTTTCGTGCATCGCGTCAAGCATATCGATCAATTCGCGTGCCGCCTCCGGATCGATTACCGGCTGCCCGGTGCGTGGATCGGTATACGCGCCCAGCACCATCGCGCCGTTGCTCCCCAGCATGCGGATCAAATTCTCGAAAGGCGCAGAACGCTTGGGAGTGTCCGCTGCGGGCTTCTGCGCCTCAGGCACTGGAACCTGAGGCTGAACCTGCGTTGCAGTCGCTTCTTTCTTCACTTCCTGTTGTGCCTCACGCGCCTGCTCGGCCACAAATTCTTCGCGCAGTTCGCCGTCCGTCGTAAACGGCCGCCGGTCTATTACACGAAACGATTCTTCACCTGATTTCTTTTCTGCCACGGTTTGACCCTCAGTATCGATTGTATCCTTGCAAGTTTAGCACGGGTGGCGCTTGCAGCGTTTTCTGCGGGGTTCCGAGCTTTGCTTGAAAATTCGCACTCGCCGCCGTAAAGTCATGGATTCCCAGACGAGGAAACGTTCTCACCGTCCGATGCCGCCAACGCAAAAGAAAATCCGCAAGTCAAAAAAACGCTCCAATGCCATCAAGAAGACTGCTGGCTTGCGTAAGGAATCTGCGGGGCTGTGGTTTGAACGTCTTGTTAAGCTACAGGCGCGGCTTCGCGCGCCCAATGGCTGTCCGTGGGATGTCGAGCAGACGCATCTGACGCTGCGCACCTACCTGATTGAGGAAGCCTACGAAGTCCTGGAAGCGCTGGAAAGCGGCGACGATAGCAAATTCGCGGAAGAACTAGGCGACTTGCTGCTGCAGGTTGTTTTCCATGCACAGATCGCCACGGAAGAAGGCCGTTTCGACGCCGCTGACGTGATACGTGAGATTCACCAGAAAATGGTTCGCCGTCATCCGCACGTTTTCGGCGAGAAACGCGCGAAAAACGCCGCCGAAGTGCTCAAGAACTGGGAGCAAATCAAGGCTGAAGAACGCCGCGCGAAGAGCTCCGAGCAGGGAACTGACGCAATCAATGCATCGGGCAATGCACCGGCGTCGTTGCTTGATGGGATTCCGCACACGCTCCCGGCGGTCATGCAGGGCTATCAACTTACACGTCGCGCTTCGCGTATTGGCTTTGATTGGGACGACGTAGAAGGAGTCATCGCAAAGATTCAGGAGGAACTCGGAGAACTTCGCGACGCACGCTCGGAGCAATCGCCGACAGAGATTGAGGACGAAGTTGGCGACGTGCTCTTTGCCGCTGTAAACCTCGCGCGTTTCTTGAAAGTTGATCCGGAAATCGCGTTAAAGCGCACCAACGCCAAATTTGCGTCTCGTTTCCGGGAAATGGAACGTCTGGCCCGTGTTTCCGGCCGCGCACTTGCCGACGTGCCGCGCAGCGAAATGGAATTTCTCTGGGACCAGGTCAAAGTTTCGCGACGCGAAAAATTGTCCCGCGTACGTGGCAAGAAGGCGGCCGCGCGGCCATGAGCGGGCCAATCATTGTCCGCGCCTGCAATTCGCTGGAAGACTTTCACGCATGCGTAGCTCTGCAGCGTGACATCTGGGGCGAACAGGACCTCGAAGTCGAACCTTCTACAGGGTTTGTGGTTGCTGCACGTACCGGCGGTCAAGTGCTTGGCGCATACGACGGACAGATTTTGGTAGGTTTTACGCTGGCGCTCGCGGCGTTGCGCAATGGCACGCCGTACCTGCATTCGCACATGACCGGCGTGCATGCCAACTACCGTGACCGCGGGGTTGGACGTATGCTCAAACTTTTTCAGCGCGAGGAGGCCTTGAGCCGCGATATCCGGCTGATTGAATGGACCTTCGATCCGTTGGAAGTCCGCAACGCCTATTTCAATCTGAATCGCTTGGGCGCAGTTTGCCGCCGCTACTTTCCGAATCTCTACGGCGTCACCACCAGTCCGCTGCATCGCGGACTGGCCACGGACCGGCTCGTCGCCGAGTGGTACCTGGCCTCGCCACGGGTTATGGCTGCTGTGTCGGGCGAACTTCCCACATCACCATCCTCCTTATCCATCGAAATTCCATCTTCACTCGAAGGGTGGGAAGCCAGCGAACTGCCGCGTGTGCAAGCCGTTCAGGCTTTGATTCGTGAACAGTTCCTGAACGGCTTTGCTAAGGGCTATGCTGCTATAGCAGTTTCAAAAATCGGCGCAGTCAGTGCGTACCATCTCGCCCCCTGGAGCGATTTCTAAACCTTTCATGCTAATCGAACAGCTCACGCTACGCGAACTCCACATGAAGTTGGTGGCGCCTTTTCAGACCAGTATGGAAACGACCACCGTTCGGCGTGTCCTGCTGGCTGAGGTTGTTGTGGATGGAGTTGCGGGTTGGGGCGAGTGCGTAGCCGGAGAAACTCCGGCCTATAGTCCGGAGACAACAGACACTGCCTGGCACATTCTCCGCGACCACCTGTGGCCATTGGTTAAGGGGAAGCGGATCGACGCAGCGTCGGAGGTATGGGACCTCCTGACGTGGGTGCGTGGCCACAACATGGCGAAGGGCGCGTTGGAATCAGCGATCTGGGACGCGGAGGCCAAGCAGAAAAATCTTTCGCTTGCAAATTTGATAGGCGGCGTCCGGCAAGAAATCGCCAGCGGCGTATCCATCGGAATTCAAGGTTCACTTGAAGAACTTGTTCAGGCAGTTGAAGTAGAACTTGAAGCTGGCTACCAACGCATCAAAATTAAGATTAAGCCCGGCTTCGACCTGGAACCGCTGCGGCGCCTGCGCAGGGAATTTCCCTCTATCAAGCTGATGGTCGACGCCAATTCCGCTTACACGCTAGCCGACGCCCCGCTGCTGAAAAAATTGGACGAATTCTACTTGATGATGATCGAGCAGCCTCTCGGCTGGGACGACTTGTACGCGCATGTGGAACTGCAAAACAAGCTGATCACTCCAATCTGTCTGGACGAGTGTGTCCATGCTAAGGAGCAAGCCCAAGCCGCCATTCGTCTAGGCGCGTGCCACATCATTAATCTCAAGCTTGGTCGAGTGGGAGGTTTCGCGTCTGCGCGGCGCATTCACGATCTATGCCGGCAGAATGGCGTTCCCGTGTGGTGCGGGGGAATGCTCGAATCCGGCATCGGTCGCGCCCACAACATCGCACTGTCGACGCTGCCAAATTTCACTCTGCCAGGGGACATCACTGCCAGCAGAAGATACTGGGCGGAAGATATCATCGAGCCGGAAGTGACAGTCTCAAAGCAGGGGACTATCCGCGTCCCCGAGGGTCCGGGCATCGGTTTCCGTCCGCGTGTGCAATTGATTGAAAAGATGACGGCGAGAAAAGAAGTTCTCAGTTGAAGCTGCTAGCGGATCGTGGCCGTCGCCGTCGCGCCAGGTGGAACTTAGTGGAACAATTAACACGCGTGTTCCGTGCAGAATGTGGGGACCAATCTGTCTTGCGGACAAAACTGAGGGAGGAAATCTTTCGTGTCGGCTAAACCATTACGGGAAGGTGGCCCGGCAGCGCGCATCGCGGTAATCGCCGGCGATGGTATCGGAAAAGAAGTCACGCCAGAATCGATCAAAGCGATTCGTGCCGCAGTTGATTCTCACTCAGACTCTGCAAGTGCGCGCGCCGAAACCAGGTCGGCACGCCGACAAATTGAGTTTGTCGATTTCGATTGGGGCGCCGACAAATTTTTACGCGAAGGCGTCACGCTTCCGCCTGGCGCCGTGGAAATGCTGGCGAACGATTTTGACGCCATCCTTTTCGGAGCACTCGGCGATCCACGCGTGCCCTCTAACCAGCACGCTGCAGACATTCTTCTCGGGCTTCGCTTCAAGCTCGATCTCTTTGTGAATGCCCGCCCGGTCGAGCTTTTCCACGACCGCCTCACGCCGCTCCGCGATCGCTCGACCAACGACATTCGCTTCACGGTCTTTCGCGAGAATACCGAAGGTCTATACGTTGGAGTCGGAGGCTTCTTCAAGAAAGACACGCCGGACGAAATCGCCGTCCAGGAAGACGTCAACTCCCGTAAAGGCGTCGAACGCATCATCCGTCACGCTTTTGATTACGCCCGACGCAATCAACTGAAGCGTGTGTGCATGAGCGACAAGTCCAACGCCATGACCTTTGCCCATGACCTCTGGCAGCGTGTCTTCAAGCAGGTCCGCCAGGAGTATCCGGAAATCGAGTCCCGTCACCTATATATTGATACCCTGGCTATGGAAGTCGTGCGCGATCCCCGGCAGTTCGATCTCATCGTGACCTGCAATCTCTTTGGCGACATCATCAGCGACCTCGGCGCGCAACTCGCCGGCGGACTGGGACTGGCTCCCTCCGGTAACATCCATCCCGGGCGCACGTCGCTCTTCGAACCCGTGCACGGCTCAGCGCCGAACATCGCCGGAAAGGGCATCGCCAATCCTCTCGGCTCGATTCTCACGGCCGGCATGATGCTCGATTTTCTGGGCTGGAAGTCAGAGGGTGAAACGATTCGCAAAGCCGTTCGTTCTGCGCTGCAAGAAAACTTTGTCACACCCGATTTAGGTGGACATAAAGGAACGGTTGAAGTAGGCGATTGGATCGCGGCAAGAGTTGGCGGCCACTAGCAGGGACGCGCAACCACATTCAAGCATTACTTTAATTATGAATTTTGGCAGCAATTGTGGGTGAAGCTTCTTCGGTCGAACGTCGACCACAAGTTAAGGTAAAACTTTATCTGCGCCTGGCTGCGACTGTGATGAACAGGCCAAGCAAAAATCCTCCGATGTGCGCCCACACCGCGACTCCACCGTTGGCTGTCGTGCCCAGAGAGCCAATCCCGCTGAGAAACTGTAGTACAAACCACAAGCCCAAGACCACGACTGCTGGAACGCGAACCAGAAAAATAAAAATCAGGGTCAGAATCCGGTTGCGGGGTTCAAGGACAATGTACGCGCCCAGCACCCCGGAAATGGCGCCACTCGCCCCCAGTGCAGGAATGTGCGAGTTGAGGTTGAACGCAATGTGCATCAAACCCGCCCCCACTCCGCAAATGAAATAGAACAGCAGGTAGCGTAAATGGCCAAAGGCAGCTTCGACATTATCGCCGAAGATCCCCAAGAACAGCATGTTGCCCAGGATGTGAGCGATTCCTGCGTGCAGGAACATGCTAGTGACCAACGGCAGGAACGCGGCTTCGAAGCTTCCGTAGCCGTTGATGACCGCGGGTATACGTGCTGGCACCATCGCATTGGCCATTACAAATGTCTGAAACGCGCGCGGTGCTAGCGTCAGCTGGTAGATGAACACGGCAATATTTGCCAAGATCAGGCACACGTTTACGAATGGGAATTTGCCGGAAGGGTTCTCGTCTCGTAAAGGAATGAACATGGGCTTTCGGATTTATCCTTTTGTAGCGCGGCGCTTATCGTCACGGGTGCGTTCAGCCGCTTGCCACAACGCTTTCGCTGAGTACTGAGAGGGGTGACGCGTTCTACCCGCGCGTAGCCGTTCGATGGCGCGCACGGAGCCGATCCCGCCTCGCGCGCCATGCGCCATACAGTTTAAGCCGGCTGCCGCGCAGCCAAATTCCAGCACTCGTTGCGTGTCCCACCCCTGCAGGGTGCCATACGCGAAGCCCGCGTGAAACAAGTCGCCGGCGCCGGTCGTATCTGCCACAGCCACGCGATAGGCAGGCGCATAGCAAAAGCACTGGCCGTCCCACGCCAATGCTCCGCGCTCGCCCATCGTTGTGCACACTACCGTGGAGCCGTACTCGGCGCGAATATTCGGCAGGGCAGCCAGGGGATCGTTCGACCCTCCGAGAGCTTCCAGAATCCCCATGGACAGAACCGGCAAGTTCACCTGCGGTAGCAGGAAGCGCAACTCTTTGGTAAAAACATCGAGGTCGCACATGACCGGCACGCCAGCCTCGCGCGCCCAGCCCGCCGCTCGTCGCGACGCTTCCGGGTGCTCGCCGTCTACGTGCAGAAGTCGGGACCGCTGAAACCATTCCTTGCGCAACCAGGATCTGTCGATCTTTACGTTACGGTCCCGATGGCACAGCACCGCTCGGCTGCCGGTCGCTTGCTCGACCAGGATGTAGGAAAGTCGGCTTTCGGATGCGGCCACACGCAACAGGTGAGATTCCACTCCGAGGGCTCGAAACTCCGCGAGATGCAGGCCTGCGTTGCGGTCCCGACCCGCTGCTCCGACGTACCGGGTGCGAAGGCCCCACTTCGCGGCGGCGACCACTGCCGTCGCCACTTGGCCGCCTAAACGGATCTCCCTGGAAACCGTGTCCGTTTTCCCATCGTGTCGAGGAAATTGCGCGAGGCGCAGAACGATGTCGGTGGCATTTTCTCCAATGCCTGTGAAATCCGCGATGGGAATGGACATGACGCGAAAGCCTACCCGATATCCGTCTGAAATCAAAAGGGAAGCTGGTCGCGCGGGCGTGTCCTATAATTTGCGTCCGTCCAACATTGCGGTTAACAGATTAATTTTATGCACTTAAGTGCGTGAAGCGATAGAACTTGCGTTGGCGAGACTTCGCGCAAGAAGCAATGTGCGTTTCGTTCGCCGGTGGAGTCGCACACACGTCTCACGACATGCAGCCCACGGCTCACGAATTTAGGCACGCTCCGAACGATGCTCAGCTAAGAGCGAATTAGGGAAATTTTCCATAAATAGAGCGCAGAAAGTTGCGCAACCGGAAAGCGTATGGTAAGAAATTTGATTCGCATTTTGCGCTGACTTTGTAGCCGTCTTGCGCAAACGGCGAATCGCAGTCGGCGCGCCGACACGATATGCCCGCCAGGGAAACGGAAGCGATCATTCTGAAGACCTTTCCCTTGGGCGAGGCCGACCGCCTCGTCAGTTTTCTGGGGCGTACGTCGGGACGCCTGCGTGGCGTTGCTTCAGGCGCTCGCCGCATCAAGAACCGATACGGCTCGACGCTAGAGGTTCTTTCGCACGTGCAGCTGTGGTACGTCGAGAAGGAGACCCGCGATCTGGTAAGGATTCAACAATGCGAATTGCTCGAATCCTTCAACAAGTCGCAAAGCGATTACGGTCTCAGCACCGGTCTGGCGGCGATGAGCGAAATCGCCGAGCGGGTCCTGCCGGAACAGGAGGTTGCCGACTCCATGTTCCGGTTGCTATTGCTCACCGCCCGCGAAGTCGAACGGCGGGGTTCGTGGCAATTGCCGGTCGCGTACTTTGCGTTCTGGACGGTTCGTCTGGGAGGCTGGCTGCCGCCGCTCGATCGTTGCGCCGTTTGCGGCACCAGTTTTGCCGGGGATGCTGGGTATCACTTTTCGCAGTCAGCGGGGCCGCTTTGCGAGAACTGCCGCAAGCCCGGCATGCGTCCATTGGGGCAGCGAGCCAGGGAACTCGCCGAACAGTTCGCGGGTCGGAAACTGGACCAGATCGAAATCGGTGCGGATGCGAGTCGAGCCCTGATCGAATTACGTGAAGCTTCATTCAGCTGGATCGAGTTCCACACCGAGCGGAATTTGCGGACGCGGGAATTTTTGGAGACGACTTGAAAGTTAAAGTAAAACTTGAAGACCGCCGGAAGGGTTTAAATTTTCAAGATTTGATTTTGACTCTCTCTCATTTCTGGGTGAAGCAAGGTTGTGTCTTGCAGCAGCCTTACGACATTGAAGTCGGTGCCGGCACCATGCACCCGGAAACCTTCTTGCGCGTCCTCGGACCGAATCCGTACCGCGTCGCTTACGTCCAGCCCAGTCGTCGGCCCGCCGACGGTCGCTACGGCGAAAACCCCAATCGTCTGTATAAGCACTCCCAGTTTCAGGTCGTCTTGAAACCTTCGCCTGCCGACATTCAAGATGTCTATCTGAAGAGTCTGGCCGCCATCGGCATCGACCTGAGCGAGCATGATATCCGCTTTGAAGAGGACAACTGGGAATCGCCGACCTTGGGTGCGTGGGGCATCGGCTGGCAAGTGCTCCTCGATGGCCTCGAGATCACCCAGTTCACCTACTTTCAACAGAGCGGTGGTCTGGACCTCGATCCTATCTCGGTCGAACTCACCTATGGACTCGAGCGCATATGCGCTTTCCTGCAGGGCGCTGGCAGCGTCTACGACCTGCGCTGGTCGGACGACAAAACCTACGGCGACATTCGCTTGGCAGAGGAGCAGCAATTTTCCGAGTACAGTTTCAACCGCAGCGACGCCAAAGCCATTCGCGCCGAGTTTGACCTGCACGAGAAGCAGGCCAAGGAACTCCTCGACGGCTGGGGAAAGACCGAAGGGAAGCAGCGAGTCCGTTACCCGCTGCTCGCGGCTTACGACCACTGCCTCAAGTGTTCCCACCTTTTCAATTTGTTGGACGCGCGCGGAGTCATCTCTACAACCGAGCGTGCCGCGCTGATGGCTCGAGTACGCGTCGCCGCCTGCCGCACTGCCGCAAACTATCTGGAACAACTGACCGGTGTCAGCGCCAAGCCGGAGGTGCGCTCGTGAGCCCGGCCAAGAAAGCGCCAGCCGCAAGGAAATCCGCCACCAAGCCCTCGCCTGAAAAATTCGTTGAGCTACTCTTCGAAGTCGGCTGTGAAGAAATTCCGGCGGCGATGCTTCCGCGCGCCGAAGCCGAAATCAAGGCCGGCCTTGAAAAACAATTGACCGCTGAAAACCTGATGGGAGGCGTGACTGTCGAATCTTTTAGCACGCCGCGTCGCCTGACGCTCTGGGCGAGAGGCCTACCGATACGCCAGGCCGATGTAGTCAATGAAGTCACCGGCCCTCCTAAGTCGGTAGCTTACGACGTAGTCGGCGCGCCGACACGCGCTGCCGTCAGCTTCGCCGAGAAGCAGGGCATCGCGCTCCACGAAATCTACTTTCTGCAAACTCCCAAGGGCGAATACTTAGCTGCCAAGAACGTCAAGCGGGGCCGCGCCACCGAGCACATTCTTGCCGACATTCTCCCGCGCATTCTCCACGACCTTTACTGGCCGAAGACTATGACCTGGACTGGCCTTTCCGGTGCGCGGTTCATTCGGCCAATCCGCTGGATCGTCGGCCTCCTCGATGGAAAACCACTTAAGTTCTCGTACGGCGGCGTCGCGGCTGGGGACATGACTCGCGGCCATCGCTTCCTCGGATCAGCTTCCATTCGCGTCCGTGTCTTCGCCGACTACGAAAAGCTGCTCCGCTCCAATGGCGTTATCGTAAAGCCAGCGGAGCGCCTTGATAAAATCGAACGCGAGCTTGCGGCACACACCAAACAGGGCAGCTTCCGCGTCCATCAGGATGCCGACCTGGTGAAGCTTGTTACCTACTTGAACGAATTTCCGTCAGTGATAAAGGGAGACTTCGATGCAGCGTTCCTGAATCTGCCGGACGAAATCCTGATCACTGTTATGCGTGGCCATCAGAAATATTTTGCGGTCGAAAAGCGCAACGGAGAATTGGCGCCGCATTTTCTGGCGATCATCAATCTCGCCAAGGACGCCAAAGGGTTGGTGCGTGCCGGCCACGAACGAGTCCTGAAGGCGCGCTTCGCCGACGCACAGTTCTTCTGGGAGTCCGACCAGAAGTGTCGGCTCGCCGACTATCTCCCCAAGCTGGAGCGCGTCACGTACGAATCACGCCTGGGCAGCTATCGTGACAAAGTCGAGCGCATTCGGTCACTTGCGCGCTGGCTTATGGAACAATGGTTCAACCTTGGCATGGTACAGGCGCACGTTGCGGAGGCCGACCGCGCCGCTGAACTTGCCAAGTGCGACCTCTCGACAGAGATGGTCCGCGAGTTTCCCGAGCTTCAAGGCATCGTCGGCGGACTGTACGCCAAGGCTCAGGGCGAGCCCGACGAAGTCTCTGATGCCGTCTACGACCACTATCGCCCTGTTGGGCTTGATGATCCCATACCGCGCAACCTGATCGGTTGCGCAGTGGCTCTCGCGGACAAGTTCGATTCGATCGTCGGATGCTTTGCCGTCGGAGTGGTGCCGACCGGCTCCAGCGATCCGTTCGCGCTGCGAAGGGCAGCGCTCGGCATCGTGAAAATCATCCTCGAAAAAAAGTTACCCCTCTCACTGTCACTGACCATCTCGGCTGCCTCCAAGGCTCTACACAGCAATCCGCCGAAGCGTTCCCTTACCTCCGAGCAGGAAAAGCAGATTCTCGACTTCCTGATCGATCGCGCCCGCTTCGTCGTCCGCGAAAAGGAAAATTTCAGCTACGACGAAGTGAACGCTGTCTTCCGCGCTGCCTCCGACGATCTGGTCGATGCGCGCCGCCGCCTGGATGCTCTCCGCGCCATCCGCAAATCGAAGAACTTTGAACCGCTTGCCGTTTCCTTTAAACGCATACGCAAGATTCTCGAAAAGGCTGCCATCCCGGCAGGAGGGCCGCAGCAAGTTTCGCTAGCCCTTTTTGAAAACGACGCCGAACGTAGCCTTCACGCCTCGATGCAGGCGGCTGTTCCACGCGTCAACGAACACAAGCGCGCAGGCCGCTACAAGGAGGCGCTCGAAGCCATTGCAGCGTTACGGCCGGAGATCGATAAATTTTTTGAACAGGTTATGGTAATGGTCGAGAAGGAGGAAGTTCGCAAGAATCGCCTGGCGCTCTTGTCAGAGTTGCTTCGAGAATTCACCACCATCGCGGATTTTTCCGAGATGGGAGGAGAGGGACGCAGTTAAAGTATTGCTTCAAGTCGAGGAGGGCGCGTGGCGTTGCATTTTGTCAGCGCGCCGACAATCTAAAATAATTTCAGAGGACGCCGCGCATGCACTCGTCCTCCGGTTTCTGCAGTTTGCATGTAGCTTCTTACTCTAAATTTGCTAGCGAGGCATATCGTGACGAAATGGGTTTATTTTTTCGGTGCAGGAAAAGCGGAGGGCGACGGCACCTGGCGCGACCTTCTTGGAGGCAAAGGCGCCGGCCTGGCAGAGATGACCAGAATCGGCTTGCCGGTTCCCGGCGGCTTTACGATTTCCACATCGGCCTGCGACTACTACTACAAGAACGGCAAGAAGTTTCCGCCAGAGCTTAAGAAACAAGTCACGGAAAACGTCGCTCAGCTGGAAAAGATCACCAAGAAGAAGCTCGGCGATCCTAAGAATCCTCTGCTGGTCAGCGTGCGTTCAGGCTCGGCTCGGTCTATGCCAGGCATGATGGAAACCATTCTCAATCTCGGGCTCAACGATAAGAGTGTCGCTGGTCTGGCTTCTTCCATAAATAACGAACGCTTTGCTTACGACGCCTATCGCCGCTTCGTGCAGATGTATTCGACCGTGGTGATGGGGCTGTCCAAGGAAGATCTCGAGCATCGTCTACACGCGCTCAAAGGCCGTCTTGGCGTAAAGGAAGATACTGCAGTCCCTGCCAGCGGCTGGAAAGAACTCGTTGCGGAATTCAAGAAGTACTTTAAGGAAAAGGCCGGCCAGGAGTTCCCTGACGATCCGATGGAGCAGTTGTGGGGAGCGATTGGCGCGGTATTCGGTTCCTGGATGGCGGAGAAGGCCGTGACGTACCGCCGCGTGGAAAAAATCACCGGCCTGCTGGGCACTGCCGTCAACGTGGTGCAAATGGTGTTCGGCAACACCGGGGAGAATTCCGGGACTGGCGTCTGCTTCACGCGCAACCCCAGCACCGGTGAAAAAGAATTTTACGGCGACTATCTCGTCAACGCACAGGGCGAGGACGTCGTGGCGGGAATTCGGACTCCGATGCATCTCAGCGAAATGGCCAAGCGACTGCCCACCATTTACGGCCAGCTTGAAAAAGTTCGAGCAAAACTTGAAAAGCATTATCGCGATATGCAGGACATGGAGTTCACCGTCGAAGAAGGCAAGCTCTACATGCTGCAGACGCGCACCGGTAAGCGTACACCTGCGGCGGCTTTTCGCATGGCCGTGGACATGGCCAATGAAAAACTCATCACGAAAGAAGACGCCATCTTGCGTATCAAGCCCGAAGATATTGAACGGCTCTTCTATCCTGTGATCGATATAAAAGTTGACAAGAAGACGCTCTCGAATCTGATCTTCGGTACCGGCATCAACGCAGTCCCTGGCGCCGCAGTCGGAAAGATTGTTTTCTCTGCTGCGGACGCCGAAGCCTGGGCAGCGCGAGGCGAAAAAGTTGTTCTGGTGCGCCGCGAAACCAGTCCCGAGGACGTCGGCGGCATGGCCGTCGCGCAGGGCATTCTTACCGCGACCGGCGGCAAGACCAGCCACGCGGCCGTGGTGGCCCGCGGCTGGGGCAAGTGCTGCATCGTCGGCGCCGAAAAAATTGATATCAACCTGAAATCGAAGACCATGAGCGCCAACGGCAAAACCGCCAAAGAAGGCGACTGGGTCACGCTCGACGGCAGCGAAGGCATCGTGTACCTCGGCTCCCAGCCGCTCGTCACGCCTTCGCTTCCCAAGTCCTACGACACACTCATGAAATGGGTCGATGAAACCCGCAAGCTTGGCGTACGCACCAACGCTGATACGCCGCAGGATTCACGTAAGGCCCGCGAAATGGGTGCTGAAGGTATCGGCCTCTGCCGCACCGAGCACATGTTCTTTACCGACTTCGAGTTTCCGGAGAAGGGAGCCGAGCGCCAACGCGCCATTCAGGAAATGATTCTGGCCGACGATTCGGAAGCCCGCGTTAGGGCGCTCGACAAGCTGCTCCCGTTCCAACGCCGCGACTTTGCAGGCATCTTCAAGGCTATGGACGGCCTCCCCGTCACCATCCGCCTAATCGATCCTCCGCTGCACGAATTCGTTCCGCACGAACGCGCCAAGCAGGCTGAGCTCGCCAAGGAATTGGGCATGGACGTCGAGAAAGTTGCTCGCCGCGTGGAGCAGCTGCACGAAGCCAACCCCATGCTTGGTCATCGTGGTTGCCGTTTGTGCATCACTTATCCGGAAATCTTGGAGATGCAGGTCCGGGCAATCATCGAAGCCGCGATCGACGTTCAAAAAGCGGGAGTTGAAGTATTACCTGAAATTATGATTCCGTTGGTTCTCGACAAAAAAGAACTCAGCATCCTCGAACAATCCACTCGGCGCGTGGCCGACAGCCTAATCGCGAAAGCCAAAGTGAAGCTGCCATACCTCGTCGGCACCATGATCGAACTGCCTCGCGCGGCGCTACTCGCTGACGAAATAGCTGAGGTAGCGGAATTCTTTTCCTTCGGCACCAACGACCTCACACAAACCACCATGGGCCTCTCTCGCGATGACGCAGGCCGCTTCCTTCCAGACTACGTGGACGAAAAGAAAGCCGGCGTTTTCTCAGCCGACCCGTTCCAGTCGTTGGACCAAAAAGGCGTCGGCATGCTCATGAAGTGGGGTGTGGAAAAGGGCCGCAAGACCCGTGGCAAGCTGAAGATTGGTATCTGCGGCGAGCACGGTGGAGACGCGGACAGCGTGAAGTTCTGCCATCAGATCGGAATGGACTACGTAAGCGCTTCGCCGTTCCGCGTGCCCATCTCACGTTTGGCGGCAGCTCAAGTTGTGGTTGAAGAAAAGCAAGCGAAGAAAAAGAAGTAGCGAGGAGGCACCCGCTTCTACTTCAAGTAACACTTAGGGTTAAGAGTGGAGTGCTGAGTTCTCGGCGCTCCACTCATTTATTTCGTTCACGGGTCATTAAACAATTACTTTAAGTCTGCTGTTAATGCTTCGGATTCGCTGAGTGGTGGTCGTAGCTCAACACACGCGTCAACTTCCAGTTTCCGTCTTTGTGTTGCCACAACTGCACAAAGCTCGCCTCACTCGTCCCGTTACTCGCCTCGGTCTTGGGATGCAGAAACCGGTTCACTCCTAGCTCAATCGCCCGTAGCCTTTCATGTAGTAGATCTTCAGAGTGCCGGGCACAAGCACCCGCTGCGTGTCGCCGGTGCAGATGTTGTTCTTGACGCTCTCGGTTTTGCCGACCCAGTGTCACCCCGCCCTGGTCATGGTAAAACTCCACATCGTCCGCCAGCAGGCTATCGAACGTCTTCAGGTCACAGTGGTTGTGAGCGTCGAAAAGCCTTGTATCCAGCGCGGTAATGGCTTTGTCCAAGTCGGCCTGATTCTTGATTTCGTCCAGCGACGCGATTTTCTCTTGTGCGTTCGACGGAGGGATGCAAAAGCAGGGAAGCGCCAAAACAAGCCCAGTGCTTCGTACCAAGCATAGTGTTTTCATCAGGTCAGATCTCCGGTGCCGTGCCCAAGCAGAGCGGTGAAAGGTACGCGCTCTCCCGCCCAAATGTTCCGGGATATGCGAGTTCGCATACAATGGCCAACGTGGTGGCCAGTCGTTGAAAGCAGCTGTTCAACTCGAAAATTTGCGCGTCGTGCTGGTGCGTTCTCGCAATCCGCTGAATATCGGCGCGGCGGCTCGCGCTATGAGCAATTTTGGCGCGCTCCATCTTCGCGTGGTCACGCCGTACGAAAAGGCCTTCCGCGAAGCGGTTTCGGCCGTTGGTGCCGCGCCACTCCTTGCCAGGGCCGAAGAATTTGACTCAGTTGCAGAGGCCACGCGAGACTGTAGTCTGGTAATCGGCACCACCGCCATAGGCCATCGGGAATTGCAACACGAGCTTTACTCGCTCGAAGGAGCGACGAAAAGGATTCACCGCACTCTGGCCTTGGGCCGCGTCGCAGTCCTCTTTGGCTCGGAAAAGACCGGCCTTTCCAATCACGATCTGAGCCATTGCCACTTTCTTCTACGCATTCCCACGCGCGATGAACATCGCTCGATGAATCTTGCTCAAGCTGTCGCAATTGTCGTTTACGAGATTTCTCGCGGCGGGGCCATCGCAAAAGCCAAAAACGAATTTTCTTCCTCTGCGGTGGATATGGAAACCGTCAATCGCATTGCGGGAGCACTGCTCGAAGCCCTGCACATCAGCGGCTACATCCATCGCCGCTCCGCTGCTACCGCCGAGGAAAAACTTCGCCGCATGCTTCTCCGCTTCGAATTGAGTTCCGGCGACGCCAAAGTGCTCCTCGGTATGCTCCGCAAGATCCTCTGGAAACTTCACTCCGAGAAGGAATCGAAGTAAGTACGCGATACGACGGAATCGCTTGTGCCTCGTACTTTTATACCTTGTACTGTTTTTTTACGTCGGCATTTTGAAGAAGAAATACATTCCGGCAAAATAAAAAATCAAATCAGGGGCGAACGCCGCAAACGGCGGCGGCATTTGACCTACTCCGCCCATCGCTTCAAGAAGTCTCGCCAGCGAAAAGTAGGCGATTCCCACCGCAAGTCCTACCGCTACGCCACCAATCGCTCCGCGCGCGCCCACGCGAAAAGCATATGGAATCGCCAGCAGCATGCTCACCGGCGCAATCAGTGGAAAAGCAATTTTCACGTACCACTGCACGGTCAACGCTGAGACATCGAATCCGGCGTGGCGCAGCTCTTCGATGTAGTTGCCCAGTTGGCGAAAGCTCAATTGCGACGCTTGCAGCACCTCTCGATTGAAATAGGTAGGCGGTTCGGCAAGTTCCGGCAGGGCGGTCGCACTGAATTTGTCATATCGCTCGATCGAACCGTCGTGAAAGTCGCGCACCCAGCCCGACTCCAGAATCCACACATTCTGCGCTTCGCTCCATAGCGCCTGGTTCGCGAACACTCGCCGCTTGATGTGAAACGTTCCCGGCTCCAACTCCAACACGGTGAGCCCGGCAAAAAGATTCCTGCCGGGATCGAATAGGTCGTAATTATAGATTTTTCCGTTCTCGCCAAAAATCCAGCGTTGCGGGCGCGTGTACGTCTGCGGAGGCTTGCCCTTGATCTGATTGCGCAGCGCGTCCTGACGTTGATTGGTATAGGGCAGGTACACATCATCGACAATGATCATGGCTGCGGCGAGCGTCAGCCCGCCAAGCAGCAGCGGCATCGCCAGACGGTACAAACTGATGCCGCTCGCTTTGCATGCAACGATCTCGTTGTTCTTGCTCATGACGCCCAGCGTAACCAGAACACTGACCAGCGCGCCCAGAGGCGACAGCTGGTAGAGAAGATACGGCGTCAGGTACCAAAAATATCTCACCACGGTCAGAAACGGAACACCATGCTTCGCGATATCGTCGAGCAATTCGAAAAAAGTGAAGACGTGGAACAGGAGCACGAACGCCAGCATCAGCAGAGCGAAATACGCCAGGAATCGGCGCAACAGATAAAGATCAATCAATCGTGGAAAGCTGCCCTCCGATGTTCTTGGCCTCTCCTGCTGGCCGTTGACGGCTTTCGCCAGTTCCGCTGCTCGCTTTCTCGCCTGCGTCTGGCGCCGGCGGATTAATCGCTTCCAGGTTTCCAGCCGGCTGATCCTCTGAAACCATCCGCGGTCTCCCCTCAGCTGCTCCATGCGCGGCAACAAGATTACGGCCAGCACAGCCAGCGCGATATTCGCCATCCAAATGCCAGTCCATGGACTGAGCTTTCCTTCGCGAGCGAAGCCCGCGCCCATCACCGACAGCGAGTAATACAAACCGATCAGCAAAACGGAGAGCAGAGTTCCCGCCGCGCGCCCTCCGCGCCGCGGCTGGGCACCCAGAGGCACGGCCACCAGCGCAAACGCCAGGCACGCGAACGGAAACGCAAACCGGCGCTGAAATTCCACTCGCGCCTCGCGCCAGTTCTTGCCTGTTTCGGCAAGCAGTTCCCGTGTTGGCCGTTCGACATTGCTCAACGTCCGCTGTTGATTGGAAACCAGTCCGGTCACCTCCAGCGGCAAATCACTCTGTCCGAAGTCCGTCAATGAATAGTGGCTCGGATCCTGCCGGCTCACCTCGTGTGTGGTTCCACCCTGAAGATGCAGCTCAAGCTTGCCCTGTCTCGGCTCCGCAATTACAATCGCATTCTCCGCCAGCGTCAGCCGTGAGCCGCTCTCCTCGCCCGTTTCCGCGAGGAACACGCCGTGCCACTGCGTTCCGCTCGCGGAAACGTCGTTCACGTAGAGAACGCGTTTCGGGAACCGCTCGTCGAACACTCGCGGTTGAATCTGGAACGAAGCTTGCGAGGCCAAAAGTGTCGCTTCAATGCCGCGCAGTGCACGGAATGCGGCAGGGCCGAGCCACAATGTAAGTGTTCCCGTGGCGATGGCTCCGGTCAGCGCCAGCACTGCAACGGGGACGAGCATTCGCTGCCGGCTGATTCCCAAGGCAGTAAGGGCAATGATTTCACTGTCCGCGGACATGCGGCCCAGGCCAAGCAGGACTCCGACGAGCACCGCCATCGGAATCGTGAAGATGAGCACGCCGGGGAAAATGTAAAGGAAGAGCTTTGCAATTTGCGGGCCCGAACCGGAATGACGAACCAGGAGTTCCATGAGCCGAACCAATTGCGGCACAAAAAGCACGAATGTGAAGACGATAAGTCCGAGGAATGCATGACGGAAAATTTCGCGGACGATATAGCGGTCAAGAATGCGCATGGCGGGAATCGTGAGTGTAGCACGGCAACTGCCGTGCCACCGGAGCGCCGCTCGCGATGAACAAGATCCATCTGGTCCTTCTCTGGCACATGCACCAGCCGCAGTACCGCGACCCGGAAAGCGGGCGCTACGTCCTGCCATGGACCCGTCTGCATGCCCTGAAAGATTACTGGGGTATGGTGAAGATCCTCGAGGAATTTCCGAAAATTCACGCCACGTTCAACGTTGTGCCGGCGCTCAGTTTGCAGCTTGAGGAGTACGCCAGTGGCACGTTCAACGAGCCTTGGTTCGAACTGGCGTTTCGCGATGCCGAAAAGCTGTCCAAAGACGACAAGAGCGAAATTCTGCAGCGGGCCTTTCAAGTGAACCATGAACGCTTCCTGACTCGCTGGCCGCGCCTTCACGAACTGTATGAATGGACGCGCCAGGCTGGCGGCGCCCAGGCGACCGTCACTTTCACGCCGCGCGACTGGCGTGACCTGCAATTACTTTCGCAACTTGCCTGGATGGACGAAGAATGGATCGCCAGGGACGCCACCATCAATAAGCTTTCCGCAAAGGGAAAAGACTTCACGGAAAAAGACAAAGCGGCCCTAAAGCAAAAACAATTGGAATTTCTGAAACTGGTGCTGCCCATCTATCGTGAAGCTGCCGGCCGCGGGCAAATCGAGCTTAGTACCACGCCGTTCTACCATCCGATCCTGCCGCTCGTATGCGATTCCGACGTCGCCCGCGTGTCGAATCCTTCCACGCCATTGCCCCGTCGCGCTTATCGCCATCCCGAAGACGCGCGCGAACAGTTGCGGCGCGCCCGTGAATATCACCAGCGTGTTTTCGGTGTGCTGCCTGCCGGTCTATGGCCATCCGAAGGCTCCGTGTCCGATCAAGCTCTGGCCATTGCCGCCGAAGAAGGCTTCAAGTGGTTTGGCACGGACGAAGGAGTGCTCGGTCGTACGCTCAATCTAGGATTCTTCCGCGACGCCACCGGTCTTGCCGCGAACGCGGATCGCCTCTACAGACCCTGGCGCCTGAAAACACCAGAGTCAGAAGTTACCGGACTTTTTCGCGACCACCATATTTCTGACTTGATCGGATTCGTTTATAGCCGGATGGATGCCAAGGCCGGCGCTGCCGATCTTCACGGACGATTGCGCGCGATTGGCGAACGCGTGCAGAGCAAGCAACCGCTTACCGTTTGCCTTTTTCTGGATGGAGAAAATGCCTGGGAATACTATCCGGGCAACGGCCGTGAATTTCTGCGCGAATTCTACGGCCGCATTGAGTCCGATCCAGATTTCCGCGCGCTAACCGCCAGCGAGGCAATTGCCGCGGCCGGAGAAATTTCCGAAACGCCGACAATTTTCCCCGGATCCTGGATCAACGCGAACTTCGATGTCTGGATCGGACATTCCGAGGATGTGCAGGCGTGGGATCTTCTCTGGGATGCTCGCGAAGCGTATGCGCGCGCGGAAGAGGCGCGATCACAAGGCCGCCAAGACGCGCCCACCGACGCGGCGCTCAAAGACGCCAAGGAATCGCTGCTTGCTGCGGAAGGCAGTGATTGGTGCTGGTGGTATGGACCGGAACACAGCACTGCGAATGATGCTGAATTCGATGCGTTGTACCGTAAGCATCTGACGGGAATCTATCGTGCCTTGGGAAAAATCGCGCCCGATGAACTGGCCAAGCCCATCAAGCGCCAGCCCGAGCACGCCTTGCATTTACCGCCTTCGGAATACTTGCGCGTGGACGTCAACGGCCGTGACACCTCGTATTTTGAATGGCTGGGCGCGGGATTATATTCGCCCGAGAGACGTAGCGGAGCCATGCACGGCCGAACGTTCTATCTTCGCGAGTTGCGCTACGGATTCGAAGCGGACCGACTGTGCATCCGTCTGGATGCATTTCCCGAGGCATTGGCGGAACTTGAGCATGCAGAATTCCGCGTGACCATTCATGCCAACACCGACATCACCATGATGGCCAAGTTGTCGCACGGAAAATTGCTGGAATACGCCGTAGAGCAGGATCGTATCTGCTTGCTGAATTCCGCGCGTTCGGCCGAAGCAGCCTTCGAACAAATTTTGGAGTTAGCCGTTAGCAAAGAACTTTTTGATTTGCGGGGAATTTCGCGCCTGCAGCTTAGCGTCGCTCTCTGGCATGGCGGTTTACCCGTGGACGTCCTCCCTGCCGAAGGTACATTGCAAGTCGCGCTCGGAGAAGAACACTTCGCCTGGCCGATCGAGCCGCTAGCGCCGTGACGTTCTGAGTTCTCACGTAGCGCAGCCAATCTTGGGATGCGCACGGTGTACCCACTGCAAGCACCGCACACGCAGGGTTACCTGTGCCAGCTAAAACAGTTTCACCGCCAACTCCCGTGGCTGCTCCCCGACAGGAATCATCGTCAGCAAGCCGCCAGCGCGATCCGAAGCAATCCGAATAATGGAAAGATCGCCAGAAGCCTGGCTAACCACCAGCAGCAATCGCGCTTTATCGCCGGGATCGAAACGCAAAGCACCGGGGTTCTGTCCCGCGGATATCGGACGGCTCACGCGCCGGTAATTTACATCCACCGGAGTGACGTTGCCGGAATTGGCATCAGAAACGTAAAGCTCACCACTGTCAGCAAGCAGCGCACCGCGCGTCGGGGCGGAACCGAGTACGACATAATCGCCAACTTCGTGCGTCCAGGTATTGATGGCCTGCAGTCCGTGCGATTCAGGCGAGAGAACATAGAGTTCGCCGCCATCAGGTTTCAGAATCATTTGCGATGGAATTCCCGCCAGTTCTAGATTGGCCAGTAACGTTTCTTTTCGCAGGTCAATCACTGAGAGACGTTTTTGCGTGCGGCTTAGGATGAACGCGGCGGAATTGTCGTCGAGGATCGTGGCATCCTCTGGATCGGAAATCACGCTCACGGTGCTGCGTATGTGCAGGGTTGCCGAATCGTAAATGCCGACGGTAGCGTCTTGCTTGTTGACGACCAGAACCAGCTTGCCGTCAGGTGAAACACGGGCCATGACGGGCTGCGTTCCGGTCGCGCCATGCATGACAACTTGTCGCGTGCCACAATCGATTACCGCAAGGCGGTTGTTCCCGGATACCGGAACATACAAACGCCGGCCATCCTGCGAGAAATCCATTGAATAGGGAAGTGGGCCCACCGGAATCCGCGCAAGGATTTGCGAAGTCCGCGAATCCAGAATCCAGACAAAACCGCCGCTGGAACTTACGCCCCAGACTTCCGCTCTCGTAGGATGTTCGCGCATTGCCGAAATTGCGCCGCCCACCGGCACATGTGCGACGGTCGCCAGTTTCACCAGGTCAACCACCGAAACTGCGTTGTCGGCCGTGCTTACATAGGCATAAAGCCGCAATCCTGGTCGTAAGAACGACGGGCGATGTTCGCGCGCAATCACGATAATCGCCGCGACAAGAAGAATTGCGAATAGAAAACCGACTCGAAATTTGGATGCCCGATTCACCCGAAGTCCTCAGTAAGGGCGCACCATGCTGCGCCAGAGCTTGCCCATACGTACAACTCCAAATTTCTTCCTGATCTGTCTTGTGCGCGATTTTTGCTGCACCCGCAAAGTCCACGCAGTCCCGCTTTACAATTCCAAAGGCTGCGCGCTAATTGACTTCGCGATGGACCACCGCGGCGATCTGGCGGATCTCGGCGGAAAGCTCTGCGAATTCTTCCGGCAAAATCGACTGCATACCGTCCGAGAGCGCCTTCTCCGGCTGGTGATGTACTTCAACAAGCAGGCCATCCGCGCCGACCGCTACTGCCGCGCGCGACAACGGCAGAACTTTGTGGCGTTTGCCGGTACCGTGGCTTGGATCAACAAAAATCGGCAAATGACTGCGTTTTTTCACGGCCGGTACTACGGCAAGATCCAGTGTGTTTCGTGAAAAATCAGAAAACGTGCGCACACCGCGCTCGCACAGCATCACGTTGTAATTTCCCTCTGACAAAATATATTCTGCTGCCATCAGAAATTCATCGAGTGTGGCTGACATGCCGCGCTTCAGGAGCACTGGCTTTTTCGCCCGGCCCGCACGCTTTAGAAGAGAAAAATTCTGCATGTTGCGCGCGCCGATCTGAATCACGTCGGCGTATTTTTCCACCAGGTCCAGCGACTCGTTGTCGATAGCCTCAGTGATAATGCCAAAGCCGAACACTTCTCGTACTTTGGCCAGAATTTTCAATCCCGGCTCGCCAAGTCCCTGAAAACTGTATGGAGAAGTGCGCGGCTTGTAGGCGCCGCCGCGAAAAAGCTTCACACCAGTGGGCTTAAGCCTCTCCGCGATGGCCATGCATTGCGCTTCGGACTCCACGGCGCATGGACCCGCCACCAGTGCGAGGTGCACACCGCCAACAAGAACGTCTCCCGAGGGCGTCGGTATTCGAATGACCGAATCTTCTTCTTTGGCGTCCCGGCTCACCAATTTGTAAGGTTTGCTGACCGGAATGCACTCGGCCACACCCGGCAGCGATTCCAGGATCCCAAGATCAACAGCTCCATCGTTTCCGGTGATTCCGATCGCGGTGCGCGCGGCTCCCGGGATGGGATGCGCCTTGAGGCCAAGGGATTCGATCTGCCGGCAAACAGCGTGAACCTGTTCCTCGGTGGCGTGCGACTGCATGACAACAAGCATGATGTCTCCGTGAAATCGCGTGGAACCATCGAGTTTAGCGGAAGCGATGTTGCCGGGGCAAACCAGCTTGCGACGAGAAAATCCGGACCGGCAAATCAGATGTCATCGCTAGGCCAATCAGATTTGCTGTTTTTTCCAGTATCCTCGTTTAAACAACACGATGCTCACCGCGGCGATAGCAGCCTCGGCCGCGACGATGGAAATATAGGCGCCGCGCGCTTGCAGGCGCAGCGGGATCGCCAGGAAGTAGGCCAGTGGAATTTCCAGCAGCCAGAATCCAAAAAAGTTTACGATGGTTGGCGTGACCGTGTCTCCGGCCCCATTGAACGCCTGCAGCATCACCATTCCGTACGCATAGCCGATGTTTCCGTAGCTGATGATGCGCAGACAGCTTGCGGCCAGCGGAACAACCTGCGGGTCGTGCGTGAACAGCTTCACGATGGGCTCGGCGAATGCCACGAACAGCAATCCGATTACGCCTAGAAAAATCATATTGTAAAAACCGGTTCGCCATACCGAACTCGCCGCGCGCTCCGGCTGTTTCGCGCCGAGATTCTGCCCAACCAGCGTAGCGGCGGCGTTGCTCAGTCCCCACGACGGCAAAATCACAAAAATGACGATGCGAATCGCAATTGTGTATCCGGCTAGCGCGGCTGAACCAAAAATGCTGACGATGCGCACCAGCCCGATCCAACTCGTATGAGCGATGGCAAATTGCAGAATTCCAGTCAGTGACACGCGCACTAACCGAATCAGCACGCTAAAGTTGACTCGAATGTGTTGGCGCAGGATTCGAATACGTTCAGTTCCACGAAGCAGCCGATAAAACTGGTAGCCGACTCCGATGCTGCGTCCAGTGAAGGTGGCCAGCGCCGCTCCCGTAACGCCGAGCTTCGGAAATGGGCCCAGACCAAAAATCAGACAGGGATCGAGAATGAGATTGATGATGTTCGACACCCAAAGCAAACGCATCGCAATGGCCGCGTCACCCGCCCCGCGCAAAATAGCATTGTTCAAAAACAGCATCAGGATCGCGCCACTTCCGCCCAGTGCGATCCGGGCATAGCCCGAACCAACCGTAACCACTTGCGACGACGCGCCCATAAGCTGCAGCAACCGCGGTGCGAGGAAAAAGCAGGGCACTCCGATTGCCAGCGACACTCCCAGGCCAAGCACAATGGCCTGCACTCCTGCGACTGCCGCGCCGCTCGGATCTCTTTCCCCGATGCGCCGCGCCACCATCGCCGTCGTCGAAAGGCTCAACCCCAGCCCGACGGCAAACACCAAGCTCAATAGCGATTCTGTCAGTCCCACGGTTGCGATCGCGTCCGCTCCCAGTCTGCCGACCCAGAACACATCCACCACCGCGAACAGTGACTCCAGCACCATTTCCAGCACCATCGGAATTGCCAGCAGCAAAATTGCTCGATTTAAGTTGCCTGTGGTGTAGTCCTGATGCGAGCCGCGAACCGCTTCGCGAATCGAACTCCATAGAGAGGGCTGTGCCACCTCGACTGCGTCTTGTGATTCCATAGAGTCCTGTGCATTCCGCGCGAGCGCACTGTAGCAACCAGCGGCCGGCGCCGTCCGAAAAAATATTTGTAGTTGAGGAGCGGGAAGAGTCTCAGCCGTGACGCGGATTAGACAAATGAGACGATTTGGATGACGGACATCTTCATGTTCATGTCCTTTGTGTCAGTTCGCCAGCACAAAGGAACCAAGGCCGAACGACAAGGAAAGTGACTTCGCTTGAAAGATTATACCGAGCCACTACACCAAGCCGCCAGCAAAAAAACCTCAGCCAATCGGGTCGATACCCTCATGCAGGAGACAGGGTATGGCCTAAGAGCCGTCAGCTAGATGAAACTCACCTCACTGATTCTCGTATCCGTCCGGTCGAACGGGACTCCGCCCAGCGATTCGAAACCCTAGCCTACCACCCAGCGAAATCCCTCAAGAAGCCCTCAAGAAGGAGGACATCATGCTGTTGAATGCTGCGCTGGCATTTCCCGGAATGACGCTATCCAACATTACCGGTTTTCAACTCTTGGTCGCGGGCGGACTACTGCTGGGAGTAGCCGCGTTCCTGCTGGCCCTTAGCCGCGAGCGCCGGGTATCCGTCAAGCGCTCAGTCGTAACCGACGAACTAGCAGTCCACACCGGCCGAATCGCGGATGCTCTGGAACGCATAGCGAATCAAACGAACGAAAGCGCACATCTTGCAGCTTCGCGTAAGCGCGAGCAACCCGAGCCCGAGAGGGCCAGCGAAGAGGCTCATCATATTGCGTATTCGATGTTCGGGCGCTGAATAAGCCAGAAACACCGGCATAACTCGCACGCTCCGCGCGATACTCGCGTCCCTGGAGCATTCGAGTTGTGTCGGCCATTCAAGATTTACCTGTCATCGTTTCCCGGTACTACGCATCCAAACGATCTATCCCCGGCTGCCACTGTTTGAACCACCATTTTGAGAAACCCCACAGGTCAGATAAAATAGGGGGTTACACAAGAGAGTGCCATACTGACGAATGCCCGAGCCCAAGACTATTCCGACCAATACGGCTTCCCAACTGGAAGAGCTGCTGAAGATCGATCCGCTGGACGTTCGTGACGACAAGTTCGACCCCGAAGACGAATACCGCCCGGAACCTCCCGCAGAACCCGTTCCGCCTCCATGGGTGGATGGAAGTCTGCGTATCGGAATTCATGCTTCCATCAGCGGAAGCTATCTGAACGCTCTGGAGTCCGCCCGCAAGCTGGGCTGCAACGCGCTACAGATTTTTTCCGCAAGTCCAAGAATGTGGGCTGCGGGTTCGGCGCGAATTCCAGAAGCCGCCGCCGCTGCTTTTCGTGCACGACGCGAAGAACTTGGCCTCGGGCCCACTGGTAATTCACGCGAACTATTTAATTAATCTCGCTGGCATGCAGCCAATGCTGCGAACTCGCTCCATTCAAGCCTTTCACGATGAACTGGTGCGGGGCATCGCTCTCGGCGCAGATTTTCTCGTGGTGCACCCAGGAGCACGAGGCGAAGCGAAAATCGAGTTGGCAATAGCCACCATCGTAAACAGCGTCAAGGAAGCAGTCCGTCGGGTACAACTCGGCAAGCTGCGAATCTTAATAGAGAACACCGCCGGTATGGGCAGTTCCGTCGGTTCGCGCCTCGAAGAAGTAGCGGCCATCGCGCGCGGTCTTTCTTCGCTCGGCGTCGGAGTCTGCCTCGACAGCGCGCATTTATTCGCCGCGGGCTATGACATCAGCACCGAAAGCGGCCTCGAATCCACGATTTTGCAAATTGAACAAACCGTTGGCCTCGATAATCTTTATGTCTGGCACATCAACGATTCCAAAATAGCCCTCGGTGGAAAAGTCGACCGCCACGAAAACATTGGCCACGGAAAAATCAAAGCCGCCGCCTTTGCGCGAATCCTGCGCCATCCCAAATTGGGAGCCAGCCCCGCCACCGGCATGCCCGGCCGCCCGTTTATTCTCGAAACCCCGGTCGAGGAGCCTGGCGATGACCGTCGAAATGTCGCCAAGTTGTGGGAATTATCCGGCGAAGATGGCCCACCTGCGGAAAAAGGCTTTACCATGCTGACTTCGGCGCTCAAGAAAAAACGCACCGCTCATAGAAAAGAAGTCGCAAAAACCGCCAAGGATCTTGCCAAACGAAATTTGCAGAAAAAGAAGCAAGGATAGCGCGTGGCGGAGCAGACTCCACAATCGGGTTACGACCCGCAGAAGATCGAAGCCAAGTGGCAAAAACGTTGGGAAGATGCGCGCGTATTTGAAAGCGATGTAGACGCCACGAAGCCCAAATATTACACCCTGGAAATGCTGCCTTATCCCAGCGGAACCCTGCACATGGGGCATATGCGCAATTACGCCATCGGCGATGTGGTCGCTCGCGTAAAACGCATGCGCGGATTTAACGTCATGCATCCGATGGGCTGGGACGCTTTCGGCCTGCCCGCGGAAAATGCCGCCATCAAGAACAAAACGCATCCCCGCATCTGGACGACCCGGAACATCGAGGAATTTCAGAAGACTTTGCGCCGCTTCGGCTTCAGCTATGACTGGCGCCGCGAAATTTCCACCTGTGATGCCGAATACTACAAGTGGAACCAGTGGTTTTTCCTGCGCATGCTGGAAAAAGATCTCGCGTACCGCAAGAAAAGCCGCGTCAACTGGTGTCCAAAATGTTGCACTGTGCTCGCCAACGAACAGGTCGTCAACGGTTATTGCTGGCGGCACGAAGACACCCTCGTTGAAACGCGCGAAATCGAGCAATGGTTCCTGCGCACTACCGCATACTCCGAGCAGTTGCTCGATGATTTGAAGTTGCTCGAAGGCGGCTGGCCCGATCGCGTCATCACCATGCAGCGCAACTGGATCGGCAAGAGCGAAGGCGCGCGCGTCAAATTTGCGGTAGCCGACGTTCCCGGCGCGGCTACCATCGAGGTTTTCACCACGCGGATTGACACTATCTACGGCGCGACCGCGTTGATTCTCGCTCCTACGCATCGGTTGCTACAAAAACTGTTGGAAGATTCCCCGGTTCGAGACGAGGCCGAGAAAGAACTTGCTCGAATAAAATTAATGTCGGTGAAGACCCAAGATGTAGCGACTGCCGAAAAAGAAGGATTTTTCACCGGACGTTACGCGCTGAATCCATTCAGCGGAGAAAAGCTTCCGATCTGGGTAGGGAACTTCGTGCTGCTCGAATACGGAACCGGCGCCATCATGGCCGTTCCCGCCCACGACGAACGCGACTCTGAATTCTGCAAAAAATATAGTCTACCGATCCGCACAGTGGTCGCCTCGCAAGCAAAAACGAATGCTGCATCGTCGGGTTCTGAAGGTTTTTCCGCGGGTGCCCCAGACGCCGGTTTCGCGTCTAGGTCTTCGATGTCCACCACCCCACCCACTGAAGCTTTCACCGAATACGGAGTAAGCTGTAAACTCCGGCGAATTCACCGGCCTCCCCACCGAACAAGCCAAAGAAAAAATGGCCGCCTTCGCCGAATCGAAAGGCTTCGGAAAAAGAGAAACCATCTTCCGCCTGAAAGATTGGGGCGTCTCCCGGCAACGCTATTGGGGCACTCCTATTCCCGTAATTTATTGCCCGAAAGACGGCATGGTCCCAGTTCCCGACAAAGACTTGCCAGTTGTCCTGCCGCCGAATCCGAATCTAACCGGCGAAGGCGATTCGCCGCTCGCCACTACTCCTGAATTCGTAAACACCACTTGTCCCAAGTGTGGCGGTCCAGCGCGTCGCGAAACCGATACCATGGACACGTTCGTCGATTCCTCCTGGTATTTTTATCGTTACTGCGATCCGCACAATTCGAACGCACCTTTCGATTCCGCCAAAGTGAAATACTGGTTTCCGATCGACCAGTACATTGGCGGAATAACTCACGCCATTCTTCACCTGCTGTACTCGCGCTTCTGGTGCAAAGTGATGCGCGATCTGGGTCTCATTGACCATAGCGAACCGGCTGCGCGCCTCTTCACGCAAGGAATGGTTCTCAAGGGCGGCACAGCGATGTCCAAGTCCAAAGGCAACGTGGTCGGCGCCCACGAAATGGCTGACAAATATGGAGCCGACACCGGTCGCCTGTACACGCTGTTCGCAGCGCCTCCGGAAAAAGATCTCGAGTGGAGCGAAGAGAGCATTGAGGGCGCATGGCGTTTCTTGAACCGCGTGTATCGGTTAATAGAGCGCCACGCAAACGCGGTGCGCGGAACAAAAGCTGCGACAGCGCCGGTTTCAGCACCGTCCGGCAAAGAAAAACGATTACTGCGCAAAACGCATCAAACTCTGCAGCGGGTAACCTCCGATTTTGAAACGCGCTGGCACTTTAACTCGGCCATTGCGTTGATTATGGAGCTGACCAACGAAATTTATTCCTGCGAGCCGCTCGAAGATGGCGTGCGTGAGGAAGTTCAGAAAGAAGTGCTGGAGCTGCTCACGCTGATGCTGGCTCCCATGACGCCGCACATCGCGGAAGAGATGTGGGAGATGCTAGGCCATTCGGACGGACTTTCCACCAGCTCGTGGCCCTCCGCGAATGCCGAGCTCGCAAAGGACGATGAAGTGGAACTGCCAGTACAGGTAAATGGCAAGCTGCGCGGAAAATTGAAGGTGCCAACCGGAACCGACCAGGAAGAACTGGTAAAGCTGTCGCTCGCCGAAACCAGTATCGCGCAACATGTTGTGGGCAAGCGCGTGATCAAAATAGTTTACGTGGCAAACAAGTTGCTCAATTTCGTCGTTTCGTAGCTAGCCGTGCAAGAGTTCGGGGGGTTGTACTTACAGTACAGTTACGGAGAAAATCGCCGATGGCGGAGATCCAGACCGGAACCAAAATGCGGCAGGAAAGCACCAAACCAAAGTCCGAACTCGGTGGCATCGTCGTGCTCGATTTTGGTGGACAGTACACCCAGTTGATTGCTCGCCGCATTCGCGAGCAGCGCGTATTCAGCGCAATCGTTCCGTGCACGGCAAACGTCAGCGAAATTCTGGCTTATGAACCTGCCGGCATTGTCCTGTCCGGCGGTCCCAGTTCCGTTTACGACGCTGACGCTCCAAACTGCGATCCTGGCGTGCTAGCTGCCGGAATCCCGGTCCTGGGCATCTGTTACGGTATGCATTGGATTGCAAAAGTCCTCGGCGGCACCGTTGAGCCTGCCGGAAGGCGCGAGTACGGTCGTGCCGAATTTTGCGCGGACACCGATGGCTCTTGCGGCAGACTTTTTCAAGGTCTGCCCAATATTTCGAGAATATGGAACAGTCATGGCGATCACGTACGCGTTCTGCCTGCGGGGTTTCGTTCCACTGGCATGACTGAAAACGCCATCGCCGCAATGGAAAATTCCGAAAAGAAGATTCACGCCGTACAGTTTCACCCGGAAGTGAATCACACTGAACAGGGAACCGCGATCCTGCGAAACTTTCTCTTCACTGTTTGCAAAGCCGAAGCGAAGTGGAACGGCGCGGCATTTATTGAGGAGACCGTCGAGGGCATTCGCAGGAAAGTAGGCGGCAAAAGGGCCATCTGCGCACTCAGTGGCGGGGTGGATTCCACTGTCGCTGCGGTGCTTGTTCACCGCGCAATGGGCGACCGGCTCACCAACATCTTTGTCAACAACGGCCTGCTACGGAAAAACGAATTTGAGGACACGCTGACCATGTATCGTCAGCGACTGGGCCTCAATGTCATAGGCGTGGACGCCACTGACCGGTTTCTCGGTCGGCTCAAAGGTATCTCGGAGCCTGAGGAAAAGCGCAAACGCATTGGCAGGGAGTTCATCGCTGTCTTTGCCGAAGAGGCACAACGCCTGACCCGCGAGGCCGGGCAGGAACCGATCGGCTTCCTGGTACAAGGCACCCTGTACCCCGATGTTATTGAATCAGTCTCAGTTAAGGGCCCTTCTGCGACCATTAAGACCCATCACAATGTCGGTGGCCTGCCGCAGAACATGCCCTTCGCCTTGATCGAACCGCTTCGCGACCTCTTCAAAGACGAGGTCAGGCGCATCGGCAGGGAACTGGGTTTACCGGATGAGATATTGGTGAAACATCCGTTTCCAGGGCCAGGTTTAGCCGTACGGGTACTAGGCGAGGTCACTGCCGATCATTTGCTTTTATTGCGCGAAGCCGATGCGGTCGTGCGGGAGGAAATCCGCAACTCCGGTTTCTACGAAAAGACCTGGCAGGCCTTCGCGGTCTTACTCCCGGTTCGAAGCGTGGGAGTCATGGGGGACGGACGAACCTATGGCCTTACAGTCGCCGTGCGGGTAGTGAACAGCGACGACGCCATGACGGCGGACTGGACGCGATTGCCGGGAGAGGTGCTGGAACGAATTTCCACTCGCATTGTAAATGAGGTGACTGGCGTAACGCGTGTGGTGTACGACATCACTTCGAAGCCGCCGGGTACGATCGAGTGGGAATAAAAGAAAAAGGCCGCAGCTCGAACTTGCGGCCTCCGAGAAAGGCTAAATCGTGGGCCCTAGTGACGAACGCGAAAGAAATTTATCTGCCGGCCACCTTTTGCGCCATGTACAGAATCAGTTTCCGATCGTCGTCGTCTGATTTGCTCAACAAGCGGCGAAGCTTGTTCAGGAACCGGGCATCCTTGCCGGCGCTGCCCCAAGCGATGTCATCACCTGACTTACGCTTTGGGAGATTTGGCAATTGAGGTGGTTCTTCGCCGTCATAGAACAGTTGATAGAGAGGCACTTCGAGTGCACGAGCGAGTTTCTCAAGTGTTTCAATGGCAGGAACCGTGTGGCCATTTTCAACACGCGAGATATAACAACGGAGTAACCCGGTTCGTTTCTCGATGTCGCCCTGGGAGAGTTTCTTTTCTTCGCGCATAGCGCGAAGGCGGTCACCAATAATCATGCAGGTATTATTCCATATTGATAAGAACCGGAGCAAGCATAAACTGATAGTGGACCATGTGAAACGTCTGTAGCGGCAATACCCTGAGGAAAAAACGCAGACGAAAGAAGTGCGAAACCGGGAAACGATGGCACACGTCACAAAGATTGAAGACCGCGAGCCTTCCAAGGGCCAGCAGGGCCAACCAGCCCGCAGCACTGTGACCGTGGACACGGTGGACGAACGCCAGTTGGTTCGTCAAGCCCAAAAAGGTGAAAAGGCCGCTTTTGAGACCTTGGTTCAACGGCACCAACATCGCGTTTTTGCTGTGGCCAGAGGTATTCTTAAGCGTCAGGAGGACGTGGAGGACGTTGCGCAGCAGGTTTTCGTCAAGGCATATTTCTCGTTAAAGCGGTTCGATCAGCGGGCGGCCTTCAGCACCTGGCTTTACAAAATTACGGTGAATGAATGTTGGGATCTACTCAGAAAACGCAAGGCCCGCCCTCTGGTCTACGAGTCCGATTTCAGCGAAGAGCAGTCCAGACAGTATTCGGCTACCGAACGGGAAGCGACAAAAGGACCCGATACCAGCGACCGCATGGCCATGCGTGAGCGGCTGGAAGGGATGCTCGGCCAGTTGGACAAACGCGATCGGGCAATGCTGATCTTGAAAGAAGTGCAAGGTTTCTCCGTGGAAGAAATTGCGGATTCCATGGGATTGAATGCAAATACTGTGAAGGTTCGGCTGTTCCGGGCGCGGAGACGTATCGTCGAATACAGCCGGCGCGAAAATAAAGAGTAGTGCTCTTTGAAGCGGAGTCAGTGAGGAGGTTGCGGATATGTGGCTGCCTACACGTGGATACAGAAGCGAGTGTACGAAGGTGCATGACGCGCTCGAACGTATTTCGAGCGAAGAATTGTCCGAGGACGTCGTTGCACTGGGCGATTTGCTGTCACGATTGCCCGATGAGGCACGCGAGCACGTAAATGCGTGCGGCGATTGCCACAGGCTCGCCGGTGAATTGCTAGAAGTGCACGGAATGTTTCAATCTGAGGACACTGGTCCGCAACCCGGACCCTATTTTCTGGCCGGCGTAATGGCGGCCATCTCCGATCGTGAAATAGAGATCGAAAAAAGCTCGCAGACTTGGGCCGCTGTGCCCCGTCTGGCCTACCGGCTCTCTGTACTGGCCTCAGTCTCGCTGCTGGTTGCTGCGAGCTGGCTGTATCAGCAGCCGCGTCAAGCGACTGCCACTGCCGGTGTTAGCGCCGCCCAGAATACCGAAGGGCTTGTGGAAGGCAGCGGCAATACATTCCAGGATGATTTCCTGCTAAATACGGCGGAAAGATAGACATGACAGAATCCACCATTCGACAAAGAGCCACCTTATGGCTTGCGATCGTCTTTGTTCTAGGCGCCGCACTCGGCGGCGTCCTGGGCTATGCGTTTGCGCATCGCAGCTATGCGGCTGAACCGTCCGTCTTGAGCGCCGAGGCCAAACGGGCACAGAGAAAAGAAAGACTGACCAAAGACGTGGGGCTGGATCCTGATCAGCAGAAGCAGATCTCCGCGATCCTCGATCAGGCGCAAGGCGAATACAAATCGGTACACACGGTTATGGATCCGCAGATTGAAGCGGTTCGTCAGAAGACCCGCGAAAAGATTCGCGCCGTGCTTACTGACGACCAGAAACCCAAGTTTGCGGAATTCCTCCGCAAAATGGACGAAGAACGCAAACGCAACGGCGGCCAGTAGCCGATTCTACTTCACTCTCATTCGCTTCCAGTTAAAGACTAAAAGGGAATATCTTCGTCTGAAATTTCCGGCCCGGAAGCGCCGCCGCCGGGGCCGCCAAAATCATCTGATGGCCCGGACTGATCGTGTTCTTCCACAGCGCGTGGGCCTCCGCCCGTTGATCCGCCACCACCGCCATCGCCGCGCCCGCCAAGCATGCGGAAATTCGTGGCCACGACTTCGAAACTGGTGCGCTTTTGCCCTTCCTTGTCCTGCCATTCGCGCGACTGGATCCTGCCTTCAATGAAAATCAGTGAACCCTTTTTCAAATATTGCTGCGCGATTTCCGCCTGTTTGCCCCAAACCACAATCTTATGCCACTCGGTGCGCTTTTGCCGTTCGCCGGCTTTGTCTTTGTACGTCTCATCGGTGGCGACGGAAAAATTGGCCACTGCCTGACCGCCGCCGGTGTAACGCGTTTCCGGATCGCGGCCAAGACGCCCGACGAGAATCACTTTATTCACTGACATGATCACTCTCCCTTGAATCGCTGAAGATAGCACGCGGACAATAAAAAGTGAAATTGGAACGAGAGCGGGAACAGTTAGTAGCGAAGAGCGAAGAACTCCTTCGAAGGATAGCGCGAGTGAACGTATTGCGCGCTATTCAAATTGTTTTCGGAATGCGGCGAATTGTGATTGCAAATTGGCGATTTGTTGACGCAGTTCCGCAACTTCAGCCGTCAGAGATTCCACGCGCTCATTGGACGATGAATTCGTGCGCGAGGGATTGTTTTCGCACATCTCAGTTACTTTCGCCGGAACGGACATCTCAGCGTGCGATGCAACCGGCGGCGAATCGCCCAGGAGATGCGCGTAGCGGGCTTCTTTCGTCCCGGGTTGACGTGGAAGCATCGTTACTAGCGCCGGTTCGCGCTTTTCCAGGCGGTTCAATGCGGAATGTACACTTTCGAGATCTTCGAAAGCGTGCATGCGCGAAGCGCGAGTTCTCAATTCCCCAGGCGTCTGCGGCCCGCGCAACAGCAATTCGCAGAGAATGGCGACTTCTGGGCGGTAAAAATTGAACGCATCCTGCAGGCGGTGCTCGAATTTGGTAACCCGGCTATCGGTGGAGCTGACCGAACGCACCACGGACTGATATTCGAGATGATTGAGCGCTTTTCTGATTTCGCTTTCTTCCAGATGCAAAACGGGATCGCGATTGGATTTTTGATTGCAGGCGTTGGTCAGCGCGTTCAACGACAGCGGATAATATTCCGGCGTGGTGATTTCTTTTTCGATAAGGGCGCCAAGAACGCGAGCTTCAATGAGCGTGAGCGTAAGCTGCATAGTTTTTTCTTCCGGCCGAACGCCAACGAAAGAGTCTTTCAACGAAAGAAATCATAGCGGAAAGAGATCGCCGCGCTCAAATCACAGCGGCATTCGCTTGCGCAGTTCGTCCGGCCTGTCCCAGCGGACAAGGTGTCGCATTGTGGGAGTACTTTCTGACCGGAACTGGAGCGATACGGCGGAACGTGGCCTAGTAAGAATATCAAAGGTCACAGTGAATTACCGGTAGGGAAGTTGCTTATGCGATGAAAAAGGAGTTCCATGAAAATGCCCACAAAAACAATTGTGAAATGCATTTGCACCGCGATTTTGGTTATATCGTTTGCGGCTGTGCAGGCGGCAGCACAAGGCCCGGCAGGAGCGGGTGCCGCTGCAGCAGCGGGAGGCGGATCGTCATCCCACTCCTACAACCCGCTGAAATGGATCGGGAAGAAAGACGCGAAACCGAATGGAGATTCGCCAGTTGCGAACGACGAACTGGACAAGAAACTCGAAACAAAATTGCGTGCGATGCAGGTGTTGGGTGCGGACGCGACGCTGAAACAGGCATGCGTGAACTTTCTGCAGCGCGTGGATTGCTTGGCGGCATTGCACGCGAGTCACAACGTCGGCTTGAACTTTGAGTGCGTAAAATCGAATGTGACCGGAGTGCGCGTGGGAACGGACACCAGTTCGTGCCGCATGCCTGCTGCCGATAAGCCACTGACGTTGGCGAGAACGATCAAGCTATTAAAGTCCGATGTGGATGCCAAGGGAGCCGCGAAGGACGCGGAAGCCATTGCGAAACAAGAACTTGCCGAAGCAGGTGCATGAAATAACGCCAAACCATCCAGAATCGGTCGCTGCAAGATGTTCTGGGCCGGCAGAACCTATTTAGTATCAGTAAGTTGCTGAGTTTTCTGTACCGAAAATCACGCGCGGATAGGAACTATAGTTCCTAATTTGTGGCGAAGGGCACTTCGATGGTCACGGTAAGGAGCGTGTTTTAACACAGGGTTCGCAGAGGACACGGAGGCTAGATTTGAGTGGGAGCGGATCGGGGCGGGACTAAGCCGCCGCGGACACCGCGACTCCGAGTTCTTTAAGTCTGGCGCGGGCGCGCCGTTCTTCTTCGGTGCCAGGATAGCGTTTCACGACTTCGCGTAGTTCTTTTACTCCGGAAGATTTCTGGCCCAGTTCGATCAATGCCATGCCTTTTTTGAGACGCGCTGGAGCGAGCTTGAAACTCTTCGGGTAATTGGTCAGAACTTTTTCGTACTCTGCTACTGCTTGCGAGTATTGCCGCTGGGAGTAGGCGATTTCACCGAGATAAAACTGCGCGTTGGAAGCGAGATCGGTGTCTCCGTAATACTTCAAGTAGTCCTGGAATTCGGAGCGGGCCAGGTCATATTTGCCGCTGGTGATATCGCGCAGACCGTTTGAGTACAGCGTATCCGCATTGGGCGCGGGACTGGCGGATGAGCCAGCCGTGGAACCGGTCGGTTGAAGGGAAGAACCACCCGGAGTGCTGGTTGGTACGGTGCCGCTCGGGGCTACTGCGCCGCCGGAGATTTTGGAGTCAATATTCTGCATGGTGCCCTGCAGATCCACGAGCTGTTGATTGAGTTTGCCGAGACGAGATTTTATTTCTTCCAAATTGTCGGAAAGCCCCTGTACTTGCGTGGACATGGTGTCGAGTCGTGCGCCGGAGTTTGCCTGCACGTCCTGCACGGATTTTTGCAGGCCGCTCATGGTGCCATTGAGCTTGCCAACGGTGTCGTTGGACTGCTCGATGAGGGTGCGCATCACGGTGTGGTCTTGGGTGACCTGCGTAGCAATATCCTTCTGCCCTTGCAGCAGCGTGGTGACGTCACGCTGCAGCTCAATGATTTCGCGGGCGACTGCTTCGGCGGGTCGCGGACCGATCAGGCTGCCGCACAGTGCGCCGACAAGAAGCGCGGCAGCAAAACCAGCAAGATTGCGAAAACGCATGAAGAACTCCTCCTCAGTGTCGAGCGAGCCATCTGGGCGGGCTAACCGACGGGCCAACCGGATTTGGCCAAGACAGCGACGCAGAGCGCGACGTTAGGCTCTAACTCAACTTTAACCACAGAGGAGCGCGGGAGCAAGAGGCTCGTGGATGCCGTGAGTCACAACTTGCGTACTGTGATAAGCCCGGGCGACAAAGAAAGAAGGAGAACCTGGGTTCTCCTTCTTTCTTCCTGCTGAAACGTGGATTACGCCGTGCTGAGGAGCCTTACTTGGCCATTACGAAGTGGCCGCGGCGGTTTTGCTGCCAACAGGATTCGTTGCTTTCCATGCAGAACGGCTTTTCTTTTCCGTAGCTGACGGTGCTGATGCGATCGGCGCCGATGCCCAGAGAGACCAGGTATTGCTTGACGGCGGCGGCGCGACGGTCGCCCAACGCAAGGTTGTATTCGGTCGAACCGCGTTCATCGCAGTGGCCTTCGACAACTACCTTGATCTGCGGATACTTGCGTAGGAAATCGGCACTCTTGCCTAGAGCGACGCGAGCGTCGGAACGAATGTCGGCTTTATCGAGATCGAAATAGGCGTCCTGGATTTCGCGGAGGAACATTTTTTCCAGCGAATCCATATCTGTGGAGGGTGGAGGTTCAGTGGGAGGCTGCGCGACAGTGATGCGTACGGTCGAATCTGCCGATCCACCCGGACCGCTGGCAGTAATGGTGTAGGTAACGGAATCAGAAGGGGTCACCTTGGTCGAGCCTTCAGGAGCCACGGCGCCAACTTCCGGCGCAATGGTCAGTTGCGTTGCATTGGTGGAGGACCAGTGCAGCGTGGCAGAGTCACCCTTATTAATGGAGGTAGGATCCGCGGTCAGTGTGACAGTTGGAGTCGAGGCGGGCGGAGTCGCCGCTGGCGGCGTGCCGCTGATGACAGGTTTCTTGCTGCAGCCTGCGGTAAGAACAGCTGCGGCGAAAGCAACCATGAGACAAGCGCGGTAGTACGGTCGGGCAACCTCAGTCATGCTAAGTTCCTCCTCAACAAAACGACTTCCTAGTGGATTGTTCTTTGAACCTTGTTTGTTCGAGCCTTGCCATATTATCACTAACTGAAAGACGGATAAAATGTCGTATCACGATATATCTTCTATCGTGTGTATCGTCAGCAACTATAGCCAGGTCGTTCAACGTTGCGACCAGTTCGGCGATTCGTTATGGCCGGCAGTGGTAAGTTGCCGCGCCTGAGTCCCGTCGGCAAGCATAGTCCAGATTTGCCGCGTTCCTGAACGCGTGGATTCAAAAACAATGTGCCGTCCGTCCGGCGCCCAACTGGGACGCTCGTTGCGTCCGGCGTCGCGCGTCAATTCTATGATCTGGCGGCTCGCGACTTCCATTATGTAAATGTCGTAGTTGCCCGAAGGGCGGCGCCAGCTGAACGCCAGCAGTTGGCCGTTAGGCGCCCAGGAAGGATCAATCAGATAGCCCTTGTCCGGCAGATCCAGGTTCGTGGCATTGGTGCCGTCGGAATTCATCAGGTAGAGCTTGGGGACGCCGCTGCGGTCGCTGACAAAAGCGATGCTCTGACCGGTTTTGGGATTCCACACCGGCGAAGTGCTGGCGCCGCTCGCGAAGGTGAGGCGCTTGAGGCCGGTGCCGCTGGCATTGATTGCGTAGAGTTCCGGATTGCCGACCATGGAGGACGAGAAAACCAGCTGTGAACCGTCGGGCGACCAGGAAGGCGCGCTGTTGGTTCCTTTGAACCGCGGGAAGCTGACGACTTTTCCTGCATCCACCGAGTACATGCAAATTTGCGGACTGACTGGACCGGTATTGCCTTTGGAATAGCACGTGAAGGCAATACGTGAAGAATCCGGAGCCCAGCGAGGAGTCAGCGAGATGGAACGCAGTGAGGTCAGCGGATGCTGGTTCGCGCCATCGTAATCCATGGCCCAGATTTCCTTCGTTCCGGTGCGGGAGCTGACAAAAGCGATCTGAGTGGAGGAAATGCCGGGCAGACCGCCGGAAAGGCGCATGATGATTTCGTCGGCGAATTGATGGGCGAACTTGCGGACTTGCGCGTCGGTCGGTGCACCGCGATAAATTTTTGCAATGACGGCCTGGGAAGTCGGGCTGCTCACATCGTAGAACCAGGCCTGGATGGCGACGTCGCTGGCGGTTTCGGCGAGATTGCCAAACGCCACGAAATGAGCGTTGACTGGGGAATCGGACCATGCGACGAAGCGAAGTTCAGAAGGAACGCTGGGCTGCGATTGCGGATAGAAGCTGGGGCTGACTACATCGAGAATGCCGCTGAATCCTAGGTCGTCGCGCACCACTTGCGAGAAGAGCGTGGAGTGAGGTTTCGCGGAGTCAGCGCGAGGCGCGAAATCGGCGACGGCAACGCGCGGTTTTTCCACGCCGAGGCCGGTGCCGGTGCGAAACCACTCTTGAGCAAGAGCAGGCTTGACGCCAATGACGCACGTCACCAGTGCGAACAGAAATAGCAAACTACTACGTAGCAGGCGCGAAGGCACCGTTTTCCTCCATAGACTGAGACATGTGCCACTGGGCGGGCAGAGTTGAGAGTTTCATCTTGTCATACTCAAATCAAAATCGAAAAGCACTGTTACGTAGGAGCCGGAATAATCCGGCGGAAGGGCAGGCATGGGATTGGAAGCCATAATGGCGCGGAGACCGGAATTATCCATGGAGAGATTGCCGCTGGGTTGAGAAATGCTGATGTCTTTTACGGTGCCATCCCTGTAGATGGTGAACTGGACGGTGGCTTTGGCAGTGTGTCCGGCGCGCACGGCAGGATCAATTGTGTTTTGCAACCAGTTGGTCTGGATGCGGCGTTTGACCGACTCAATATACCAGCCGTAGCGAGAAGCGAAATCGCCACCGCCTTGACCCTTGACCGCGAGACCGCTGGACGAGCCGGGATTGTCGTTGACGCCGGTAGGAATCGCCGGAGCGCCGCCGTGGCCGGGAACAGCGTTGCTGGGGGGTGGAGTCGGCTTTTCAAAGACTTTTGACTTGCGCGATGGCGGAAGGGGCTTTTCGTGCTTGAACTCGGGAATTTTTTCCGCGTTGGTAATAGGATCGGGAATTTTAGGAGCTTCTTCTTCCTTGTAGAGTGATTTGGTGGGATCGACGACCTGGCTTTCGGCCACTTTCGGGCGAGGCATGGGAATTCCCTCGCTGCCAACCAGCTTTACGTTTACGTTTTCGCCACCGCCACCGGCACTGGTCCACTGATTGCCGCGGGCCCAATGAAAATATGCCGAGAGCACTAGTAAAACGATCAACGCGGCGTGAAGAATCCCGGAAAACGTGAGATATCGTGTGAAGTTGAGCTCGCGCGAGTTGGCGACAGCGGTGTACATGGGTTACTTGGCGCGATTGCGGTCGGTGATTGGTTCGGTGACGATGCTAATGTTGTTGATGCCGGATTGGCGAAGGGCATCAATGACCGCAGCGAAAACTCCGAACGGAACCGTCTCGTCGCAGCGAAGAAATACGGCGTCCTGCTTTTTGCCAAGTTTCGATTGCACCTTGGAACCGATTTCGTGAATGTTTACCGGGTCGCTGCCCAGATAAATGAGTTGCGACTTGTCCACGGTGATAACCAGGCGTTGTTCGGTGATTTCGTGAATCGTCTTGGTCTTCGGGACGTCCACTTCGATTCCGGACTGCAGGATGGGCGCGGTGATCATGAAAATAATCAGCAATACCAGAACGACGTCAATGAACGGGATCATGTTGATCTCGGAGAGCGTCGACTGCGTCGGTTTTGAGATTTGCATATGTTTTTTGGCGGCGCCTGTTGGCGGCCACGGACTTTAGCTGAACGTCTTCTCGACCTGAGCAGTAACTTCAAGAGCGAATGTGTCCAGGCGCTGCGCTAAATCACGGATATCGCCGACAAAACTATTATAAAAAACAACCGCTGGAATGGCGGTAAAAAGTCCTGCCGCAGTGGTCACCAGGGCTTCGGAAATGCCGGGCGCGACGGCACGCAAGCTGGCGGAGCCGGCAGCCCCGAGGCCGGAGAAGGCGTCAATGATGCCCCAGACGGTGCCGAAGAGTCCGATGAACGGTGTGACCGAGCCAGTGGTGGCCAGCCAGGTCATGCCTTTTTCCACGCGGCGAATTTCTTCCGCGGATGCGAGCTGCATACTGACCGTGACGGCGCTTACACTTTTGAGCGCCGGAGGATGCGGATTGCCAGGAGCAGAGCCGACCTGACTTTGCAGTTCACGATAACCGGCGGCGTAGACGTTGGCAAATGGTGAACCCGCGGCGGCGAGCGCTTGCGGATTGGCGACGCCACGAGTGGCACGAAAAATACGCAGGAACTGGTCGCTTTGTCGGTGGACGCGGCCGAACAAGCTGAGTTTTTGGAGAATCATTCCCCAGGAGACGACGGAAAACAAGAGAAGCAATCCCAGGACGCCGCGGGCAACCCAACCAGTCTGTTCAAGGATGCTGCCGAGGTCAGCGGCAAAGGCTGCAATCAGGAGAAAAGAAATGTTGGCTCCTCAGTTTGAGTAAAATTTGCTGGTATTTAGGAAGCTAGCATACGAAGAAAGTGGAAGCAACGAATGGTGCAAGACGAGTCGTCCAAGAAGATAGCGGTAGTTTGCAAGTTTTCAGGATTCAGGCGAGTGCTCGCGACCAGTTGTGGCAACGGAATGGGTTAATCGAACCCGCTCCTCAGCGGGTAGTCAACGATGATGGCCCGGCCATCAGTGCGAGCTTTGACCGAATGACGAACATCAGGCGGCACGATTGCAACTAAGCCCAGCCGGACAATTTGCGATAGCCCATCTATCGTCACCTCCAGTTCACCTTCGATCACCTCATAGACTTCTTCCTGTGGGTGAGAGTGCTCATGGATCGAAGCGCCAGACACGAAGTCATAGTGCGCGAAGGTCATGTTTTGCGAGTGGAAATAACGTCCGTGCCATCCCGGCAGGCGTTCAACAACATTGAGTTGAGTGGTGTCAACAAACGGCATGATGCCTCCTCGAGCCACCAAGTTAGCCCAAATGCGTTATCGAGGGGAAGGCCTCACTGAGCCTACGCCGCGCCAGATATGATAAAGTCGTGAAGATGAATCGAATCATTGACATTCGGCTGGAAGCGCTGGCGAATCGCGCCGCGAGCGTGACGGAAGCGCCTGCAGTGGCGGGGCTCGCGTCGTTAAGCGCGCGCGGAACATTTTTTCTGGAAACCTTCGGTTGCCAGATGAATGAGCATGACTCGGAGAAGGTGGCTGGGCTGTTGTTGGCGCGTGGATATCAGCAAGTGGAAACGCCGGAGGCGGCCGGACTGATCTTGTACAACACGTGCAGTATCCGGGAAAAAGCTGCGCAAAAGGTTTTTTCGCGGCTGGGCGAATATCGCGGATTGAAGGGTGACGGGAAAAAGATCGGATTGCTGGGGTGTGTGGCTCAGCAAGAGGGCGAAGACATTTTTTCACGCGCCCCGTGGGTGAGCCTGGTATGCGGCTCGGCGAGTTACCGCAAGCTGCCGGAGTTGTTGGCGAAGCTGGAAGCGGGCGAGCAGCGCGTTACCGGGCTGGATAACGATACCGACGAGACGTTTGAAACCGAAATGACGCGCCGCGACAATGCATGGCGCGCTTATCTGACCATCATCGAAGGCTGCGACAAGGCATGCGCCTATTGTGTAGTTCCGTTCACGCGCGGGCCGGAGCGCAGCCGGGATAGCATGCGAATTTTGACCGAACTGCAGCAACTTGCGGATTTCGGCTATACGGAGGTGCAATTTCTCGGGCAGACCGTGAATTCCTACGCGGATCCCTCACCGCGCAAAATGAGCTTCAGCGAATTGCTTTTGCAAGCGGCTCAGGTGCCGGGAATTCGTCGCGTGCGATTCACGACTTCGCACCCAAGGGACTTTACGCCGGACATTGTTGCGGCGATGGATGCGGATGCCAAGATTTGTAACCACGTGCATCTGCCGGTTCAGTCGGGGTCGAGTCGTGTGTTGCGGGAGATGCGGAGAACCTATTCGCGGCAAGAATATTTGCAGAAAATTGCGTTGATTCGCGGCGCCAAGCGGCGGACAGCGATTACCACTGACGTCATTGTGGGATTTCCGGGTGAAACCGAAGCGGATTTCGGCGAAACGCTTTCTCTGCTGGATGAAGCAAAATTTGACGGCGTGTTTTCGTTTAAGTATTCGCCGCGACCGAATACGCCGGCAGCGATGATGGCAGATGCGGTACCTGAGGATGAGAAAAGCCGGCGGCTGGGTACGCTACAGAAAAAGCAAAGAGTAATTCAATCTGGAACTCTGCAATCGTTGGTGGGCGAAGTCTACGAAGTTCACGTGGACGGTAAGTCGAAGAAAGAAAATTCCTGGTATGGGCACAGCTCCTGCAATCGCGTGGTGAGTTTGACGTCTATGGCGGAAAATCTGCTGGGCCAATACGTCAACGCGCGTATCACGGGATGTACCGAGAACAGCTTGCTTGGAGAACAGATCCTATAGAGTGAAACTTGCGTATTGTGTATAGCGCGACCGAGTGATAGAAGTGCAGCGAGAGGTATTACGGGGGACGCGATGGAACTGGAAATGAAGATTCGCGGTCTGATGATGGACCCAGTCACCAATATGCCGATCGTGGTCCTCAAGGATATACAAGGAAACGCCATCCTGCCGATCTGGGTGGGCGTCTATGAAGCGAATGCCATTGCGCTTGAAATTGAAAAAGTACAAACGCCGCGTCCGATGACCCATGACCTACTGAAAAATGTCTTTCTCGGGTTGGATGTGCGGGTGGACAAGATCGTCGTGAACGAACTGAAAGATGACACCTTTTACGCGCTGATCTGGGTGGAACGCGAAGGGCAGATGATGACGATTGATTCGCGGCCGAGTGATGCGTTGGCGCTGGCGTTGCGGATGGATTGCCCGATTTTTGTGGATGAGCAGGTCCTAAAGAATTCGAAGGTATCCACCGCGCTCACCGAACGTACCACCAACGAACAATTACGCAACTGGCTCGAAGGCCTCTCCGACGAAGACCTCGGCCGCTACAAGATGTAGTTTTTTCTCTGTGGCCTCTGTGTTCTCTACGCTCTCTGTGTCAGTTCTTCAGCCGTTGGTTGCTCCCAGCATCAGCCGACGGACTTTTCGCCGCCACACAGCAAGCAAAACAATCCCGATCAGAATCAGCGCTAAGCTCAATCCGACCCACAAACCTAACGCGCCCCAACCGAGGCGGAAGCAAAGCCACGCGCCTAGCGGCAGACCAATGATCCAATAGGCGGTGAAATGGCAGAGCATCGGCGTGCGCGTATCACCCGCACCGCGCAAAGCCCCGGTAGCCACGGACTGAATTCCATCGAACAGCTGAAAGGCAGCGCCGGCGGCTAGGAGCGTGGTTGCGTTTCGAATAACCATTTCGTCCGTCGTGTAGATCCGCGCGATCCACCTCGGCACTGCAAGCAGTACGACACTGGCTAGCGTCATAAAGGACGCGCCGATAAAAATTGCCGTGCCGCCTGCGGCTCCAGCGCCGCGCGGGTCGCGCCTGCCCAAGGCCTGGCCGACACGCACCGCAGCGGCAGAAGAGATGCCAAGAGGCACCATATAGGTGAACGCAACGGTGTTGAGTGCGATTTGATGCGTGGCCAGCGGTACCGCGCCGAGCCGAGCGATGAGTGACGTCACCGCGGCGAATACGCCGCTTTCCAGAGTGAACTGCAGCGCGGCCGGTATTCCGAGGGCGATGAGTTGTTTGATGCGGCCAAGATCGATGTCCACCGGCGTCTTGAGCAGGTCGGTGCGATGCTTGCGGTCGTACCAAAATAAGTAGCCGATCAAAACAGCGGCCATATACACGCGAGCAATTGCCGTCGACCAACCGGAGCCAACAGTGCCCATCGGGCGGAAACCCCATTTGCCGTAGATCAGGACCCAATTGCCAAGCGCGTTGATGATGTTTGCCGTGACAAGAGCGAATGCCACGGGGCGGACCATGTTCATGGCTTGGAGGCAACGGCGTACCGCGAAGTAAAGCAAAAGGGGAAACAGTCCGACTGTCAGTGCATTGGTGTAGGGAATGGTTTCCGATGCTACGGCGGGGTCAACCTGGATGGCTCGCAGAAATTGCGGCATCAGCCAAATTGGCGCGGCAAGCAACGGCGTTAGCGCCACGCTCAGGTACACGCCATTGATGAGCGAACGGTGGCAATCTTCGCGCTTGCCGGCGCCGAAGGCTTGCGCGACTAGCGTGTCCAAACCCAGAAGCAGCCCTTCGCCAAAAAGCGCCAGTACCATAAACACTGCGGAACCGAGGCTGACCGCGCCCATAGCAACCGCACTGTTGGGCAAGCGGCCGACCATCATGGTGTCCACGATGGCCATGCTCATCCAGCCGAGTTCTGCGAGGACCAGGGGGATAGCGAGGCGAAGCGTCGGTCCCACTTCAGCGCGGAATATTTGTGTGCGAGAGCTCACGATTTTTATTTAAGCAGTTTATGGGTTGGCGCAGTTGAGTGGCAAATCGAACGTCGCCATTGCCGATACGGAGTTTGTGAGAGCCACGCGCTCTGTTCGTACGGCGAGCCAGATTTTACGTTGAGAGTTTTAACAACGGAATTAATGGAGGAGACGGACGAAAAAGTGTGAGGAGATTAGGTTAGAGATGGCGTTGATGTCGGGAGCTAGCGCGCGGTCCCCTGCGACCTTCGCGGATTTTGCGCGGATGGCGTCGTAGGCTCGTTTAGCGAGGGAGCCGGTTTGCAGCGGAGCGAGAAGATCGATGCCTTGGCAGGCGCAGAGAAGTTCAATACTCAGGATGTGCTGCAGATTCTGGAGCATGCGCTGGAGGCGCCGCGCGCCACTCATGCCCATGGAGACGTAATCCTCCTGGTTGCCGCTGGTGGAAATTGAATCAACGGAGTGCGGAGTAGCTAGCGCTTTATTTTCGCTGGCGAGGGCTGCTGCAGTGACTTGCGCGATCATGAAACCGGAATTCAGGCCGGGCTCCGGTGTGAGGAACGCGGGCAGCAGGCTGGTCAGCGGATTGGTCATTTGCTCGATCCGGCGTTCGGCGATTCCGCTCAGCGTGGCGATGGCGATCGCGACTTGATCTGCGGCCATGGCCAAAGGCTGGCCGTGAAAATTTCCGCCGCTGACGATGTCGCCTTCGCCTCTTTCGCTTACGAAGACCAGCGGATTATCCGTGGCGCTGTTTAGTTCGACCACCGCCATCTCTCGCGCTTGCCAAAGGGAATCGCGAACCGCGCCGTGGACTTGCGGCGTGCAGCGCAAGCTGTAAGCGTCTTGCACGCGCGTGTCTTTTTCGGTGGCGCGATGGGATTCGCGGATTTCGCTGCCTTCGTTGAGATGGGCAAGATTTCTGGCCGTGCGCGCCGCGCCGGGATAGGCGCGAGCGTGCATGATGCGCGAATCGAATGCGCCGGGACTGCCGCGTAGAGCGTCGAGCGAAAGTGCGGCCGCGACGTCGGCGGTGTCCGCAAGAGCGTCGGCATGGCGCAGGGCCAGGCTGAGCAGGGCCAGCATGCCTTGGGTGCCATTGAGGAGGGAGAGTCCTTCTTTTGCGTCGAGTTGCACTGGCGTGATTTTTGCGCGCTTAAGCGCTTCGCCACCGGGTAAAATTTCGCCGTGAAATTCGGCTTGGCCCTCGCCGATGACTACTTGCGCCAAATGCGCAAGCGGAGCCAGGTCGCCAGAAGCACCGACGGATCCTTGTGAGGGAATTACCGGATGCACTTCGGCGTTGAGCATCGCGCAAAGCGTTTCTACCGTGGCCGGTTTTACTCCGCTGAGACCTTTTGCGAGCGCGTTCGCGCGAAGCAGCGTGACGGCGCGCGTTTCGGATTTACTGAGAGGCTCGCCGACGCCGCAACAGTGCGAGCGGACGAGATTTATTTGCAGCTGGCGAACCTGTTCGGTGGAAATGCGGACGCTGGCGAGCTTTCCGAAGCCGGTATTGATGCCGTAAGCGGTCTTGCCGGACGCGACAAGTCTGTCGACAACGTTGCGCGATGCCTGCATCCTCTCGGATGCAGTCGCGGCCAGCGAAACTTTTGCATTTTGCAACGCGACTGTATATAGCTGACCGAAGGTGAGATCGTTACCGTTCAACTCGATGGCCGGGCCGGCTGAGGTCATGCGGAGTGGCTCCGAACCGGCACCGCGGAGACGAGCGCGCGGAATTTGTCGCGATATTTTGCCGACAGTTGTTTTGGTTTGCCGCCTTTTCCGCAAATCACGTGAGTTGTTGCTCCCGTAGCAAGGATGCGATCGTCAGAGTCGCGCAGAAGCTCGTAGGAATATCTCACGATGCGATTGCCAGCCTCCGAGATGCGTGTCCGCACCCGCAGCAATTCGTCGTAACGCGCTGGAGAAAGATACCTGCAACTGGCTTCGGCTACCACGATGAAACAATCGTCTTCCGTTTCCATCAGCTTGTATTCGAAGCCGAGCGCGCGCATCATTTCAACGCGGCCGACTTCAAACCAGATCAGGTAGTTGGCGTGATAAACCACGCCCATCTGATCGGTTTCGGCGTACCGCACTCGAATCTCCGCATCGTGATATGTCTTGCTGGGATCGAAAGTCATTCGTCCTTCCAGACGGGTTTGCGTTTTTCCAGGAATGACGCAACGCCTTCCTTGAAATCGCCGGTGCAGCGGATGCGGGCATTTTCCAGGACGGCACGCTCGAGGTCGGCGTCAACGCCTGCGGCTTCCGCGCTGACCAGCAGACGCTTGGCGCGGGTGAGGCTACCGGGGCTGACGTCAATCAGATAGTCGGACAATTCTTCGGCACGCGCCACGAGTTTATCTGGCTCGACGATTTCGGTGACCAGGCCGAGCTGATGAGCCTCTTTCGCGTCAATTTTCCGGCCGGTCAGGAGCAGATCGCGCGCCCGTTTATCGCCGATTTGGCGAGTGAGAAATACCGACACGATTGCGGGCAAAAAGCCAATGCGCACTTCCGTGTAGCCGAATTGCGCCTCCGGAACTGCCAGCGTGAAATCACACAGGGTTGCAATTCCGCACCCGCCGGCCAGTGCGTGGCCATTCACCGCAGCAATGATAGGCCGTGGAAAACTCCAGATGCGGCGAAAGAGTTTGGCCATGCGGCGAGAGTCGTCCTGGTTTTCCTGTGGTGATTGTGTAGCAATGGCGGAGAGCATTTCCAGATCCATGCCGGAACAAAATACCGAGCCCGCCGCGGCCATGATGACCACGCGTACTTTCTTTTTTTCGATTTCGTCGAGAGCGGTTTGCAGCTCGGCAATCATCGGCGGATTGATGGCGTTGCGTTTGTCCGGGCGATTTAAAGTTATCGTTGCGCGTTCTTTGGTGTAGTCGAGAAGAAGTGTTGAATACATATTGTTTTGTGCCTCCTTTGCTGCAACCGCCTTGTTTGCAAGCGGGCTTACTTCGTTCTTTCTTAACTCGCGACTTAACTCGCAATTGGGGCGTGGGCGTATTTGGTGCGAATTTCGTTGGTCATCGCGAGAATCTTGGTCAGACGCGATGGGTCGATGCCAGCCTCGCCGCCAGCTTTTTTGATGGCGGCGAGAATATCTTCGGAACCAATGTTGCCGACCAGATCGTCTCCGGCGAAAGGACAGCCGCCAAGTCCGGTAAGAGCGCCATCGAAGCGGCGGCAGCCGGCTTGATAAGCTGCAAAAATTTTTGCTTCGGCATTTTCCGGGCGGCTGTGGAGGTGCGCCCCGAGTTCGATGCCAGCGACGTGTTCGTTGGCTCGCTTAAAAACGTCGGCGACGATTTCTGGAGTCGCATTGCCTGCAGTGTCCGCGAGTGAAACGGTTCGGATGCGAATGTCTTTCAACCACTCAAGAGTTTCTTCGACGAGCTCGGGACCCCAGGGTTCGTCGTAGGGATTACCGAAGGCCATGGAGATGTAAATGACGAGTCCGCGTCCGGCGGCTTTTGTTTCTTTGTTCAAGGTTTCAACTAGCGCCCTTGATTCTCCGCGGGACATGTTGGCATTGGCGCGGCGAAAGTAAGCGGAGATGGAATAAGGATAGCCGATAGTGGTGACGCCGGGAGTTGCGAGTGCGCGTTCCAGTCCCTTTTCGTTGACGACGATGCCGATGATTTCTGGAGGTGCAACACCGGCTGGAAGGGAAGAGTTGAATGCAGCCATTACTTCTTCGCTGTCGGCCATCTGCTTAACGTGCTTGGGGGAAACAAAACTCACGGCATCGATGTGTCTGAAGCCTGCGAGCACAAGTTCCTTCAAATACTCAGCTTTGTAGTCTGCGGGAATTACGTCCTGCAACCCTTGCCACGCGTCGCGAGGGCATTCGATCAGTTTGACAGGTTCCGTCAACGTGATCTCCCGAGCCTGAAAAAGTCGCGGATCGGCGAGAACGGGACAAGCAGCGAACAAAGAATTCCAATGACGCCACACGTCGCTGCGAACACATCGATCAGTTCTTCCCTGAGTGTTTCAGGGTGAAACCGGAAAATATGCAAGTCGGGAACGCCAATCGCTATCGCGAACGGAATGAGAAGAATTCCTACCATGAGCCAAGATGATCGGCGGCTCATCATGTTTGCAAGACTCCGGTTTTGAATTCCTTGAGGTCGGAGTTTAGAGCGGCGGCTTCGAGCGACCAGATCAGAGCGTCGCGGGTTTGTGCGGGATCGATGATGGCGTCGACCCAGAGGCGCGCGGCGGCGTAGCGCGGGTCGGACTGGTGCTCGTAGGTGGCGCGGACGGATTCGACCAATTCTTTTTTTGCTCTTTCGTCTACTTTTTTTCCTTCGCGTTCCAATTGTTTGAGCTTGATTTCAGCCAGCGTGCTGGCTGCGGCGTCACCGCTCATTACGGCGTAACGCGCGGTGGGCCAGGCGAAAATGAAGCGTGGGTCGTAGGCTTTGCCGCACATGGCGTAGTGGCCTGCGCCGAAGCTGCCGCCGCAAATGACGGATATTTTAGGAACGACGCTGTTGGAGACGGCGTTCACCATTTTCGCTCCGGCGCGGATGATCCCGGACCATTCGGCGTCCTTACCGACCATAAAGCCGTTGACGTCATGGAGAAAAATCAGTGGGATGCGGTTCTGGTTGCAATCGAGAATGAAGCGGGCGGCTTTCTCGGCGGACTCAGTGTAGATCACGCCGCCGAACTCCATACGCTTTTGGTCGGAATGGGGCGCGGTGGTCTGCACATGTTTTTTCTGGTTGGCGACGATACCAGCGGCCCAGCCGCCGATGCGCGCGTAACCGCAGAGGAGCGTTTCGCCGTATTCGGCCCGATATTCTTCGAATTCGCCGGCGTCCACGATGCGCGCGATGATGTCGCGCATGTCGTATTGCTTGGCGGCATTGCTGGAGAAGATGCCGTAGATTTCGTCAGCGGGGAAGAGTGGTTCGCGTGACGCGGTGTGGCTGAAGACTGGTGGGTCGGGTGCGCCCATTTTGTCCACCAGCGCGCGAATGCGGGCCAGGCAGGACTCGTCGTTGGGCTCGCGAAAATCCACGGTGCCGCTGATTTGCGAATGCATTTTTGCGCCGCCTAGTTCTTCTGCGGAAGTTTTCTGGCCGATGGCGGCTTGTACTAGCGCGGGACCGGCTAAAAATAGGCCGGAGCCTTCGGTCATCAGGATGTGGTCGCACATGACCGGAAGATACGCGCCTCCCGCTACGCACATGCCCATGATGGCGGTGAGTTGCGGAATGCCCATCGCGGACATGACGGCGTTGTTGCGGAAGACCCGGCCGAAATCGTCGGTGTCGGGGAAGACATCTTCCTGGAGCGGAAGAAAGATACCGGAGGAATCCACCAGGTAGATGGTTGGCAACTTATTTTCGATAGCAATATTTTGTGCGCGAATCACTTTCTTGGCGGTCATCGGAAAAAAGGCACCGGCTTTGACCGTGGCATCGTTGGCGATGAGCATGAAGAGGCGACCACAAATTCTTGCGAGACCCGTGACGGTTCCCGCGGAGGGCGCGCCGCCCCATTCTTCGTACATTTCGAAGGCGGCAAAGAGGTTGAGTTCGAAAAAATGCGTGTTGGAGTCGATTAATTTTGCGATGCGTTCGCGGGCGGTTAGGCGGCCCTTCTTATGCTGAGATTCGATGGCTTTTGCGCCGCCGCCCTGGCCGATAAGCTCTTCCTGGTTTTTCATTTCGGTAAGGAGTTCGATGATGTGGCGGGAATTCTTCTGAAAATCTTTTGAGTCGCGGTTGATGGAAGATTTCAGGATCGAAGCGGACACTCGAATGCCTCACTGGAGAAACGAGAATTAGTATACGGCCTTGGAGGATGGCGAGGCAAAAACGAGTGGAAAGGATTTGTGGTCGGGGATTCGTTCAAGTCGCCGTGTTTTTCTTAACACAGAGGACACAGAGGCGAAGCGGAGGATTCTTTGCAGGGCTTGACGGCGAAAGCAGGGCGATTTCGGGAAGAAGGCGGCAGTTCCGCGATTCCTTCGTGCGATCAGGCGGCGTGTTTCTTGTTTATGAATTCGACTATGTCTTGGGTGGAGGTTCCGGGCAGAAAAATTTCGGCGATGCCAACTTGTTTGAGGGCGGGGATGTCGGCGCCGGGGATGATTCCGCCGACGAGGACGGTTACGTCGTCCATGCCTTTTTCCTTTAAGAGAGTCATTAGCTGCGGGCAGATGGTGTTGTGAGCGCCGGAGAGGATGGAGAGGCCGATGACGTCCACGTCTTCCTGGACGGCGGCGGAGGCAATCATTTCGGGAGTTTGGCGGAGGCCGGTGTAGATGACCTCCATTCCGGCGTCGCGGAGAGCCCGGGCAATGATTTTAGCGCCGCGGTCGTGGCCATCGAGGCCGGGCTTGGCGATCAGCACGCGAATTCTTTTTTCTGGCATTCTCTGCGACCTCTGTGTCTTTCTGCGTTCAGTTTTTCTCTTGACCGATAGCATCGTACTTCCAAACATACCCGTGAATGCCATCTTTCAGAACCGCAGAATGGAAATTAATTAATAAGCCGATCTTGCACCCAGACAGGCAAGTCAGCATGACGGCTCGTGGATTGGTGCGACCGCTGCGATGGCTTTGATCTCGACTATGATTCTATCAGCCACGACGATATCGGCTCGGTAGCCGCAATCCAGTTTGGCATTTTGGTAGACAACCGGAATAGGTTTTTGTCTCGCAAACTGAATATTGCGATTGGTTAATTCGTAGCAGAGACACTCTTCGTAGACCGCTTCTAAGAGACCCGGGCCAAGTTCGCGGCGGACTGCGATTGCTGCTCCGATAATTTCGCGGGTTAGTTGCGCATCGGTCATAAGAGCGCTGAACGCAGAGACGCAGAGATCGCAGAGAAAACACGGAGAGGGAACATCAAGTGATGGCTACTTCTTCGTAGGAGCCGAAGACTTGGCGGAGGGCTTCGCAGATTTCGCCCAGGGTGGCGTAGGACTTTACGGCGGCGTAGATAGTGGGCATTAGATTTTCCTGAGATTGGGCGGCTTTGCGTAGCGCGGCGAGGGAGCGTGTTACCGCCTCCTGCGAACGGTCGGCTCGCAGCTTATTCAGGCGGGCCGCCTGACGATGCGCTACGGTTTCGTCGATCTGCAGAATGTCCAGAGGCCTTTCTTCGGAGACGAAATCGTTTACGCCCACCATTAACTTTTCTTTTTTGTCTAATTCCATTTGGTAGCGGTAGGAAGCTTCGGCAATTTCTCGCTGCGGATAGCTGCGTTCGACGGCGGCTACCATGCCGCCCATGGAATCGATTTTGCGGATGTAGTCCCATGCGCCGGCTTCGACTTCATTGGTGAGAGCTTCGACGAAGTAGGAGCCACCCAGCGGATCCACCGTGTTTGTGACGCCGGTTTCGTGGGCGATGATTTGTTGCGTGCGCAGCGCGATGGTGGCGGCAAATTCAGTGGGGAGAGCCCAGGCTTCGTCCAATGAATTTGTATGCAAGGATTGCGTGCCGCCGAGGACCGCGGAGAGGGCTTGCAGCGCGGTCCGAACGACGTTGTTGTAAGGCTGCTGCGCCGTGAGCGAACATCCCGCGGTTTGGGTGTGGAAGCGCAGCGCCCAGGTGCGCGGATTCTTCGATCCGTAGCGTTCGATCATTGCTTTGTGCCAGATACGGCGGGCGGCGCGATACTTGGCGATTTCTTCGAAGAAGTCACTGTGGGCGTTGAAGAAAAAAGAAAGTTGCGGGCCTAATTCGTCAAGATTCATGCCGCGGCGCAGCGCGTATTCGATATATTCCATGCCATCGCGCAGGGTGAAGGCTAGTTCCTGAATGGCGGTCGAGCCGGCTTCGCGGATGTGATAGCCGCTGACGGAAATGGGATTGAATTTGGGCGTTTCTTTGACGGCGAATTCGAAGGTGTCAATCACCAGGCGCATGGATGGTTCGGGCGGGTAGATGTATTCCTTTTGCGCGATGTATTCCTTCAGGATGTCGTTCTGAAGAGTGCCGGAGATTTTTTTCCAGTCGGCACCTTGTTTTTCCGCGACGGCGAGGTACATCGCCCAGATGACGGCAGCGGGCGAATTGATGGTCATGGAAGTTGTGACGTTGGCGAGCGGAATTTGAGCGAAAAGGACTTCCATGTCAGCGAGGGAACTGATCGCCACGCCGCATTTGCCAACTTCGCCTTCGGAGAGTGCGTGGTCGGAATCGTAGCCCATTAGCGTGGGGAGATCGAACGCGGTGGAGAGGCCGGTCTGGCCTTGCGAAAGGAGATAGCGGAAGCGTTGGTTGGTGTCTTCCGCGGCGCCGAAGCCGGCGAATTGGCGCATGGTCCAGAGGCGGCCGCGATGCATGGTGGAGTGGATGCCGCGGGCGTAGGGCGGTTCGCCGGGATAGCCGAGTTGGTTTTTCGGATCCCAATCGGGCAGATCGGCTTCGGTGTAAAGCCTGCGGATGGGATGGCCCGAGATGGTGGTGAATTCGCGCTGGCGCTCGGGACTTTTTTCGAGGACCGGGGCCAGGGTGTTTTGTTCCCAGGATTTTTCTTCGGGGGAGGGAGTGCGCCTGGTTGGAGATTTTTCCGGGAGTGTGGGGGCGGTGGTTTTTTTGTGATTGGTCATGGGAGGGGCTCGCGCGTGATGGCGGGAAGGATTGTCTGCATGACAATTATTTATGCTAAGCGAAAGAGCGCCTGGGGGCAACCGAGGTTGCGGATTTAGAGTGCATGCGAGTTTTTACGGCATTTGTTTGGCGCCAGTAATCATAAGGGCTTGATACCGGAGACAAAGTCGAATCAATCGAACGCCTGGGCGAGCTGGGGCGCAGCATGCTGCGCCCCTACGGGATGGCTATTTGTTGGTCGGGGAGGGATCGGCTATGCGTGGATTCTCAGCGTCTAGTTTTTTGAACAAGGCGTCGGTGCCTACTACTTTGCCGTTTAGGGTGCCGGGGATCAGAGTGTCGTGGTCCACGTTGCCGGATTTGCCTTCGGCGATGGTGACGCGATTGGTTTCGAGGGTGCGGCCGATGGCTCGTTCGTAATTGGCTTTGGCTTCGACGAGATCAGCCATGGCGCGCAATTCGGTGCCCTGAGCAGTGATGAAGTCGCGCTGGGTGAGGATGACGTTGTAAACGGTGGATGCACCAAGCTGATATTTTTTCTGTTCGGCTTCGAAGGTCTGGCGCTGCAACTCACGCGCTTTGCCGGCGGCTTCGACGCGAGCGCGGTCCTGCACCAAGGCGATGTAGGTGATACGCACATCGAGAAGCGCGGCGTTTTTGAGCTGCTGCATGACGGCCTGCTGCTGGCGTGCGGTGAGGATGGCGCGCTGATTGTCAGCCTGGGCCGAGCGATTACGGATGGGAATTTGCAGGTTTAGAGAAACCGAATAATCGGGAAAGTTATTGTGGAAGATCTGGCTTTGAGCGGCGCCGAAGCCGTCTTCGTGGATGCCAGCGACCGTGGAAGTCACATTGGGCACAAAAATTTCCACGGGATTTAAGCCGGCATCCAGAACGGTCACAGCCTGGCCGTTGGAACCCACGACAGGACTTCCAGCCGTGGTAACCGATGCACCCGGGATGGCAGAATTGCCGGAGAGACCTTGTGAGCCGTAGCGCCCATTGAGGGTGGCGGTTGGCAATAGCGCGCTGCGCGTGGCGCGCGCGTCAATGTCGGCATTCTTGACGTTGTAAATCTGTTCCTGGAGGTCCGGCCGCTTGGCAAAAGCTTCGCGCAAGGCGTCTTCGAAGGATGGAGCTTCGATGGCCGCGGGCGGCGTTGGATTGTCGGTGGGTACGAGGTGGACGTTGACAAAATTCGTGGCCAGCGGATCTTTGGAAATGGCGTTCTTGAGAGTCTGTTCCTGCTGCAACTGGGCGGTCTGCGCGACGATGAGATTCTGATGGTCGGTGGCCAGTTCCGATTCCGCGCGCGTGACATCCAGTGGCGCCATGGTGCCGATTTCCAGCTGTTTCTTGTTGTCGTTGTAGAGTTTTTCCGCGACGGTGACGGCCTGTTGTTGCACGTCCACGTTCTGGCGGGCGTAAACCAATTCCCAGTAGGCAGTGATGGTGTTGGTGACCGTGGTGATGGCTTGCTGGGCGAAGGCCAAATCAGCGATTTTGCGATTGTTCTTGGAAATGAGAATGTTGCGGCGGTTGGCGAAGAAACCGAAGCCGTTCAGCAATTGCTGAGAGAAAGTGATGTAAATCGAAGACTGAACCGCAGGGTTGAAGAGGTTAAGCGCGTTGGAAGAACTGCGGGTGTTGTCCCAAGCTACATTCACAGTTGTGCCGGAAGAAAATCCCTGCGAGACCGCGAAATTATATTGCGCCGTGTGCGACGAGACCGTGCCAACTCCGGTTGTGGCGGTGCCCGCGAGGAAAGGGTTATTCACGGGGACTAATATCTGGTCGAGTGACACCGTGCCGGTGATCACGGGATCAAAGGAAAGGAACGGAATATTGGCAGTAGAGAAGGGAAACGAGGCGCCCGCAGTACCGCGCCCGGTTCCACCCGCTTCGGTCTTGAGAATATCGGTGTCCGCGAACCAGGGATTATAGCGAGCCACGACAATGTCCATGTTATTGGCGAGGGCCAATTCGACGGCATCCTGCAGACTTAATTCGAGGTTTCCATCGTGGATCATTTGTTCGAGCTTGGGGGTATTGGTGGTGCCGGGCTCTGGAATGGAGATTGGAGAATACGGAGCAATGAGATTCGGAAAAGACTTCGGACCGCGCGTGTAGTTGTACTTGGAGCTGCCGAGCGAGATGGTCGGAGAAGGGCTGTTCGCCGGCTTTTGCTCTCCGCTGGGAGCCTGGACGGCGTCTTGCGCACAGGCCGGGGACAAAGTTCCTACGGCGAGTACAGCGGCCAGCAGAGTAGCCATCAGCGGTCGTACAAACTGCGTCATCATGTGTGCGTATCCCCTCAAGTAAATGTCACGCAAAGCTAAAATTGTTGTTCTGAATGATCTGCATTAATTAGAACGCGTATCACTTCGCATTTGTTTCATGAAATCAGCCGGAGAAGGCTATCCACCGGGAGAAAGAAACGAAATGATGCACCAAACGGCGGAATGGAGAGTCTATCAGCGCCGCAGTTCCTTGACAACGCAACCCGGCAGCCACTAAGCTCCTGACATTTCGACGTTTAGAGACGTTCAACGGTTAGCCGGGCGATGACGAGTAGAGAAGATTTGCTGAAGATTTTCGAGACGGCTGGCGCGATTCGGCATGGGCACTTTGAGCTGTCCAGCGGACTGCACAGCGGGACCTACGTGCAATGCGCACTGGCCTTGCAGTATCCACGATTTGCGGAAAAGCTCGGCGAAGGGCTCGCTGCGTTGTTCGTAGATGCCGCGATCGAGGCGGTGGTCTCTCCGGCGCTAGGCGGAGTGATTATCGGGCAGGAGGTGGCTCGATCCTTGCCGGAACCTGCCGGCAAACATGCGATGCCGGAAGGTGGAGTTCCGGCTTTATTTGTGGAACGAGATGGCAGCGGAATGATGGTCATGCGGCGCGGATTTGCGCTGCGACCTGAGCAACGGGTGCTGGTCGTAGAGGATGTGTGGACGACGGGCGGCTCGACGCAAGAAACCATTCAAGTGGTGCAAGAAGCGGGCGGATGCGTTGTCGCAGCGGCAGCTTTGATCGATCGCAGCGGCGGGAACATTGATTTTCCGGTGAAGGCGCAGGCGCTGCTGGATTTGCCGATTGCCAGTTATGAGCCGGACGATTGCCCGTTGTGCAGGGATGGTTCTGCGGCGGTAAAGCCGGGAAGCCGGTTTGTGCGCTCGGCGCCTTGATTGCCCGGCCGCTATGCATGCGCTACCTCAAGCTAACAATTGCGTATGACGGAACGGATTTTCATGGCTGGCAGATGCAGTCTGGAAAACCGACAGTGCAAGGCGAGATCGTTTCGGTGCTGCGGCGGCTGACGCAGGAAAATATTGCGCCTCCATGCGACGGGGCGGACGGATGCAGGAGTGCACGCTCTTGGCCAGGTGGGAAGCTTTCGGACGCAGAGCGGGTTATCGGCGCAGGAGTTTCAGCGCGCGCTGAATGCGATTCTGCCGCCCACGATTCGAATCGTGGCGGCGGAAGAGACCGGACCGGACTTCAGCGCGCGGTGGTCGGCGCGCGGCAAGATCTATCGCTATCGATTGTACCGCGGCAAAGTTGTGCCGCCGATGTTGTGGCGGTATGTGCTGCACTATCCGTTTCCGCTGGATGAAGACAAAATGCGCGACGCTGCGGCGCGATTTGTAGGCAGCCACGATTTCGCGTCGTTTGCCGCGTCCACTGGTTCGGAGGATGACGACAAGGAACGGTCCACGATTCGCGAGATTTATTCGACGGAGCTGGTGCGTTCAGCGGACAACGAGGAACTCATCTTTCACGGTGCGTGGCCGGTCGTTTTTGCGCTACATGGTGCGCAAGATGGTGGGCACGCTGCTGGATGTTGGGCGGGGCAGGCTCTCGCCAGAGGATATTGATCGACTGTATGAGTTGAAAGACCGGTCGAAATCCGGGCCGACTGTGCCGCCGCAAGGCCTATGCATGGTGTCGGTGGAGCATGAGGAAGCGTACCGGGTGAAATAGCGCAGAATTTTGGTGCTAGAACGAGGCGAGTTTCCGCCAAGAATGGTCTACTCGCCGCTAACCAAAGATGTAGCAGGTGTGAACCGTGCGTACGATGTGTTTAGTGGTCTTATTAAAACCTCCGGTGAGATTAGCTCTTGTTTTCGCTTTGCTTGCTGGCGGCCCGGCGAACGCAGCACCAACATACAGCTACAAAGTTATCGCAACATACCCTCACTCAACCGAGAGCTACACCGAAGGTTTCCTTTATCTGGACGGAATATTCTACGAAGGCATTGGAATCAAGGGACGCTCTGCGGGTGTGGCCGTCGCTCCGGAAGCCGGGAGAACTTTGCAACGTCACGATCTGCCGCCTGAATACTTCGGCGAGGGTATCGTTGACAGGGGACCGACCATCTATCAATGGACGTGGAAATCGCTTGTTTGTTTCGTATACGACCGCTTCACTCTGCAAGTCCTGAAACAGTTTACTTACATGGGAGAGGGATGGGGCATGACTGCGGACGGCAAACGAGCTAATTACGAGCGACGGTACGTCTGCCCTCCGCTTCCGCGACCCCAGTACCTTTCGGGAAACTCGACACATCGTCGTAAAGGACGGGAGCAAAGTCGTCGAGCAACTCAATGAACTTGAATTCATCAAAGGCGAGATTTATGCAAACGTTTGGCATTCAGACAGGATTGCGCGGATTTCACCGCGGGACGACATGTGATCGCATGGATCGATCTCACAGGCCTGCAGCCGGCCAACCAAAGAATCGATGCCGAGTCGGTCCTTAACGGAATCGCGTACGATCCGCAGCACGACCGGCTGTTCGTGACTGGGAAGCGGTGGCCGGCGGTATTGAAATCGAGATTGTCCAAAAAACTATTCGGAAGGCGCATTCCAAAAGCTCGTGGCTGTCGCAAATTCGCTGCTCGTGGACATACCGAAGTCTTCTGTCATGTCGTGCTTCCGGTTACAATTCATGGAGTGCTGGCTGGAGGATGCATGCAGCAGAATGATTGGATTTACGACTGGAATCTGGCTTCGCCTCCGCTGATTCCTCCTGGCACGCAAATTCTGCTGAACGACGAAACCTTGCGCGATGGCCTGCAGAATCCTTCCGTATACGACCCTAGCATCGAGGAAAAAATCCGCATCCTGCATTTGATGGAAGCGCTGGGAATTGAGTCCGTGAATATCGGGCTGCCCGGCGCTGGTCCGCGCGCGGTGGAACACGTCGAAGCGCTGGCGCGCGAAATTGCGACCAATCGCATGAAGATACGGCCGAATTGCGCCGCTCGCACTCTTGGAGACTGACATTCTTCCGATCGCGGAGATTTCGCAGCGAGTCGGCATTGCGATCGAGGCGGCAACTTTTCTTGGTTCCAGTCCGATCCGCCGCCTGGTTGAAGACTGGACCGTGGATCACCTGGAGCGCACGACGGAGAATGCGGTGAAGTTCGCGGTGAGCCACAACTTGCCGTCGATGTACGTAACCGAAGATACGGTTCGAACGGATCGCGAGACGGTCAAGCGGTTGTACTCGACGGCGATTCGAAGCGGAGCGCGCGCGATCGTGTTGTGCGACACGGTGGGTCATGCGACGCCGCAAGGCGCGTACAACCTGGTGAAATTCGTGATCGAGGAAGTGGTTAAGCCGTCCGGCGAAACAGATTCGCGTGGATTGGCACGGACATTGCGACCGCGGCCTGGCGATTGCAAATTCGTCTGTGGGCGGTTGCGGCGGGAGCGCATCAGGTTCATGCAGCGGCGAATTCGCTGGGCGAACGCGTGGGAAATACGCCGATGGAATTGATGCTGGTGAATCTTCGGTTGATGGGACTGATCGACCGCGATCTTTCGAAGCTAAAAGAATATTGCGAGACGGTGGCGGTGGCGACGCACACGACGATTCCGCCGAATTATCCGGTGATCGGCAGAGACGCGTTTCGAACCGCGACCGGCGTGCACGCCGCGGCCATTGTCAAAGCGTTTCACAAAGGCAACGTCGAACTGGCGAACATCGTGTACAGCGGCGTGCCTTCGCATCTTTTTGGGCTCGAACAAATTATCGAGATTGGTCCGATGAGCGGAAAGTCCAATGTGCTGTTTTGGCTGGAACGGCACAAGATTCCTGCCGACGACGCTCTGGTGGCGCGTTTGCTCGACGCCGCGAAGCAGTCTTCGCGCGTGCTGACCGAGGACGAACTTCTGGCGCTTTGCGCCGGAGTGGCTCGGCATTGAACCGCAGAGGATTCTCCGCTGAAATGGCTGGTGGTTTCGGTTATTCTGCTCAACATGCCGATCAGACCTGTCGTGCCATTTCCAGCGGATCGTCCCGCGGACAGACGCGCAGCCGGCGCATCGACTCGCAATCTCAACTGCCTTCCGGGCCGCAAGTCCGCGCGGCCATGGAATGGTTCGCTGCGCATCGCGCGTGGATTGATGACGAGCAGGCGCGGCTGACGGAAATTCCCGCACCGTCGTTCCAGGAGTCCGAGCGAGCGGCGGCGGTGAAAGTGCTGCTCTCCGCGGTGGGACTGGAAGTTTCGACCGACAAGGCCGGCAACGTGATCGGACTGCTGCGCGGAGCGACCGACAAAGAAATCGTAATTCTTTCGGCGCACCTGGATACGGTTTTCCCTGCAGGGACCGACGTGAAAGTGCATCGCGACAAAAGCCGCATGACTGCTCCGGGAATTTCCGACAACGGCGCAGGACTGGCTGCGCTGGTGGCCGTGGCGCGAGCGCATGCATGAAGCGCGCATCCAGCCACAACGAACGATTTTATTTGTCGCGGACGTCGGCGAAGAAGGCGAAGGAAATTTGCGCGGGATGCGCGCGATCGTGGACGCGTATCGCGAACGGCTGAAAGCAGTGATCGTGCTGGATGGCTCGAGCATCGACCACGTCACGACCAAGAGCGCTGGCTTCGCGCCGGGTGGAGGTGGTCATCACCGGACCGGGCGGCCATAGCTGGTCCGATTTCGGCATTCCCAATCCGATCAATGCACTGATTCGCGGCTCGGTGCGTTTTATCAATACCCGCGTGCCCGCGAATCCGCGCACCACATTCAACCTGGGACAAATTGAAGGCGGCACTTCCGTCAATTCGATTCCGCATGAAGCACGATTGAAAGTGGATCTTCGTTCGGAGAGCGAGGACGAATTGATTCGTCTGGAGTCTGCGTTGCGCGATTGCGTGGCCGCGGGAGTTCGCGACGAGATGGAGGCTTCGCGCGACCGTTCGAAAGGAAAACTGGAATGGAAGCTGGATTTGCTCGGCAGCCGGCCGGGCGGAGAACTGGCTTCCAATTCGCCATTGCTGGCGACGTTGCGCGCCGCGGACGAAGCGGTCGCACAATCAATCGCGGCTGGAACGCGCTTCGACCGACGCGAATATTCCGCTGTCGCTGGGCATTGATGCCATTTCGATTGGCGCGGGTGGCAATGGCGGCGGCGCGCACTCTCTGCAGGAGTGGTACGAATCGGACGGACGCGAAGTCGGGCTGCAACGCGTATTGCTGACACTTCTTGGAACCTCCGGCGTGGTCGAGGCAAAATCTTGAAAAATTGGATGCGCCATCCGAAGGCTGCCGCTGGGCGCCGCACTGCTGATTTCTGCTTTGCCGCTTGCCCGGTTGCTCGTCTCGCACAAGCACCGTGCAACGAAGCAGGCTGCAAATGGCGCAGCCTCGATCACGATTTATCGCAACGGGCGTATCTACACCAACGATCCAGGTTCTCCCTGGGCTGCGGCGATGCTGGTGCGCGGAGAAGAAATACTGGCGGTTGGCGATGACGATGAAGTGAGCGCCTTGGCCGATACCGGCGCGAAGACGGTTGACCTGGAAAAACAGTTTGTGATGCCCGGCTTCAATGATGCGCACGTGCATATTGGCGGCGCCGGAGAAGACTGGCTCGCGGTGCGCTTGAATGGCGTGAAGAGCGTGGCCGAATTGCAGAAGCGGTTGGCGGAGGGCGTCGCGCAGCATAAAGAAGGCGAGTGGATCGCCGGCAGCGGATGGGATCACACGTTCTGGCCGGACAAGAAATTTCCTAATCGCCAGCAATTGGATGAAGTTTCGCCGAAGAATCCGGTATTCTGACACACATTTCCGGCGCACGTGGCGGTTGCGAATTCACTGGCGTTGCAACTCGCAGGAATTACAAAATCCACGCCGAATCCTTCAGGCGGCGAGATTGAGAACGGATGCATCAGGCGAACCCACCGGAATGCTGAAGGAAGGCTCCGCGATGGGGCTGGTCGTACTCCAAGATTCCGCCGCCGTCCATGGAGCAACGCCGCCGCGGAATCGAACTGGCCCTGGCCGATGTGGCGCAGCACGGCGTGACCTCGCTGCAGGACAATTCCGCGTGGGAGGATTTCCTGACCTATCGCGCCATCAAGAACGACGGGAAGCTGACCGTGCGCATCACGGAGTGGCTGCCGTTTCCCGCGCCGCTGGCAAAACTGGAACAGATGCGTCGCGATGGCGGCACGACCGATCCGTGGCTGCGTACTGGCGCGCTGAAGATGGTTACCGACGGCGCTCTCGGTTCGCGCACCGCGGCGATGCTCGCGCCGTATTCCGATGATCCTCAACCAGCGGCATCATGACCATGGAACCGGAGAAGCTTCGCACACTGGCGATTGAGCGCGACAAAGCTGGCTTTCAACTCAATTTTCACGCGATCGGCGACCGCGCCAACCGCGTCGCGCTGGACGTTTTCGAAGCTGTGGCTAAAGCCAATGGCCCGCGCGACCGCCGCGACCGCATCGAGCACGCGCAAGTGGTCGCACCGTCCGATTTTCCGCGCTTCGCGCGCTTGCAGGTGATTGCTTCGATGCAGCCTTCGCACCAAACTTCCGACATGCGCTGGGCCGAGCAACGGGTGGGGCCGGAGCGGGTGAAGGGCGCGTACGCGTGGGCCACGATGCAGAAATTCGGCGTGCGTCTGGCGTTCGGAACCGACTACGATGTCGAGCCGATCACGCCGTTTCGCGGACTGTATGCGTGCGTGACGCGCGAACTTCCCGAGGGCGGACCGCAGGGCGGCTGGCAGCCACAGGAGAAAATTTCGCTCGATGATTGCATTCGCGCCTACACCAGCGGCTCGGCCTACGGCGAATTCATGGAAGGGAAGAAAGGCGAACTGAAGGCCGGCGAGTTCGCGGACTTCATTGTGCTTTCGAAAGACCTGACCAAAGTCGATCCGAGCGAATACGTGAACACCAAAGTACTGCGCACGGTGGTCGGCGGCCGCACGGTTTACTCGTCGGAATAGAGCCTGTGGACCGTCGACGGCTTTTCTCAACCTGCTCACGCCAACCGTCATTCCGAGCGAAGCGAGGAATCTCTCTTCCTCTTCGACGGTGGCGGATCTCTCTACTTGAAGGCGATCGAACTTACCTCACCAAATGCCGGGCCATCCGCCGTTTCTGAGAACTCAACCACTGCCTTTCGATCTTTCCATTTTCCGCAACCGGCAATCTCTTCTGCACCTGCCTCGGTATCGAGTACGCGAATTTTCGCAATGTCCTTCACGTGAAATAGAAATTGTTCATCTCCCGCTTTTAGCGTGAACATCACGGATGGCGGATGGCCGCAGATCAGCTCGGTAATCTGGCCTTCTTTTTGTGCGGGCGGCGCGGCGGCTGCGATTTCATCCGAGGACGGATGCATTTTTGCGTTTACGGTCTTCTGAAAATTGGCGGCCATGACGCGATCGCGGGGCCACGTCGCAACTTTCTGCGCGGTATCAGCCACTTTTTTCGCGTTCGCCAAATCATTTGTTGCGACTAGCGCGCGTCCAGCGTGGATAAAATACGCCAGGTTGCCGGGTTCCAGGTCCATGGCCTTCTTGGCTTCGGCGAACGCTTTTGCTTTGGTCTGGGGCGATTGGATGTAGGCGATCGAAAGGAAAGCGTGCGCGGGAGCGAAGTTGGGCTGCAGCGAAATTGCTCTTTGCAGATTGGCGATCATCTGTGGAGTAGTCTGGCCGGTGTAGCCGGTCTGGCGATAGGGAATAGACGCTTCGTAGTAGTACGCGGTGGCGTCGTTGGGATCTTCCGCAATCGCCAGGTCAAATTCCTTTCGCGAATTATCGAAATCGGCTTTGACAAAATGGTAGTAACCCAGTTCGTCGTGAAGGTGCAGGACTTTGCCATCCAATCTTTCCGCTTCGTGGAGGATTGCAATCGCTTCCGGCAAGTGATTGCTGTGGAGAAGATAATCCGCTTGGGCCACCAGTCCTTCTGCCGAACTTAGACGGCGAGCGGCGAAATCCTTTTCTGAAATGTTGCTCTTTACAGAGATGCGCTGATACAAAAATGCCGACTGCCGGGTATAAGCCTCCAGTTTTTCGCTCAGTTTGTTCAAGTCACCAAAAGAACGGTTGGCCGCTTCGATAGGATCGTCGGTGGCCTGCAGGGCGGCGAGATACTTATCAAGCAGGTGTTGGTCGCGGACTTCCGGAGCGATGGAGAAATAATGTACCAGGGCCCAGGACTCGGCGTAGAACATGCCGGCGTGATCGCGGGTGTTGTAGAGAGGAGCAGTCGCGTCGATCGAAACCAACGATGCAATGGGAATGAAAGCGTTCTGTTGAAGCACGCGCAATTGCGCAGGATCAGCCATGCCCACGCGGCCTTCCTGGTTGTCGATATCGCTGCCGCCCAGTATTCCGCCAGGCCTTCGTCCAGCCATAACGGCAGCCCGCGATAATTCAGGCGGAAGAGCCCGTGCGCCCATTCGTGGTACATCACGTGGTAGGGATTGGTGCCGGTGCCGGTGACGTCCGCTCGCACCACGGCGAAATTCTTGTCGTTCGACACGTGATACTGGCCGGCTATCCTGATCGCGTTCTTATTCTGGCCATACGAAGGCATCAGAAGCTTCAGCGAGTTTTCGTCTTTCAGGACGTACACCATAGTGGGCTTCCCGAAATCGACCTTGAGCTTGGGAAAACTTTGTTCAAAGAGCGCGCGGATCTGTTCGAATTGCGCCGCCACGCGGCGGCCGTCATGTTCGCCGGAGTTGGAATAAATCGTGTAGTGGGGCGATTTGATTTCAATCCAATTCTCGTGGTGCTCCGCGCGCAGGGCAGTCGAAAATGCGAGAAGCATCAAGCAAGCGATACGCATCGCGCGAATCCAGAGCGGCAGCTGTCTGTGCATTATGCCTGCATGATTGCGTGCGCTGGCCAGGGTGTCAATAGTCCGAGGCGCGCTGCCTGCTTGGCGATGGCGTTCCGTTGCCAACGTTCACTGTTATGCTTTCGGGGCCATGGCCACCGTCGCGACCAAGCAGTTACAGCCAAGCCGCTTACGCGCTGAGTTGGCGCTGGCGTTTTGCACGCTGCTGTGGGGATCGACGTTTGTGGTGGTCAAGAATTCGCTGGATGATTCGTCGGTCTTTGTATTCCTGGCCTTGCGCTTCACACTGGCTGGCATTTGCATGGCGGCGTTTGCTCCGCAAGTCTTTCGCGTCCTGCAGCGGGAAGAGATTTTCGCTGGAGTGCGGCTGGGCTTCTTCATGTTTTGCGGGTACGCGTTTCAGACGGCCGGACTGCGCTACACCACTGCGTCCAATTCAGGATTCATCACCGGATCGAGCGTGGTGCTGGTGCCCCTGATTCTGGCCCTGTTCTGGGGCCAGCGGGTCACGTTGTGGGTTTATTCGGGGACGATTGCGGCGGCCGCAGGATTGTATTTTCTGACGGTGCCGGCCACGGGCGTCGCTCATTTGAACCGCGGCGACGTACTGACATTCTTTGCCGCGGTGTCCTACGCGGTGCACATAATTTTGGTCGCAGAATACGCGCGCGAACATTCTGCTGCGGCATTGAGTGTGTTGCAGGTGCTGGCGTGCGCGGTGATGGCCTGGCTGACGGCATTCGGAGCGAATGCGATTCGCTGGCAGCCGATGCGGTTTTATTCAACTTCGCAATTGTGGACTGGTATTGCGGTCTGCGCGGTGTTTGCGACAGCCGTGGCCTTTTCGCTGCAGCTTTGGGCGCAGCAGTTCACTACTCCGAGCCACGCAGCGATTATTTTTACTTTGGAGCCGTTGTTTGCGGTGATCACGTCCTATTTCGTTTTGCGAGAAAGGCTCGGACCGCGGTCCATTGCTGGAGCCGGGCTGGTGCTGGTGGGGATTCTTGCGGCTGAATTGCTTGGTCCGCCCGCAGCGCCAGAATCGCCAGAGCCGACGCGAGAACTCTCGCTGAGCTGATTCAAGGTCGCCAAGCTATTGAAGTCCCGCGCATTCTTGGCCTTGGGGAGGGTACCAGCGGCGACTGCAACGGCAAGAAACAAAATGCCGGCAGCAGTCTGCAGAACGAAAGCAGGGCGGAAATGAAAGCAGTAGGGCTCACCAGGCCGCGCGAATCCTGCTCTCGACTTCAGGAGTAGTTCTTCACGTCCACCGGGGCGTACATTGTTGCGGTCAGCGTGGATCTTTTCGTAGGCGTCAATGACATCAACATGTTGCAGCGATGTTCCGATATCGTCCAGGCCCTTGAGCAAGACTTCCTTCCGCGAGGGCGCAATCTCAAACGACAGCTTCAGTCCCTTGTTATCGGAAATGGTCTGGTTCGGCAGATCCACCGCCAGTGAATAGGTGCGATCAACTTCCGCGCGCTTAAAAAGTTCGTCGATATCGGAGTCTTTCAAGAATCGCCGGTAAAATGCCGTTCTTGAAGCAGTTGTTGTAAAAAATGTCGGCATAGCTCGGCGCCAGAATCACACGAAATCCGTAATCGCCAATCGCCCACGGCGCATGCTCACGGCTCGAGCCGCAGCCGAAATTCGCGCGAGTCAGAAGGACCGACGCGCCTTTGTACTCCGGAAAATTCAAAACGAAATCAGGATTCGGTTTTTCTCCGGCCAAGTAGCGCCAGTCATAAAACAGAATCCTGCCGAATCCCTCGCGCGTCAGCGCCTTCAAAAATTGTTTCGGCACCATCTGATCGGTGTCAACGTTGACGCGATCGAACGGCACCACCAATCCGCTATGCGTAATGAATGGCTTCATCCCGGATAGGCCCCTGTGTCAGCTTTCCAAGCGCGGGCGCCTGTTCTCTCTTGTTGGAATTCGCCGAGCTTCGCCGCTCGTTCAAGCTCGTGCCCGATTCACTGGCACCGAACTTGCGCCGAGAAGCTTTGCATTGCGTGTTTCCTTCATTGACTGTCCTGATGGATAGGACGTTTCGACCTACTCGACGTGGGCGACATCGAATTCGCGTACGTCCACAAAATGTCCCGCAATCGCCGCGGCTGCGGCCATCAGCGGGCTAACCAGATGCGTGCGGCTGTCCTTGCCCTGGCGTCCTTCGAAGTTGCGGTTGGAGGTGCTGGCGCTGCGTTCACCCGGCGGCAGCACGTCTTCGTTCATGGCGATGCACATGCTGCATCCGGCGTCGCGCCATTCGAATCCAGCGTCGCGGAAGATGCGATCCAGCCCTTCTTGTTCTGCCTTCGCCTTGACCACTCGCGAGCCGGGAACGATCAGCGCCGGCTTCAGCGACTGTGCGACGTGTTTGCCGCCACCAGATGCGCCGCCGCGCGCAAATCCTCGAGCCGCGAGTTGGTGCACGAGCCGATGAACACACGGTCCACGGGAATATCCACCATCGGCGTTCCCGGACGCAGTCCCATGTATTGCAGCGCTCGCTCGGCGGCTTTCTGTTGATCCGGATCGTTGAATGAGTTCGGATCCGGCACGCGACTGGTAACGCTGGTCACCATGCCGGGATTCGTTCCCCAGGTAACTTGCGGCGCGATTTGCGCGGCATCGAGCTCCACGGTCGTATCGAATTTCGCGCCGTAATCGCTCGGCAACTTCTTCCAGCGTTCGACCGCGTCCTCGAATTCCTTTCCGCGCGGCACGAACGGCCGCCCTTCGAGATACGCGAAAGTGGTTTCGTCCGGCGCGATCATCCCCGCGCGCGCCGCCTTCGATGGTCATGTTGCAGACGGTCATGCGCGCGTCCATGGAAAGTTCGCGAATGGCCTCGCCGGCGTACTCGATCACGTGGCCGGTTCCACCGCCGATGCCGATCTTTCCGATCATCGCCAGAATGATGTCCTTCGAGGAGACGCCCTTGGACGCTTCCCGTGCACCAGAATATGCATGGTCTTGGATTGACTCTGCACCAGGCACTGCGTCGCAAGCACGTGCTCGACTTCGCTAGTGCCGATGCCAAACGCCAAAGCGCCAAATGCGCCGTGCGTCGAAGTGTGGCTGTCGCCGCAGACAATGGTCATGCCCAGGCTGCGTGATGCCCAGCTCCGGGCCGATGATGTGCACGATGCCTTGATTCTTGCTGTACATATCGAACAGGCGCACGCCGGATTCTCTGCAATTTTTTTCCAGTGCATCGAATTGCGCTTTGGCGTCCTGGTCGATGATCGGCAAGAAAGCGATCTTTCGTGGGAACAGAGTGATCCATCACCGCGAAAGTAAGATCGGGACGGCGAACCTTGCGGCCCTCCGCCCGCAGACCGGAAAAGGCCTGCGGCGAGGTACCTTCGTGAATCAGGTGGCGATCAATATAAATCAGCGACGGCTTGCCCGCTTCTTCGTACACGAGGTGGCTGTCCCAGATCTTTTCGTAGAGGGTTTTGGCGGTCATGGCGTTTACCAGTCGAATTTTAGCACCGTAGCAACAGCAGGGCAAAAGCACGCGATCGAAAGGCTAGCATCAGTGTTCGTTGTATCGCGAAAGAAGATCTTGTTTGAAAACGCGCGAGCTGAAAGCCTAAACTTATAGAAAGCAATCTCAAGAGGAATTACGGACGTGGATCCTGTGTATTACCGCTGGTTGGCAAGTCCGATAGGGCCGTTGCTGCTGGCGGGGTCGAGTTCTGATCTTAGAATATTGAGCTTCGGGAACGGCAAACGTCCCAGAAATATTGATCCGGAATGGCGTTTGGACAACAGCGCATTTGAGGATGTGGTCGAGCAACTGCACTCCTACTTCGCTGGCGAACGAACCGATTTTGATGTCCGGTTGGAATTGCAAGGAACGGATTTTCAGAAGAGCGTATGGATGGCACTTCGAAAAATCCCTTACGGCGAAACGATTTCCTACAAGGAACTTGCGGAGACCGTGGGCAAGCCCAAGGCGGTGCGGGCCGTCGGTGCGGCCAACGGCGCTAATCCCATAGCAATCATCGTTCCGTGTCATAGGGTGATTGGAAACGACGGCAGCCTTACCGGATTTGGCGGTGGCTTGCCGCTCAAGAAGCGGTTGCTGGAATTGGAAAGCCGTCAGTTGAAATTGATTTAGCGAAGACTCGCAGCCGACAGGCCGGAGCCGCCCGTAAGATTACTTAAAATTAGGCACATCAACAGCGCGATGGAGTTTGCGAGGAGCGGGTTTGCCGGAAACGAAAAGTAGCGCCAGTCCCGCCACTGCCAATGGCAGCACGCTAATGAGAGCGATGAAAATCGGCGCCATGTGCGCAAATGCCATGTGAATAAAGAACCTTTCGAGGAACTTTCCGTTGCTCAGTTAGAATTACTTTTGCGCGGAATAGTGGCAATGCAGCGAATCCTGTATATTGCCCGGAGGTTACCGGTTTAGGCACGGCTCGATCTGCACGAAGAAGTGTGCTGGGCCAAAGGTAGTTTCCAGTCAGTTTCAGCGAACTCCTGCTCCTGCCGCTTTGGCCTCGTTCGCCAAACGCGAAATTTCCTGAATTCCTTGTAGTATTCCGCTTACGGCTTTGCGGACTTCGCGGTCGCCAGGGCCAACCGATGGCGAGACATGAATGTGCCCGGCCATATCTATCGTAACCAGCGGCCCGTCGGCTCCACCGAGAATCACTTTGACGGCGTTTCCGTGATCGTCGGGGATGTGCAGCAGAATCGCAGAGCGGTTGATGACTTCCAGGGACGTACGCATAGTAAAGCTCCTTTAGAATCATTCTTTGCCCCTGATAAAACAGTAGTGCTGGATGGTGACGGAACGTTTCAGGAGAATTGCTAGTCGAATTTCGCTACAAAGTCGGCTCAGACATTGCTTTTTCTGACCGGGGAGAATTCGCCGCGATGGCCAAAAAAGTGAAATGGGGTGTTCTGGGCGTTGCCTCCATAGCCACGCGAAAAGCTATTCCTGGGATGCAGAAAGGTGCGTGGTGCGAAATTGCCGCAATTGCTTCCCGTGATCTGGCAAGAGCGCAGACGGTGGCGCGAAATCTCGGCATCGCAAAAGCGTTTGGATCATACGAAGAGTTGCTGGCCGATCCGGAAATCGAGGCCGTCTACAATCCGCTTCCCAATCACCTGCACGTTCCGTGGTCCATCAAGGCGGCGGAAGCAGGGAAGCATGTGCTGTGCGAAAAGCCGATCGGATTGCATGCGGCGGAAGTGGTCGAACTGATACGCGTCCGAGATCGCAGCAAAACAAAAGTCGGCGAAGCCTTCATGGTCAAGACCCATCCGCAGTGGCTTCGTGCGAGAGAACTGATTCGCACCGGAAAAATCGGCCAGCTCAAATCCATCATCACGGTCTTCAGCTATTTCAATCGCGATCCCCAAAACGTGCGCCACAAACCGGAGTGGGGCGGCGGCGGACTGTTGGACATCGGAAGTTACCCGATTACGCTGTCGCGCTGGCTTTTCGACGAAGAACCGACACGGGTTACGGGTGCTCTCGAACTGGATCCGGATTTCGGCACCGACCGACTGGCGTCCGGCCTAATGGAATTTTCCTCCGGCCATTCGGTCTTTAGCTGTGGAACGCAAACGAACTATTTTCAACGTATGGAAATTCTGGGTACTGCCGGGAGGCTCGCCGTGGAAATTCCGTTTAACGCTCCCAGCGATCGCCCCACACACATCACCGTCGCCGATGGAATGGCCATTTACGGCGGCAAAGTGGAAATTGAAGAAATTCCGGCATGCGATCAATATACGATACAAGGTGATGCATTCTCTTGGGCGATTCGCGGGAATACGCAAGTTCCGGTTCCTCTGGAAGACGCGCTGGCGAATATGAAAGTGATCGACGCGGTCTTTCGCTCCGCGAGAACCGGCAAATGGGAAACACCATGACGTGTTTTGCATCCAGAGAAGGAAAACGCCCGTGACCGCCGGCGATGGTTTCGCCGAAGTCCGCGTCGCGCAGCATTACGCCACAGCAAACCTCGAGCAGCGGCGTTCGAAGCTGCCGGTAAGCCGCGGGACAGCATCACGGCCGACGATCTGGCCGTCGTTGACGAATTCCACATTGGCGGCCGCGAAGCCACCGCAGCGATCGCCGCGCAGATGCGCCTGCGTCCCGGCATGCATCTGCTCGATATCGGTTCCGGGATTGGCGGCCCGGCGCGTTATTTCGCCTCCGCCCACGGGTGCGTGTCACAGGCGTTGACCTGACACCGGAATACGTTCGGACCGCACGCGCAACGCTCTCTGCTGTGACAGGAGCCAGCGCTTCCGTGCAATTCGAACAGGGAAGCGCAACCGCTCTGCCTTGCGAGGACCACAGTTTCCACGCCGCGTACATGATTCATGTAGGCATGAACATCCCGGACAAAGCGAAACTGTTTTGTGAAGCGAAGCGCGTCTTACGCAGCGGGGGCATTTTCGCCATTTATGATGTCATGTGGATCGGCCTTGGCGAGCTGCAATATCCGGTACCCTGGGCCAGCAAAGCGGATGAGAGCTTTGTCGCTGCGCTTGACGACTACCGGCAGGCATTGGTTGATGAAGGATTCGCGATCGAGGCGGAACGCGAACGCAAACAATTCGCTCTCGACTTCTTTGCAAGTATGCGGCAGCGCAACGAACAGTTTGGCCCACAGCCTCTGGGGCTTCATCTGGTGATGGGCGAGACAGCGACGCTGAACTGAGCA
>CAVURF010000003.1:0-73276 GCA_963743735.1 uncultured Acidobacteriota bacterium
AGCACCGAGTTTCCGATAAGCGGACGAATCAGGAAGGGATTCAGGTAAGAAGTCCTCCCCTGTTCATTTTGACAGGTTCGCTCATTTCGCCGACTGCCATAATCACTCTGAAAGAGATTGAATCTGGATTTCTGAGATTTAGATCGAATTCGCAAGGACCGTACCATGGAAATCGCCAAATTCAGTTCGTACCTTTTTGTTGCTTTGGAACAAGCGACAGTACGCCTTCGGCGGGCACTGAACACGTTCACGGAACACGAAAAGAACGCTCTCGAGAGAGCCCGAAGACTACAGGAAGCACGTCGCGCAAGAGAGAATGACTTGCAGGAGTTACTGGCAAGCTCCGTCGATGCCGTTGTTGTCAGCAACCTTGACCGCCGATTTGTCGCCGCAAATCCGAACGCCTTGCATTTGTTCGGCGTCTCGGAAGCCAACATGACCCAATTCACCATTGATGCATTTCTTTTGGAACGTGAAATTCTACACTTTGGCGGAAACGGTTTGCCGTTCATAAGCCAAAAGGAAACGCAAGGTGAATGCAAGATTAGGCGTCTGACCGGAAGCCTGCGAATCGCAGAATATATTTTCGTCGCAAATTTTGTCCCCTTTCGGCATTTATTCATATTCCGTAACGATCGCGAATGGACACCCAGAAAACGGCCGCGATTTCGCTAGTCAGTACACGGAGCGAACTTACCGGTTGGCGGACTAACCAGGGAATTCGGTTTTGGCTGGAGCGTAGCATCGGTTTTGGAAATGTGTTTTCGACTACGGCATTGCAGGGGCCGACTATTTCCTGTTCGAGGTATCGGAGGTGCAATCATGATGTGGCGTCAATCTCGTCGGTTGAGCTTATTCTTGCTTCTTTGGCTCCCCGCGGCCAGCTTCGGCCAAACCGCTAGCGGTGGTTCAAATACAGCGTCGAGTCCTCTGAACGTATACGCCCCGCCTTGCGTTTCCCAGGTTAAGCAGTACATCGCCGTGAATTGTCAAATTACACCGACAGGGGGCGCGCAACCATACAGCTATGCGTTTACCGGAGGCTTCCCAACTGGCATATCTATGTCCACTGGTTTGGGCGGGGGCTTGATCAGCGGGACGCCCACAGGGATAACCGGCGTGCAGGCCACAGTTACGGTAACGGATGTGGGAGGGGGGACCGCCGCAACTTCGTTCATGATCACGCCGACAGGTTTAACCGGCTCAGGCCCATGCGGGAGCGCCATCTGCGTCACGGGAGCCGGTTACGCGATCAAAACCGCGGACGGTTATACCATCACAACGTTAGCCCCGGTGCAGATGGCGGCCACGACGTATTGGAGTGATGGCAGCACGCTGGATGTAACTTCCATGGCGACCTGGGCCTGCGCTCCGAGTCCGCAGTGCGGTTCGGTATCGACAACTGGCCTTTATACGGCTGGAAACTCAGTCGGCACCTATCGTGTGACGGCAGCATTCTCCGGAGTTACGAATGATGGCGGGGCGGGAGTCGCGGTTACTGTGGCCAGCATTGAGGCCCACACCAAAGAGAGCGAGCGAGTCGCAAATTCCGGCATGGTGATGAGGGAAGTCCTGCAACTGCGCAGTGGCATACCTGCGGCGGTGCTACAGAAGGCAGAATGCGTCATCGTTGTGCCTTCAACCCTCAAGTTCGCTTCTGGCGTTGGTGTAAGCTACGGGCGTGGGGTAATGACTTGCCGCGGAGGCCGGGACTTTCGAGGACCGTGGGGGGCTCCGTCGATGATCGCGCTCGGCGGAGGTGGCTTTGGCTTGCAGGTCGGCGGGCAGGCCACGGACTTTGTTCTTCTCCTGATGAATGACCGTGCGGCCAGCAGCATATTGACAAGCAAAGTGAAGATCGGTGCTACTGCCTCGGCTGCCGGCGGACCTATTGGACGTGAATCAAGTGCTGCCACGGATTTATTCCTGCGCGCAGAGATACTTTCGTACTCCCGCGCTCGGGGACTCTTTGCCGGTGTCTCGCTCGAAGGTTCCACCCTGCGGCCCGACAACCGGGCTAACCGAAAGCTTTATGGCAAAGACGTCAGTGCGAAAGCAATCGTCCTGGAAGGTGCAGTTTCGCCGCCTTCCTCCGCGCTCGAACTGCTGTCGCTACTGAACGCGAAAGCACCCTCCAACAAGCCAGCGGGCGGCGTTACTTCTGCCAATAGTCGGCCGGTGGCATCTTGTTCGGCTAATCCGACCCGTGTTATCGAAGGAAGTGGCGGGACCGTTTTGGTCCGAGCCTATGCTAGTGATCCAGACAATAATCCGCTTACCTATACATGGACGACAACGGGCGGAGCCATTGAAGGTACAGGATCGCAGGTGCGGTGGAACCCCGCAGGTGTGGCGCTGGGCACCCATTCTGTTACAGCGCGAGTGGATGATAGTCGCGGCGGGAGTGCGAGTTGCGTGACAGACGTCCGAGTGGACCGACCCAACCAGCCGCCAACGATCAATTGCTCCGCGAGTCCAATCACGGTACAACCGGGCGGTCGCGTGCACATCACTGCGGTGGCAAGTGACCCCGACAACGATCCGCTAACATTTAGCTGGGAGTCGACGGGCGGGCAAATCGTCGGCTCGGGTTCGGAAGTTGACCTCGATACCACCCACGTCGCGCCCTCGGCCTACACTGTGACGGGCCACGTGAGCGATGGAAGCGGCGGCACCGCGGTTTGTCAGGCAGGAGTCACTTTGGAAACTCCGGCCGTGGTAGCCAAACTGGCGATCCGAAGCATTTATTTCCCAACAGCTCTGCCTTCACCTAAAAGCCCAGATAAGGGCTTGATGAAGAGTCAACAACGAACCCTCACGTCGCTAGCGGGCGACTTCAAGGAATATCTCGCAAGCAGACCGGATGCGCATCTCGAGTTGCAAGGCTATGCAGATCGCCGCGGAAAACCGAAATACAATCAAGATCTTTCTGAGCGCCGCGTCGAAGTCACAAAACGCTTCCTTGTCGGACTTGGCATTCCGGAAGGAAATCTTGTGACCAAAGCGTCTGGGGAAGAAGATAACATGACGCCCGAGCAGGTAAAACATCTGGTGGCCGAACACCCCAACTTGAGTCAGGAGCAGAAGGACAAAATCCTGAAGAACTTGAAGGTGGTGACGCTGGCGCAAAACCGGCGCGTGGACATTACCTTGAGCAGTACAGGGCAACAGTCCGCTCGCCAGTTCCCGTTCAATGCTGAAGATGCGTTGACGCTGCTCGCGATGAAGAACAAACATTAGAACTTGCTGATCCAGCTTGCTGAGGAGATTTGCCTTAGTACCTCTGTGTTCATTCTTGACGATCCCGCACATGGCCTTCGTAAGATATTGAAAATAAAGTAGATCGGTCTCTGTCTCGTTATCGGACCACATGAGAACTCCTGCTGGGCAGGGTTTATCACAAATGCGAAATATCTTAATATAGGAAAATGTTCCTTGTATAGCTGTTTCGCATATGGGAAAATCCTAGGTATGGATAAGGGCCCACCAACGCTTAATGCTGTGCTGGAAGGATTACGGGAGGGTCGACCGTTCGAGGGGCTGCCAGGCGTCAGCATCTCAAAGCTGAATGCGGAAACGGCCGGTCCGTTCGACCTTTGCTTCGAACTGAAATCAGGCTCGAACAAAGTGTTTGTCCTGGGCGAAGTGAAGACACATGTGACGCCAAAGCAACTGGAAGAGGTCAGTCCGTGGATTGCCCGCTTGAAAAGCCTACAGCCGGAAACCGCCGTCGCGATCATCGCTCCTTACATGTCTCCGCAGGCGCAGAAATTTTGTATCGAGAACGCGATCGACTTCATCGACCTCGCGGGAAATCTTTCTATCAACGTCCCAGGGAAATTCACGTTGCAGAGACTTGGGGTGCCCGGAAAATCAGAGAGCGACGCTCGAGAAAACACGCGCATCCAGAATGTGTATTCCGGCAAGGCCTCCCGAGTGCTAAGGGTTCTGCTCCAAAAGCCAAGAACCTGGAACCTGACTACTCTGGGTAATGAACTGACGACCGAGACTCGTGCAAATCCGTTCGTTAGCGCGGCGAGCGACGTTCGTCGGGGGACGTTTGAGATAAGCCTTGGTTCGATTTCGAAAGCCCTGAGCACGCTGGAACAGGAACTCTGGATAAGGCGAAGAAATTCAGCGATTGTCATTCCGGAACCGATACGTCTTCTGGGCCAGTGGGCGGAAAAATATAAGGAACGATATCGATGGCGATTGCGCGGCTCGTTCACCTGCACGAACCCTTTTGGGGCGGAACTACGGAGCGTAGCAGAATCGCTCAATCGAATAGCGCCTGGGCAATTCGCATTCACGGGAGCTGCGGCCGCTTCGCTCAGGGCCCCCTTTGTTGACATCGACAAGATCGATCTCTTTGTGAATTCGCCGGAAACCGGTGTGCGCATACGAGAAATGAGCGTGGGGCAAGGAGTCGGACCTTCGATTCGCGTATCGAGCCCGTACGATTTCGGAGTTTTCATGTACGCGAGATATGAGGGGAACGTGCCGGTGGTGTCGGACGTCCAGAGCTATCTCGATCTTTTCTCGCGTGGCGGCCGCGATTTGAAGCAGGCGCAATACCTCCTTGAAAACCGAATCCAAACGAATTGGAAGGCCGCTTGATTCCCGAACCACAGCGCGGTCACGTTCTAGACTTATTGAGAGCCTTAGGTCCGACGGGCGACGCCTTTGTGTTGGCCGGCGCGCAGGCGATGAAATTTGCCGTGGCGAACGCCCGGGCCACGAAAGATTTTGATTTCATTCTGGACGTTATCGCGTTGCGCTCAGACAGCACGAGTTTGGCTTCGGTACTGATGAAGCTAGGATACCGTGCAGTAGAAGGAGCGCGAAACTTTCAATTCGAAAAGGCTATACCGGATTCCGCGGAAATTGTGCGCGTGGAGTTTATGGGCCCGGACGAACTTAAGCGGCAGGACGATTTTAGGGTCGATGTGCAGGACGGGGTCCACGCGCGCGCGTGCACGGGAGGGAAAATCGTTCTAGCCGAGTCGGACCTGCACGCGATTTCGGGAAGACTACCGGACGGCACCGCCGTTACGGAAAACCTTCGCGTAACCAGGCCGCATGCGCTCGTCATGCTTAAATGCCTCGCGGTCGATGAGCGCTACCGCAATATCCGCGGAGCGGCGCACGCTAGGCACGATCGGGAAGAGGCTCGGATCCATGCCGCGGACATCGTGGCGATCTTGAGTGCGCAACAGGACCTAGTAGGATTTTCGGAAAAGTTCAGAATCCAGTTTGGGCCTGAACCGGACTTAGGGGGTAGGATCAAGAAAATCGTTGAAGACTACTTTAAAGATCTAAACGCTCCGGGCCTGTTGCTGTATGAGGAATTTCTGGTGAACAGCAGCGAAGCTTCGAGCGATCGTCGAACGATTGAAGGGGAATTAGGAAGAGCGAAGGAAGTTCTCGAATACCTCTTAACTGCCACGTAAAACGCAAACGTATTGGTGTGCAGTTGTCGCAAGGCCGTCCGACCGAAACCCGTTCGGAAGTTGTCAACCGAAGTCCTCGGTGGTGCAGCGTGTAAGGCTGTCAGCGAGACGCGCGTGTTCAGGGAATATCAACAGCGCGGCGTGGGCAGTGTAGGAAAAAAAGAAGTCTAGCAACGAGGGTTGCGTTTGTCCGTAGGATTTGTCGCTTTCCGTCGGCCGGCGTGTGCCGAAGCGATATACCTGTTTCCTAAAGCGTGGAAGGAATGAATGTCGGATTGCGCACGATGGGTCCTTACTGCTGGGAAAGGGAAGCGAGCAGTCTTAACTAAATGCGGTTGACAATTTGCTCCGAGAAAAAGAATACGTCCCCAAAGTCCGCATCCACATTGTCACTCTGGTAAGGACAAAGCATGGCCTCAATCTGCCCGCTCACATTTGCGAAGTTGGGTAGACTTTCCACACCGTTCTGTATGCCACCCTCACGCGCCTTGTAAACAATCGAACATCGTCTCGACCTCGAGATTGCTATACGCGACTTCTGGAGATCGCAGGCAGTTCCGGTCGGCATGCTTCGAGGTCATCGTGGTTGTGGAGGGATTCACACTTATTAGCCCTGCAGAAGAGCGGTTGGATTCTTCTTGGCAATCATCAGGAGCCGTAGCGCCGTGCTTTGCGGACGCCGCGAACCCTGTTCCCAGCTCTGCACGGCCTTTGGACTGACGCAGAGAAAGTGTGCGAATACGGCCTGGCTTGCGTGCAGGCTTTCTCGGATATGCCGAATTTCTCGCGGTTTGAGGACTCTGGGTGGGGCTGGAATCTCGGTCACGCGCAAGTCAACCTTCTGCCGGCGCTCATACGTCAACGCGTCGGCCAGTGATTGCCGCATATCGTCGTAGATATTCACCTTGATCTTCTTTGCCATATTGTCCTCCTACAACCTCTTCAATTCCGCTACCATCAAGCGAAGATTTCTTCGCTGCTCAGTGGTCAAATCTTCCTGCTCGTCCTTATCCAGCAGAAAAAGCAAATGAAGGTGGTCTCGGTGCTTCAGATACAGATGCATATAGCGATAGCCGCCGCGCTTGCCTTTTCCTAGAGTCGGGTTGACGTGCGAGCCTTGCGTATTCCGCCCAGCCCTTGAGCGACATCACCCTTTTCGGGATTCCTGAGTAAGTCCTCTTGTATCTTGCGCAACACCTCGTCGGCCGACACACCCGCTAGCTGATGGAGGGGAGTATGCCTGAGATTCTATAAATACCACACTGTAGGATATACCACGTTGTGGGACTTGATGTCAACAGAGCATCGACCTGTAAAGGAAAGATGTCAATTGTTTGTGCAATAAAACTTGGGCGCGTTCGATTTGACGCTGGGACTCTTCGGAATCGCCACCCGATGTTTTCCGTAGAATGTCGAGCGCATTCGTCCAGGAAATGGGATGACGCTCCTCCGAGCCGGGGCGCAAAAAGTCGACCAACCGGCGGCGGTGCGAGCGCGGGTGATGGAGGCGCGCCAGCGGCAGCACAAGGGATTCACCGCCGAGAAGAATACTTATTCGAACGCCCGGTTGGCGCCAATGATGATTCGCAAACACTGCGCAATCTCCGTGGACGGAGAGAAGCTTTTGGAAAACGCGGTTACGCGGTTGGGTCTTCTGCACGGGCGCACGATCGCATTCTGAAGGTTTCGCGAACCATCGCTGATCTGGATGGCGCCGAGTCCGTTGAACCGAGGCACTTGAGTGGGGCGATCCATTACCGTACTCTGGACCGGTCACACTGGGCCTAGGTCCGGCGTAGAGCAACGCTACGATGGAGTTGAGGCTCTCTCTCCATTGACGCGATGCTGCGCAGTATGTTACCCATACATCGCTTGGAAATCAGGCAGTTTACGCGTTGGCCGACCAACTCATGGCGGAAGACAACAAGCATCTGGAAGTGGTTCTTGACACGCAGGTGGAAAGCGTAAACCTGGCGGAGGAAATGTGTCTACGTGTGGCGGAATCCGCCGGTTTTGATGAGGAAATGTGCTATCGCATTGGAATGAGCGTGCGCGAAGGCGTCATCAATGCGTTCCACTACGGCAACCAGGAACGCCCGGAAAAGAAGATTCACCTGGCGGTCGATATCACCGCCGAGAAGTTAGTAATTCACGTGATGGACGAAGGCAAGGGATTCAAGCTGAGCGATGTGCCCGATCCTCTGGCCGAGGAGAACATACTGAGCACTTCGGGGCGCGGCATTTTCCTAATGCGAGCGTTCATGGACGAATTTGATGTTGTGCCCGGAACTACAGGTGGAGCGGAGATCGTCATGTCCAAGCGGCTTCCGGGAGCAAAGAACGGCCACGGTCGTTCTCAGTCGGACAGCCCATCGGAAGATCAGTCCCGCGATTCGGGGACTGATACCGCTTCGCAGAAAGAAGCTTAAGTGTGCGCCATGTCGCTTCATGCTACATATAGGGATTCTGGTTCGGTTACAGTCGTGGATATGGGCGGACGCATCGTATTAGGCGACGGAAGCGCGTTGCTTCGCAGGACCATCGGCCAACTGCTCGAAGACAACCGCACGAAAATCCTGATCAACCTCGCCGACGTGAACTACATTGACAGCTCAGGAATAGGCGAGCTGGTGCACGCGTACACGTCAGTGAAGACGCGGGGCGGCGAGCTGAAACTGCTTCATCTCACGAAAAAAGTTCGCGATCTGTTGCAAATCACGAAGTTGTACACGGTATTCGATGTTTATTCCGACGAACCAACAGCGGTGCGCAGTTTTCAATAGATTCCGCCCCCTAGCGAATTTTGCAATGTTTCTGGACTGGCACGCCGATTTGTGCCAGCATAACGCCGCGTTCAAGAAGGAAGTTTTCCTCCGGCCCAGTGGACGTCTGTAACGTACGCCGAGCCGACTCGAAGACACCGTTCCTGATAGCGAATACTCAGAGCAGGGGAATGCCGTGAGCAAAGAGCAAGGTGTCGTCAAGTGGTTTAACGCCTCGAAAGGTTTTGGTTTCATTCAACGCCAATCGGGCGAGGATGTATTCGTCCATTTTTCCGCCATTCAGAGCGATGGTTACAAGTCGCTGAATGAAGGACAAAAGGTCGAGTTCGAAGTTAAGCAGGGGCCGAAAGGTCTGCAGGCGGAGAACGTCGTTCCACAAGGTTGACCACTCTATTTCTGCCATTTTGCAGGGAGATCATTTGGCCCCTCGCCAAAAACGAGGGGCTTTTTGTTGGTACGCCGCGCATGTTCGGCAGCTAGCGGGTGAAAGTCCCGTCCCAACCTGCCCTGCCCTGCGTGCTCTCGCCAAGCGAGGCGACAATTTGGGTTCGGAACGACGTCCAGACCAGACTGATGGACGGGCTCTGCTCGCTCCAAGGTTGTACGGTCTTCATCCTGCGCAGGAGGAAAGGATAATCCGTCTCGAGTCCATTTTCATGCTTTGCGGGTGTCGCGAAGCGACATCAATACTGATGGAGGTGAAGGGTAGCGAAGCGCAAGGGCGTCACCGTGAGGTGGGGTCCGAAGGAAGCGTGGAGCAAAGATACGGGCTGATGGACAAGAATCGGATTTGAGGCCTACGGCGACTGTGGCAGGGGGAGAGCGGGTGACCGCTCCCCCTATGCCGATTTAATCCGCCTTTTCAAGCAGGCCGGTAATCAGGCACGCTTAGTGGCATGAGGGATCTTGCATTGCCGGCAGCCGAAACCGCGTGGATTAGCGAGCGGGCTCGCGCGCTGGGCTTTGATGCCTGCGGGGTTGCGCCGGCTGAAAAATTTCCCGAGCTCGATCACTTTTCGGAGTGGCTCGATCGCGGCTATGCGGGGGAGATGAGGTACCTCGCGGACCCGCGGCGCGTGGATCCGCGCAATCCGATGGTGCAAGCGCGTAGCCTTATTGTTTGTGCGCTGAACTACAACTCCGATTTGCCGTATTCGACAGAAATTGAAAATGGCGAAAACGCTGCTGGCATGCCGCGAGGCTGGATTTCGCGCTATGCGTGGGGCCGCGATTACCACGACGTGTTGTGGGAAAAGCTGAACGCCCTGACAGCGGAAATGCGCGCACACTTTCCGCAAGCATTCGAAGCGCGAGCTTACGCGGACACCGGACCGTTGCACGAACGCGCGGTTGCCAAATATGCCGGACTCGGTTGGCTAGCCAAGAACACGTTGCTTATCAACCAGTTGCTCGGCTCCTGGCTTTTTCTCGGCGTGGTACTCACGGATCTGCCTCTTAAGCCGACTCTGGGCCCGGCCGATGCTCCTCCACCAGACCGCTGTGGCACATGCCGGCGTTGCCTGGATGCTTGCCCGACGCAGGCAATTGTTGAGCCGTATGTTCTTGACGCCAGCCGTTGCATTTCCTACCTGACAATTGAATTGCGCGGCTCGATTCCGGAAGACTTTCGCGAACCGATGGGCAGGCACATTTTCGGTTGTGATATCTGCCAGGACGTTTGCCCATGGAACCGGAGATCTCCGCGCACAGAGTTGGCAGAATTCAGGCCGCGTGCACTTGTTGGAGACGACGACGGAGCCGAAGAGCAAACTCTGTTCCAACCGGGCTTGCTGAGGGTCGCAAAGCTAGCCCACGAACAATTTCGCGAATTATTTCGCGGCAGCCCGGTCAAGCGAACAAAATGGCAAGGACTGGTACGCAACGCCTGCATCGCGCTTGGCAACCAAAACGTTGCGCCCGGTTCTAGCCAGCATCGCGAAATCGTCGAGACGCTGCAAAATCTTTCGGAGAGCAGTGAAGCCGTGATCGCTGAATCTGCCCGTTGGGCGCTCTCGCGCATCCAAGCTAGGGGAACCGCAGAGCGCCTCTCGCTTTCTATCCCGCTTGCAGTTGAGAGTAAGAAGCGCCGGGAAGTATAATTTTCGGTGTATGAATATCGGCTCGCCGCGCCGGGAAGTTCTTTGTGGATCGCAGGAAGTTACTTGTAGCCGGAAGTATCGCCGGGGCCGCTCTGCTGGGAGCGGGAAAATTGGGCGCCAGTTTGTTGGCGGCCGACGGCCCCGAAAATTTCAAAGAAAATTTCACACCGGAGGACTCATCCATGCCATTCACAGTGCCGCCTTTGCCGTACTCATTTGACGCGCTCGAGCCGTATATAGACGCGAAAACGATGGAAATTCACCATGACAAGCATCACGGGGCCTACGTCACCAATTTGAACAAGGCTTTGGAAGGTCAGGTAGACTTGCAATCGAAGTCCATCGACGATCTGTTGAAAAATCTCGATGCGGTCCCAGAATCGATTCGAAACGCGGTCCGCAACAATGGCGGCGGACACTGGAATCATTCTCTATTCTGGACTTTGATGAAAAAGGGCGGCGGAGGCGAACCGAAAGGCGATCTGGCCGCAGCCATCGCGTCAACGTTTGGATCATTTTCCGCGTTTCAAGAAAAGTTTGCTGCGGCAGGCATTGGCAGGTTCGGTTCCGGCTGGGCCTGGTTGATCGTAAAGGACGGAAAGCTGGCGATTGATTCCACGCCAAATCAGGATACGCCGTATTTCCTCGGTGGCAAGGTCGTGCTGGGTCTGGACGTGTGGGAACATGCGTACTACCTGAAATATCAGAACGTTCGTCCTGAATATATCAAGCAGTGGTGGAACGTCGTCAATTGGGATAAGGCGGCAGAGTTGTACGGAGCAGCGAAGAAGTAAGCATTAAGAGTTTCGAGAAAATCAAAAGCCCGTGGCGCGAGGCGTCACGGGCTTTTTGTATGAATGCAAACGATGATTTGTGAAACTTAGCGAGCCACTGCTTCCCTCGTTGACAGCGACATCAGGGAGGGGGCAGCTGGCCGACGGTAATTCATGATACGAGAAACAAAAGGCCGCGCTTCCCGCGTCGCGACCGGCTCGACAACAGGAAAGCTGGAAGCAGGGATCTGCGCCGCTTCGCGCACCAGTTCCATTCTGCCGCGGACATGAAACTTGGCGAGCAGTGATGAAACGTGAAACTTCACGGTGCGCTCCGACAAATTGAGTGACGCAGCGATTTCCTTGTTTGCGAGACTACGTACCACCCCGTTCAGGACTTCTTCCTCACGGCGCGTAAGCTTGACGTGGGTCTTGACCGATCGCCCTGCTTCAAGAAGCTTCTGAGCTTTCTCGGTCAGATCTTCCAAGGGACCTGTATTCGCCTCGACCAGCACGACATAATCCGAGGGAGTCTGATTGCGAACCATGCAGTGCATGGCCAGCAACCCTGCAGCTTGCTCGACGGGGAAGCGTCCTTGCTCGTCAGTTTCGACGTGAAAATGAGCCACCCCGGTATTCCTTTCATAGAAAAAATACTTTTCCCGTGCGATCGCAAGCTGGGGGGAACGCACGGTATGCACCTGCTCACTTCTGCGGATTACTCTCACTTGAACCTCTCCGTTCGCAAGCCTGAAACCGCTTCGGGCTTACCTTGAATGATGTAGCTGCACCTCGGAACGAGGCTAACGTTGAATTGTTCCAAAATAGAGAACGGCACCTGAACCGGGACTGAGGGTGGGTGTCCTGGCCATTGAGCCCCAGAACGGTCACGCCGAGACGCGAGAAGGAGTGCTGAACAAGTCCGCCTGCGAGCGTACTACCGAACTGGCTGTAAGAGATGCAAGTGGATTACCACAAATGACCAAATGTGACGTACCAGAACTGCCCAAGAACGGTAGAGTTATGCACATTTGTACCAGGTTCGCTGTAGCATCGTGGGTAGGAATTTCACGGCAGAAGAAAATTTTCCATAGTTCCCTGTGGAAATTCTACTGAAATATCGTTATGCCGATTGCTTGCTCTGTTTTCTTAACGACCAATGATCTTCGTATGTTGCGCCGAAATGAGTTCGTAACGGATGCCGCGCCAGAGGATTTTCCTGGTTATTGCCGAGACCAAGAAATTTATGCAGTACAGGTAAGGTATCCACACCCCAAGCAGCAAGTAAATCCATGACTGCTGCTGAATTTGGGTTTTCAACGCAGGAAGCATTTCCTGCACCGCCGTCACCCTGAGCGCTCCGCGGATAGAAGCCAAAAGCAAAGGCAAGAACGTAAGAGCCGCGACTTGCATGGACGGCCGTCCCGCCAAGAGATCTCCGAGGGTCAACAAAACTCCGAACAAGATAGTCACGCAAAACAAGAGATGCGTCACGCCTGCGATGGCCCACATTTTCGGGGAGTAAACGCGCGTGATCAGAATCTGGCGGTTCGTGAACTCCATCAGACCGGCCAGGTCTGTCTCCACATAGGAGATCGTCAAACATTCCGGAAGAAAAACAATTGAATGGCCGGCGCGCTGCAACGCAGTGGTCATCGAATAATCATCGCTAACCGAGTTTTGCCATTCGTCCAGTACGGCGCTCTGTTCGAAGACACTCCTGCGAATTGCGGTGCCACCACCCCAGCAGAAATTCTTCTTACTGTCTTCACCGAGCATGGTCAGAATAGGCGCATTCCACGCGGCCAACAGCAAACTCGGTAGATTATTCTTATTTGGAATTAGCCACCGCATGGTGGTTGTTGCGCCAATTCTGGAATCTGCGAGAGGCGCGATCAGGCGGCGCAGCCAGAAATGGCCGGGTCTGCCGTCGGAATCGGCGAAAACCAGGATCTCGAATTCGGGCGGCAGTTGTTGAATTGCGGTCCTAAGATTGTGGACTTTTTCGCCGCAACTCTGCGCAGGCCCAGCGAAGACGACCTGGCCCTTTCCACGAGCCTGCGAGGCTACGCGTTTTACAATGCTCGCGGCAGGATCGGATTCCGACGCCAGAACAAAAAACACGGCATAATTCTGATGATCGAATTCGCACAGCGCAGTCAAGTTTCTCTCGAGACCCGGTTCCATTCCCTTGCACGGGCACAACACGGCGGTGCGCGGCGAATAAAAGCCGGGATCGGTTCCAGCACGCCTTCGCGCGTAAGCAAGCCATTGCGCGGCTTCGTACACCAGATATACGCCGGCGACGATCTGCAAGACGCCAAGAAAAATAAACAAATTTTCCATGTACAGCGAGAATAACAAACGCTCGGCACTCGCGCAGCAGCCATGTGAACAGGTAGAATCGCAGCGGTTAACGGCAGCCATTCACCACAAACGGCTGCTTGCGAGAGGAGAATTCAATGCCGGGGCGAGTTGATTCATCCATGGTGACCACCGCGATGGAGTTGCCGGGGCATCGTATCATTCGCAACTTCGGAGTGGTCCGCGGAATTATCGTCAGGTCGCGAAGCGTGATCGGTAATCTGGGCGCTGCGCTTCAGACCATCGTAGGCGGCAACATCACGATCCTGACCAATCTTTGCGAGAAAACCCGCGAGGAGGCTTACGAATTGCTGCTTATGCACGCCGGACAGCATGGCGCAAATGCCGTGGTTGGTTTTCGTTACGATGCCACAGAAGTCATGCAGGGAGTGACGGAAGTTCTGGCCTACGGCACTGCGGTCCTGGTTGAGCCCAATACCTGATCGCTCGCGTAATTTATTTTGCCTGTAGGGCTACAACCGTGACATTCGCGGCGATATCTTCCAGATTGGCCAACGCGCGGCTTGCTGCGAGTCTAGCTTTTTCAAGGAAGGCCGAGTCCAGCAAGAAGGCGCAGCGATCCACGAACGGGTGATTAGCGGCTTCGTAAGGTTTGCGCGGACGGCGGGAAGCCGCGGCACGCCGAAGCAAATCCTCGTACATGCGCAAATCGGACTGGAAGTCCAGTGCGTCGCCGGCATTCCAGTTCTGCTGACGCGCCAACGCTGAAAGAAATTTTCGTCGGAAGGTTTCTGCGCCCTTGCGCGCAACCACACGCTGTTTACCGGTGCTCGAGGGAATTGTTTCAGTGGACGCGACTTCGAGTGCCCGCACACAAGCGGCGAGCAAAGCCTCGCGCTGCAGAATCGTAAGCAAGTCGCGGTAAAGCGAAGCATGAACCTGCAACGCATGACGGCCATTGTCCACCACATATGAATCCACAAATCGCGGAATCACGCGTTCACGCAGCAAGGTCTCGACCAGGTTCTGCGCCAGAACCGTGGGTGCTTCCGCCGCCGCATTTTGCGTTCGAGCCATTTCCCTTTGCCATGTTAGCAGGAGTTGCGTTGTTAACCGATGCAAGGTACCGCAGTTTTCGCACGCGCAGCATCAAAAATGGAGGATCAGACCGCCCTGAACCGAACGAGGGGAAAGAGTTGCGCCCCGAGCGACAGCGAATCCCTTTTCCAGAGCGAATCGGCCCCCAAGCCAAAATCGAAAAGATTGCGGGGTGTGATGCGCGACGCCGGGCCCACAAAGACGCGAAACATGCGGTCCCGTTCTCGCCTGCCGATTGCGAAAAATGCACGCCCTGGCCTCGCAAATCAATTTCTGAGCGCGGAATGGATGCGCCGGAAGCGTCATGAACGGTGACGCAGAGATTGGCGTCACTTCCCGCAAGCGAGTGCTGCCCATAGGTAAGAAGCAGAAGGTTTGCAGGCAGCGCGCATCGCGTGGTAACCAGCATGAGCACGATATTAAGTATAGTTAAGATAAAATGTAAAGTGCGATAAATATGATGATCGAAGTAGTGCGGAGTTGGCAGGCAGAGTTACCAGCCACAGAGCTACAGTCCAGACGCTACCAATCTTCTTTCAGTGCCCAGGAATAATTCCGCCCGGCACAAAACGCTGGAAGACGTAGGCATAGAGCATCACGATCGTCCCGACAATCGCGGCCAGCGACACCGAGTGCCAAAAGACGAAGCGGAAAATGCTGCCCTCCGAGCCAACTTGATTCGTGGCAGCGGTCGCGATACAGATGGATTGAGCGTCGATCATTTTTCCCATAACCCCGCCAGCGCTGTTCGCTGCGCCCATCAGGATCGGACTCAGATTCAATTGCTCGGCAGTGATGCGCTGCAATCCACCGAAGAGAGCGTTCGACGAGGTATCGCTTCCCGTCAGCGCCACCCCCAACCAGCCGATATACGTTCCGAAAAATGGAAATAGCCAGCCGGTTCGCGTGAACGCCAGGCCCAAGACCGCGTCCATCCCCGAATATCGCGTGACGTACCCGAGCCCCAGCATGCAAGACATTGCAATGATGGCGAAACGCATTCGATAAACGGTCTTAGCAAATATGCGCAAAAGTCCGCGTGGCTTTACACCCAGAATCGTTCCGGCCAGCAGCGCCGCAAGGAAACACCCCGACCCCGTGGACGTCAGCCAGTTGAAGTCAAACTTTGCATTTTCCGCACCAGTCTTTGCCACCACGGGCTGCGCGCGAAACACCGCTTTGTGCAAATAGGGTACGTCCCAGCCACCTCTGCTAAACGCTGGCGTCGTGGCCTTGTTCATCGCGGTTTTGATCGTCGGCAAGCCCCAGCAAAGTACAAAGATCGATAGGATCGCGAACGGCATCCATGCCTTCAGCACCTGTCCGGTGGTGTGAGTCATCGGCGTGTCGGTTGATGAAGCGGCCGCCACTTTCCATTTGTCTCCCATCGTGTCGCTCACGCTGGTCTCCTGGACCGCGTTCGCGTCGGATCCGCGTTCCTCCGCGAATCGCCAGATTCGCTTAGGCCGCCAAAAGCGCAGGAATATAACGGTCACAACAAGGGAAAAAACTCCGGCTGCGATATCCACCAGGTTACTGTCTACATGGTTGGACCAAAAATACTGCATGCCTGCGAACGATAGGCCGACTACCAGGATCGCCGGCAGCACTTCAAGTGTTTCCTCCCAACTGACCATGGTTCGAACCAGCCAGAAAGGAACAATCACCGCGGTGAACGGCAAAATCCTGCCAATCATCTTGTTCAGGTCGCCGTCCGGAAGTCCCGAAACCGCGGCCAACGTGTGCACGGGCGTGCCGATTGCGCCCCACGCGACCGGTGCGGTGTTCGCTATCAAATTCAAGACCGCCGCCTGAAACGGTCGGAACCCAAGTCCGATCATAAAAGCGCCCGCAATGGCCACAGGCGCGCCAAATCCCGCGGACCCTTCGATAAATGCGCCGAAGCAAAAGGCCACTAGCAGCAATTGCAGCCGCCGGTCAGGCGTGATCGCCGCTACCGATTCCTTCATAATCTCGAACTGCCCAGTTTCCACGGATATGTCGTAAAGAAACACGGCAGCCACAACGATCCAGACGATTTTCAGCGCCCCAAATCCGACGCCATAGAAGAAGCTGGCCGCTGCAAGCTTGGCTGGCATCCCAAAAACGAATGCGGCACACAACAGAGCGGTCACCGCGCCCGCGATCGCGCAGATGTGCGGACGAACCTTTAATCCCGCGAGCAGTCCTAGCAGCACCAGGATCGGAAGCGCAGCAACCAGCGTTGACAGCCACCAATGTCCAAAGGGATCGTAATTCTGCGTCCAAGTCACAGAAACCCTCGCAGCCTGCGGCCCGGTCGCCGCGCCGAAAACGTATCTTGTGTGAACCGCCGACAGCTACCCGACGTCCGTCGCATTCGGTCCATCCGTAGGCGGTAGACTAGCGTAGTGGAATTACTTTGCCTTAAGTCAAATGTCAAGGAAAAGTGTGGTGACGTTCCGCCAGGATTGTAAATTCCCAGTCACTTAGTCGTCGGAGGCAGAAAAAGAAATGGCGCGCGTAGACTCCCGAATCACCAGTTCCGGCGCGACCCGGTGGTGGGTGATCGTCCAATCGCGCTTTTCCCGTGCTGCATTGATGCTTTCCATCACGATATTCACGGCCAGGCTGCCCATGGCTTCTAGCGGCTGCCGAACCGTGGTTAGCGAAGGCGCCGACAATGCGGCCATTGCCACGTCGTCGAAACCGATCACGGAACACTGCTCGGGCACTTTCACTCCAGCCTTAGCAAGCGCACGGATCGCTCCTAAAGCCGTCAAATCGTCGAACGCCAGCAATGCCGTGAATTTCCGCCTGCGCTGCAGCAATTCTTCCGTAAAACGGAATCCGCCCTCGAAACTTGAGTTGGGGTCAAACTCTTCCTCGAGCTGCATTGCCAGGCTCTGGTCAATTTCCAATCCCACGGAATGCGCGAACTTTTGCACGCCTTTCCACCGCGGTGCGGAGTCGATCAGCGTTTTCGGACCGCGAATGAATGCAATTTTGCGGTGGCCCAGTTTGAACAGATGTTCGAGCGCCAGCCTCCCGCCGCCTTCGTTGTCCACCATCACCGAGCTTACGGTATCGCCGGGAAATTCCCAGCCAATGGTGGCGGCGGGAATATTGCGTTTGGAAAAATCGGCAAGCAGGTGAATATCCACGAATAGCCAGTTGGCAACAACGATCAGCGCCTCCACGTGCCGGTCCAGCAGCATTTCCAGGTAGCGTTCGAACCGGTTTCGCTGGTTGTGCGAGTCTGCCATCAGTGGCAAATACGAAGCTTGATACAACGAATTTTCAATTCCACGCAGGATCGGTGTGCAGAAGGGGTCGGTAATGTCAAAAAACATCACGCCGACGCTATTGGTTCGCTTGCTGCGCAAAAAACGCGCCATGGCGTTTGGCCGGTAGCCCAGCTTCCGCGCCGACTCTTCGATTTTTTTCTTGGTGGCCGGCGCGATGTAGCGCGCCAGCGGCGCATTGTTCAAAACAATGGAAACCGTAGCCGGAGAAAAACCGCTCAGGTTCGCGACATCCCTCATCGTTACCGCATCGGGTTTGCTGGATGAGCGCTTCACGAGATTCTTCGTCGCAGCAGCATCCGACATATCCTTGCTCGATTGCAATGGCGCGCTTTTCACCGGCATCTACTCCGCTGGAGCATCGAATGTCATGGTCTTGCGGAATCCTGAAGTTTTCCACGCACCGTACACAAGGCCCACGGCGGTCCAGACCGTGCCCAGCACTTTCGCGGGCATGCTCAGGTTCCACCAAATGTAAGCGCAGATCGCCGAAACCCAGCGTAGGCCACAAGAAACTCCACGCCGTTTTCTTCCCGGCGCGTAAGAAGTAGTGCGCAAAAGCCGCTGCATTCACGCCCATAAACGCGATGAACGCGCCGAAATTCAGCAATTCCGCTCCGCGCTCGTAAGTGAGCAGGAAAGATCCAGCCAGCGCAATTACGCCGATCAGAATTACGTTGTTCGCCGGAATGTGGCTCTTCGTCGTAATTTTTCCGAAAAATGATTTTGGCAGCGCGTCATTCCTTCCCATGCCGTACAGCAACCGCGCCGCTGCAAGCTGTGCTCCCATTCCAGACCCGATGTTCGCCACCAATATGGTGAAATTCAGCAACTGGAATAAGAACAATCCGCCGGCTTGCCGCGCTACCAGCGGAAACGCCGATTCCACCTGATCTGCAGGAAACTGCTTCGTGCCCCACACTAACTGCGCAGCATAGACTTCCAGCGAAGCCAGCACTCCGGTCACCACGCAAACCAACACTGTTGCCAGCAGGATATTTTTTCTGGGATTTTCCACTTCTTCCGAAAACGTCGAAATCGCATCAAACCCGATATACGTCAGCACGGCGATTGACGTTCCATGAAAAATCAAGCCGAGATTGAACGTCGATGGGTCATAGAAAGGCTTGGTGAAAAACCCCGGTCCATACGTGTGCAGTTGAATCAAGAAACGCGCAACGTAGGCGAAGAAAACGATCACCACGATGGTCATCGCGCCAGCCAGCACATCGTTGATTCGCGCGGAAGTCTTCACGCCGCGCAGATTCAACACCGTAAACGCCGTCGCATAAAACACCGCCAGCACCCAGTACGGCACTTCTGGCAAAATGTTTTGCGTCAACTTGCTGCACAGGATGGTGCAGATCAGCGGGTTCAGGATGTAGTCCATCACCATCGCCCAGCCGGTCAGGTAGCCCAGGCCCGCGTGAATTTCCTGGCCGACGTAGGTGTACGCCGAACCGGCGCTCGGATATACCCGGGCCAACATTCCGTAACTGATAGCCGTAAACAACATCGCCACCATGGCGATCAAAATCGTCGTCACCACGTGGCCCTGCGCGGCGTTGTTCACTACGCCGAATATGCCCATGGGCGCGATTGGCTGGATGATCACAATGCCGATGATCACCAGATTCCACAGCGTCAGCGTCCGGCGCAGGCGGGGCGCTTCCACGGCGACGTCGGTGCTCACGAGGATTTCCTCACAGCGCGCCCACCCCTTGCGGTCCTGCTCATTGAAACGATTTAATGGCGATGATTGTGCTGAGTTTGCAGCCGTCACGCAACTCTATTCTTTGCCCTTGTCGTGGTCACTCGGACATTTGCTGCTGTTCTCAAGGCCAGTTGTGCTCCCGACAACATACAGTAAAATCCGGGAACGCACTTCATCGTACAGCAGTCTAAATTAATAGAAGCGCCCCAGCTGCCAATCGGTTTATTGTTTATGGGCGACGGACCTCTCAATTCGGAACGTTGGGAAGCCACACCAGTCTTCTGGCACGTGGTGGCGCTGCTGCTTATTCTGTTGTTCGCCCTGTGGCTTCGACCTCTTCCACTCCAGGCAGACCCCTCTTTTCAAGGCTACCTTCAGGTGGTAACCGGCGTACTGGCATTTGTTTTTTCTGCAGTCACCTTGGTCCGTTTTCAGGGCACTCAGGACCGCATCTCGCTGATCTTGGGAGCCGGATTCCTGTTGTCCGGAGCAGTTTTGGCCGGCTCCAGCGTGCTCTTTTTCCAGCTTCCTGCCGAACAGCAATTGCAAGTCCGTTGGGCGCCGGTGGCTCTCTGGGCGGGGCGCATGATTCTTGCACTCTTGCTCGTGGTGGCTTTGCTTGTCGAACATTTTCTGCCGCGTTCGCGCCGCCCAAAGGCGGAAATCGCTGGTGCATTGCTCAGTGTCGTGGCACTGACCTACCTGGTAACGGTGGCGCTCCGCAGGCTCCCCACGGAAGTCTCTCCGCACCCTGGCGCGTTTATCCCTTCGCCTCAGCAGCTCTTTCCAGGGGTTCTCTTTCTCATCGCCGTCATTTGGTACCGCCGCCGTCTCAACAATGTATTTACCGCTTTTGACCGCTCGATTTATGTCGCTGCGTGGATGAATTTCGCCGCGCAGTTGGCCTCTTCTCAATCGCAGCGGATATTGGATGCTCCGTTCGTGATGGCGCAGGGCTTCAGCGTTATGGGCTATGCCATCGCGCTGGGTGGCGCGTTGCTTGATAATGCGCGACTCTTTGAACAGGTACACCATCTCGCCGTCAGCGATCCGCTGACGGGTTTAGCCAACTATCGCCGCCTTCTGGATGAACTCGAGAGCGAAACCGAGCGAACCAATCGTAGCAATCGGCCTTTTTCTGTTTTGCTTCTGGATCTGGACGGCCTGAAGAAAATTAATGACACCTACGGGCACCTTGTCGGTAGCCGGGCGCTATGCCGCGTCGCGGATATCCTGCGCATTCACTGCCGCTCGATTGACACTGCCGCGCGCTATGGGGGAGACGAGTTTGCTCTGGTGTTGCCGGAGTCGGAAGAAACCGAAGCGGAAAGCGTGGCCGGCCGTATTCGCCACGTCATGGAAATGGACCCGGAGAAGCCGCCGCTCTCCGCCAGTATCGGAATTAGCGTCTATCGTGGCCATGGTGAACGCATCGAGAAATTACTGTCGGACGCCGACGCCCAGCTTTATCAGGAAAAAGCAAAGCGCGGACGCCGCGCTGCTACGGCCTCGCGCCGTCGCCATCCCCGCCAGGGTGCGGGCTAGCGGAACGCACTACTGCGTTTGCGCCGGGCGCAAACGGTGCCAGCTGCTCGGAAATTTTGGCCTTGTCGCCAACCACGACAATGGTCATCTCGTCAGGCTTGATGTATTCCGTCGTTTCTTTCTGCACCTCGGCCGGCGTCACCGCGTTAATTTTCTGTACGTACGTTTTCAGGTAATCCTCACCTAGCCCTTGAAAATCCACGTATCGCAGTTGGGCAATGAGTGCGCTCCTCGACGAATTTTGGATGACAAATACTCCCGACATGTAGCGCTGAATACCTTTCAACTCGGCGTCGCCGGGGGCTTCTTTCGCGAGGCGCTCTATTTCACCGAAGATTTCCTTCAACGATGGGCCCGTGTATTGCGTCGTCACATCCGCTGATTCCGCCCAATACGCGTCGCGATAGCGGCGCGAAATTTCGCTTCGTGGTGAATACGTGTAGCCTTTCTGCTCGCGAATGTTGGAGGTGATACGCGAACCGAAAGAGCCGCCGAGCAGAGCGTTCGTCGACTGCCAGTGGAATCGCATCTGGGCTGGTCGGGTTTGGAACTGGCAAGCCCACGATCAGAGTTGATTGCGCCGCGCCAGGGCGATCCGTAACGTCCAAAACGTGCTCCGGTTTCACCTTGGGCGTGTTGATCAGCGGAGCTGGACCCTTGCTCCATTCCCCGAACGCCGTCGCCACTGCCTTTTTCATTTCGGCCGGACGTCAAATCTGCCTGCCACGTACAAATGTGCTCGTGCCGCACCGAAGTTGCCGTCGTAGTATTTCTTGATGTCCGCGACCGTTGTCTTGTTGATGCTTTCTTCCGTCGGGAAAACCGTTCCATACGGATGATCTCTGTACAAAACCTTTCGGAAACGTTCCAGCGCAATGTTTTGCGGAACCGATTTTGCGATTGTCAGTTGCCGCAAGGCGTCCGTCTTCAATCGAGGCAATTCCGATTCAGGGAATAAAGGATGCCGCGCAATGTCCGCGACCAGCCCTGCGGCCGGCGCAGCGAAATCGCTAAGTACATCTATATCCACGTCGCTCTCGTCCGGACCTACCTTTAAATCGATCGACCCGCCCATCCGCGCAGCGTCTTCGGCAATTTGCTTCGAGCTTTTGCTGGCCGTTCCTTCTTTCATTAGTTTGCCTGCAAGGTCTGCCAGCCCGGGCATGTCTGAAGGCTCATTCAAGTTGCCGGTGCGCACCACCAGACTCAACGTCACTTTCGGCAAGTTTCCGTAAGGAACCAGCGTGACCTTCATTCCGTTTGGCAGCTCGTACGTCTCGTGCGCCGGAACGGTAAAAGGCTTCGGTGGCCCTCCCGCCGGCGGCGTCTGCTTTTGCTGCGCGAAACAAGGAGTGGCGAAGAGCGCGAGAGCTGCCGTCATTATCGCAGTCGTTTTCATGTTCAATTCTTCGATTCATGTCCGCTCTCCTAATTCTTTACCGGCGCCGCTGGCGCTTCGGCAGTTTTCGTTTCCAGTACCAGCACGGTTCGGTTCTCCGGAGCGCAGATATTCCTGTGCGGTTTTCTGAATCAGTTGCGGTGTCACTTTCTGAAATTCCGCGTCCAGTGTATTGATCCGCGCGGGTTGTCGTCGAACAGTGCAAAACTCGCCAGCAGGTCCGCCAGCCCAAATCCGCCAATCGCGCCCATACTGTCGTACAAGCCTGAGCGCAATTTCACGCGGGCCCGATCCAGCGTCTCCTTATCTACCGGTTTGCTCCGCAACGATTCGATCGGCCCATCCCAAGCCTTCAAAATTGCGTCTGGCGAAGTTGCCGGATCATGATTCAGATCCGCCATGAATAGCATCGGTCCTTTGTAGTTGAACATGTTGCCCAGATAATTGATTCCACCGTTGACTGCAGCGGTCATCCCGCGCTTCTGCACCAGTTCCTGATATTCCAGGCTGTCGTCGCCTTCAATCAGGATTTGATCGATCAGGCCCATCGCGTAGTATTCCGGACGAGTTGCGTTCCGGCATGTGATAGGCAATGGCAATCGCCGGACGTTTCGCTAACTCATCCACCTTGTCGCACGCTTTTCTTTTTCTTGCTGCGGTTCAGTCAGGTCGGGAGCCGCCGGAAGTTGCGATGACTTGATTCCGCCAAAATATTTTTCCACCATCTGCCGCGCCTGCACCGGATCGAAATCTCCCACGATCGCCAGCGCCGCGTTGTTCGGTGCGTAGTACGTCTTGAAGAACGACTGTACGTCCGGTAGCGTCGCCGCTTCGATGTCCTTCAGATCGCCGTAAAAATTGTGTGCGTTATACCAGTTTGTGTTCGCATACTGCGGCATGTCCAGCCAGGGAAATCCGCCGTACGGCGTGTTGATCACGGCCACCTTCACTTCGTTGCCGACCACGCCCTGCTGGTTCTTTAGATTGTCTTCGGTAACCGCAAGTCCGCCCATACGATCGGCTTCGGCCCACAGGGCCGTTTCCAGTTTGTTCGAAGGAAGAATTTCGAAATAATTCGTGAAGTCGAAACGCGTCGATCCATTCAGGACGCCGCCGTTTTGCTGCACCAGCTTAATGAATTCCATCTTCCCCAGGTTCTGCGAACCCTGGAACATCATGTGTTCGAAACAGGTGCGCAAATCCGGTGCGATCCCTCGGTTCGACTCGAAAGCCAATGCGGTAGTACACTGCCACGCAAACCGTCGGTGCGGTATGATCCTGCGAAAGCACCACGCGCAACCCATTGGGCAGCTTGTAGTATTCGACCGGAATTTTCAGCTCCACGGCCGGCGGCGTCGCCACCGCACTTGCCACCTCGACGCAAGCACTGCCGCGAAGATGCCGCCATCCATCGAACTGTTCTCTAACGCGCAATAACATGACTCCTCCGTGAGGCTTTACCGAAAAGAAATGTGGCAAGGGGAACTCGGGCACACACACCGTCACATCTTGTAGAGACGCATGCCAGTCGAAATAAGTTTCGTTAAACCTGACGTCCCGCGGCTGAAGGCCTCGCACATCCTAATAGATCGTGCGGTGCTCGTGCACCGTCTCGTTCTCTTGCTGGCCAACAAGAATCGCGGCTCTTCAGGCTCAGCACCATCGAGCATTTGCGCCGGTTAGGTACTCGCCCACCGCCGGACCATGCTTAAAACCGTGGCCCGAGCCGCCGCCCGCAAGCCACACGTTGCTCAACTGACCGGATGCCGATCGATCAAGAAATCCCCGTTCGAAGTGTTCTCATACTGGCACACCCGCGTCTCCACAATCGGCGCACCCGCAAGCGCAGGGAATCGGTATCTAACATATCGCCGAATCTCGTCCATTTCTTTCGGTGTCACGATTCTCGATTGTATGTCCGGATCGACTCGCTCTCCGTGTTTGTCCAGCGCGATTTTCAGGCCGCGGCTCTCCAGATCCGGCATTCCATAACATTCGTCGTTCTTGATCAGCCAGGTCGGCAACGCTGGGGACGAAAATCGCGCGTCTCCACGCCGGGATTCCAAAATAAAAAACACTTTGCCGCGTAGGGAAAATCCTGTCCGCTAGAAGTTCCGGGAAAAGTTTCGCCAGCCACGCTCCGCACGCAAACACAAATGTTTTCGCTGTGAACCGCTCCCCTGCCGAGCCTTCTATCGGGACGCTTGAAACACTCTCAATTTGGCCATTTCCATGTGGTTCCGCAATCGCCGCAAGCTTGAACTCGACGCCGATTCGAACCGCTTCCGCAACCGCTGCCGCGACCGCGCGCCGTGCCATCAAAACGCCGCTCTCTGGCTCGAGAATCCCGCTGGCAATTCCGTCCAGGTTAATTTGCGGACATCTCGCGACAATCCCAGTGCGATCCAGTTCCTCGAACTCTACCCCATTGCGCTTCAAGACATCTTTAGTTGCGCGCAATTGGGGATTTTCAGCTTCCGCGAGCCACAGTACGCCAGTCTTGCGAAATAGCGCTGCATTCCCGCTCGCCGCAAACAATTCTTTCCATTGCACCAGCGACCGCCGCGACCATCGCGTATAAATCTCGTCCGCGCCATAGCCCATGCGAATGATCCGCGATTCATCGCCGGAGCTCGATCGCGAATGTCCCGGCCCATACGCGTCCACCAGCAGCACGCGCTTCCCGCGCCGCGCCAGGTGCAGCGCCGTCCACGCGCCAAACACTCCCGCGCCCACCACCGCCACATCGTAAATTTTCGCCGCCGTCATCGCGCAGTATCCTACCCCACGCATGAACGTTCGCACAGTATTACGCCCTTACTGAATCTTCTGATCAATTGAAAATACACGGAGGGTGCCCCAGGTTCGGTTTTTGAACCTGGGGCTGTTTTTTCCGGAAGTCGCCGTCTTTTTTGAAGATTGTACCGAGTCTTCGCCAATCCGTACTGGCCAACAAGGAAAAGAACCGGTCCAAGGACTGGCTCTTACGACTTCGAACTCTTCGCGAATCCCGCCAGCTTCTCCGCCCAATGCGCAAGGCTCGTCAACGATTCCGTGTCCGTAGGATCCAAATGTAGCGGTGTAATACTCACATCGCCCGCAAACACCGCCGCATAATCCGTATCAGGCTCGATGTCCTTGTCAATCTTTTGTTCGAAAATCCAATAGTAGCTGCGGCCCTTGGGATCTTTTCCTTCGCTCAACTGATTGCGCGTAATTTTTTTCGATTGCCGTGTGAAGCGCACTCCACCACTCCACGGCTCCGGCAAATTCACATTCAACAAGACCTGGTCCGGCAATCCCTCTTTCAAAATTATTTCCGCCAAGGAACGTGCAATCCGCGCCGCATTCGCAAAATTCTGTTCGCTCTTCCGCGCGCACAGAGACATCGCCACCGCAGGAATGTGATGCAGCGCCGCTTCCCGCGCCGCGCCGACCGTTCCGGAGTAATACACGTTCTCTCCCATATTCGCGCCGTGGTTGATTCCAGAAATCACCAGGTCCGGCCGCTCCGGCAACAGTTTGTGCAGCGCCACAATCACCGCATCCGCAGGAGTTCCGTCCACTGCCCAGTGCCGCTCGCGCTTCGGATGCACAACAATTGGCTGCCGCAACGTCAACGATTGCGCCGCCCCGCTGCGCTCCGCACTAGGCGCAACAATACTCACCGTAGCAAGATCCTCCAACGCCTCCGCCAGCACACGCAACCCCTCAGCACTGTACCCGTCGTCGTTTGTCAGCAGAATGTTTGGCATAACGTTATGCGATTACGCTTCCGGTTTTGCTTTCGAATCTTCGATGCGCGCACTTTTCTCGACCCAGTATAGCGAGGAGGCAAGAATGATCCCAGCGATCAAGGAACCGCCCGCGTATACCATCACGAATCCCTCAAGCGCGAATCCCACATACCCGAGGTAATTGCGTGTTGCTGCCGTATTCCAAAAGAGCAACTACAGCAAAAGTGCTTCTGACGTTGTACACACAACGTTAAAAAGTAGCGCCTCACCCTGCAGATCAATCCAACTATGCGATTGCTTTTTTGATGTTCGGACGGCGCGCCGGAGCCACCACATCACTCCAGCTATCTGCCCGAAGAGTGGCGCAGCCAACACGACCACCGCCAAAACCAGGACCACGGCCTGCTTAGTCAGATCGCCCAACGGTTAGCCTAACCATCTGAAGTCGGAAAGATCGCAAGACATCTCGTGTGGAGGCAAGATCAGACTGGTCGGGGCGCCCGGATTTGAACCGGGGACCTCACGCACCCCAAGCGTGCGCGCTACCAGACTGCGCTACGCCCCGACGTACCTTGCAAGGCTATCACCGCCGTTCGAGAAGGGTCAAGAAAGCGCGCAGCGAATCGCGCATATCCAGCAGCATTTTGCGGTTCAAAAGCTGCGCCGCGCCATACCCAGGACCAATCGGCGCACCCGTTTCGGAATCCGTTCCCGCAGTGCCGCCTTCGCGCAAATGCCTCCGCGCTCCCGCAATCGTAAATCCTTCGTCGTAAAGCAGCCGCTTGATTCTCAGAATCAGGTCAACATCTTCCTGCCGGTAAAATCGCCGCCCGTTTGCGCGCTTCTCCGGCTCCAGCATCGGGAATTCCGTCTCCCAGTACCGCAGCACAAACGCTTTCACGCCCGTCATCCGGCTGACTTCGCCGATGCGATAGAGCCCGCTCTCCAAATCCAGTGAAGTCTGCGTTCCCGCGCCATTGTTAGCCATAGTTCGAATCCGCCAGCAAGCCAGCCGATTCTACCAACTTACGACGCAGAACTGTAGCAGCGGCCTGCCTGCCGCAGCCAAGCCGCTGCTCTTTCTTTCGTGGCACAGCCATTCCTGGCTCTTCGCCGTTCTAGCGGCCCCAAGCCGGTCGGGGGCCATTTTGATCTTTTTGGAGCGCGGCAGCCGAGCTGCCACACTCCTGAGTAATCCGCGCAATGCGAAGATGGCGACCTGAAGGGCGCCGCTGCAAAATCCTTCATTTGTCTTTGTCGCTGCCGCCGGCGGGCTCGCGCTCATTCCGCTTCCGAATCCGCTGTACCCACCGCACCGGCGTCCCAATAAATCCAAACGCCTCCCGCAACTGATTCTCCAGAAATCTCTGATACGCAAAATGCAGCGGCTGCTTCTGGTTCGTAAACATCAAAAATGTCGGCGGCGCAGTCTTTGCTTGCGTAATGTAATAAATTCTGATCGGCCGCGCCTTCGGCAACGTTCCGCGCTGCAAATCAATCGACTTCAGCCAGCGATTCAATTCCGGCGTGGAAATCTTCTTCCTCCGCTCCTTCGCGATTTGATCGATCAGCGGAAAAAGCTTATCCGCGCGATCGCCGGTCTTCGCCGACAAAAACACAATCGGCGCATAACTCAAAAATTTCAATTTCTTGCGAATGATTTCTTCGTATTCCGCAAGCAGCTGGCCTTTATCAATAATTTCCGTCGGCGGATTGCGGTCCGCGATGCGCCGCGCTTTCCCCCGCGCCGAAGTCCCTTCGCGATTCGCCGCAACCTGCGCCGCCTGTATCGCCAAATCCCATTTGTTTACCACAATAATCACGCTGCGCCCGGACTCTTCCGCATACATCGCAATCGTTGCATCGCCCTGGGTCACGCCCATTTCGCCATCTACGATCAGCAGCGCCACGTCCGCGCGTTCTAGCCCGCGCTTGGCCATCACCACGCTTAATTTTTCCGCCACCAGATTGGTCTTGCCCTTGCGACGGATTCCCGCGGTGTCCACAAAACGATAGTGTCGCCCATCACGCACCACATCCGTATCAACCGAATCAATCGTCGTACCAGGAATCGGCGATACAATCGATCGTTCCTCTCCAGCCATTCGGTTCAACAAAGTTGACTTGCCAACATTCGGCCGCCCGATGATCGCAATCTCGGTAATGTCTGGCGCAACGGAATCTTCAGCATGCACGGTATCCTGTGCCGACATCACCTTCAATGCATGGTCCAGCAAATCATCCACGCCCGTCCCGTGCTCCGCCGCAATCGGAAAAATCTTTACGCCAAATTTGTGAAACTCTGCGGCCTGTGATTCCTGTCCGACCGCGTCCACTTTATTCACCGCAATCACAAACGGTTTGCCCGTCCCGCGCAGCATCTGCGCCAATTCCTGGTCCAGCGGAGTAATTCCCGCCTGGTTATCCACTACGAGCACCAGCAGCGCCGCTTTTTCAAACGCCACGCGCGCCTGCTTAAAAATTTCCGTGGGAATCAATGCCTTGTCGTCGGGAATAATTCCGCCCGTATCCACAATCTCAATCGCTTTGCCGCGCCATTCCGCTTTGCCGTAAATCCGGTCGCGCGTAATCCCCGGCTCATTGGTCACAATCGAGCGCCGCGTCCCGGTCAGCCGATTGAACAACGTAGACTTGCCCACATTGGGCCGCCCGACAATTACCAGTGATGGAAGCTTTTCTTTCATTCGAATAGACAGACTACTCCGGCGACTCAGCCAGACGCCGCATGTATTTTGGAATGCTCAATTGTAACAGATGAATCTGAGTTTCAATGGGCATCGACTGCGATTCGAACCGGTACCCGCCCCGAAATCCGTCATCCCAACCAGTCCATTCCACGTTCCGTCATTTCCGTGCCTTGTTATCCGCGTTGGCCAGGGCGATTTCCCCCAGCGCAATCATCGAACCCAGCAACCGGTCGCTAGCGCCTTGCGCACTTCCTGATTCCAGGTCATGTGGCGCAAGTTCGATAAAAGTCTTCTTCAACAGCGCCAGCAACGCATCACGGTTTCTTGTCGGCGTGCCATATAATTCCAGCTTCCTCTTATTCAGCAGATATAGCGAAGTCGTTTGCGCAAGCACCGCCGGCTGCGCCCCGTTTTGCATTGCCACCGGAGGAACGAAAGCCGGCGAAGCATGTTCTCCCTCGGCGATGGCAGGCTGTGCCGCCGGCTCAAACGTAGCAATTGCTTGGAGTTGCTCGTTCTCAAAAACTTTGAAGTCTTCTTTGGTCAGATCCGTGACTGGGTTACCTTTCTTGTCGGTCACGACGACATTTAGCACCACCAAATGCGTGGTCACTTTCAGTGTCTGTGGCGCGGGACTGCCTTTGGGAGCCTGCGCGAACGAGGCGAATGGCATGGCGAAACACACACACAAGGCAGCGCCACGCCGCATCCAGGTTCGTTTACTTTGCGTAAAAGTCATCAGAGTCTATACCAATCTGACGTGCCGTTTCCCCTTCGCGTTTCGCTGGATAGGCTGGCTTCAATGGCGAGCCTTGCCGCAAAAGAACCACGCCGTAATCGCTGGCTTGACGCGTTTGCGTCATGCGGACTAGTGTAAATGCACATTCTTGTTCGTCTTGAATTAGAGGAACTTGCCGGCGCAGCTACGGGGTGCCGCCAGGCAACATTCTGGGGGGGCATATGAAAACACGAAATTTTGAGGAGAGCTTGATGATGGTGTGTTTCCGCATTTGTAAATCTGCATTGCTATTAAGTTTTGCTGCAATCGTTTTGTCTTTCGCCAGCGCAACGAACGCCCAGACCTTCCGCGGCACCATTCTCGGCACCGTCACCGATTCCAGCGGAGCCGCCGTTGCTGGCGCCGCCGTCGCCGTCAAGAACGTCAACACCGGCCTCTCGCGCACCGTTTCCACCAGCGAAGATGGAACCTATTCGGTTCCCGAATTGCCCATCGGCACCTACACCGTCACGGTGGAAAAAGCCGGCTTCAAGCAGGGTGTTGTCACTGGCCTGCAGAGTCGAAGTCTCCAGCGAACTCCGTGCCGACGTCGCGCTGCAGCCCGGCGAAGTCTCTCAGAAAATTGAAGTCACTGGCGACGAGCTCCCGCAAGTCGAATCCACCAGCAACGTCCTGGGCGGCATCGTCGAATCGAAAGTCGTCACCAATCTCCCGGTCAACGGCCGCGACTATCAAAAACTGATTTTCCTGGTTCCGGGCGTTAGCGGTTCGCCGGACCAAATCACCGACTCTCCCGGCTCGTACGGCGTATTTTCCGTCAACGGCGCGCGCGGCCGTTCGAACAACTTCTTGCTCGACGGCACCGATATGAACGACGGCTACCGCAACGACCCGGCCATCAACGAAGCCGGCGTTTTCGGAACGCCGGCGACGATTCTTCCGGTCGAAGCCATCGCGGAACTCCGCGTCGCCTCAAATTTCGAGGCGGAATACGGACGCAGCGCGGGCGGGGTCATCAACGTCGTCACCAAAAGCGGCACCAACCAGTTGCACGGCTCTTTCTTCGAGTTTTTCCGTAATACGGACTTAAATGCGCGCAATTATTTCAACCAGGTTCCCGAACCGCAGCAGCCTTTTCACAACAATCAATTCGGCGGTTCGTTGGGCGGTCCGATTCTCCGCGACAAGACTTTTTTCTTTGTCGATTACGAAGGCATGCGCGAAACCGGCAAAGAAGCGAGCCCTGCTTGCGTTCCTACGACGGCCGATTTTGCGACCGCAACAGCCAACATTGGTGGTGCGGGCAACATCAATCCCATCATCGTGAAGCTACTGGCCCTGAATCCCTGGCCTCAGCCCACCGATCCCAGCAAGGACTGCCTTGCGGACAGCGGAGGTACCAACGCGGCTCTGGCCACGCCATTTTCCAATCGCGTCGACAGCGCCATCGTCAAGATCGATCACAGCTTCAATTCCAATAATCTGCTGACCGGACGTTATTACATCGGTGACAGCGATCAGAGTTTCCCTCTCGCCTTAGTCGGCGGCGGTTTGCTGCCGAACTACAATACGTTGACGCCTACGCGAGTTCAGCTCATTTCGCTCTCTTACGTTTCGACGATTACTCCTTCTATCGTTAACGAAGCACGTCTCGGCTGGAACCGCTTTGCCGAAGGGTTTTTTCCCGCAGGATCGTAATTTCGATCCATCCTCGATTGGCCTCAATACTGGTGTGACCAAACAGAACTTCGGATTGCCTATCATCACCGTCGCCAACCTGGCGCAACTCGGTGCGGACAAGGGAGATCCGCGCCAGCGCGTCGATACCAACTGGCACTACATTGATAACGTCTCCTGGAAAGCCGGCAAGCACGACATCAAGTTCGGTTACGAGTTCCGCCGTACTTCGATTTCGCAAATCTTCAATCGTCGCTTCCGCGGTAACTTGAAATTTGAGGACAGTTTCGACAGCGCCGGAAATCTCATCAATACCGCGCTTGAGAATTTTCTTTTGGGGGTTCCCGATAGTGGGTTCCAGTACGCCGGCGACACCAATCGTAATACCTTCGAGAATTCCTATTCCGGATATGTGCAGGACAGCATTCACCTTAACCGCAGGTTCGTGCTCAATCTCGGCTTGCGCTACGACTACTACGGAATCGTCCAGGAGAAAAAGGGCCAATTCACGTTGGTTGATCCTACGACCGGCGCTTTGAGTCTGACCGGACCGGCGACGGCTCTATCAGCCCGACTACAATAACTGGGCCCCGCGCGTCAGCGCCGCCTGGGATCTCACTGGAAAAGGCAAGTCGGTAGTCCGCGCGGGCTATGGCATCTTTTATGATGCCTTCTCGCAGGACATGTTCCTGGGCCACCTGCCGTTCGGCACTTTTTTTGATCCAGGACCAGCCTACAGTCCGCTAAACGGAATTACCGTTTCCAACATAAGCGGTTCGCAGCTCGTTTCAGGCGACCCGGTATTTCCTTTTACTTCCCCAATGCCGGATGCTTTCGGCGTCGATCCCCACATCCGCACGCCGTACATGCAGAACTACAACCTCAATTTTCAGCAGCAGATCGGCAAAAAGACCGTGCTCCAGCTGGGATATGTCGGCTCGAACGGTCACAAACTGCTCCGTTTCCGCGACATCAATCAGCCCAGCCAGAGTCAAATAAACGCGGCGGACCTGGCTTGTAACTGCATCACTTCCATCCGGGTTCTGCCCACCAGCCTTTTCTACGTTTACTCCTTGGAGTCCGGTGGAAACTCCACCTACAACTCGTTGCAAGCAAGTTTGCGTGTCAACGATTGGCACGGCCTGACCTCGACCCTCAACTACAACTGGTCGCATTCCATCGACGACTCCAGCGATGGCGACGATTTCGTGCAGAACGCCGCTCAGCCCACCGACAGCACGCGCCCGGAAACCAATCGCGGCAATTCCAATTTTGACGTTCGCAATCGCCTGACTTGGAACTTTATCTATAATTTCCCCAACCCGTCCGCGATGAAGAAACTGACTAACGGTTGGGGCTTGAACGGCATTGTGACAGTCCAATCCGGGCAGCCCTTTCACTTGGTTTTTTCCGAAGATGACTTCGACGGCAGCGGCCAGTTCTTTCCTAAGCCCGATGTCGTTGGCCCAATCGTGTATCACCAGCGCGATCCCAACAATTTTCTGGACCTCAGTGCGTTCATGGTGCCCTGCACGCCTATCGCTTCGGGCTTCGACGGTACTGCCTCAACATGCACGCCGGGAACCCGCCATTTTGGCAATCTGGGAAGAAACTCCTTGATTGGTCCGAACTTCCGTCAGATGGATTTTTCCATATTCAAGAACACTCCGATTACCGAGCGGTTGAAAATGGAATTGCGCTTTGAAGCCTATAACCTGTTTAATCATCCGAATTTCGCCAATCCGTATCTGCCGAATTTTTTCGCCGATGGAGCGCCCAACGGCTTCGACTCTAACGGAAGGGCGGATGGCTCGCTCGCATTAGGGGTGACCGGCGACGTCGGTATCGGCTATCCCTTCTTGGGAAGCGGAGGGCCGCGCAGCTTGCAGATTGCCGCCAAGTTCAATTTCTGAGCCCTCCTAACAGTACTTATAAACGGCCTTTCGCCTGCTCTTGCGGAGGCCGTTCTTCTTTGCATCGACTCCTTACGCTACTCCACGCTGGACGGAACCTTCCCGGAATCTGATAAAGTGTGGCCGACACTGACGGCCTCTCTTTGCGAACCTGGCACCGCCTGCCAGAGCGGCCCACCCGCAGTGTAATTTTTTCGGCTGCCTTGCGTACTAACCTATGGACGTCCAGAAACCAGGCCGGATGAGCGCGGTGGAAACAAGGGAGTCGGGCGCAATTGTCGCCCGGGCCAAGGCAGGGGATGCCGAGGCCTGGGGTGACTTGTACCGGGAATTTGCTCCGGCCATTTTCCGTTTCTGCCGCAGAGCTCTACCGACCCGCGAAGATGCAGAAGACGCTACCATGGAAATTTTCATGAAGATTCGAGACAAGCTGGACCAATACGACGCCACCCGGCCTTTCACCTCGTGGCTTTATAAAGTGGCCGCAAATCATTGCTGGGACATGCTACGCCGCCGCAAAATCCGCCAGGCCAAGGAAACCGATGACTCGGAAGCTTTGCCGCTCGAGCATCCCGACCCCAATCAACTGGATCAATTGATCGAAAAGCGCACCAGCGAGGAAGTCCGTAAAGCACTCGACAAGCTGGGCTCGCGCGCTCGCATGGCGCTGGTATTGCGCTATTACTCGGACATGAGTTACGACGAAATTGCCGATTCGCTCGGCGTGCGCCGCGCTTTTGTCGGCGTGGTGCTGCTGCGGGCTCGGCATGAGTTGCGCCAGGCGCTGGAAGGTACAGGCGCCATGGCGGCGGGAGGTGCGCGATGAGCTCCATGAGCTCGCCACCGAATTACCACGAACGCGAAGCCCAGGAACATCTCGATGAAATGACCTGCATGCTGTACCTCGAGCGGCAACTCGAACGCACACGCGCGCTGGAAGTCTCCGCACATACGCAGGATTGCGCCATCTGCCGCACGTTGCTGCGCGCGATGGAACGCGAATCGCGCCTGCTCACACGAGCCATGCTGGAGGAAGAAGAGCCCTTGCCCGCGCGCATCGCCGCTTTCCAGGAACGCGTCCACCGCTCCATGCAATGGATCTGGATGGTCGTATTCGGGCTTGCGGCCACCGCCGTTTATGCCATATACACCAGCTATATCGAGCCGTGGGAACAACGGTTGGAACAAGCCGGATTCGGCGGCACAAGTTTGCTGAGCTTGCTCATTTTTCAAGGATCTTTTTGGAAGGGGTGGCAGTCTATGATTTCACTGGTGGAAATTTTGGCGCTCGTCACGCTGGGCGGATTTGCAGTGATCGTGGCGCGCAAACGGTTTCGCCGAGGATCGGCGCTGGCTCTGGTGCTGACCGGATTCTGCGCCGCTATGGTGTCCGGCCCTCCCGCTGCAGCCACCGAATTCAAGAGCGGTCCCAGTATCCAAATCTCAAAAGACGAAACAGTGAAGGGCGACGTTTACGCCACCGGCCAGGAAATCAGCGTGGACGGAACCATCGACGGCGATCTGTATGTCTGGGGACAGGAAGCCACCGTCCGCGGCCACGTAACCGGCGATGTATTTCTTTTCGTACAGACCGGGCGCATCGAGGGCCAGGTGGACGGTAACCTGCGCGGCGCCTGCAATAACATCACGGTTTCCGGCGGCGTAGGCAGAAATCTCATGGCTTGGGCGCAAGTTATTAATATCGACGGCCGGGGCAGCGTCGGACGCTCTGTGACTTCGATTTCTCAGACCTTGGGCATTGATGGAAAAGTGGGCGGCGATCTTTTTGTCCGCAATCAATCCACTCGCATCGCCGGCAAAATCGGCGGCAGCATAGACGATAAGGGCGAGACGCTCACCATTGAGGACTCCGCCGAATTGAGCGGTCCCGTTCAATTCGAAGGATCGAGAGAACCAAATGTATCGAAGAAGGCAAGCCTTGCTTCCCAGGTGCAATTCACCAAGCACGTGCGGCACCGCAATGAATTCGGCAAGAGCTCGGCGTTCTGGGCGGTGGTCTTGGTCGTGGCATTCTCGCTGTATGGAATGATGCTGTTCCTGATCGCACCCAGTTTCGCGCAAGAGGCCACAGTGGCCGCGGAAAACGTCGGCGCATCGCTGGGCCTCGGCTTGCTCGTGTTTTTCGGGGTTTTAATTGGCGCAGCGATCGCCGTTGTGACGCTGGTCGGCATGTTCGTCGGTTTTTCCACTTTTTTCCTGTGGGTCGTCGCCGTTTATGCGGCGCAACCCGTCGTAGGCGCTTTGTTGGGCCAATGGATTCTTGGCCACACCAACCAAACCTGGCCGCTGATCGGGAGAATGCTGGTTGGGTTGTTTTTGATTCGCCTATGCACGCTGGCTCCGTACGGCTGGATCCTAAAGGTGGTGGTCGTACTCTGGGGACTCGGTGCAATTTCGCTCGCGCTGTACCGGAGATTCCAGCCGGCTGCGCCGGTGCAAGCGCCGTACGTGCCGCCCAGTGCACCACTGACTCCGCTGATGCCAGCAGTTTGAACAAAACACTAAATATTCAGTAAAGCTAGAAAAAGAGGCCGAATCATATTCAATTCGCCTACTTTTTTCGGCCGCTGGAAGTTAGTTTAATGCGCGCGGACGCTTTGTGCTGCGAATTGAGGCGCCACCGGCGGCCCTATATAAAGAGCGGCCGTGGAGAAAGTGGTTCCGGCGGAAATGCTGGTTAACGAGGAAATGCCGTCAACGCTCAACCGCGCACTGGTGGTTTGGAATTGCTGTGCCGTAGTGAGACCGAAGAATGGCGGGAAGGTGGTAGCACTGAAAACGGGAAGCGTCGGACTGCTCATCACTGCGGAAAAACGAGTAAAACGAAGCGCTAGATTCTGTGAGGTGGCTGTTCCCGGCGTGCTGCCAGATTGCGCGGTGAAAGTTGACGCCGGAAGTGCCACGGTCTGGCCTGGCAAAATCGAAGCTACGCTCGTGGAGTGTTCGAAGTCGCTGCCAGCTGGATACGTCAGTCCTTTGGAAACGATCGTGAATGGGTTAGGGGCGTTTAGCGTGACCACCACCTGATCCCCCAGGTTGACCTGTCCGCGCAGGACGCTTCCGCTGTTTGAAAAGACACTGTCAGTGACTACGATCGCGAATTGATTGGTAACGGAATTTGGCACGCCGGTAACGACTCCTTCCAGCACATCGAGCGAGGGCGTGGGCAAGGGCTGATAGAAGGTCAACGTGAAGGTTCCATCGGCGTTCAAGAGCGTATCGATGATCGCCGCGGCGTTTTCCTGCACACAGCTGAAATTCTGCGGACTGCAGTTCACGCTGCTGTACTGGGTGGAAGAGTTGGCGGTGGCGGTGATGCTGCCGCGAGTCGAAGTCTGAATCGTCAGCGTCGAGCCGCTCACAGCGGTGACCAAACCCATCACATTGTCCACATGCGCAAGTTCTCCCGATGCTAGATCTGTTTGCGTCGAAGAAGGCGGCAAGGCGATCACGCTAAAGACGTTCGCGGAGCCGAGATTGACGGCAGCGACGCTTTGTCCATTAAGCGTAAGAGCATTTCCGAAATTCGCATTTAGTACGATGCCGGATTGCTGGTTTGTTCCAGAGAGAGATTTGTCGAAATGGTTGCCGAACCTGCTGCTCCAGTGACCGAGCCCAGAGTCCCAGCGGCGCATCCGGGAACGCCGGGATTGGCCTGAGTGCAAGAAGTGACGCGCGGCGCGGAGAAAGTAACCGTCATTTGGCCATAAGCGCCAGCTGGGATGGAAACGGCCGTGGCGAGCAGGATTGAATCACTTGTGGCGCGATTGAGATCAACAATAAAGGAGCTGGCGTTCAGAGGAACATTTACGGTGTTGCCGGTCGTAGGGATCAGGGAAATTCCAGTGATCGTTGTGGCAAACGTCTGAATGGAAAGGCCCAAAGACGGGTTAGGAGGCGTAGCCGTAAGCACGAAGGAAATTGTGGCGTTGCCGCCTCCGCAGTTTGAAATACAACCGCCTCCTGGGGCGCCGCTGCAGGACGTAAGAAAAAGGGAAGCGAAAATCAGAAACCAGGCTGCTGAAGTCTGGCGAGTCATCGGGGCACCCCATTCATCCGAAGGAATACGCCTGGCCGGGCAACTGGGCGGCAAAGCCAAGCGATGTTCGCAGGTAGGAATTAGGGTCTGACAGTTGGTGCCGAAATGTAAATCGGAAAGAATGACCGAAGTGCCGAATCTGACTACGGATAGGATTGCAAAGGCGAAAGGATTCGAAAACCCGCATCTTAAAAACCGAATGGTGTGGCACCCGACTTGCCGCAATGATGTAAGCTCAGCGAACCGCCCGGTTTAGATCGTCCAGCGGTGCGCAGCGGTTTGAACGGTTGTCGCGCGCTGATGTGGGGGGATTTGTGGCACATTCCACGGTTTGGCCGGCTCTTCCGCTCTCCGAATGGAAAGACACTTACGCCACGCTGCACAGGTGGACGCAGATTGTTGGCAAGGTTCGGTTGCAGCTGAGCCCGCCAATCAATCATTGCTGGGGCTCGGCGCTTTATGTGACCTCGCGAGGCCTGACGACTTCGCCGATTCCCTATGAACAAGGATCTTTTGAAATTGTTCTTGATTTCATCGCACATTCGCTGGAGATCGTGACCAGCCGCGGCGAAAGCAGAGCTTTCCCTCTGGCGCCGCGCACCGTGGCGGAGTTTTACGCAGCGCTAATGGCCGCGCTGCACTCGCTGGGCATTGACGTGAAGGTGTGGACGATGCCGGTGGAAGTGCCACGGCCGGTGCGATTCGCCCTGGACGAGAGTAACGCGTCGTACAATAGCGAGTATGCCCGACGCTTCTGGCAGATTCTTGTACACGTCAGCAATGTTTTTTGGGATTTTCGGTCGCGATTTATCGGTAAGAGCAGCCCGGTGCATTTTTTCTGGGGAAGCTTCGACTTGGCGGTGACACGTTTTTCCGGTAGACGTGCGCCGGAGCGTACGGACGCAGATGCGTTCATGAGAGACGCTTACTCTCACGAAGTGAGCAGCGTGGGATTCTGGCCAGGCGATGGTGAGGTGATAAAGGATGCGGCGTTTTACGCGTATGCGGTGCCGGAGCCCGCGGGATTCAGGAAATTCCCGGTGCATCCTGCGAAAGCATTTTATCATCCCGAGAAAGGCGAATATTTTTTGATGTACGACGAGGTTCGATTGTCAGGAAATCCGGCGGAGATGTTGCTGGATTTTTGCCAGAGCACCTATGAAGCTGCGGCCGTATCTGGAAAATGGGATCGTGCGAACCTGGAGAAGCAGATGGTTTCAGCGACGAGACTTGGCGCCTAGTCTTTTCGCAGCTGGACTCTGCTGGCGAACGGGAAAGTGGTTAGTTGCCGCTAAATCACCGCGCTTAACCGAAAGACAGCATTCGGCTCAGTGGTGTTTGCGTGCGTTGAACCCGCGTAGAAAAGCGGCAGCTGGGCCGCCGCAGTGCGAGGTACCGCGGCGGGAGGCAGGCAAAAAGCGCCGCTACAAAAGAGACGGGTTAGAAGTTTCGGTTGCGATGCGAGAGCGGACATCGCGGTGTGCTATCGTTTTTTGTTCGAACGCTAGATTGAACTTGAAGGTGAGTGGAATTGGCAAAGCGGGTATCCAAAGCGGCGGGAAATTCTTCGAAGCCTGTTAGAAGTGGCGATTCCGCGGAGACGCTGGAGCGGCGCTATGTTTCTTTTGAGGACGAAGATGCGGAGGCTGCGCCTCGAAAGGCGAAGGTGCGCAGCGACATCGCTGTCTACGAGGGTGTGCCGACGGCCGTGCAAGTGGACATGAGAGAAGTATTTGGGCCAGGGGGATTGTTGGAACGGTCCATGATCGGCGGCTACGAGCACCGCGCGGCACAATTAGAAATGGCGGAAATGGTGCACGACGCGTTTCAGACGCGGCATCACGCGATCGTGGAAGCGGGAACCGGCACCGGGAAAACGTTGGCATATCTGCTGCCAGCGATTTGCAGCGGACGCCGCGTGGTGATTTCTACTGCGACGAAATCGTTGCAGGAGCAGCTGTACCAGAAAGATATTCCGTTTCTCAAGAAACATTTTGCGCCGAACTTGAAAGTTGCTGTTATGAAAGGCCGCGCGAATTTTCTGTGCCGTTCGAAGCTGCACCAGATGGCGGACTCCGCGATTCTGAAGGGAATGGAGGAGCTGGACGCTCTTCGGCAGATGCGGGAATGGGCAATGCTGACGGAAACGGGGGACCGCACTGAGCTGACTTTTTTGCCGGACGATTCGGATTTGTGGGCGCGGCTGGATGCACGGCGCGAAACGTGCACGGGGCAAAAGTGCTCGGACTTCAACGAGTGTTTTGTGACTGCGATGCACACGCGGGCGCGCGACGCGGACATCATCATTGTGAACCATCATTTGTTTTTTGCAGACCTGGCGTTGAAGCACGACGATTTTGGCAGCATTCTGCCGGAGTATTCGGCGGTGGTGTTCGATGAAGCGCACGAGGTAGAGGATGTAGCGAGCGACTATTTCGGGCGGCAGATTTCGAACTATCGTTTTGAAGAGCTGGCGCGCGATGCTGACCAGACTTTGCGGATTTTGAAACTTGGATCGCCGGCGTTGTTGCGACGGACGCAACGGCTTCGCGAACGCAGCCGGACGTTTTTCGAATCATTTCCGTCTCGCGATGGACGTTTTCCGTTTTCGCGCGCCGAACGCGAGGCGTTTATCGAGCAGCACCACGAGTCTTACACTGGCCTGACGGATGCGCTGAAGAGCATCGAAACGGAGTTTGCGGCGCTGACCAAAAAGCCGGAAGAGTTGACCCGGCTGGGCAGGCGCAGCTTCGAACTGCGGCAAGAATTGAGTTTCCTGTTCGAATCGAACGAGCGCAATTTTGTCTATTGGTATGAGCGGCGGAATAAAGGCGTTTTTCTGGCCGCTACGCCGATTGATGTAAGCCAGATTCTGCGCGAACGGCTCTTCGAACAATTCGATACGGTGGTGCTGACTTCGGCGACACTGACGGTTGGAAACCGGTTCGACTACATTCGACAGAGGCTCGGACTCGACAACGCGAAAGAACGCACGTTGCCTCCGGAATTTCAGTACGGCGAGCAGGCCTTGTTTTATTTGCCGCAGCGCATGCCCGATGTACGTGACGCGGGATTTGCTGCGCGGGCCGCGGAAGAAATTTTGCGGCTGCTGGAATTGAGCGAAGGTCGGGCGTTTTGCCTTTTCACCAGTTATGCACAGATGAAAGATTTGTACGAGCGGGTGAGCGCGCGTTCGCCGTATCCACTGATGCTGCAGGGCACCGCGCCGCGATCGGCTTTGTTGGAACGATTCAAAAGCACACCGAATGCGGTTTTGTTTGCTACCGCGAGCTTCTGGCAGGGCGTTGACGTGCCGGGGGAGCAGCTTTCCTGCGTGATTGTGGACCGCTTGCCGTTTGCAGTTCCGAGCGACCCGATCGTGGCGGCGCGGGTGAATGCATTGAATGAAGAGGGAAGGAATGCGTTTGCCGAATATCAGGTGCCGCAAGCGGTGCTGGCGCTGAAGCAAGGCTTTGGCCGGCTGATCCGCGCTAAGACTGATCGCGGCGTGTTGTCACTGCTGGATAACCGCATCCAGCGGATGGCGTATGGTAAAATTTTTATGGAATCGTTGCCGAAGTATGCGACCACGAATGAGTTGAATGATGTTGAGCGGTTTTTGGGGGCGGCGAAGTCCGCTTATTAATGGAGCTTGAGCAGGCGGTGATTTAAGAAGGTGCAGCAGGGCTGCCGCACTCGAGGGGCTGCGGGCTAAACCCGCCGCTATATATAGAGCACGCGGACCTCTCAAGTCGTGCGCGCATGAAGGATTGAGCGACGAATGTACCAAGTCAGTGTGGAAGAAACTTTTTCGTCGGGACACGCACTCCGCGGATACAAGGGTAAGTGCGAGAATGTGCACGGACATAATTATCGCGTGCAGATAACTCTTGCAGGGCCGCAACTGGACAGCATCGGTCTGCTGGTGGACTTTGCGGAGTTGAAGCGAGTGTTGCGGGGAATTATATCAGTGCTGGATCACCAATTTTTGAATGATTTGGATGCTTTTAAGACCGTTAATCCGTCGGCGGAAAACTTGGCGAGATATTTCTATGACGAGACGCAGCGGGAATTGACGACTTTACCCGCCGGAGCCGGCATCACGGAAGTAACGGTATGGGAAACGGATACGGCCAGCGCGCAGTTCCGGCCCGAGAAAGCGCCGAAATGAATCGCGGATTTTTGATTATTCTGGTTCCGGCTTTCCTGGTGGCGATTGGCTACATTTTGATTTTCCGGTACATGGGCCTGACGCCGGGTTATGGCCGCCTGGCGGGAGCGATGATCGTTTTCTTTGGCGGAATGTGGTGGTTGGACCGCCGCAACAAGAAGAAAGCCATTTCCGCAGGCAGCAACTAGAAACCAGACTGAAGCGAATCTGATGTTTATCACGGAAATATTCAAGTCAGTGCAGGGCGAAGGGACGCGCGCGGGTTTGCCGTGCGTGTTTGTGCGCCTGACGGGTTGTAATCTGCGTTGTACTTGGTGCGACACGGCGTATGCGTTCCACGGCGGAAAGAAAATGAGCGTAGCTGAAGTACTGGCTCGTGTTGACGAACTGTGCGGACGCGCTGCCGAGCAATCTGGAGCTGTAGCGACAGTGCCGCTTGTGGAATTGACGGGCGGCGAGCCGCTGCTGCAGGAAGAGATTTATCCACTGGCGGAGGCGCTGATCGCGCGTGGCTACACAGTGGTGATCGAGACCAGCGGCGAGCGCTTCGTGGGCCGGCTGCCAAAAGGAGTGATCAAGATCGTGGATGTGAAGTGCCCGGACTCTGGAGAAGCCGACACGTTTAACCCGCAAAATCTGGAAGCAGTGGATGCCAAGGACGAAGTCAAATTTGTGTTGTCCACCAGGCGGGATTACGAATTCGCTCGGGAATTTACACGGGAGCATGCGTTGGCAACACGCGTGAAGCAAGTGCTCTTTTCGCCGGCGTTCGCGGACCCGAACGGCAAGTGGCCAGGGCTCGAGCCGCACGAGCTGGTGGCATGGATTCTCGCGGACGGGTTGCCGGTGCGGCTGGGACTGCAGTTGCACAAGTTTATCTGGCATCCGGCGACGCAGGGAGTCTAAGCGATGCCTGAAACGCAAAGTAGAGCCGTGGTCCTGCTTAGCGGAGGGATGGATTCGTGCGTGTGCGCGGCGATTGCGCGCGAACAGCAAGGCGCCGCGAATATCGCGCTGTTGCACGCAAGCTACGGCCAGCTTACGGAATCGCGCGAAGCACGCGCGTTCCGCGAGATCGCAGACTTTTACGCGGTCACGCGACGACTGATGGTGCAACTCGATCATTTTCGAGCGATCGGCGGTTCGGCGTTAACAGATACCAACATCGCAGTGCCGGAAAATGAACTCAGTGCGCTGGAGTCGCATGGGAGCGAAATTCCGGTAACGTACGTTCCGTTTCGCAACGCGCATTTTCTTTCGGTGGGAGTGAGCTGGGCGGAAGCCATTGGCGCGGGCGCCATTTATATCGGAGCGGTTGCGGAAGATAGTAGCGGGTATCCCGATTGCCGGCCGGAGTACTATCGCGTGTTTCAGGAGTTGATTCGAGTGGGAACGCGACCGGAGACGCAAATTAGAATTGTTACTCCAGTCATCGCTTTGAAGAAAAGCGAAATCATTCGCAGGGGCGTCGAGTTAGGCGCGCCGTTGCATCTGACGTGGTCCTGCTATCAGAATGAGGAAGAGGCGTGTGGCGTTTGCGATAGCTGCCTGCTGCGTTTGCGGGCGTTTTCGGAAGCGGGAATCGCCGACCCCATTCCGTACCGGCACACGGCCCGGGCCAGGTGCTAGACTTCGCCGTGCCACTTGACGCAGGATAGGTGATAATAGGGCGCGCGTTCCGGAAAGCTTTGGGTAAAGCTTTTCCTTAGCCCTCAAGAACAGGCAGCGGTCCGTTGTCTGGTTCTGGTCATTGCAAAATAGGGCCAAGGCAGTGCCAAGTCAGGCAAAGGAGAATCAGGCATGAAGAGATTCGCGCACTCGTGGGCGTTCGCAGGTCTGGCGTTGGCCATGCTCTTCGCGGCGTGGGCACCTTCCGCCGCAGCACAAGATAGCGGAGTCGCCGGACAAATTCTGGACGTGGCCGGAAAGCCCTGGGCAGATATTCCCGTCCAAATCGTAAGTGACCAGGGAATCAAAGCGGACGCGAAGACCGACAAGAACGGAAAATACTCTTTCAATAATCTGCGCTCCGGGGACTATACGATCAGTGTTAATTTACCCGGGCAAAAGGAACCTTATACTGCGGGAAAGGTAAAAGTAGGATCCGGCCAGACCGTTCCCGTCGACTTGAACTTTAAGGACATTGTCGGCAAACAAGGCAAGGAATTCGAAGCAGCCAAACAGAAGCAGGAAGAAGAGAAGCAAAAATTTCAGGGAATGAAGCAGCACTTCGAAGCCGGGGCAGCGGCTCTCGACCAAGCTCGGCAAGCGAAAGATGCCATGATGAAGGTGCCCGCCGACCAGCGCGAAGCGCTAAAACCCAATGTGACCAGCTTGAATGAGAAGGCCATAACAGAATTCGAAGCGGCGAAAGCTGCGGCTCCCGAAAAGGATCCCAACCTGCAACTCATCATGGCGCGGCTTGGCGATGCGTATGACGCAGCCGGGCGTGCCGACGATGCCATCGCCGCATACAAGCGCGCGATTGAATTGAAACCGTCGTTTGCGTACTACAACAACCTCGGCGGAATTGAAGGCCGCGCCGGGAAAATTGACGATGCTTCAGCTTCTTATCAAAAAGCGGCGGAACTGGACCCGGCGCAGGCGGCGCAGGCCTGGCGCAACTTTGGAATCACCATGTACAACGCGAACAAGTACAAGGACGCTGTCGAGCCCTTGAAGAAGGCTACAGAATTGGATCCAAAAAACGCGCAGTCCTGGTATCTGTTAGGCACCGTGCTGGTTGGCTCGATGGGCTTCAAGAAAGTCGGGGATAAAGATGTGCCTGACGTGCAGCCTGGAACGGTCGAAGCCTACCAGCATGCGATTGATCTGGATCCTAACGGGCCGTGGGGCCAGCAAGCGAAACAGGGGTTGGATATGCTGAATCAAATTGCTCCTGGAATTGCGACAAGTGTAACCACCAAGAAAAAGAAGTCCTGATCTGAATCAAAGAAAAACGAAAAGCCGGCGAATACAATCGCCGGTTTTTTTGTGTTGCCGTGCGGTTTTATCCCGCGTGTATTTGGAGAGATGCACGTCAACGGTGAGAAAGCGTTCCGGTCGCCTTAGTGCGCTCAAGCGTCCAATGAAAGACCAGCATCGACAGTGGGAGCAGGACGATTGCGAAGAGCAGCAAGAGTTCTATGGCCGGCAGCAGCTGCGCCAGACTGGCGCTGCCAAGAAGTGCCGCGCGCATGGCCGATCCAGTGCGTCGGCAAGATGAAATTTTTCGCCCAGATCTACATGCGATTCTGTGCTTCGACCCGTGTTAAGTGATTGAGCCGGCCGAAGAACAGGAGGTTTTGCCGCCCTGTAAGCCGGGGATAAAAGCCTTGATCGCTTCCGGCGTGATAGCCAAGCTTGCGCCGGACGGCGATGGGGATCCTTGGCGGCATCGTGGCCGGAAACAAAAGCTTGCCCGCGCGTAGGGATCAGCAGCGTCGCCAGAATTCTCAGAATCGTCGATTTCCCCGCGCCATTTGCGCCCAGCAATGCGACGGCTTCGCCTTCCTGCACTTCGAACGTGACACCCTGGAGTGCCGGCCGCGCCGCGCGCTCAAATGGCTGGACATCCGCGCGTATTCCGGTGCGCGGTGGCGGGTAATATTTCTCCAAATCCTTCAGCACAATGGCGGCGACCGGCGTGGCTTCCTGCATCGGGTTTTATAGCGTTTCCAGCGCTTCAGTACAAGCGTACTCAACTCTTGGCATGTGCGGTGCGGGCGGGCGGGCGGTGCGGGCGAAACCGTAGTCAATCAGGACCAGGAAACGCTACAATCGCGTAGTGTGTTTGGCGGAATCGCAAGCGCAGAGGGATGCGTTCAAACGATTTCCGTAATTGCCTGAAAGGTACTAATTTGCCGCATGATCTCCTTTGCTGATCGCGCAACCGTTCCCGCAAATGTATTGATTCGCTTTTTGGATCAGGAATCCGTGCTGCTCAACTTGAATACGGAAAAATATTTTGGTTTGGATTCGGTAGGCACCCGAATGTGGCAACTGGTGACCTCCGCGCCGTCCGTCGAGGCTGCTTATATCCAGCTTATCGAGGAATTCGACGTTGAAGCTGAGACGCTGCGCTCCAACCTTTCCGACCTTCTGAGTCATCTTGTCGAAAACGGATTGATCGCCACACAACCCGCCGATGTGGGCACGACTTCGACGGTTTAGCGCGTTGCCGGGTCCCGCAAAAGTACTTTTCTTGCGGGCCGTGGTGCTGCTTCCTTTGCTCACCTTGAGTCTGCGGGCGCGTGGCTTCGGCGCCACTCAGCGATTCTTGCGGAAATTCGCCGCGCCCCCGAAGAACAGTTCCCTAGCTTCAACAGTCGAATCGTGCGTAGCATTGACGACTCGCATGGCGACCTCTGCCTTTACCTCCTTGGACCTGTGATGGGCTTCGTGCTGCGCCAGCGCCGAACCGTAACGTTGCACGCCAGCTCATTGGCGGTTCACGGTCGCGCAGTCGCGCTGGTTGGAGAAGCAGGTGCCGGCAAATCGACGACCGCAGCCGCACTTGCGCTTCGTGAATGGCCCGTTTTGGGAGAGGACGTCTGTGCTCTCGCCGAATCGCCAAGCGGGTATCAAGTAGCTTCCCGCTTATCCGCGCGCCGGTCTTTGGCCCGATTCGGTTGACTTTCTCTTTTCTTCCCGCGAAGCTTTGCCCTTGATGGTTCCGGGCTGGGAGAAGCGCTTTTTGTCGCTAGACGGTTCCAGCGCACACTTTGCCTCAAGCCCGGCTCCTCTTGCGGCGATTTTCCTTCTTGCCGAGCGTTCCACTGAAGAACGCGCTCCTTATATTGAATCGATTTCGCAACGTCAAGCACTTCGTCAACTGGTGCAGAATACTTACTTGAACGTGTACCTCGACCGGCATCAGCGGGCAGAGGAATTTGAGGTTTTGACCAGGCTCGTCTCATCGATCGAGTGCTGCCGCGTAATTAGCAGCGACCCTGCCCGTTTGCCCGCTCTCGCCGAACTTGTCGAAAGGCACGTCTTGCGACTGCTCGATTCGCGCCGCAGTTCATCTCTCGGAGCCGCTTCGAGCCATGTATAGCCTCGAACAGTTTGCGAGCATGTTTTCCGATAAGGTCCGCATGGACGCATACTCGGCCGCAATTGCGCATTCTGTGCGCCCCAACGACGCGGTCTTGGATCTCGGTTGCGGTCCAGGCGTTTTTGCCTTGCTGGCCTGCAGGGCTGGGGCCCGCCGCGTGTATGCCATCGACATGAACGGAGTAGTGGATCTCGGACGCCAGCTGGCCGCAGCCAATGGCTTCTCTGATCGAGTTATTTTTATGCGTGGTGATTCACGCCAGATTCATCTCCCCGAACGCGTAAACGTCCTCGTTTCTGATGTTCGCGGCGTGCTGCCTCTCTTTTCGAATGCCATTGACACCTTGGAGGACGCTCGCAACCGCTTCCTCGCGCAAGGCGGACAACTGATGCCGTCCCGCGACACGCTTTACGCAGCGATCGTCGAACTTCCTGATGCTTACCAACAGCTTGCGGGCGCCTGGAAAGCGGTACCGCCTTTGGATTTGTCTCAGGGATTGCCGTTGGTGCTAAATACGATTCATCGGCAGCACGTAAAGCCCCATCAAGTAGTTTCCGAGCCGCGTCCGTGGCACGTTCTGGACTATATGGCCGGAGTAAAAGCTTCCGCGCAAAGTAACATCGAGCTGCCGATTACGAAAACCGCGATCGGCCACGGCCTGGGAATCTGGTTTCAAACGCAACTTACCAGCGACGTCGGATATTCCACCGAGCCCCGGACAAGCGAAACTGTTTACGGGCATCTTTTTCTTCCCTGGCTGGAACCAATTTCACTGCGCGAGGGAGAAACATGTTCCGTTGACTTGCGTGCGCATCTTGTCGGCAACGACTACGTCTGGCAGTGGGAAACCAATCTTCCCGCTAACCCTGACCGCGCTGAGATCCGTTTTGTACAATCGAGCTTCTACGGGAGTTTGTTTCCGCCTTCCGTCCTGCAAAAGCGGGCCATGGGCTTTGTTCCCGTCCTCGACGAATCAGGACAAGCGGAGCGTTGGATTCTGCAAGCATTCGATGGCAAGCGCTCGCTCGAAAGTATTGCCATCGACGCGGCGCAGCAGTTCCCCCACGTGTTTCGCCGCGTAGAGGACGCCTTCAACCGGGCCGCCGAGATTGCTGAAAAATATTCGCGTTAACATTCCTCCCCGTTTTCTCGCGTACACTTAAGCCGGTTGGGAGACGAGTCTTGCCGTCAGCATCTCCATTTGGAAATGATTTTCTGCGCCGCGAGTGGCCTCTGCTGCTACATTCCTGTTCGCTGCCGCGAGACCCCGCCAAAACCTCGACGATGGTGGATGTGATACGCGACGGCGATTCTTTTATTTGTCTCGCGGAGGCGCATGGTGTTCTCAACCATTTCGCAGCTGTGCTCGGCGGTCTTCCCGGCTTCCAGATTCCGTCTTCGTTCCGGGATTCGCTCCGCGTTCACCAACGCGCTCATCTCCTCTCCAATCTCTCTATGACCGCGGAACTTTTTCGCATTCTTGAACTATTCCGGCAATCCCAAATCGAATGTGTTGTTGTAAAAGGGCCGGTACTCTCGCTGCGCGCTTATGGCGAACCTGGAGTACGCCAGTACGCGGACCTCGATCTACTCCTTCGGCAGGTGGATATCCCACGCGCGACTGAGATTCTTGTTGTGGCAGGCTACGAATCTCGAATTTCCGCCGCAGCCGTTCGAGATGGCAAAATTCCGGGCGAATATCGCTTCCGTGAACAAGGCACCAAAACTATTCTCGAAGTACACACCGAACGCACCTTGCGCTACTTTCCTTTGCCCTTGCCAATCGACAAATATTTTCACAGCAAGACTTCAATGTCCCTTGACGGGCGTCCCGTCCCCGCTCTCTCGGCTGAACACGAATTCATTCTTATCTCCGTTCATGGAGCCACTCATTTCTGGGAGCGCCTGATGTGGATCTCCGATGTCGCTGCGATGGTACACAACCATCCGGAACTTGATTGGAACCACATTCGGCAGTCTGCGGCTGAGGTTGGCGCGGAACGCATGGTACGCGTTGCGTTGCTGCTGTCGGAGCGGCTGCTGGGTGTGCGGGCTCCCGCCGAAATGAAAAACGATATCGCGCGCGATCCTGAATGCTCACAACTGGTCGATAAGATTGAAAAGTGGCTGCCCTATGCGGGCAACGCCGCTCCATCGATCGTACAGCGCGCACAATTCCGCTTTCGCATTCGTGGAAACGTATTATCTGGCGCCGTCTATCTTGCCCGGCTCTCCTTTTCCACCACGGAAGATGATTGGGCTACTAACACCGAGGGGCCTACCTTTCCCTTAGTCGAAATGTTACGCCGCCCTTTCCGTCTCGCCCGAAAATACCGCCGCAATCCGGATTCGTGATCGCTCAGCAATTTGCAGCGCGCGTTGACTATTTTTGATCTTGCAGTTTCTTCAGCCGGTCAATCCCGTTTTGATTCTTAGGATTGAGTTTCACCGATTTCTCGTAATTCTCAATCGCCAGTTTCTTTTTCCCGGCGGCGGCATACGCTTCGCCAAGACTATCGTATACATTTGACGACTCCGGAAACTCCACCGTGTTTTTCTGAAAGATTTGGATCGCGTCGTCAGCCTTTCCGTTCCGCAAAGACTCATATCCCAGCGCGTTCAGCACAAACTCAGGCGGACGACTTTTCGCGTCTCCCGAACTCTTCAACACATCATATTTCCACACCACCGCGTCCACCCCTCCGAGCTTCGCCGTCAGCATCAGCTCCTCGAATGGCCCGCGTTTCTCCACATACTTCCATCCGTACTCTTTCGCGATGCTGCGCAGCAAGTCCGATGCTACAAGATTTCCGTTGTCCGAATTAGCCATCAATGCCGCACCTTGTCCGGTGTCGGCGTTCATCACCAGGAGCGCCTGGAACCCTTCATCCGCTCCACTGTGGCCGAATTCGCCCGGATGCCCCGGGGTCAGCTCGAATCCGATTCCAAAAGTTTTCGACTGCAGCGTCAACATTTCTTGCGTCTTTTTTTGGCTGAGAACTTTGTTCGATTTGCCTTGCTTTGAGAGTGCAATTTCAATCGCAAATTTTGCCAAGTCCGTCGGCGTGGTCCACAATCCCGCCGCCGCCATTTCCGGATACACGTGCCATTTCCCATGCACCGGCTGGCTGTCCCTGCCTGCGCCCCCTGCGGTCAGCGCTGCCCGCGCTCCAGGAAGCGGTTGTTCGTAACTGCTGTCGCTCATCCCAATTTTGTCCAGCACAGTCTCTTTCATCAGGGCAGGGAACTGTTTCCCGCTTACATCCATCATGAGTTGTTGTTCGATCGTGACGCCTCCGCCCGAGTACCGTTCATCGCTACCGGGCACAAAATCGACACGGATTGGAGCAGTATTTGCGGGTTTTTCTCCATTGAAAATCTGCACCAGCGTCGGCACTTTCTCGTCTACGTCGTAACCGGGAAATCCGTGCACCGTAAGCCCGGCGCTATGACTCGCCAAACGCCGCAGCGTCACTTTCTGTTCCTTTGTAAATTCGTTCTCCGGCACTTTCCAGCTCATAAGTTTTTGATTTACGTCTTCGTCCAGCGAGAGCTTTCCTTCTTGAACAAGCGCTAACATCCCGGTGGCCGCTACTGGCTTACTGATCGAGCCGGCTTGAAAGAGCGTTTTAGGAGTGACAGGTATCGTGCCGCCCGGTTCAGTCACGCCATAGCACTTCACCCACGCGATTTCGTAGTCTTCGATCACCGCCACGCTCAACCCCGGGACGTTATACAGTTTCATCAGTTTTTCGATGTCGAGCCGGACGGGCGCTTCGTCCTTAAAGTTAACCGGTTCAATCCCGTTGCCGATTCGCGCGATTCGCATTTCCGCGGCGTCGGCTGATCTTGAGTTGACGCTTGGCCGATGAAGAATTGTTCGCGTCGGCCGTGTTTTGTCCAGATAGTTGTGCAGTCGTGACGGCCAGCACAGTAAGCGCTACACCTGCGAGATAGGTCGCGACAAGAATCCCGGTTTGTTTTTTCATGGTTTGCCCTCAGAACGCCCCTTCGTTTTCAGGCTACGCGAACCAGCACACTCTCACTGCTGCATGTAGCTCGGTGGTAGGAACGAGAAAAGGTGTCGAATTGTTCCGCAATGTGGCCGAGGACTCAAGAATTGCGCTGGTACGCAGCTTCCACGTTCCCTGCGGGGAGAATGCCGTAATGCAAAACAAAAAGGCTTCCCTGAATGTCAGGGAAGCCTTTCCATTCAATCCGATGAATTTGGCTAACCGCGGTCTAAATCTTGGTGCGCATTTCCATCTTGTGAACCTGTTTGCTCTTCATTGCCGGAACTTCGACGTCCAGTGTCAAAGAACTCTTGTTCCGCAGAACTCCGAGCTTTGCGGTTTTTTCTTCACCTGCTGCGGCCAATTTCGAGCGCAATTCCGCGACGCCGTGGATCCGTTCGCCGTTCAACGAAGTAATCACGTCTCCCGCCTTCACGCCCGCCTTCTCCGCCGCCGAACCGGGATTGACGTCGCGAACCAGAATGCCCTCGCCGTCTGGCGCTCCGAAAAACGAGCCCAGCTGTCCGCTGATGTCTTCCGCATCAATGCCCAGCCGCGGACTACTCGAAAACATATAGCCGCCGTCCCATTCAAGATTTGGCATTCCCGGCATTGGCGCAACTTCCGGCATGGCGGGCATTTCGAATTTAAACGCCTGCGGCATCGCACTCATCCACTGTCTACGGTTCTCTTGCATTTTTCCGAGCGTCGCATGGACCACCTCAGAGTGGCCGTTTCTCGACACCGTCAACTCCAGCGTCCGTCCCGATGGAGTTTCGTGGATCATTCTACGGAACTGCGCGGTTCCCTCCACCGGTTGTCCATTGATGCCCGTAATTACGTCGCCGTCCTTTAAGCCGGCCTTCGCCGCGGGGCTGTCCTCCAGCACTTTCGCAATCACCACTCCGCGCTCCGCAGATAGTTTCAACTCTTTGGCTTTCTCCGCGGTCACTTCCTGCGTTTCCACGCCCAGCCAGCTTCCGACAGCGTCGTCGAATGACATTTCCAGATTTCCGTCGCCTTCCATCTCCGGCCCGCTCACCACCGCGCCTGCCTGTGGTCCGCGCCTGATCTTCATTCGTGTAACTACATTGGGCGCCACTTGAACGGTCGGGGGTGCTGGCTCTGGTGGCGCAGCTTGTGGCGCGTCCTGGCTGGATCGCGAAGTGCCCGGCAAGGCAATAAGTCCCAGTCCCAGCAGGGCGATTCCGCCCGACAGCAAAATATTGTTCCTGTTCATGGATGTCCTCCCTGCGCTCTTAGACGCGCAAGTCTTCAAACCAGCGTCCGCAAATTGGCGCCTTCAACTCCGTTTTTCAAACCGTCGTGCGCAGCGCCACCACGCGAATGCCGCCATTAATCGTATGCAGTTTGATCGGTGCTCCGCCCTGTCCCAGCTTTCCGTGCAGCTCGCGCGGTTTCAGCGTACTCTGCATTTCAACCGGCAGCTCGGAAAGAAAATTTCCATTTAAGCAACGCGCTTCAAGATCAGCCTGCGAATCCGCCGGAAGCGCCAGCACCACCGACCCGTTGGTTGTCTCCGCCAGCGTACCGCTGACGCCGTGCACGCGCGAGAGTTCCAGCCGGACATTTCCGTTCGTAGTCCTTGCGTGAACCGTGCTGTCCGCGCCGTACACCTCAATGTTGCCATTCACCGTACGCAGTTCTTCCACGTCATCCACGCCCGCCACTCGCAGCGTCCCGTTTACAGTCCCCAAATGTTCCAGCTTCGCTCCGTGCGGTACATGGATCGTATATTCCACCGCCACTTCCACACCTTCGTTTTGCGGATAGCGCGTGGCGATCGAAACTCCGCCCGTATTGGCGTTCACATCAATCGAAACCCGCTCCAGGTCAGACTCCTTGAGCTTCGCCGTCTTTACCGCGTGAACCTCCACTACATCCTTGTCCCAGCCCTGCACCTCGACCGTTCCGTTCACGTTCTGCAAATCGAACGTGCCGCCCGGCTGCAGCGGATAGGACTGATTGAACTCCTTGCTGATGGCCAACCCAGGAACGGCTGCAACCGCCAGCGTGCACACCAATACCATCGCCGGAGCGATCATTTTGCGAAGTTTCATAAATTTTCCCCTTCGAGGATTCACCGTGCGACTGACTTCGATCACCCGCGCGTCGTATCCATTTCGTCCTGAAGAACAACTTACCCCGAATCCCACGTGCTCCGCACATCTTTACAACTCGAAACCTAACGCAAATGAAATTCAAACTTTACCGTCGAGATGACATCCACGGGTTTGCCGTCCATGACCACTGGTTTGCCGTGCCATTGTTTCACCGCTGCAATCGCCGCGTCTGCCAATACCGTGTCACCATCCAGAAGTTTCTCGACTTCAATCCGCCCATCCTGCTTCAAGCGCACTTGCAGCCGCACCATACCTTCGATTCCAGCACGGCGTGCGACTTCGGGATACCGAGGCGGAGGAGCCGATACGACGCGTTTCAGGAAGTCGTCCCCATCTTCGCGAACGCCACCCAGAATGCGCGATTCGAATCGATCCACCCAGTTACCCTGCCATACAGTGGGCTTCTCGGGCGCTGGCGCAGCCTGTGGCGCCGGAAAGGGAAACGCTTCGGGCCACTGCATGGTATGGGCAGCCACCGGCGTCATCGCCAAATCACGTTCCATCCGCGCCTTCTGGTCGCGCATCATTGAATCCCACAACGCGGTTTCCGATTCCAAGTATTGCAACTTGATTTTTCCGCCTGTGGTCTTCAGTTTCAGCAGTGGGCCGCCGCCGTTCAATGCTGCAATCGCTTTCAGAGGGCCGTTTGATTGCGCGGACTTCGCGATTTGTAGCGCCAGCGCCGGATCGGCTTCGATGCGGTGCTCTCCGCCGTGCTCTACGATCGCTTCGATATTTGCCGCAAGATTTCGCGGCAGAAAGACCACGATGTCGCCTTCGCCGGAAATCAGCTGCGAAGCTCCGTTCAGGCTCACCGAAGCGTTTGCTGCATGCGGAGCAGAGCTGCCTCCAATGCCCGATGCTTCGGGGTTGATCCACGCGGTGATGGTGCCGGAACCCGTCTCCGCCCTCACCGTACCAGATACTCGCGTCAAACAAATGCTGCCACCGCTCGATTCCACGTCCATCGGTCCGGAAACGTACATCACGCGAATACCACCGCCCCCCGTTTGTGCATGCACCGAACCGCGTACTTCGCCGAAGTCAATTTGTCCGCCGCCAGTCTTTACGGCCACGAAATTTCCGGCTTTGCCAACGGTGATGTTTCCGCCTTCCGTCGTGAGCTCCGCTTTGCCCCCGATTCCTGCCGCGCGAATGTGGCCTCCGCCTGAGTGCAAATTCGCTTCCCCCCGAATATAACCAGCATTGATGTGTCCGCCGGCGGTAAAAGCATTCAAATCACCGTCCGCGCTCTCTACTTGGATGTGTCCGCCCTGTGTCTGCAATTTCGCCGCCCCCCGCATGCTAGAGTGCGCGTGCCGGTGTGAAGCTTCGGAAAGACTGGTCGAAAGCTTTCCCGTGACGATGTTCCCGCCCTCGGTTGTCAGCGTCGCCATTCCCCCGACATCGGCCGTCAAAATGTCGCCTGCTCCCGTGCTGATTTCAAGCCCATAGCTCGCCGGCACCGATACTTCGAAATGCACCCAGAATTGAGCGCTGTTCGCGCCTCGTGCAACTTGCGGTGGCAAATTACCGGCGATTTCGGCGCCGGATGGCAAACTCCTGGCATTCAAGACGTAGTGATCCAACAACTGCGAAGCCAGTGGTTCACGCGCGTCGGTTTCTATGTGCAAGGAATAGCGCACTACTGGCGTTGCGCCCTTCTGCAGCGGAACCACATGCACCGAACCCAGGTCGGTGTTCAAACGCAGCGTCAGATTTTCGCCGGTTTCCAAAACTCCGTTCAGGTCTCTAGAAAAGTGTGTTCCGCCGGGCTCGGTCCCCTTCGCCGGTTCTACGATAATTCACAGCTGGATCTTTAATCGCAAAAGCGGATGGCATCGCCAGGCCGGCAAATAGCCACACCAGTCCAGCGGCCCGCGCGATCCCAGGGATGGAGAAAACCTTCATTCGTATTCCTGCCAAGAGCAATTCATCCGCAGGCCACTCTCGCTGCGTTTCCCCTTGTAGCATTTTGTGACTTCTGAATTTCGACTTGCAAATTTCTTATTGCACATCCGGCGGGCCGATCTGGCGCAACGCTGCTGCACTTCTCAGGCGGACATAACGGTTCGGATCGCGTCGCTGCAGGTCTTCCAATGCCCGCACCACACGTCGCACTGACGGTTCGGCGCCGGGAAGGGCAACCGCTGGCGCACTTGGCGCAACCATTGCCATATCGGATTCCGGAGCCTCTGGCGCTTCATTCGCCACGCCCATTTGTGAAGCCGATTCAAGTTCCAGTGACCGCACCAGCAAATTCACCGCTTCCACGCGTACGCCGGGATTGGCATCGCGATTCAGCGATTCCAACAGCGCATCACGCACATCTTCGTCCCCGGCAGCATCGCGCAATGCTTCCAGCGCCTTCATTCGAACTGCGGGATTCTGATCGCGACGAGCCGCATCCAGCAATGCGCCGCGAATTTCCGTGTCGTGGATGCGCGATTTCAGGGCTTCCAGGCAATCCAGCCGTACTCCGGCATCAAACCGGTCGCTGTTTCGCACCACGTAAGTCAAAACGCGCCGCACGTCAGAATCATCGACATTCCCCGAAAGAACGAGCGGCTGCTCGGCGCGCAGTTGTACCTGAAAAGTTCCCGGCGCGGCATCTGCGCTGGGCGCAAAATTAATTCGAGAGACATACATCTTCGCAAGTTGATCGTCAGATATTTTCTGCGCTGCCGAAACCGTCATTGCTTTGCCGGTTAGATTGGAGTTGTCGGTCGGCAACCATTGCAGCAATTGCACTCCAAGAATTGCGCCCGCCGCCAAAAGACCCGTGGCGCTCCATCCCGGCCGCAGGGCCATCCAGCGCCGCACAAATCCAAATGGCTGCCATCTTTCCGGTTCTGCTGGGACCGACATCTCATCGAGCGATTCCGCAAGCTCACTGCGGCATTGCGCCAACAGCGTTCCGCTCCGATCCAATTCATCCGCGATTTGCGGAATCGTCAAAACACATTCTTGAAAGGCATCTTCTTCGGCCAGCATCGCACGGCAATCCGCGCAACTTTCCAGGTGCGTTTCGATTTTTGTCCGTTCTTTTGCAGTCAACTCATCACACACCAGAAAAACCAGCAGCGGCCCGACTTCCGAACAGTTCATCTTGAATTCGCGCTCGCTCATCGCAACTCTCCAAGTTCCAGCCGCAATTTCCGCGTTGCCCGAAACAGCGAATTCTTCACTGTCTCTTCCGTCGTTCCCAGTGCATCGCCAATCGCCCGCAGCTTCAACCCCTGGTAATGCTTCATCTCGAATACCACTCGTTCCCGCGGCGACAGCCGCTCCATCGCTTTTGCAATTCTCGTTCGAATCTCGTTCCCAATCAACCGCCGTTCCGGGTCCAGCCCCGGCCGCAGTTCGCGCTGAAATTCAAAGAAATCGCGCGATCCTTCGTCTTGACGGTTTAAATGTACTTCGGGAGCTTGATCTTCGGGTCGTGCCTGCCGCCGGCGCAGATGATCCAGGCAAACGTTGGTCACGACGCGGTACAGCCAGGTATAAAAACTGCATTCGAAACGGAAGCGGTGCAGATTGCGGTAAACCTTCAGGAAAGCTTCCTGATAAACGTCCCGTGCGTCCTCTGGACGCTTCATCAGGTTCATTGCCAGCCGCAGGACGTCGCGATCAAACCGGCGCACCAATTCCTCGAAAGCCGCGCGATTCCCGGCCTGTGCCTCGATGACGAGGGACCGTTCGTCGAGTTCCGGCAAAGAGGTCACCGTGGCCAGGACGGCATCTGTTCCGCCGGACCTGCCTGCGTTGTCAGCCAAAGCCAACGTCCAATGGGGAAGTGGCATCTTCGCTTTCTCTTCGTGTCCGGTTCGGCTATCCGTTCGTTTTCAGGTTGTTGCGAACAAGCGGAACCGTCGGCCAAACACGCAGCGCTGCGGTGTCACCCAATTTGGACGCACCACCGCACCTCAGGTAAGCAGCCACACCCTTCATCTTATACAACGAGTACCCGCAACTAATTGTTTCCGAAGCCGGAAATCTTTCTTGCGTTGCCCTCTGCCTACCCGAATCTCGACGGTTATTGCGCCGGCGACGCGCCCGGAGCATCCCCAAACCCGTTTTTCGCCATCAGCCACGATGCCATCGGCCAGATTAACAGCGCTCCTAAATCCGCCGCGCACACCATGCCTTGCGCGTGATAAAAGCCGTTTGGCTGTGTCAGCAGTTCGACACAACCCGCAAGCAGCGTCGGGATCGCCAGCACCAGAAAATAGCCCAGCACGTTCAGTCGCACCACACGCGCAATTCCAAATATCACCACCGCCAGAAACACCGCGCTGGCAATCCACTGCTTCAAAAAGTCCGCCGCATTTCCCCAGCCTCCCACCATAGCCAGCGACGCCAGCACAAACAGAAGCGCGCGCACGGTTGGGGACTTGCAATGCGCCACAATGAACGCCGCCACTGCCGCGATCGCTCCAGTGAACAACAATCCGTGCAAAACCGCCGTTGCGGCGATCGAAATCCCGGGCAGCACCGAATCGAAATCATTCCCGAACGCCGCGCCGAGCGATTGATGCGGCGTTGGCCAGCGCGCAGACGCCCAATCCGATACTCGTCTCAGTGCGATCAGCGCCCCCGTTCCGCCCATTCCGATCAACAGCGCATCGCGATAATAATTTTTCGTCATCCCGCGCCAGCCAGGAAAATCCGTGTTGCCCATCACCTGACGCAGAAAAAACGACGCCATCGCAAATACCAGCACGATCGCTCCCAAAAAGAAAAACGTTCCCACCAGAAAGCCAATGCCCAGCGCGCCGAATACGAACTTCAGAGGCATTGCGGTCGAATATTGGGTCAGGGCCGTCGCGACGCGGTTTGCAAACGCGAAAATCAGGATGTAAGCAACCACTCCCGACAGGCCCCACAGAGCGAATCGTCTCCACGGAACCGCCCTCATTAAATCGGACTTGACCTCGCGAAGGAAGAAAACCAGCACGGTCCCGGCAAATCCAAGTATCAGCAACACGGGCAAAAAGCTAAAAACTGTGCGCGCCACGGACTGCTCCTCTCGCTGTCGTTTCCAGTCGTCGGGAATCTTTATAAATGTGCGGTAGCTCGTCACTTCGTCGCCGATCACAAAAAGCTGCATCCGTTCGAACGCATGATTTGCCGAATCCGCCGCCGTCGTGGTCTGCACTCCGTCAAGTGGCCGATTTTCCTGCCAGATCAGTTGATGGTCGAGCCGGTGCGGTTTTTTTTCGGACGTTGCCTCTACCAGCGTCCACTCCGACAGGTCAATGTTTTTGCTGGTCCGTAGAAATTCCTGCGCCTTCGCCAGCGCATCATCTTTCGACAGCGACGCCCCTGCTGCTGCTTCCGCGATTTCGTGATGTACGCTGTGCAGCGTCCCGTCCGGCCGCAACACCGCCGAATATTCCTCTGGCTGCCCGTCGCGGAAAAATCGTACATGCCACAGCGCGCCCGGTATCCGCTTTTCATAAATCTCATTCAACGCCGGCACGCCGATCTTCTCGCGCAGGTATTCATTCGCGGTGGCATCCGTCACATTCACCAAAACCGTCGCCGTCTTATAGCGGTTCGAGTCCACGCCGCGTTGTTTCAGTATTTCTTGCGCGCGCACCTTCGCTTCTTTCGCATCCACTTTCAACTTCAAGTAATCGCCCAGCCGCGCCGGTTTTAGCTTCCACGCTGCAACTCCGCCCAACACTATGCAGACGAAAAGAAAACCAATCATTCCTGCCGAAAGCGCGTTGTAGCCCCGCGCGGCGACTGCGAGCGGCACGCCGGCTGTGATCTCGCTTGCAGGAACTTCCGTCGCCACCACCTTCTCAACCGCCCCACCGCTTTGCACAGCAGCCGCCGATCCATTCAACAAATCAGCATCGTCTTCAAACGTCCCGCGCCGCAACCGCGAATACACCGCAATCCCAAACGGAATCAGCACCGCCAGTCCTACCACCAGTCCGCTGATGCGGAAATACCAGCTGCTTGATCGGATCAGCAGCAACCCCACCAGCGATGCGTCCACCGTGTAGTGCCACACCAGTGTCGCCAGAATCCCCCAGCGTAGAAATACAATTCCCACGCCGATTCCGATCAATCCCACCTCCAGTCCGCGAACGTACGGCGGCTCGTTCGGATATGCGGTATGCAGAAATCCCCATGAGAACGCTGGCAGAATCACCGCAATCACGTTCGACTTCGTCACTTTCTGCAGCAAAGGAATCGCAAAAAGCCGGAACAGAAATTCCTCACTGGTCGCCGCCAGCAATCCGATCGCGATTCCTCCGATCCACGGAATCACCGTGCTTATAGAATCTTCGTAATTCAATTCTTGCGGCGCCCACGCTCCAAAATGGTTGGCGATCAGGTAAAACGCCACCAGAAAGCCCATCTGAACCGCCGCCAGCGATAGTCCAACAACGACCGAGGAAAAAAATTCCTTCGTCCGCAATCCGCGCCATGTGAACGCTTGCCGCAGCCGCAAAAATTGCGGTTTGGCCGCGCGGTACAGCGGCTCGCCTCCCGGCAACACCAAGGTCACCGTCAGCGCCGATCCAATGCCAAAAAGCAAGGCCGCCATTACCTGCTGGATCGCAAAACTTCCATACGCTGAATTGGTGTCGTACTGATAGAGATCAATCGGCCAGTGATTCAACTGCATCGCCGTCAAAAACACTGCGACAATCGCTCCAAGCTGCAACGCCAACGCCCAGTTCGTCTGTCCCTTGCGCGTCAGTTGTATTCCGATCCACAAACACGCGCCAAATAGAATCAGGTACGGAATTACCGCCACTTGGTTATAAAAGACGTTTGTCGACCGCAAGTGTGCGTAGTCGCGCTCCCATTGCTCCGGCACTTTCAGCGTCTCGCTGGCGCCACCGATCTCATTCCCATGCAACGAAATCTGCAAACGCTCCGGCGCATCTTTCGCTCGAAACCCGTGCTTCTCCCAGGTAAACGACCAATCAGTACGGTTTGGTTTCGTCTCGCTATTCGCTTCTTCAGGAAGAAAATCCCAATCCGCCGCCTGCTTACCAAGTCTCCCAACCAGAAAATCCTGCGCTGTTTTCTGCGCCGCCTCCCGGCTCGGCTGTCCCCCGGCCTTCGCTTCGGGCACCTTATGTTGGTACCCGACGATATTTCCTTCTGGGGTTACGCCGACACGCAATTCTTCTTCCTGTTGTGGCTTGAAAAACCGCACATCCCAGTGCCACACATTCACGTCACTGGACATCATCCGGTTGGCTTCTTTCAGCCCAACCTCGCGCTCCAGATACGTTTTCGCGTTATCATTCACGCCGAAAACGATCACCGACCGGTAGCCCGCCGTGTTCTGTCCCAGCGACTCCGCAAAATTGCGCGCCCGCGTCAACGCCTCGCCGCGCGTCACCTTGAAATTGACCGAAGCCTCCGGGAACGCCTCAAAAAAATGCGCACGTGCATACCACAACCCAACAATCCCGGCGACCACCCACAGGATCAGCGCTCGCTTTTCGGTCCCGCTCAATCGCACGTTAGCCACCAGCGCCTCCGCTTCCTATCAACCCCGTGTTTTGCTCACGTTCAACGAATATCCACTCTATTCATACGTACCTCTCCCACGCAAGTAACCCTTAGCCCCAATGTGTTTCTGGCAACGGAACACCGAAAGAATCGCCCACGTCCTTCCAAAGGTAGCGGCGAGTTTATTCCGCTGTTCTTTCTTTCCAATCCGCGCATCCACAATCTTTCCGATTCGCACCTCCACAACGTCGTCATTTCGAGCGAAGCGAGGTTATCATTTTCTTGCCGTCGTTTTTCTCTTTGACCCCGCTCATTCGCGACAAAACTCAAATGTTATAATTTCTCCATGAATCACCGCCTGCGTTATGAAATCCGTGGCCTGGCCTACTGGGCCGAGTGCGCCAATCCCTTCCGCAATACCGTCACCGCTCGCCACCTGCCACTCGGACTGCGCATGCAAGGCTACAAGCGTGACTGCGTCGGTCGTGGCCTCTATCGCCGCGGCGAACACGAACCCGGTCTTACAAAATATCTTCTCGACTCCTACTCCAACTCTCCCGGCGGCAATTTCCTCGACGTTGGCGCCAACATCGGCTATTTTTCCTGCCTCCTGGGCAAACTCGCCGGCCCCACCGGTAAAGTCTTATCCGTCGAACCAGAGCCCCAGAATCGCCAGCTCCTCGAAACCAATCTCCGCAACAATAAGTTGACGAACGTAACGGTTCACGCCTGCGCCGTAGGTGCCGAAGACGGCACCGCAAGAATGGGCATCTACAAACCCGCCAATCGTGGCCGCCATTCCTTGGTTGATCTCGAACCCTGCAAAAAATTTATAGATGTGCCCGTCCGCAGGCTCGACGATCTGCTCAAAAACTCCGCAGTGACATCCTGGACGCTAATGAAAATGGATGTAGAAGGCTTCGAACCGTTCGTCTTCGCAGGCGGCGCTGAAACTCTCTCACGTACCGAATCGTTAGCATTGGAATTCGCGCCGGACTATTGGAAAAAATCCAATATCGAGCCTGCAGCCGTTTTCAAGACTCTCGCCACCTACTTTTCGCGCATCGATCGCTTCCACGATCTAGATTTGCAGCCCATCTCGACAGCCGAATGTGCCAAAAGCGAAATCACTCTAGACTTGCTTCTACGCCGCTAAAGCTCGCCGCCGTCAACACACTCCGCATTCCTCTTATGTAGGGGCGCAGCACGCTGCCCGGGAGTACGATATCCGATCGAAGACTCCGGCTCTTGCCGGAAAGAATTTCAAAACCGAGGTGCAGTGCCCGGTCTGACGCTCCCCAAAATCATTTACTACTCATGCGCCACGGTGTTATCGTTCGTCCCACTAGGGTCAAACCGGCCCATTTATCCCAGAGTCCTCTCTGTTTTGAACGCAGAAAAAATCGCAATAGGAGATTCCATGAAAAGAATGATTTACTTGTTAACGTTCGCTGTATTGTTCGGCGCCTCGGCATGTATGGCCGCGGACGACGCAAACCTGGGTACCTGGAAGCTCAACGAGGCCAAGTCGAAGTTCAGCCCCGGCGCTCCAAAAAATACCACGGTGGTTTACGAAGCGGCCGGTGACAGCGTGAAAGTGACCGTGGACGGCGTCGGCGTCGATGGCAAACCTTCACACAATGAATGGACCGGCAAATTCGACGGCAAAGATTATCCGATCACCGGCGATTCTACCGCTGACACCCGTTCGTACAAGAAAAGTGACGCTCACGCCCTGGAACTGACTAACAAAAAAGGCGGCAAGGTCGTCATGAGCGGGAAGATCACCCTTTCCGCCGACGGCAAGACCCGCACCGTCACTATCAGCGGCACCGACGCTAGCGGCAAAAAAGTCAGCGCGACGGCGGTTTACGACAAGCAGTAACTCACACTGACCATAGCCTCGATGGGCCGCGACTTCTGCGGCCCATTTTTTTGCTCACCACTTGGTGATTGCATGGGCCACGATCACTTCGTGGCCTGACTCGGTCAACTGCCGGATTACCCAGGGAGAATGCGTTCCGGTTTCTAGTGCTATTCGACTCCGCGGGATCCTGCTGAAGGCTTGTTGGATGCCCTTCGATGTCATCGGTAGGTTGTGTTCCAGCATCACTTGGCCTGCCTCATCCAAGATGCAGTAATGACTGGTTCGATCTCCCAGATCCAAACCAATGGTCAGCTTGGGTTCTTGCAAAATCTCGTTGCCACTCTTCGCCACAGTGCTAATCTTTTTCATAGCCGGTCTCCTTTTCTCTTGCGCCTCGAGCGCGTCGATTATTGGGAGCGTATCGCATCCCGTGGAGACCGGCCCTTTCATCCCAACTGGTAAACGCGGTAATCGGAAACCGACTATTACCCGCTTTTTGTACTTCGCAACACTTCTCGGCTATAACTCCACTTATGCCCGACGGCCTACAGACCAACGTCCAGATGATCAAAGGTGTAGGCCCGCAGCGCGCCGAGCTTCTCGCCAAGCGCGGTATCCACACCCTCGAAGATCTCCTCGGCTATCTCCCGTTCCGCTACGAAGACCGTTTGCACTTTTCCCAAATCAAAGATGTTCGCCCCAACAATATCTTCACGCTGCGCGTCCGCGTCGCTAGCGGTCAGGCTGTCCGCAGCATGCGTGGACGCGACGCCATCTATCATCTTCTCGTCCAGGACGACACTGGCTCGCTCCCCTGCAAATTTTTCCACGGTGGCTATCTCGAAGGCCGCCTGAAACCTGGCCAACTCCTCGTTCTCCATGGAAAAGCCGAAGTCGATCGCCTCCGCCCCGCGCGCATTGAAATGATCAATCCGCAATTCGAACTTTTAAGCGACGAAGGCCAGGACTCCACCGAAGTCGGCCGCATCGTCCCAATCTACGAAGCCATCGGCACCTTCGGTACGCGCGCCATCCGCCGCGCCACTTATGCGGCATTACAACAAGTCGACGCGCATCTTCCTGATCTTTTACCAGCCTCCATCCGCACTCGCCTAAAATTTCCGTCGCGGCGCGACGCTATCATTTACACTCACTTCCCGCCGGCTGGCGAATCCGTGGACGCGCTCAATCAGTTCCGCTCGCCCGCGCAGCAACGCCTCATCTTCGAAGAATTTTTCTTCTACCAGCTCAGCCTCGCGCTCAATCGCCAACTCGCCCGGAAAGCCGACGCCATCGCGTTCCACCTGCGCGAAGACCGCATCCGTGAAGCCCTGAAAAAAATGCTGCCGTTCAAGCCCACCGCCGCCCAAAAACGTGTCCTCGCGGAAATTGCCGCAGACGTAGAAAAACCCGTGCCCATGAATCGCTTGCTTCAAGGCGATGTCGGCAGCGGAAAAACCATCGTCGCTCTCCAGGCCGCCGTCATCGCCATCGAAAACGGTTGCCAGGCCGCTCTTATGGCTCCCACTGAAATTCTTGCCGTGCAGCATTTCCTCTCCGCAGGTCGCATTCTCGAAAAATCAGGCTATAAAGTCGAACTACTCATCAGCGGAATGAAACACGTCGAAAAAACGGCAGCGCTCCAGCGCATCGCGAACGGCGAAGCGCAACTTGTAGTCGGCACCCACGCCCTGATCGAAGATAACGTCGCCTTCGCGCGCCTCGCTTTCGTCGCCATCGACGAACAGCATCGCTTCGGCGTCTTGCAACGAAAAAAGCTCATGGACAAAGCCGCTTCGCACGGCCATTCCCCTCACGTTCTCGTTCTCACTGCCACTCCCATTCCTCGTACGCTCTCTCTCACTCTGTACGGAGACTTGGACGTCTCCGTGCTCGATGAATTGCCGCCCGGCCGCACTCCCATCGAAACGCGTACAACCAGCGAGCAGCATCTCGTTGGAGTATGGGAATTTCTCAGGAGAGAAGTGGCGGCAGGGCATCAGGGCTACATCGTTTATCCGGTCATCGAAGAATCGAAGCTCGAACTCAAAGCCGCTATCGAAGAGTTCGAACGCCTCTCCAAGCAAGTTTTTCCGAAACTTAAACTCGGTCTGCTCCATGGCCGTTTATCCAGCGAAGAAAAAGAATCGGTGATGCGATCCTTCCGCAAAAACGAAACGCAAATTCTTGTCTCCACAACCGTGATCGAAGTCGGTGTAGATGTCCCAAACGCAACCGTCATGGTTATCGAACACGCCGAACGTTTCGGACTCTCGCAACTCCACCAATTGCGTGGCCGCATCGGACGCGGCGCGCAGAAATCGCATTGCATCCTCGTCGCGCCGTTTCGAATGACTGACGATGCGCGCACCCGCCTCGACACCATGGTTCGTACCACCAACGGTTTCGAAATCGCCGAAACCGATCTACAATTGCGCGGCCCCGGAGAATTTTTCGGCACTCGCCAGTCCGGCGAAATGGGCTTTCACGTCGCCAACCCAATGCGCGATCGCGAATTTCTGGAAAACGCTCGCAAAGAAGCCTTTGCGCTTGCCGAAGACTCCCAACGCCAGGGCGAACTATGTCTAACATTGCGAGCCCTTCCCGGACAATGGCAGCGCCGCTACCATCTCGCACAAATCGGCTGATTCGCATGCGCATCATCGCGGGAAAATTTCGCTCCAGACAACTCAAATCGCTTAAAGGCCTCACTCTGCGTCCCACCAGCGATATGCTGCGCGAGACTCTCTTCAACATCCTCGGCCCACGCCTGGAGGGTTCGCGTTTTCTGGACCTGTTCGCAGGGACCGGCGCCGTCGGCATCGAAGCCATCAGCCGCGGAGCTCTCTCAACCGTCTTCGTAGAAAATCATCCCGCAGCCGCCCGCCTTATCCGCGAAAACCTAGCCTCGCTCGAAATAAGATCCGAAGCCAGAATCATTGCCTCCGCTGTTACCGCCGCCCTCACAAAGCTCGAACGAGAACACGCGACCGTCTTCGACTTTATCTTCCTCGATCCGCCCTACGCCAACGAAAAAGACTACGAAGCAACTCTCCACTCGCTCGAAAACTCCTCTTTGGTAACAAACTCTACAATCATCATCGCCGAACACCACAAATCTTTCGATCTACGCGCCTCCCTGGGCCAGTTCGAACGAGTACGCGTCCTCCACCAAGGCGACGCCGCGCTAACCTTCTACCGCACCTCCCCGGGAAAAAATTAATCGCGTCTCTGTAGATTCCGCCTCGGATCTTCCTCTTGATGCAGGAGCGGCTTTATGCTGCTGCTCCTTCTTTACTTTCTTCTTTCTTTCTTCTTTCTTTCTTTCTTTCTTTCTTTCTTTCGTGACAAAGCCATTCCTGGCTGTGCTCTTATAGCGGTCTCAACTGGGCTGCCTTTGGAATGCGGCGGCCCGGCTGCCGTTTTCCTCCGCACGCATTCTCAAAATCTATCCGCTCAAAATATTCCTCCGCACCGAAACAACTTTCTCGCTCTTGCCATCATCTATGCCTATTCGAATTGCCCCGCCCGCCCCGTCCGAGGAATTTTGCGGCTGCCCGGCCGAAAATCACACATCACGGGTTATAATGAAGGATTCCATGTCTGTGTTCGAAGCCAATAATCAGTTAGACCTGCTGGGTCAGGCACCGCCGCCTGCTTTCGCGCTCGAACTCCACGGTTCGAACGAACCGCAACTCGAATTAGGCTGGGGACAATTCCATCAGGGCCTGGCCAGCAATTTCGCGGAGCTATTCCGCCGTGCGCGTATCTCCAAAAATCTTCTCTCCGCGAGTTTTTTCAAGGATGTCTGGATCGAGCGCCGTCTGCCGCGCCGCGCAATTTTTGCAGCTGCTCTCTGGCATATTGCGTTTATTGCCATGCCGTTGCCGCAAATTTCCGGTCCGAAGACAGATCCCGCATTCACAAATACCCGACTCACCTGGTCCGGACAAATTGAAGATTTTCCGCTGCTGGAAATTCCTGCTGCCAAGCCAAAAACAACTCTCCGCGCCGAAAAAACTCAGCCCGCACCCGAAGGCGCTGACGCCTTTCACCCGCGGCAACGAATTTTCGCGGACCCGGTGCATCCAACCCATCCGCGGCAAACTTTAATAAATCCTGCTGCGCCGCCAATCGCGCCAAAACTTCTGCCCACGCTTCCGAATATGGTGCAGCTCACGCAAGCGGCTGCGCCCGCACGCCCGCATCTTGAAATCAGCCAGGAAACATTGAAGAAATTACGACCGCGCGAAAAACACATTGCGACGGATCCGAACGCGCCCGCTCCGGAAGTGCAACTTGGCGAGCAACGCACGCAAGATTTGGCACTCTCAATGACCAGTGCCGGACCCGAGCGTCCGAAATTACAAATCAACGCTGGCGTTGCGCCGCGTGTTTCGCAGAGAAAACAGGAAGGCGCAGCCGACCCCGACCCAGAAGTTTCTGCGCAGCTCACTTCGCCGAATGGTTCCTCGCAAACCTTGATTGCTCTTTCCGCGACGCCGGGACCGCCAGCTCCCGTCGCGGCACCGGCGGGGAATCTTGCCGCGCGCCTGACCATTTCTCCTGAAGGAAAAAAGCCGGGCGCACCCGGTGGAACTCCTGACGCGAAATCAAACGGCAATGGGAATTCCGAGGTAAACACTGGAGGCGGAGCGGGAACGAGTTCGACTGGCGTGAGTATTTCCGGAGGAGCGCCGCGCAGTGCGAATGTTACCTCCGGAATCGCCTCGGGGAAAATTGCGATGCCGTCTTCGCGTCCAACTTATACGCGAGCCGAAGCGGACCGTGCGACGCAAGACGCGGAAGTGCAAACGGGTCCGCCGAATTTCTCATTGCTTGCTCCCGGAGCGAAACCGGAAGTTATTTTCGCGCGACGACGCGTTTATTCGATGAACGTGAACATGCCGAATTTGAATAGCGCTACCGGGAGCTGGATTTTGAATTTTGCGGAAATGCGTTCATCGCCAACCGGGCCGCAGATAAAAATGTCAGACGACATTGCGGAGCCGGCGCCGCTGCATAAAGTAGATCCGAAATATCCGCCAACGCTGATGGCAGAACACGTCGAAGGCGAAGTGATTCTGTACGCGGTGATTCGCCGTGATGGATCGGTGGACAGCATCCGAGTAGTGCGCGGAATCGATCCGCAACTAGATGGCAACGCGGTACGCGCGCTGGCGCAGTGGAAATTTCGTCCAGCGGAGCGGCAGGGCGAGCCGGTGAATCTGGAAGCGATTGTGCATATTCCATTTCACGCGCCGGAGCGGCAGTAAAGCCGCTCGCAAGAAAACAAGAGAGATTCCTCGTCGCTACGCTCTTCGGAATGACGGCAACAGGTTTTGTGTCCGCAGCATGAGAGCAGCGCGCCCTCCAGCAACTCTGACGGGACAGCCTTTCAAGCCACATTCAAAAAGTTCCTTCGGCGAGCTTTACCAGCGTGAAGAGCGCGTGATTTACCGGCACCGCGACGTTTAGTTCGCGGGCACGCCGCACGATAAAACCGTTCAGGGAATCTATTTCGGTTTTTTTGCCGCGCATCATGTCCTGTGCGGTGGAGCTGCGCGTAGCGGCCATTTGTTCCGCGACTTTGTACGCGCCAGCAAGCGCTGCTTTTGCATCTTCGAGCCCGGCGGGTTGGACGCCGCTGGTTTTGGCGACGGCGAGAACTTCGTAAACGGTTGTTTCGAGGAGTTGCCTTGCATCGGCGCTGGCGAGAATTTCGCCGTAGGTTACTTTGCCCAGCGCAGAAACCGCGTTGAGCGCGCTGTTCCAGACCAGCTTGGTCCAGAGCTCACCGATAAGATTTTCCGAGATGCGGCAAGGAACTTTCGCGCGAGTGAAGACGGCAGCGACACGCTCCGTGATTTCGTTCGGCGGACCGAGGACCAGATCGCCGCGCCCAACATGCTTTACGGTGCCGGGTGCAGGAACTGAAGCGGCGACGTAAACCGCGGCGGGCAGCGCTTTCAAACCAGATGCGGCTGCGATTTGTTCCGCGTTGTCCACGCCATTCTGCATGCTTACGATGACGGCATCTTTCGAGAGTACTTTTGCGAGTCCGCGAGCGGTTTCCGCGGTGTCAATGGTCTTCACGCAAAACAGAATAATTTCCGCGCCGCGAGCAGCAGCGAGATCCGAGGAAGCTTCGGCTTTCACTCGTTCCTGGAACTGAACGGTATCGAGGAACAATCCGTTCTGCTTTACGGCGTCAACAAATTCCAGGCGTCCGATAAAAATTACTGGAGCGCCGGCACGGGCGAGCATTCCGCCGAAGTAACCACCAACCGCGCCTGCGCCAACAACCGCAATGCGCGGCCAGAAATTCGCGGACTGTGGGTCCTTCTGCGCGGGCTCAGAAGATCTCATACCGTGACCACCGAGACGAGGCGGTCAATGTCGCGCTCGTTGTTATACATGTAGGGCGAGACGCGGATTTTGCCTTCGCGCAAACTAGTGATGACATTTTCTTTGCGCACTTTGTCGTAGAATTCTTTGGTTTTTTCGGGAGTACGCGCCTGAAAGCAGCCATACGGGCCGCGCTGTTTGTGATCAAGCGGGCTTGCGATCACGAAGCGATCCTGCGGGAGGCGCGAAAAGAGCAGATCGATCAATTTGTGATTGTGCTCGGAGACGTTTTTCGCACCGATGCGCAAAACGAGGTCGAGGCCGGCATCGAGCGCGGCGAGGTTGTAGTAGTTGGCGGTTTCCGCAGCGTCCCAGCGGCGTGCGGCTTGCGCGGGTTTGGGATCAGTGAAGTTGAGCGCGGAAAAAGTTTCAGCGCCTTCAGCCGCCATCCAGTAAAAAGGACCAGGGCGCATTTTGGAAATGTGCTCGCTCTTGGCCCAGAAAAATCCGGTGCCGAAAGGGCCAAGCAACCATTTGTATCCGGCGCTGACCATGAAATCCGCGCCAAGCTGATTTACGTCTATGGGAATCGCACCACAGCATTGGCTGACATCGAGCAGAAGCAAAGTGCCCTGCGCGTGGCAGGCAGCGCCTAGTCGCGCAGCATCCAGCATCACGCCGTTATCGAAACGCACCAAGCTGACCGAGACCAGGCGCGTCTGCGGAGTGAGTGCGGCGATAAAGTCATCGGCAGTGAGAAAGCGAGCGCACGGAGAAATAATTTTCAGCGTAATGCCTTCGCGCTGTTCCATTGGCTTCCAGGTGGTGTATTGAAGAGGAAATTCCGCGACCGCGGTGAGCACTTCGTCGCCGGGTTTCCAGGTGAGACCGTAAGCGACGGCGAGCATGCCGGTGCTGGCCCCAGCGGTCAGCGCGATTTCTTCGGATTTGCCGCCGATGAGTTTGGCGATCGAAGCGCGAACTTTGTTTGGCAGATCGAAGTAAGCGGTGTCTGGAATATGGTGCGGGAATTTTTTCCACTCGATTGCGGACTGAATGGCTCGAATGGCGCACTTCGGAACAGGGCTCTGTCCAGCGAGATTGAGGTAGGTGGTGCCGTCGAATTCGTGCCACTCCTGCCGCCAGTCGACGTTGCCGGTTGCGGGTGATGCGGGAGTTGTTACGGTGGCCATGGATGCTCCTAGGGAATCCATTCTATCGTGCCCGAACCATGGTTTGTGCGGCGGAGCAAACGGGCAAGAGCCAAATTGGGAAAGTCGTGCGCCGACGAACGGGAAAATGAGTCAAGGCCATTGTCTTCATTCGCTTTTGGAGGCTTGCTTACGCCGGGAATCGAAGGACGCTCCCGCCTGGGTCATGAGCGACTCAAGCTATTTGCCAGCCGGGCCCGCGTCGGTGGTAAACGTGTTGTTGTCGGAGAACCAGTTGTTCACAGCGATTGAAGGCGCGCCGTAGAACCAGGAGAAGAAGGCTAACTCCTGCAGATGATATGTGAATCCGTTGGCGCCTTTGACGGGTGGGATGTTATTGGCCGACAGGGGATCGCCCACTTCGAGATTGTTTTGGCATCCGCTGACCTGGCCGGTATGTCCCCAGGCAGGTGTGGGATTGTTACCGAACGGGTCGTCCATCCATTCGCCAACTTCATGGGCGGCGATGGGACCGGAAGATGGGAGGCTGCTCGAACACAACCAGCGGAACATTGTTGTGCTTGCCGAGACAAGCGGTGTCAGCGACTGTCGGATCGAATGTGGTGCTGCCACTTTTGGTGGACAAAATGCCGTTTGAGTTCTGTCCAGTGGCTACAGAGTTCACGGTGATGATCAAAGGAACGATTGGAGTAGTGACTTTAGTGGGGATGAAGCCGGAACCGAACGGATCTTGTCCCACCATCACTCCGGTGTAAGTGTTTCCGTCCCTAGTGGACGTGACTGTATACGTAAATGTCGCGAGGGAGCTGACGGAGTCCTGTGGGCTGATTTGGTTGCCCATCGAATCGCGGGCCGGCTTTACGGTCGAATAGGGCTTGAGTTTCATCTGCGACTCTTGAGCTAACGTCGGCACGGAGTTGAACAAACATTGCGAGAGACAGCAAGAAACAGCAAATACTTGCCTTTCATAAACACACCCCCAAAAATGTGGAATTCGTCAAAAAGCCCCGGTACCGTCGTGAGAGCAGAATGCAAGCTTCGAAGACGGCCGACCGCCGGAGGGCATCTGAGGGCTGGAGGTGCTCAAGCCCGACTGTGGCGGCAAATTTGATGTTTATTGCGGATGTTGTCAATCAGGGGATGAATGTAGAACAGAACTTCGAAGTAGTTCTTTCGGAAGCTCTGTTCTCTCAAGCGCGAATCCATGAAGTCGTTCACCGACGCCCTGGCGGGATCTTATCCATTTGTCTTCATCAAACAGTAGCCTGAGGGCGAGTGCGCTCGCCTTCGTTTAGACTCGCGATTCAGAGCAGGTTAAGGAGCGACCATGTCCAAGACCAAGAAGAACAGCTTCCATTGGAGGGTTTCGGCAGGTACGACGTTGCTGCTTGCGCTGTGGGTGACGGGTGTGCACGCAAACACGCCGAAAGGCTGGCGACTTGCGGGCTCGCAGCCCGAGCAGTACGAGGCGGGAGTGGATAAAACGGAGCAGCGGTACGCGAGTGCATTTCTGAAAAGCAGACAGTCGAGCGCTGATGGATTCGGCACGCTGATGCAAACCATTAACGCCGAAGAGTACAAAGGCAAAAGAGTGCGCCTTAGCGGACTGATTAAGTCAGAAGAAGTCGCAGGATGGGCTGGATTGTGGATGCGGGCGGACCAAGGGACAAAAGTGGTCGCGTTTGACAATATGCAAAGCAGAGCGATTAAGGGTACGAAGGGATGGCAGCACTACGATGTGGTCCTGGACATACCAAAGGATGCGACCGGCATATCCTTCGGGGTTTTGCTTACGGGGACAGGAAAAGTCTGGCTGAGCAGCGTAAAGTTCGATGTAGTCGGAGCGGATGTTCCGGTCACCGGGACGAATGAGAAGAGTGTGCCGGACAAGCCGGTGAATTTGGAATTTGCTGAATGAAGATCATCCGTCAGGATGGATGCGCGGCGGCGAAAGGACAGCGTTGTTCGAACTTCACGCAGAACAACTCGCTTAATGCGACATGAAAGAGATCGCACAAGACTAATGCTGGAATGCCACTTCGCCAAGACATTATTCCGGAGGGGACGGAAGAAGAGGGAGCAACGGCGTAAAGCCGCTGCTACACGAAGAGTTAAGGCCGCGAAGCGGATGCCATGACCCGTGGAAAGCGCTCTGGCGTCTAATTTAACGATGCCTCACGCTAGGCTGTTTACGTCTTTTTTTGCTGCTCATTTTTATTGGGATTGGCGGCGGGCGTGCCGCGCGCCAGAGCGCTGTCCTTCGCCGCACCAATACGCGCTTGCAGAGAAAATGAGTGTTCCGGAATTAAGGACAGGACTTTGGGAAGGTTAATGAATATTTGTATCGCGGTGCGCAGCCGAAACCGGAAGGAATCGAGGAGCTGAAGAAGCTGGGAAATGACAGCATCGTCAATCTGCGCGGAGAGCGGCACAGTTTGATGGAGAGGGAAAGCGCGCATGCGGAGTCGTTGGGTATGCGGCTGGTCAGCATTCCGAGCACGGGATGGACAGCGCTGCGGGACGAACAGATTGCGCAGTTTTTCGCGCTGGTGAGCGAAAGATTTGCGGCAGGTGGGCTGCCGCACTCCAAAAAGTTAGAAGTGGGACCGGAGCTCGCGGAAGGCGGGGAGGATGACGAGTTTGCCGGAGCCGGACATGACCGGTTCGTGTTCCATGTGCCAGGTGTGCTGATGCGGGATGTAGACGGCGTTGAGGCCGACTTTCATGGCGGGATTGATGTCGCTGCGCGGGCTGTTGCCGATCATCCAGCCCTGGCTTTTTACGATTTTGTGTTTGTTGACCAGGCCGGTATAAGTGACAGTGTCTTTTTCCGGGACGATTTCGATGGCTTCGAAGAAACCTTGCAGGCCGGAGCGCTGCACCTTTGCGGATTGTTCGGCGGGTTCGCCTTTGGTGAAAAGAATCAGGCGGTGACGTTCGGTGAGGTAGGCGAGGGTTTCCGGAACGCCATCGAGAATTTGAGGCGGAGTGCTTTCGAGTTCAATAACACGGGTGTGGATTTCAGCGAGAGTTTCGCGCTTGACCATTTGGTCGGCGAGTTTCAGGTAGGTTTCTTCGAGCGATTTGCCGAAGCTGCGGACGCCGTAACCATATTGGCGGATATTCTTGCGTTCGGTTTCGTTGAGGATGTGGCGAATGTAAGCACGGGCATAGCCGCAGGGTTCGACAAGGGTGATGAAGTCTTCGATGAGCTTTTCGAAGAAAACATTGTTCTCCCACAGGGTGTCGTCGGCGTCGATCATCAGGGTGTGGCGTCGCATTTAGCTGTCTATCCAATCAGCGATTTTCAGAGATAAGTCACAAAAAATCAGTGTAACAGGCGAAGGGAATCTTCTCCGATATCCGCGGCGGCATCGGGACGAGCCATGTGGGCTGCTGCGTTGCGCATTTCCTGCATACGGGCCGGATTGTCGAGCAACTTCGCGATTTTCCAGGCGGCTGCTGGGAGATTGTTGCAACGAATGGCGGCGCCAGCTTCGAGCAGGTGGTCGGCGTTGCGGAATTCCTGGCCGGGGATTGGTTCGATGAGGGCCATGGGAAGGTGGCGGGCGAGAGCTTCGGACGTCGTGAGGCCGCCGGCTTTGCCAACGAGAAGGTCGGCGGCAGCCATGTACTCATCCATTTGTTTTGTGAATCCGACGGGAACGAGCCGTGGCGCGCCGCCGGTGAGAGAGCCGGCGGCGACGCGGCGA
>CAVURF010000004.1:0-62374 GCA_963743735.1 uncultured Acidobacteriota bacterium
CGGAGATTTTTGCCGCGGGCAATGCTTTCTGCATTCGTAGCCAGTGTTTTGATAGCGATACTTATGCACAATCAATATCATGCGGTCGCTCGTCTGATGCCGCCCGACACACAGTCTTCATCGGGTTTGGGACTTTTGGCCGCGATGTCGGGCAAATCAGGCTTGGCGGGTTTAGTGGCGGAATCGCGAATGATTTGCTGGGAGTGAAAAGTTCAGGGGCCCTTTTCGTAGGCGTTGTCGGCAGCCAAACCGTTCAAGATCGCGTTATCCACGATTTTGATTTACAACGCGTCTACGGGGATTCGAAGATTGAAGATGCGAGAAATGATCTTGCGCAACACACCGACGTGGGCGAAGACCGCAAGAGCGGAATCATCACCATCGGCGTAACTGACCGGGACCCCAAACGAGCCGCAGCGATGGCGCGTACGTATGTGGACGAACTCGACCGGCTGGTGGCGCAGGTTAGCACATCGTCTGCGCGGCGCGAACGGATTTTTCTCGAGGAACGCCTTAAGACGGTGAAGGCGGAACTGGACTCCACTGCAAAGAATTTCAGTAGCTTCGCGAGCAAAAACACAGCGATCGATATTCCGGCGCAGGGGAAAGCAATGGTCGAAGCGGCGGCCAGTCTACAAGGGCGTTTGATTGCCGCACGAGCCGAATTGAGCGGGCTCAAGCAGATCTACACTAACAACAACGTGCGGGTTCGTGCCGCGGAGGCTCGGGTAAAGGAACTGCAGCAGAAATTGACCGAACTTGGCAGAGGCGATCCTGCGGACGGCTCGAAGGAGGAAAATGCACTCTATCCGTCCATCCGCAGACTGCCGGTTCTCGGCGTGACCTACGCGGATTTGCTTCTGCAGACTAAAATTCAGTCGACCGTGTATGAGCTCCTGACGCAACAGTACGAAACGGCAAAAGTCCAGGAGGCAAAAGAGATTCCGAGCGTGAAAGTTCTGGACGCTCCAGTCGTACCGACGAAGAAGTCGTTTCCTCCACGCACCGTACTGACGATGCTCGGAACGCTGCTTGGTTTGGGTGTTGCAATGGTATGGGTCGTCGCAAAGACCAACTGGGACGCTGTGGATGCCAGCCATCCGAGGAAAGTTTTTGCGACAGAAGTGCTCACAACGATGCGCACCAGTTTGCCGGCCTTTCGCGGAACGGAACTGGCGCGGATTCAAACGGAAATTCCAGGTGGACGTGGCGGACGAAGTCGCAAGAGCACGAAGAGAATCATGCGGACAAAGACGATATCGCGAAGTAGGTCGATCAGTCGGCAAAGGGGTTGGCAGGAAACGGGTTAGGTTATATGGGCCTATGTGAGCGACGGGGCGAAGCTGTGAACGGCCAACCCCATCTGTACTGAATGTGGGGGCCACGGGTGAGCCTGCGGACTGTGCCGGTGGCTTACGGGAAATTTCGTTCGGCGGAAAAACGGAGCGAGGTTGGGGTTTGCGTGGTCTGATCCGACGGTCGGTGTCGTTGGAAAGGGATGAGACAATTCTTTAGCAGTGCGATGACGAGTGGAACCACGCAGGCGTGAGGAACGGTTCGATCCAGCGTTCGATGGAAGAAGGGCTGGTACCCACGTGGAAGAGCTAAAACATTTCGACAGCAATTCAATAGCGACAGACTCCGCATTCAGACACCAATGGTTCACATGCCGATCATTCACGGAGGAGAGAAAATGCGCGCTTTGATCACCGGCATCACTGGACAGGATGGATCGTACTTGGCCGAGCTTCTGCTTGGCAAAGGTTACGAGGTCTTCGGAATCGTCCGGCGCAGCAGCGTAAAAAAGTTCGACCGCATTGAAGCGCTGGTGGACGAAATTAAATTGGTTGAGGGCGACCTCACGGACCAATCGTCTCTCGATAGCGTCATTCATTCGGTGCAGCCCGACGAAGTGTACAACCTGGCCGCGCAGAGCTTTGTGCCGGTTTCGTGGAACCAGCCTGTGTTGACGGGCGATGTAACCGGGCTGGGGGTGATGCGGGTACTGGAAGCCATTCGCAAACACCGGCCCCAGGCGAAGTTCTTGCAAGCGTCCAGCTCGGAGATGTTCGGCAAAGTGCGCGAGACGCCACAGACGGAAAGACTCCGTTTCATCCACGCAGCCCCTACGGTGTGGCCAAGGTGTTCGGCCACTACATCACCGTAAACTACCGGGAGAGCTACGGCCTCTTCGCCTGCTCGGCGATGGGATTCAACCACGAATCGCCGCGGCGCGGGCTGGAATTCGTTACCCGCAAGGTGACGCACCAGGTGGCGCGCATCAAATGCGGCCACGCCAAGAAACTCTCGATGGGAAATCTCGACGCGCAGCGCGACTGGGGCTTTGCGGCCGACTATGTGCGTGCGATGTGGATGATGCTGCAGCAGCCGGAGCCGGAGGACTATCGTCTTGGCTACGGGAAGACGCACAGTATTCGCCAGCTACTGGCGGCGGCGTTTGGCGCGGTGGGCCTTGACTGGGAGAAGTACGTCGAGATTGATCCCAAGCTGATTCGGCCGGCGGAAGTGGATGTACCTGCGCGGAGACGCAGCAAGGCCCGCGAAAAGCTCGGGTGGGAGCCGGAAGTTGGTTTCGAGGAATTGATCAAAATGATGGTAGAAGCGGACGTGGTTCAGGTGCAGAAGCTGCAGAATTGGGAACTGAATAGCTCAGCAGTTCAATAAATCGATAAAGAGGTCTGTAAATGACCGCGTGCGCCACGAATTCAAGTGCACCTCATTCACATATACGAGGAAAGTTCGACGGAGGTACCAGACGGGGATGTTGAAGTGCTTTACACCTGTCCCCTATGCGAGGCCGACTCGCTACGAGTTCTGGATTCCACGGCAGATCTCTGTGAATGCAAGCGATGCGGGTACGTCTTCAACAACCCCCGCCCGACGCTCGCCGCACTGATTGCCTTTTATTCGCAGCCAGCTAAGTACGACCACTGGTTGGCCGAGGAACCCGCCAGAGACGCGCTGTGGATGAGGAGGCTGAGACTTTTGCGACCTATCGCAAAACCAGGCTCGTTACTCGACGTCGGAGCCGGAATCGGGCAATTTCTGGCAATTGCTCGTGCTTATTTCAGTGAGGTTTGCGGCACGGAAGTCTCGGAAAGCGCTATCCATATCGCTCGGCAAAAATACAATCTGCAATTGTTGGCTGGGGAGGTACAAAGCGTTGAATTTGGTAACAAGAAATTTGACAACATAACGATCTTTCATGTGTTGGAGCACGTACCAAATCCCAAACAAGTCATTGAAAGGTGTGCTTCTCTTCTGGTGGACGGCGGGACGTTAGCAATAGCGGTTCCTAACGATCTGCAGTCGTACCGGGGAAAACGGTTCTTGAGAACCTTTGCCGCGCGGAGATCGGCCGTTTCGCGAGAGTGGGTCTACCTAAGATTGTCTTGGATGGCAGTCTTGCTGAAATACATTTGTCTCATTTCACTCCTGGGGTTCTGCGGCGATTATTGGAGCAGTCGGGCTTTTCCGTGATTGCGTGTACTTTGGACCCATACTATGTGGCGGTTGGATTCGCCGAGCGGCTGGGAGCGCTGGGTTCTATCTTTGCTGTCGTATACTGAATCGCATATTCCGGACTAATGTATACGACACAATGCTCTTAGTTGCTCGGAAAACTTCTTCTCGCCAAACCGCTGGCAAACGGAAGGATCGATGAGGAGGCCTCGTGGGCAGGTTGCAGGTGCTTGGGTACTGAAAGTGGCTAATTTTCACATGAGTGCACTCTTACCTTCCGCAGTCCATTACGTACGGTTGGCCTTCGGCAAAGGCTCAGTCGTGGGCGACGCCCAGCGACGTTACGTACGAATTGTCCGCGGCATCTTCACTGGGTTGGCAGGCCGAGCCGTTGCGGTTGTTGTCAGCTTTATTTCCGTTCCCCTCACCGTCAGGTATTTGGGGGCCGAAAGATATGGAGCATGGGTGACTATCAGCGCTGCTATGGCGTGGATAGCGCTTGCCGATCTCGGTTTGAGCAACAGCCTGACGAATGCGGTGTCTGAGGGCTACGCGAACGACCGCCGAGACTTGCGCGGATTCCGTTGCTGCGGCTTTTTGGTCGTTAGTTGGAATTGCGGTTGTGCTGGCTTTGGCGTTTTTTTTGCTCTGGACGGGGGTTCCCTGGGATCGAGTCTTCAACGTTGAGACGGCGCAGGCTCGAGCGGAGATTGGCCCTGCGGTCGCGTTTGCGTTTGCGATTTTTGTTTTCAATTTTCCGTTTTCCATCATTTCGAAAATCTATGGAGCCTATCAAGAAGTTGCGTTTGCCAACGGCTGGACTGCCGCAGGCAATGTTCTTAGCCTGGCTGCGCTGGTCGCTGTCACTCGACTCAAAGGAGGGCTGGTAGCGCTGGTGATTGCCGTATCTAGCATGATATTGCTGGTCAATGTTATCAGCGCAGTTTGGCTTTTCGGCTGGTCCAAACCTTGGTTGTTTCCTAGCCTCAAGCGTGTTACTTGGCCGGCGGTTCGAAAGCTAACTTCACTGGGAAGCATGTTTTTCGTCATTCAGGTAGCCGCACTTATCCTCTTCCAGACCGACAATCTGATAATCGCTCATTACCTGGGGGCCGCGGCGGTAACGCCGTACAGCGTAACTTGGAGACTGTTCACCTATACGATGCTCTTCCAAATGCTAGCCATTCCTTCGTTTTGGCCGTGGACGCCGAAGCATTCTCGCGCGGCGACCGGGCCTGGGTTCGCCGTAGTTTTCGTCTCAATTTCCGAATAACCGTCGCCTCCACTGCAGCTTTGGCCCTGCCGCTGGTTCTATTTGGCCGCTGGTTGATTGACAAATGGGCTGGCAAGGCCGCGGTGCCATCAGGTGCTCTTGTGATTTGGATGGGCATCTGGAGCGTCATCTACTCGGCAACTTGTGTCGACCTGCATCCTGGGCAAGTTCCGGCAAACTGCGCGGACAAATGATTTATTCCATATTGGCGGCGGCAGTAAACATCATCGTTTCGATAGTGCTGGTACAAAGAATCGGCGCTACTGGGGGCGATACTGGGCACCATTATCGCCTATGCGGTCTGCGTTCTCGTTCCCCAATGGATCGAAGTGGACCGCGTTCTCAAAAATCGTCCATTCAGCCCCCAAATATAAGAATAGCGGCTCAGCTCAAGTCGATCCGGTGACTTCGAAGCGAGAGGGCGTGCGGGAGACTTCGAGATGAAGAGTTGCCATTGACACGATGTTGCTAGGGCAAACGGTATGAGCACACGGGGACTGCTGTGTATCTGAAGACGTGCTGAAAGAGTGCTTAAAAATTTGTGAGGCAAATCCGTTAGATATGGAATTCCACGGTTTTGTTAGCCCTCATGATACATGGGATCAAAACGGCCTCGTTTCACGGTGTTGGCGAGTGCACCGGGCGCGAATCCTGGGAAGGAGAGCGCATTTGGTCTCTGGGCGGCATGGCGCTGCGCACAACGAGCGTTCGTCCCGATCTTGTATTCTTGCCGACAGGACATCATTGCTGCCAGCGACCTTGCCCCCGTTGTCACCACCATTTTCGATGCTATTCCTAGACGGCTGTCTTCTTGGTCGGTCGCGGCTTTCCGCGGTTGCACATGATGACCTGGCTGAACGCCAAACTTGCGACGAAGATCATTACGATCTCTGAGTGGTCAAAGCGCGACTTGATCGAGGTTTATGGTCTGAATCCCGCAGATGTCGAAGTTACCTACCTCGGATATGACAAACAGCAATACAATCAAGCGCCTGCGGATTACGATGCGAGTGCTGCGTTACTCGGGCGATTTGGAATCCGGCGACCCTTCATCTGCATCATGGAATGTTGCAACTACGAAAAAATGTTCATCGTTTGATTCAGGCCTGGGATCGTATTCAGGAGCGACAAAGTGATCTGGACCGCGCAACTGGTCCTAGCGGGCCCGATGGGTTTCGGGCACGAGGAGATTCTGAGAGTCCGAGAAGCGTCGCCGAATCGCGATCAGATTATTCTGACTGGCGAATTGTCAGACGCCGAACTCGTCGCGCTCATAAAAAATGCGTTCCTTTGTGTCATTCCCTCCCTTTACGAGGGATTTTGTCTTCCCATGGTTGAGGCGATGGCCTGTGGCGTGCCAACTGTGGCTTCCAACAGTTCGCGCATGCCAGAAGTGTCTGGCGGAGTATTGGAGTATTTTGACCCGCTTTCCGTTGAGCAGATGGCGGAAACAATGATTCGTGTTCTAGAGGATTCAGAACTTGAGGAAGAGTCTGGGGGAGAAGGGCCTTCGGCGAGCCACCGAATTTAGCTGGCACCGTTGCGCTCTGGAAACCTTGCGGGTTTTTGCTACCGTTGCGCAAGACGGACGAACTCCGGTTGATCATCGCTTGATCGGGGAAAAGCCGAGAGATGAGAACAACCGGCCTGCTCGCGACACTGCGGACGCTAAGATCGAAGCATGAGAATCGGAATCGATGCTCGCAATCTTTAAAAAAGCCGCGCACGGGAATTGGCAACTATATACACGGCGTGGTCCGCCTTGTCCGCAGGTCTGCCCTGAACACGACTACCTATTTTATGTATGCCAACCGAGAAATAGACTTGGGATTTTCCGGCAAACGAGTCAGCGAGCAGACTGACCGCGCATTCGGCTGGTGTCCGGGTTCTCTCTGGCTGCGAGGTAGGGAGGAAGCCTAATACGTAGGGATAAACTGGATGTTTTTTGGGCGACTCACCCGGTACTGCCGGCCCGTATCCCCAGCGGAGTAGTCAAGATCGTCACCGTGTATGATCTGGTTTGGTTGCGGTTTCCCGAGACGACAGCTAATTATTCTCTACTGGTTCAGAAAATCTGGGCGCGAAAGGCGATCGAAAAAGCGGATGTGATTGTAACGATTTCGCGCTCCACCGCAGAGGATATGGTCCGAGATCTTGGAGTACCCGAGGCGAAGATCCGGTGCGTATCCCGTGGTTTTTGACCGATACAAGCGGCGGGATTCTCATCAGGCAGCTGAGTACATTTCGAAAAAATATGGCGTACCCCCAGATTACATGGCTGCGGTCGGGACCGTGGAGTTTAGGAAGAATCTGAAATTGCTCGTTGAAGTTGTTCGTATCCTTAAGAGCAAAGGCCAGCTTAGGTGTCCACTTTTGGTTGCAGGCGCCAGCGGCTGGAAGAGTTCTCCGTTATTTCGGCAGATACAGTCCGCCGGACTTACGGAAAACGAGATTCGCTTTTTGGGATATTTACCGGATGAGGATCTGCCATTTTTCTATTCTGGCGCAGAGGTATTTCTCTTTCCCACGCTGTTTATGAAGGATTTGGACTGCCGCCTGTCGAAGCGATGGCATGTGGGATTCCCGTAATCGCCTCGAACGCCCGATGCATGCCCGAAGTGCGGGAGATGCGGCCATTTTGGAGCCACCAGACAGCGCACAGCGCTTTGCGGATGCAATTCTGAGGTTGCGGTCCGACGCTAACTTGCGCCATGCGATGCAGGCAGCGGGGATTCGCAAGGCCGAAGAGTATTGTGGGCAAGCCTCTGCCAAGCAGCTAATCGGTATAATTGATAAACAGTATCAATCGAGCGGGCGCGTAATGGTGCCAGCCGGTGATTGGACAAGACCCGCTTAGAACGGGCAAGCGACAGAAGCACTTGGGAATGACTATATGTGTAAAGAGCAGCTCCAATGGCTTTGCTAAAGGTACTAAGGCACACGCGCCGTTATGGTGTCAGTTCCGCTATCAGAAAGGTCGCGGCGGAATTTCCGGCTTATCTGCGCAGAGTTTATCTTTGGCGCATCCGGCATTGCGCATGTTGTGAAAGGTTAACAATTTTTCTTTGCAACGGATCGGGTGAATTCCGAGCTTGCATTTTTTGCTCCGCGAATGAGCGATATGAACTCTTGGCTGCAGAGATAAAAGACAGATACGGCAGCAGGTTAGCTCAGATGGATGTTCTTGAGCTGGATCCCCAATCACCACTCAGAAAAATCTTATCTCGTGCACGACAGCATGTGCGGACATTCTATGATCCCACGGAGGAAAAGAGGCAGTGTTCGAGCCGACGGGACAATGTGCCAGGACATCACGGCACTTACGTTCGCCAATGAGTCGTTCGACCTGATTGTGTCTTCTGACGTTCTCGAACACGTACCCCTGCTTGAAAGGGCTTTCGACGAATCTCGAAGAGTCCTCAAGCAGGAGGGGGCTCATTTGTTTACGGTGCCGCCAAGGTTGAGTACGCGGAGACGAGCAGAATTGGTTGGGGAGACCGTAGTTCACCTGGAATCGCCCGAATATCACCGCGATCCCTTGTCCCCTCAGGGGATTTTGGCATTCTGGGACCTCGGCCCCGACCTTGGGAAGAAGTTCGGTTCGGACTCGCTGCGGTTCAGTGTTGTCCGTGGCCCCATTGGCGCGGACAAGCGCATTGTGTGGATGGCACAGTCGACCGAGGTCGAGTTAATCAAACGGAGGTAAGTGGTACATTTTCTGCATTCTGACTAAGCTATGATCTCGATTAATCTTGCTGATCCTCGCGATAGGCGCATCATTTGGGATCGCCGTTCTGGCGTACCTTGTGCTCAGCAAGCGCGAGGGAAGCAGTATCAATATACTGACGCCGTCTTTCATAATGGCTATGCCCGCATTTTATTTGTTGCCGCTTGTGTATCTGAGACTGTTCGGAGCAGAAGGCAGCACTTATGCGCACTTCTGTGTCTACTCGGCGCTGGCAGTAGAGCCGCTAGCGTTTGTGTATGCTTACACGCGAACGGGCGACAAAGTGGTGCGCCTGCCGGGTGTCTCGTCCTATTCCAATTTTGGGCTCGTTTCGTTGCTTTGTCTGAGCTTCGGCGTTTTACTGTATATCCCCGTACTTGATCGAGTTTCGTGAATTTATATTTGATCCTCGACAAATCTATACTCAAACACGAACCGGTTTTGGGGTCCAGGCGTTTGTTATCCAGCACGCTCGCTTATCTTGCTGTCATTCTGATTTTGTTCTCAAAACACTCAAAAGCTGTTAAGGCTTTACGATTCTTCTCGCGACGGGACTTCTTTCGCTCCACGGAAGCAAAGGGCAGGTGCTGTCCGTGGTCTTGATCCTTCTGCTCTATTACGTGTATGTGCTGGGTCGAAAAATAACCTTCGCGCGGGCGATGATTGTGTACGCGTGCACGGGGATGGTCATTCTTTTGCTTTTTGCAGCGACGATGTCCCTTGGAGAGGACGCCGCGGATGCGCTGGAGGCGATCAGCAAATACTCGGACTACACGAGAAATGCGATGCTGGTTATTGATTCGCATTATCCGCTGCAATATGGCCGCTTAACAATTGAGTCGAACACGCTTGGCGGTAGTTCCACGGCAACTTATGCCAGGCAAACCGAAAAATTTCGGCCCTTTCGCACTGGCGGAGGAGTTCTATCCTGAGTGGTTTGATTCGGATACGGGATCGCCAGCCTTTGGAGTTGGCTTGCAGTATGCCGATTTCGGATCCTGGCGATCGTGTATCTCGCGTTCGTGGCTGCGCTAAGAGGATGGCTCGCGCGAATTTTTGTGAATCGATTGGCTTTCACGAAACATCCTGCGGATTTTTTTATGGTTGTGTTCCTGGCCGATATTGCCGTTTTTCCCACAGGTGTCGGATGGCTCCTGCCGGAAGCGCTGCTCGTAGCGGTATTTCTTAGATGGGTTTCGAGGATCGGAGCGAGAAACGGTGTACCGGGAACGTCCGCAAGGAGCGGTCTTGGCGCAGCCACGGATGTTGCGCCCAGGCCGAGTGTGAAGGCAACACCTGAGAAGAGCCAGATTCGATGCGGTGGATCGATGAATGTTCTGACGCAGACGTAGCCAAGGACTTGGAATGATATCTTTATGACGATCGCGAGCCGACAACTTCTGGTCGAAGGTCTTGAGGAGCATCTCAGAGTTGTGAAGCAACTTGAGTTAGCATTCGAGCTTCTCTCTGTCGTTGCTACCCGCATGTGTCACACCCTTCAGACCGGACATATGGTGTTTTGGTGCGGGAATGGTGGAAGTGCAGCGGATTGTCAGCATCTGGCGGCTGAGCTGGTTGGACGGTTCCGCAGGGAGAGGAAGGGTTTGGCCTCGATTGCTTTGACAACGGACAGCTCCATTCTGACGTCGGTCGGCAACGATTATGGATACGATCACGTTTTCGCGCGCCAGGTAGAGGCCCTCTGTCGGCCAGGCGATCTGCTGGTTGGCATTTCTACGTCCGGAAACAGCTCCAATGTTTGTTCTGCAATAAGCAAGGCTCGAGATATTGGCACCTACACAATCGCAATGACTGGAAAAGGAGGCGGTCATCTGGCAACGTTGGCGGACATCTGCTTACAGGTTCCGTCGTCGGATACAGCTAGGATCCAAGAGAGCCATCTTCTCATGGGGCATCTGCTCTGCGACTTGATCGAAACGCAAATTGACGGAACAGGGATTTCTGATTCGGACTAATGCAAAGACGTCGAACACCATCTCATAGAAGCCAGCTCGAACAGCAAGTATCTGCTTGTTATCTTGTTATCGGCGATGTAATTCAAGAAAAATGTGTGTATGCAGTTGTTGAGCGAATTTCCCCAGCAAGCAAAAGAATAGCGCCAACGCTTGAAGAGCTTATCCCAGCGCTGATGCCTTTATCTCAGTACCGCGGGGGAAGTGTTTTGCAGGAGGCGGACTAAGGCCTTTGCAACTGCCTCGGGAAGTATCGAGTCCATGCAATATACTTCTGGTTGTGAACAATACGCCCTGTTGCAGGGCTGGCACGGGAACTTTTTTTCGTAATAGGGACGCATCGTTCCCGTTTCTGGGATGATGCTCGCGGGGTCCGCTTTCCCGAAGAGAGCTATGCCAGGAGTGTTCAGAGCGTTAGCAAAATGAGCGTTGCCGCTGTCCATACTTAGGATAACTCTGGACTGGGCGATTAAACCAATTGCCTCTTCGAGAGTGCCAGTTAACAGCTCAATCTGCCGATTTTTTGGAAGAACCTGACGCATCCTTTCGATGTCGTTTGGAAGTCCCACGACCGCGATTCGATACTCCGGCGGGATCATCTGAACCAGCGAGACATAGTGAGTAATAGGCCACAGTCGGTTAATCGCGTTGGCGCCTGGGGCAATCAGCAGGTCGTAAGCTGGTGGACGATTCTTATAAATGGTGATGCTTTCGATGAAGGGCACAAAACCGGGAAATTGCCCGAACCCGTCCCCTACATGCGAATATGCAACCCATTCCCGAAGGGCCAAAGGAAGGGATCGGTCCAGGGGAACTCTTATGTCAAATAGGGCCGAAAGCCGCTCGTTCCAAGCCCCCGCAAGTACTGCGCGAGGCCAGCAGAGCTTCTTCGCGAGCCACACTAACAAGGGAATCTTCCAACTGGAAGCTTCTCGCGAGGCGTGAGGGGAGATCCACACTAGGTCCGCTTGGAAGCTCGCCATCTGCCTGAGAAATGAGAGGCGTTTTGTTAAGCCCCCGGATGCCGGTAGCTGAAACGAAGACAGATTGTGTCTGTTCTGGCCAAAGTCGAGCAACTTGACAAATCCGGACAATGCAGAGCCAGGAAAAAGCAAGAGTTTGATAACGTGCCCCTTTGAAAGTTCGCAAGCTATCACGGGCGCAGCACAGAGTAAGTCTCCCATGCCCTTAAATGCGCCATACACAATTGTCCTCTGAGCCTCTTTTGGGGAGTAACGGGGCTTTTTGGCCATAATATTCTAAAAGTTTACAGCCTGGACCGTTAATGAGGCAAAGAGATTCACATCATCAATTCTGTTATGAACAAAATATTGCGACAAGCGAACCCAGGACAGGTCGTGTATTCACAAGGGTGTGCGATAATTAGAAATGGCGACTTGAACGGCCTTCACATAGTACTTGCGGAGCTTGGAGATCGAGCGGAGAAGCCGACATAAAATTTTGCGCTTATCGATTTCTGTCGGAAAGCTGAAGCTGAACTTGTCGCCACATGGAGAACGCTCAACTAAATGATTCAGACGTCGATTCTGATTCCCGCCAAGGATGAAGCACTCAACATTCGAAACTGTCTGGACTCGGTGTTCTCTCAAGCAAGCAACAACCAGTTCGAGGTTATTCTTGTTGATTCCGGCTCCACCGACGGCACGCCAGAGATTGTCGAAAGCTACCCAGTACGGCTCTATCATATTCCTGCTCAGGAATTTCACCATGCGGGCACCAGGAATTACCTTGCCAGCTTGGCACAAGGCGAGTATTTAGTTTACCTGAATGCGGATGCATTCCCCACGTCTCCGAACTGGCTGAATTCGTTGATTTCCAACTTCTCAGACGCTTCTATCGGAGCTGCATATGGGCGCCATCTGCCGAAACTCGATTGTAATTTAGAGCGACGCACAGTTCTTTCGGCGATTTATGGCGATGTCAGAATCGTAAAGGAGCCCAGCCGGAAACAGGAACTCGGCTATCGTTACTATCACTTTTCAACTGTCAATGCTGCCATCCGTAAAGACGTCTGGAAAGCCACGGGCTTCCCTGAGGATTTGAGGATTTTTGAGGATGTCGGCATCGCCAAGCGTATTTTGGACGCTGGCTGGAAAATCGTCTACGAACCATTGGCAACGGTATACCATTCGGACAATCATACGGTGGTTGGACTACTCAAGCGTTATTTCGATCTCGGCATAGTCTGGAACCGACTGGACATCTGGGACGAAGCCACGCAATCTTCGCTTTTCCGTGACGGTTGTCGACTTTTGCGCCGGAAACTTGCGGGGGGAGATGATGGAGAGAACGGAGGCTCGAGACCCTTCGGCGCCGTCATCCAAGACACTGCCAAGTACGCTGGGCTATTGCTTGGCAAAAATGAGCAGTTTCTACCGTTGAGTATCAAGCGCAGGATTAGTGGAGCACGGTTTTTCGGTTGATTTCTCGACCCTTGAGATCATGATTCAGGAATGACGGGAGTGGTTTGATGCCAATTTCGTTGGTTACAGGCGGTGCTGGTTTCATCGGCTCTCATGTTGCCGATCACCTTTTAAGGTTGGGCCACAAGGTGGTGGTATTGGATGATTTAAGCGGGGGATTCATCGACAACGTGCCGCCTGGCGCCACGTTTGTGAACGGCTCGATACTTGATGAGCAGCTCGTGGAACGGCTTTTTGCCAAGAACGAATTCAGTTACGTGTACCATCTGGCAGCGTATGCTGCGGAAGGATTAAGTCACTTCATTAAGCGCTTTAACTATCAAAATAACTTGATCGGATCAGTGAATCTAATAAATGCGTCCGTGAATCATGGCATCAGGCGATTTGTCTTTGCATCTTCGATCGCAGTTTATGGTGCCGGCCAGTCGCCAATGAAGGAGGATATGTCTCCAGCTCCGGAAGATCCTTACGGTATCGCAAAGCTAGCCGTTGAACAGGATCTGAAGAGCAGCCGTGAGATGTTTGGTTTGGAGTATGCGATCATTCGCCCACACAATGTTTATGGCGAAAGGCAAAACATCGGCGACCGCTACAGAAATGTGGTGGGCATTTTCATGAATCAGCTGTTGAGGGGCGAACCGATGTCAATTTTCGGCGACGGAACCCAAATTCGCGCCTTTACTCACATAAACGATGTAGCTCCGATCATCGCGGCATCCGGTGATTGCCCAGATGCCAGAAATGAGATCTTTAATGTCGGGGCAGATGAGTCTCACACTGTGAATCGCCTTGCTCAGATCGTTGCTGCGGCGCTGGAAAAGGAATGCCGCACCGTTCATCTTGATGAGCGAAAAGAAGTGAAAATTGCTTTCTCAGACCACAGCAAAGTTGAAAGGTTTTTCGGGTGGAAAGAGAAAACGTCGCTTGAGAGCGGCGTCCGGTCAATGGCAGAATGGGTCCGGACGTATGGCGCCCGAGAAAGCAGCACCTTTGAAAACATAGAAATAAATCGGAACCTGCCTTCGAGCTGGAGGAGAATCTCCAAAGTTGATGTCTAGAGCGCCAGCTCAATTGAGCGTTGGCCCCTCGCTGTACTCGGACGCATCCTCATTCATAAGCACGCGCAGCGGTTGGAAGCTCAGCCAGGCATTAACGAAAATCGACCGAGAGACACGTGCCGGTGACAGTAAAGCGACGTGCCGGTGACAGTAAAGCGACGTCTGAGCGCGCACCAGGTCTTTTCATGAGTTAGAATACATCCTGCCCTCCGCGCCGCGCTGGATTGTGGATCGAGGACCCAGCCGGCATTTTGCAAAGCGAAGCCTGACGATCGCGCGATTTGCGCGTCCGCGTGAGCTGGTTCACCGATCAACAATTTGGAATTCCATGTCGTTACTATCTGGGCACGTCGCCTGGTAGTTCCGAGGTTATTGTCGCGAAGTTGAGAGAGGCTGACAGTCATGATCCTGCGACTTAAGTTGTACCGTTTATCGTTGAAGGCTGCTACATATCTACTGCCAATTCTTGCGTTCTACCTCGGATGGTGCGCCTGGAAGGAATGCTGTGCGTTTCTGGGGCGACCCGTACTTTTTTCGTTCCGTGGACACCTCAATCAGATGCTTTTCGGGACACTTGTGTGGGCGTTCGTCTCGGAGCACTACAAAGTGACAAGCTTTGACGAATTGTTTCGCGAGCGTACAGGAGCACGCGCTGCGTGGTCAGCATGTTTGACGACGTCTTTCGTACTTCTTGCCTTGCTTTACTTCAGTCGCAATGACATCTATCCGCGCGGTCTGCTGATTTGTGACGTGATCGTGTTGCTGGTGCTTACCGTGATGTTGCACGCAATATTTCGGGTGGCCTTCAGAACTAGCGTGAGTCTGGCAAGACCAACGCGTTTACTGGTAGTAGGCGCCGATCAATTCGCGCGCGATGCGGCACGAAGGCTGCAACGCTTAACCTTTGCACCATGTCAAATCTGCGGATTCGTCAGGCTTCCCGGGCAGGATGTGGGTGTGGGAGGCGAGCGAGTGTATGAACTGGAACAACTGATACTTTTGAAAGCGAATCATGGAATCGATGAAGCGGTGATCGCGTTGCGGCCGACGGAATTTTCGCAAATCCCACACATCATGAAAGCCTTGAGCCATCTGTGCTTACCCGCACGAGCCCTTGTGGACCTGGGAGAAGGTATCACCATCCGGGAGAAGCTCTTTCAATTGGGTAATATTCAGATGCTGGACTTGAGTTCAGCACCCACTGAATCGCTCGACTACGCACTGCTCAAACGCGTCTTTGACGTCGGTTTTTCGCTCGTCGTGTTAATTTTGGCCGCTCCGCTATTTGGGCTGATCGCCCTAGTCATTCGGTTGACATCACGCGGGCCGATATTTTTCAAACAGGAACGCATCGGACTCAATGGCAAGCCATTTAAGATGTACAAATTTCGTTCGATGCGCGTTCTATCATCGCCGGAGAGCGACACGAAATGGACGACTGCAGAAGATGATCGCAAGACATCGTTTGGAACGCTGTTGCGGAAAACGAGTTTGGACGAATTGCCGCAGTTCATCAATGTGCTGAAGGGGGATATGAGCGTAGTGGGGCCGCGGCCCGAACGACCGCACTTCGTTCATAAATTCCTGCAGGAAGTTAGCAGTTACAATCATCGACATTCGTTAAAGGTTGGCATCACCGGATGGGCCCAAGTAAACGGCTGGCGAGGCGATACCTCAATCGAAAAGAGAGTCGAATTTGATTTGTACTATTTGCAAAATTGGACGTTTGCGTTCGACTTGCGGATCATCCTAATGACGATCTTCTTGGGGTTGATCAACAAGAACGCCTACTGATCTTCGTTTTGTTTGATCTTGGCAAATCATTGGCGTTGCGCCACCAAGCACAGAGAAGCGCGCTCCAAAAATGGGCCTAACTTGCCTTCCGCCGAGGTGCGGAAGCGGCGGGAATCGTTTTGATTTTGTCCAGCGCCGGTTGTTTGTACGGGCTGTTGACGGAGGCTGCCTGGGTGAAAGCGAGTTTGGCTTCGGGGTATTTCTTTAGATTGATGCATGCGAATCCCAGGCGGTATTCGTTGCGTGCGTACCCGACGTCATTGGATTTGAGCAATGGAGCTGCGGCCTGAAAATTCTGAATGGCCTGTGCGTTGTTCTTTTTCTGCAGGTTCACCTGGCCGAGGGTGCTAAGCGCCAATCCCTTTTGCAAATCAGTTTGCTGTTTCCACTGGTCTTCCGAGACATTCTCGGGACGTGGCGCGGAATCTGCCAGAGTGGCGGCCTGCCGTGCATAAGCTTCGGCTTTATCCAGTTGTTCGCCTTTTTCGCCGTAATAATCGGAAACCAGTAATAACATCCCGAGATTCTTGGGATCTTTTGCCAGCAGCGCGCTGGCAACCTCGAGCATTTTCGGCGCATTCTGTGCTTGCTGGTAGGACGACGCGGCGACACCCAGCGCAGTCAGCGCATATTCCGAATCCGGAAAAATCTTCGCAAAGCGAAGCAGCGCATCGGCGCGCTTAGCGGGTTCTTGAGTCTGGTATGCGCCATTGTAAACCGCTTGCTGCACGTAGCGAATGTTGTCCCGATTGCCTTCGATGGTTTGCGTTTTTTGCTGTTCCCAGGTGTCCGTGGCAACGCCGGAAGGTGCGGGCGACGACTTGTAAGCCGCTAGGATGCTCTGCGTTTTCTGGCCATAGGTAAGCAGCTTTTCCATGTCACCCTTTTCCGACGCGGCTCGAATCATATTCATGGCGTTCTGGAAATTACCCGGATCAATTGCGAAAATCTTATCGCCGTATTCGAAAGCCTTGTCATACTGCTTCTGGGCGAGAAAGTAATTCACGTAAAGTTCGTCGGCTACCATGGCCATATCGCCTTGTCCGGGCCCGGAGGCGAATTTGTCGATCAGCGCGAGTTTTTGCGCGGGATCGCTGGCTGCGTTGATTTCTGTCATTGCGCGGTCGGCGTCGGAACCGGCGCTTACCGGAACATATTTGCCGATTTGCTGAGCTGAGACGGTTGCTGCGAAAAAAAGTATCGCCAGCACAACCACAACTCTTTCAAAATGTCGTTTCACGGAAACCTCCAGCGTGCGCCGGGCTCCTGTCGCCGAAAAACGGTCCACTCATGATTTGCGAACTGCTCGATTCGCGGTGACAAGGCAGGCGGATGTCGCGCGCATCATAAATCCAGAAAGCGACGGAAGCAATGCACTTGTGGAGACTTGCTCGGGCAGGGTAGTCTGCCATCTCCGTACCGTTTCGCTAGTTGCGCGAAACTAAAGAAGCAAAGGGACACGATGAGCGGCGAATGGAAGGGCAAGTGGGGGCTGGTAACTGGCGCGAGCGCGGGGATTGGCAAAGCACTGGCGGAACAACTCGCGTTCGGCGGAACGAATTTGGTATTGACAGCGCGGCGACGGGGACGATTGGAAGCTCTGGCGCAAGAATTGCGCGCAAAGCACAAAATTCAAACCGAAGTTTTTGTTGCCGACCTTGCACAAGCGACGACCCCACGGGAAATTTTCGATTTTACGCAAACCAAGGGCCTAACCATCGATTTGCTGGTGAACAACGCAGGTTTCGGCCAGTACGGCGAGTTTCAGACCGTTGAGGCTGCGAGGCTGCTCGAAATGGTGCAAGTAAATTGCAGCGCGGTCCTGCACTTGACGCGCTCGTATTTGCCAGGAATGGTCGCGAAGAGGAGTGGCGATGTCTTGATTGTAGCGTCGACTGCCTCATTCCAAGCCGTTCCTTACATATCAACTTACGCGGCGACCAAGGCATTTGACTTATTTTTGGCGGAAGGCCTGGCCGAAGAGATGAAGCCGTACGGCGTACGCGTGTGCGCGTTGTGTCCGGGGACAACGGAATCGGAATTCCACGAAGTCGCCGGCCATCCATCGAGTTCGAAAGGGCGCGAACAGTCCGCGGAGACGGTAGCGAAAAACGGTCTGAAAGCGCTGGCGGCAGGGAAGAGCTACGTCATCTCGGGCCTCGGGAATTACCTTGGGGCGCACGGCGAGCGGCTAGTGCCGCGCCGGTTTGTGACCCGAATTGCTGCGAAACTGTTCCGCCCTACGAGCAAAAAAGGCTCCTAGGTTGAAAAACGGCCCCCTTCGCCTCTTATTCGCCAGAACGCTGCACTATGGGAACCTTTTTCCCTGCTCATCGGAATACCCATTGAAGAGCAGCGAGGCGTCTAACCCACGTAATGAAAATTCTGGACGAGAAGCCGGACGCGCTGCTCAAACGCGCGGTACGCGGCGACGAGCAGGCATTCCTCGCGCTGTATCAAAGGCACCAATCGGCGCTATATCGCTACGCGCTGCGCATGACCGGTTCACCGTGGGCTGCGGAAGAAGTTGTGCAGGAAGTTTTTCTGGTGCTGATTCGCGAGCCCCAGAAATACCAAGCCGAACGGGGCGAGTTAGGAGCGTTCCTGTATGGAGTAGCGCGAAACCGGGTAATGAAACACCTGGAGAAAACGCCGCGAGAATTGTCTCTGGACATGATGAACGCTGACGGCAGCGCCTGGAATGAACCCGAGGATCCGTTAACGCCGATGATGATCGCAGAAAAACGAGAGCGAATCGAACAGGTAAGAGAAGCAGTACTCGGATTGCCGGCGGAGTTCAGAGAAGCAGTGGTTTTGTGTGAGCTGGAAGAAATGAGTTACGAGGAAGCGGCGAGCGCGTGCCGCTGTCCGATTGGCACGATTCGTTCGCGCTTACATCGTGGGAGAGCATTGTTGCTTGCGAAGTTGGAGCTTTTGCGGGACGCGCCACGCCGGGCAAGCGCCGGTGCAAAGTGAGCTTGAGAACTGTAAGGAAGGCAGTTGCGATGATGAATTGCGAAGAATTCGAACTACGCGGCCTGGATATTGACCGCAGCGACGCAGATCCCCACGAATCGGCTGCGGCTGCGAAGCACGCGGCAGTTTGCGGGCGTTGTAACGCGATGCTGGAGTCCTGGAGGGAAGTTAAAGGCGACTTGCGGCTGCTGCGGGAATCGACGCGGCTGTATTCGGCTCCGGCGCGCGTGGAAATGCTCTTGAAGCAGGAATTGCGGAAGCGGCGCGATGCTCTTGTCCCGCGTCGCACGACGATGATTGCGTCCTGGGCTCTGGCGGCTGCGGTGGTATTGGTTGCGACCGTTGGATGGGTATCCTGGCAACGAACACGGCAGGAACAAGAAGTGTCGAGGCAAAAGGCGGCAGCGCCGAGCGCGCCAACGCAAATTCCGGCGGGTCCAGACAGAAATATTTTGGCGTCGGGGAGCGACAACAGACTGCCGGCGGAGCCAAAGAAGACCTCCGGCGCCGGGCTGTCAACGATCGCCAAGGATAAGGATGAAGATAGCGGGGAATTTACTCTTTTGCCGGGAAGCCTGCCCTCTGAAACCGAAGAAGCTGCGATTGTGCGTGTGCGCATGCAGCGCGGGGCGCTTGGCGCTTTGGGTTTGCCGGTGAACCAGGATCGGGCGGGCGAATGGATCCAGGTGGACCTGCTGGTAGCAAATGACGGATTGCCGCAGGCAGTGCGTCTGGCGCGCTGAAAGGTACGGAGAAAGTTCGCAGTAAGAAACGCACGGCCGAACGGGAGAGAAGAGGAGACGGAAAAATGAAACGCGAAGTGGGATGGATGAACGCGGTATTCATAATTGCTCTTCTTGGCAGCGCGGGAGTAGCGCAAGCTCAGGAAACGCAAGCCCAGGAAATTCAAGTCCAGGGAACGCAAGAGGGCCCACCCCCTATAGTAATGATTCAAACAGGTACGGTGGGTGGCGAATCTGGGACGGTAATGGTCCAAGGAGGCGCGGTTGGTGAGGCTGGGCCAGGCGTCGTGGCCGGCGAGGGCGGAGCCTTCTTTGAGAATCATATTGAGCTGCTCGGCTTTGGCGGAGGACTACATGGCGGGAAAGTGGTAAAGGGAGCGCCATTCAGCGCGGTCGCGACTTCGGAGACAACGCAAACTTTGGCGGACGGTAATCACATCAATCGGAAGACGCAAACAAATTTGTATCGAGACAGCCTGGGCCGTTTTCGCAAAGAAGTGACATTGCCGGCGATTGGCCCGCTGGCGGCCTCTGGCGAGCCGCATTCCTTCATCGAAATCAGCGATCCAGTAGCGGAGACGGCATATGTGCTGGAACCGGATCAGAAAATTGCGCGGCAGGTGCATGGCCCGATTGGAATGAGTGTCCGGACGAAAGGCGGACCAGGAGTCGGAGGCGGACCGGGCAACGTTTTCTATCACACCGTCAAAGAGGCGGCACAAGCGGAAGCCAAGACAGAATCGCTCGGCATACAGACGATTGGTGGAGTCAACGCGGAAGGAACACGGACCACGCGAACGATTCCGGCGGGCGAGATCGGGAATGAGAAGCCCATAACGATCGTGTCGGAACGTTGGTACTCGGCAGACATGCAGATGGACGTCAAGAGCACCCATTCTGATCCGCGCTTTGGCAATACGACTTACACGCTGACCAACATTCAGCGGACGGAGCCGGCCGCGACCTTGTTTGCGGTGCCCGCAGGCTACACCATCGAGCAAGGCCACCGGGGGAAATTTATAGTGAGTGGGGCTCCTCCTCCTCCTGCTCCTCCAGATAACTGAGTGCTTCGCTTATAACGAGCTTCTCTCCTGAAGACAGTTCGCCCTCTTTTTCTTCTGTTGCCAGAAACAGAAGAAGGGAGGGCGTTACTGTTTTTCGATGTCGCTGAATTGGCGCTTCACGAATTATTTATGGCATGAAGTGCATTGCAAAGCAGGGACGAGTTATCCTCAAGTTATGGCCGTGGACGAAGAGAAACTCGCCGAGGAATTGCGGCAAGAGGGTTTTCGGCACACCTACGTGTGGCAGGATGGCCCACACGCTTTCTACGCGGAGCACGCGCACAATCAGGAGACTGCACATATTATCTTGAGTGGCGAGCTGACGTTGATCATGAATGATGAAGCCAGGACTTACTCTGCTGGAGAGCGTTGCGACGTTCCGGCGGGAGCTGCGCACGTCGTGCGAATGGGAGCGCGCGGATGCCGCTACTTGATTGGTGAGCGTTGAAAATTACTCGAGGGCTCGGTCGAGCAATTCCATCACGTGCAGTACTTGCTGGCCGGTGTGGTGTAGCTCAGCGCCGGCGCGCATCTGGAGCAGGCAGCCAGGATTAGCCGTGACAATTGTCTTGGCCTGAGTGCTGGCGGCGTGCTTCATTTTTTCTGCAAGCAATTCCAGTGAGGCTTCCGTCTGCGTGATGTTGTATGCGCCGGCTGAACCGCAACAAATATCCGAGTACGGCAATTCCACAAGTTCAAGCTCCGGAATCGCGCGAAGCAGACTGCGCGGAGCTTCGCGAACTTTCTGGCCGTGCAGCAAGTGGCAGGAATCCTGATAGGTGACTCGCGAAGCCGTCGACTTGAGTGGTGCAACCATGCCCAGTGTTGCAAGGAATTCCGTTACATCACGCACCCGCGATTCGAACTCTTTCGCAGCCTGATATTCCGGCTCGTCCGGCGTAAAGAGATGCGAATATTCCTTCAATGTGGATCCGCACCCCGCGGCATTGGTCAGGATTGCATCGAACTTTTCCGCAGCGAATGCTTGCAGATTTTGGCGCGCGAGTTCGCGAGCGGCTTCTCGCACTCCTGCATGAGAGGCTAGCGCGCCGCAGCACACCTGTTTGCGCGGCACAACGACTTCGCAGCCATTCGCCATAAGCACGCGGATGGTAGCCTCATTCAGCGTCGAGAAGGTGACTTGCGCTACGCAGCCGCCAAAAAACGCAACCTTCGCCCGGCGTTCGCCCGACGGCTGAAACGTCGCCCCCAGAAATCGAAAAAAGAACTTATCGTCGACTCGCGGAAGCAGCTTTTCACGTTGCGCAAGCCCGAAGCCCCCCAACAATCCAGACTTGCGAGCGAGCGTTTGCAATCCGGACCGCTGGTAAAAGCGCAGCAAGCGCGCGAAAAACGCGATTCGCCACGGATACGGCAGCAGCCAGCGATAAGCGAAATTCCGCGCCAGCCTCGATAGGAACGGCCGTTTATAGTCGCGCTCGATCCGCGCACGCGCGAATTCCACGAGCTTTCCGTATTCAACGCCGGACGGGCAGGCCGTTTCGCACGCGCGGCAATCCAGACATTTATCTATATGCTCGACAAAAGTTGCATTCACCGGCACAGTACCTTCGTCCACGCGAATCATCTGCTGAATTCGGCCGCGTGGCGAATCCGCTTCCAGGTGCCATAGCCGGTAGGTCGGACAATGATTCAAACACAGGCCGCAATGCACGCAGCGCGCGTAATCTTCGTAAATAGGTTGCAGTCCTGGGATAGCGCGGAGTCCAGTCACGAAGTCACATATCTCCCACGAAGCGCCCGCGAGCGAATGTGCCACTTGGATCGAAGGCCTTTTTCACGCGCTGCCCGAGATCGATGGCCCCCTCAGCGTATGCCCACACATCCAGTTCGTTTTTCCATTCGGCGGGACAGAACAATATCGAAGCATTGAATTCTAATTGCCCGCGCAATGATCCGACGCTTTTCCAGAAATACGCGGCCTGTTTGATCGCCGTCTCGTCGCCATCGCGGGGCAGCAGCGCCAGGTAGACAATCGAAGCGCTTCGAATCAGGATCGCAGAGTTCATCCACGACGAACTGGCGAAGCTGCGTAACGCCCGCGCCAAGTCAGGAAGTTTCCCCGGCAGCGTGACGAAACGCAGCACCACAGCTTGTTCAACCACCCGGCTCATGGCCGCCGGAGCTTCACGCAGAATCTCCAGCAGCGAAAGAAATTGCGAATCATGTACGGCGATGGCGTCTCGTGCGGAAGCCGTTCGCGCCAGCCGCGACAAATCGCGCCGGTATCGTTCGCAGACTTCGGCGCTGCCTTCGAATCCTACGCAGACCGTCCAGGCTTCCACATCCAGCTTGAGCGATGCGACGGGCAATTTATCTTCCAGAAATAATTCGGCAAATTCCGGCGACAGAACTTCCAGCACGGTCGGTGTCAACGGTGAATCGACGATTTGTTTTGCGAATCCGAGCGCTCCCGTTTCGTCGGCGAAGGAAGCGAGAAATCCTCTCCGCGACGGCTGCAGCGGGAAGGTGCGAAAATTCACCCGCGTGACCACCGCGAGCGAGCCCAGCGATCCGTTCAGTAACTTATGAAAATCATAGCCGGTCACGTTCTTGACGACGCGCCCGCCACTCTTTGCCATTGCGCCAGTCCCGTCTACGAATTCCGCGCCAATCATAAAATCACGAGCAGTGCCGTAGAAATGGCGCAGCGGCGAATCGAGTCCCGACGCAATCGCGCCGCCCACTGTCGCTTTTTCAAAAAACGGTGTTGCAAGCGGCAGAAATTGATTCTTCTCGGCCAGGATTTTCGCAAGCTCCGCCAAAGGCGTTCCCGCGTTCACACTAATCGTGAGGTCGCCAGGATCGTAGTGCGCGATTCCGCGGATTCGCGTCATATCGAGCGCCACGTCGTGGCGCAATGGCGGCATGCCGATAGCAAGAGAAGTGCGCGCTCCGCTGGCAATCACTGAAAAGTCTTCTTCGATGGCGATTTTCACGATTTCAGCGGCCTGCTCGGCATTCTCTGGTTGCACGGCGACGGAAGGCAGAACACCATCGATGCGATAAGCGTCCAAAACGGATGGCTCGGTTCGAACGAAGGCATTGCCCACAATAGACTCGAATCGCGCCGTCACCGATGACGTCAACGCGGCGCTCATGCCGGCACCGGGCTGTGGATGGGGCTGGTTCGAATACGAGTTTCGCCGCAACCTTTGCCGATCGGAAAAACCTTGCCCGGATTCAGCAAGCCTGTCGGATTGAATTGCTGATGCACCCGGCGCATCAATGCAAAATCAGCATCCGAAAACATCAGCGTCATCAACTCGCTTTTTTCCATTCCGACGCCGTGTTCGCCGGTCAGGGCGCCGCCAATTTCCACGCAGTAGCGCACAATCTCTTCCGAAGCCCTTACAGCCTTCTCGAATTGCGACCGATCTCGCGGATCAAACAGCACCAGCGGATGCAAATTGCCATCCCCCGCATGAAAAATATTTCCGATCTTGAGTCCGCTCTCTTCGCCGATTTTCAGAACCTGTCGCAGCGCCTGCGGCAATTTCGAGCGTGGAATCACTGCGTCCAGAACATAATTGCTGGGCGCAAGCCGCCCCAGCGCGCCAAAAGCGGTTTTCCGGCCTTTCCATAACAGTTCGCGTTCTTTGTCGTCCTTCGCCGTGCGCACTTCCCGCGCGCCATGCGCCTTGCAGACTTCAGCGACACCAGCTGACTGGCTGGCCACCGCTTCCACCAGTCCTTCCACTTCAATCAAGAGGATCGCCCCGCAGTCACGCGGAAATCCCGCGTGCACATAGTCTTCGACGGCGCACAATGTCCAGCCGTCCATCATCTCGCAGGCCGCAGGCGTAATCGCGCGCGCGGTCATTTCCGTAACGGTTTCCGTTGCGTCGTCGACCGTTTCGAAAATCGCCAGCAGCGTTTTTACGGCCTCTGGTTTTCTGGAAAGCCTGGCCGTGATTTCGGTCACCAGTGCTAGCGTTCCTTCGCTACCCACCAGCAAGCCGCATAAATCGTAGCCCACCGCTTCGCCGAGTTTTCCCCCGATACGCTTAGTCTCTCCGTCGGGCAGCACCAACTCCAGCCCGGTGACGTGATTCGTCGTCACGCCGTATGCCAACGTGTGCGGCCCGCCGGAATTTTCCGATACATTTCCGCCAATGGTACAGGACTTCTGGCTGGAAGGGTCGGGCGCGAAGTAAAAACCTGCATGTTCGACGGCGCGGGTTAAATCGAAATTGACGACCCCTGGTTGCACCACTGCGCGGCGGTTCTCCAAATCAATTTCGAGAATGCGGTTCATCCGCCCGAAGGCGATCATGATTCCGCCGCCGCGTGCCAACGCTCCGCCGGAAAGTCCCGTGCCTGCTCCACGGCCCACGATGGGCATGTCGTGTTTAACCGCCAGTTTGACGATTCGCGAAACCTCCGCGGTGCTCGAGGGAAAAACCACGATCTCCGGCCGCGCCCGGTCCACCGAGCCGTCGTATTCATACATCGCCAAGTCTTCAGCACTGGATAGGAGGTTGCGCGGACCGACGATTGACTGAAGCTCGGAGGTAATGGCTGCGTTCATCGGCAAATAGTTTTCCCGTCTACACTGCAACTATAGTGAGTCTTGCGGCGTACGCGCAACGTCTGCGGTGAAATGCGCCGCGGCTGTGTTAGGTTACTGTCTCCAGGATTCTGAGGCCTGAAATGCCGAAAGCCAAAGTCTTCATCACTCACCCGCTCTATCCCGATGCGCAAAATCTGCTGCAGAGTTGCTGTGACTGCGAATTCTGGAGCAAGCCAGAGCGCCCGTCGCGTGAAGAGCTCCTGCGCAGCCTGAAGGACAAGGAAGGCCTGGTGTGTCTTCTGACGGAGCGCGTGGCTGACGACGTACTCCGCGCGGCGCCAAAGCTTCGTATCGTCGCCAATGTCGCAGTAGGATATGACAATGTTGATGTTCCCGCATGTACCAAACGCGGCGTAGTGGTTACCAACACGCCCGGCGTATTGGACGAAACCACCGCGGATTTTGCGTGGGCATTGATGATGGCTGTGGCCCGCAGGTTGGTCGAGGCCGACCAGTATGTGCGCGCGGGGAACTGGCAGGGCTGGAATTTCGACCAATTTTGCGGAACCGACGTCTGGGGCAAAACGCTGGGAATCGTTGGATTCGGCCGCATCGGTCGGGCCGTTGCGCGGCGCGCGGTCGGATTTGGAATGAAGGTGATTTACAACAGCAAGACCCGTGCATCGGAAGACGTTGAAAAGGAATTGCGCGCGGAATATCGCGATTTGAACGCGCTGCTGCAGGAAGCGGATTTTGTCACGCTACACGTACCGCTAAATGGAGATACGCGGCAGATGTTTGACGCGCCTAAATTGTTCCGCATGAAGGCGACAGCTTTTCTGATCAATACCTCCCGCGGGCCGGTGGTTGATGAAGCCGCCTTGGTGCATGCCCTGGAATCGAAAAAAATTGCCGGCGCCGGCCTGGACGTTTTTGAGCAGGAACCATTCGTCCATGCCGGGCTTAAACGGTCGAACGTCGTCCTTGCGCCGCATCTGGGTTCCGCTTCGAATGAAACCCGTGGCAGGATGGCGTTGGTCGCCGCGCAAAACATTGTGGCGCTCTTTCAGGGACAGCGCCCGCCCAATATGGTGAATCCGGAAGCAATGAGGGTCACGTAGAAGTTCGACTCGCCAGGCGCCTCAATGGATGGAAAACTACTCGCACGGCAAATTTTCCTTCGAACGCTGAAAGCGCTGGATGTTTCAGACTCCCTTTCCCGCTGCGTCAGTTGCGGGAACCAGGTGCTGTATTGCGGCGACATTGAATATGACCTTAGCGACGTTTGCGATCTGCGCATCATTGCCGCTGGTAAGGCCGCACATGCAATGCTCGATGGGCTGATTTCTGTTCTTCCAGACGGCGTCGACATCGCCGGAATTGTTTCTGCCCCGTCAGCGCCGCAAAAACGGCAACCCGGCGTTCGCTATTTCGAGGGCGGCCATCCAACTCCTAATGCGCAAAGCTTACTCGCTGGCGAAGCGGCGCTGAATCTCCTACGTGGTTGCGGGACAAAAACGCTGGTGGTCGCTCTCCTTTCCGGTGGAGGCTCGGCGCTGATGGACTTTCCATTGTTACCTGAGCTATCTCTGGCCGATCTCCAACGGTTGAATCATGCCTTAGTAACTTGTGGCGCCCCGATTGGCGACATTAACGCGGTCCGAAAGCATGTCTCCGCGGTAAAAGGTGGAAGGCTTGCGCAAGCAGCCGTTCCCGCGCGCGTACTCACGTTGGCCATCAGCGATGTGCCTGTCGGCAACGAATCGGCGTTGGCCTCCGGCCCGACGTTGCCCGATCCAACTACCTGCGAGGACGTTTCGACGATCATCGCGAAATACAATCTGCGCGCGCAGCTGCCGAATCGGTTGCTGGACTGGATCGAAAGCCGAAAGATGCCGGAAACTCCCAAGGCCGGCAGTCCTGCTTTCAAACGTGCACAATTCCAGCTTGTGCTTGGAATGCACGAACTGTTTCACTCGGCGCACCGCGTGGCCGAATCGCTGCACTGCGAAGCCTTTTGCGACAATTCAGCTGACGATTGGCCCGTGGAAAAGGCTGCGGATTTTCTGCTGGCTCAGTTACAGGAATTGCGTGCGGCCAATCCGCATCGGCCGGTCGCGCTGATTGCGGACGGGGAATTGAGCTCGACAGTCGCTGGCGATGGACTGGGTGGCCGCAATTGTGCGTTCGTGCTCGCATGCGTCGAGAAAATCGCTGGGAAGGGAATTGTCGTCCTAAGCGCGGGAACGGATGGCATTGACGGAAACAGCCCCGCAGCAGGAGCCGTCGCGAATGGCGAAACGCTTTCTCGTGCTAGAAATGGCGGACTTGATCCCAACGATTTCGCCCGGCGCAGCGATTCGTTTAGCTTTTTTGACGCCTTGGACGACACAATTGTCATCGGGCCAACGGGAAACAATCTTCGCGACTTGCGCTTGCTGATTGCAATTCCCTGAACACTTCTTCAGCCACGTTTTTTTCTCGCCGCGATGATTTCTTTATGCCTCCAGAACCTCCGCTGACGCGCCATTCTGAGTCTATCCAAGCAACCGTATTCGAAGATTCTCAACTTTAGGTTCTACGCTGGTGCCGCAATACAAGCACGCCGACTCTCGGTCAGAGACGCGCACTATTTCTTGGGCGGCAACCGTTCTTCGATGTTTTTCAAGCGGTTGCTTATCTCCTGGATTAGCTTTTCCATGCGTTCCAGCCGCTGGGCGACAGCCTGATCGTTTTCACCGCTTGCTTCGCCTTCGTTTGCCTCGCCGGCTTGGGGTTTCTTTCCGGGTCCTTTTTTCAGCTGCGCGATCTGGCGCTTGATCATTGGTGCCATTTCAATGCTCAAGTCGTTGCTCTTTAGCAGAGACTCTAGAGCGGGCACTGCGGAAACGTCTCCCCGTTCGCCGAGAGCGAAAATTGCGGAGAAGCGGATCGGCGCACGTGGTTCGCTCAGAAATCCCGCGATTTCTTGGGTGATTTGCTTATCGTCCTTCTTTAGCCGCGCCAGGCTCGAAATGGCGGCCTGCCTGGTATCAATACGCTTACCCACAGTCACCCACTCTTGTAGTGTCGGAACGGCTTTATCGTCGCCTAGCGGTCCCATCGCGCGCAAAGCTGCGTTGCGCAGAAAATCATCGGGGGAATCACCAGCAACCGCCGCATTCAGTGTCGCCAAAGCGTTTGGCGCTTTGAGCTTGCCTAACGCTTGCAGTGCTGCGCCCCGTGCGCGGAAAGATTTGTCATCTTTCGCTACTGCTTCCAACTTTGCGGCTACCTCGACATTATCCTTGAAGTTTCCAAGCGCGGCTGCGATGCGGTTCCTCACCCACGGTTCTGTCGCGGTATTCAGCCCGTCTAGCAGTGCCTTTGCAGCTGAGGGAGTCTTACGCTCGCCCAAAGCATCCGCGGCCGTTGCGCGAACTCCCCAGGCCTTGTCCGTCCGTAGCGCTTCACCCAGCGTCGCGTCAGCCTCCGCGTCGTCTTTCAACTTCGCCAGGGCCTCGATGGCGTCGGCGCGATCCGCCAACTCGCTCGCGTTCTTCAGCTGGTACAGCCATTCCTTTTTTTCTTTGTGAAATTCCGCGGATTTCAAGATGTGTCCGCCCTTGTCAAACAAGACCATGATCGGTGCTGTATCCGCATGGAGCGTAAACGCTTCCTCCGCTTTGGATACAGTGATTGGATAGTCCTTTGCGCCGGCGGCAGTTGTGATCTCCACGTCGATTGGAATGTGGAAAATTCCAACTTGGCCCTCGATCTTCTGCGTCTGCTTTACTTTCAACGTCACTTGATGTTTCGCGTCGTCATAGACGTAGCTCAGATCAAACTTTGGTGCCCCCGCACCATAAACCCACTGATTGAAAAACTCGTCCACATTCGTATGCGTTTCTTCGTCTATGGCCTTGACCAGGTCCGACGTGACCACGTTCTTCCCGCGGTTTACTTCCAGGTAGTGCCGCAATCCGCCGTAAAATGCATCGTCACCCAACTCGTGCCGCAGCATATAAAGGACTATTCCGCCTTTACCGTACGCATTTCCGTCAAATTCGCTCGAATCGTCAAAGTCGTGGCGCACAATCGGTTTGGCCCACAAATTAGGCTGTTCAAACCACTCTCGCATGCCGGTCCACCGCTCGTATTCCGATTGGTCCTTCGGAAAGTAACTCTCCGACCAGACAGTCTCCATGAACGTCGCGAAGCCCTCATTCAACCAGATATTTCCCCAGTCCCTGCAAGTCACCAGGTCGCCAAACCACTGATGCCCCAGTTCATGCGAGATCAGCGGATCCTGTCCCGTCGTATATTCAGGCGCGAGTGTCGGGTGAATCAGCGACGAGCTGGTGTTCGTCGTCGCGCTGGAGTTCTCCATCCCTCCCGCCACGAATTCGTCCACCATCGCCTGCGCATACTTTTCCCACGGATATTCGACGCCCAACTTCTTGCTGAACAGCTCCAGCATCTGCGGCGTCCGCCCATAATTAATCTTTAGCCGGTCGCCTTTGCCTTTCGGGGCGTAATACGTCACTGGCTTTCCACGCCAGGTTTCTTTCTCTTCGTCAAATTCACCGGCCACGACCGTAGTCAAATAACTCGAACTGGGCAGACTTTCCTGCCAGGTCCACGTTTTCAGACCGTTTCCAGCATCTTTCACGCCGATTAGTTTACCGTTGGCCACCGTCAACCACGTGGCCGGTACCGTCAAAATCGTTTCCGTCGTCAGCCGGTCATTTGGGTAGTCATACGTGGGCAGATAATATCGCGTGTCCTCCGATTCGCCCTGCGTCCAGATTTCGTTCGGCTGCTTGGGATAGTCCTTGTCCGGCAAAATAAAATACGCGCCCTTGCTGGTTCTGCCTTCGTATTTGATCTCAACTTCAAATTTCTCGCCCGGCCTCGCAGCATGGGCGAGCAGCACAATCAGTTTCGTGGCCGTAGTCTCAAATTTCGCCGCTGCTTTATTGACCGTCACGCTCTGGATCGTCAGCCCGACCGAATCGAACTCCAACTTGCTGGTGTTGGCTCTCAAAACTGCTAAAGTGTGCGTCACGTCTCCGATGACTTTCTTTTGCTCGACGTCAAACTTCAGCGCGATCTTCGAGTGCTGCAAATCGTAGTCTTTGCTGCGCGCATACGGCTCGTCCGCCTGGCCCTGCATCGCCAGCAGCAAAAGCAAGCTGGCAGGCGCGCTCAACAACCATCGCCGCCGCTGCAACGCGCACTTCCACCTGCCGTTACCCATCACCCTCTTCATTCTTTTTTCTCCCGTGATTTTTTGCTTCTCAAATCGGTGGATTCTGCCGAATGGTATGCCCTGCGCTCTCCAACACCCGGGCCGCTTCCTGCAAGTCTTCATCGGATACCAACAGATAGTCGGTGTCGTAAGTTGATACCGCAAAAACACTGATACCTGCACTGGCCAGGGGCGCCGCCACTGACGCCAACACTCCCGTAAGCGTAAACGCCAGCGTTCCCTCGATCTGCATCAGACGCCGGTTTCTTTCGCCATGTACGTCGGCGGGAACCATCTTCTCCTCACATACGATCGACAGCTCGTTTGCCGTTCTGGTAATCGACAAAAATCCGTTCCCCCGCCGCCCACACGGGCGCCGCCGCGTTCGGCTGCAGCCGGCAAATCGCGTAGGTCATTTCGTAAATTATGATTGTCAGCTGATGGCTCATCCAACCTGCGCCCTCTGGCAGAAGAAAACCCGACCAAGTCATCGTTCGATAGACTCTTTAAAATACTCGGTCGGCAAAGGGCATACAAGTCCAGTGCATCCACTTTGCTTTATGGAAAAACTTTAGTTACAAGCGCTGATTGCCAATTATCCAGAGCGCTCGGCGCAGGCGAAAACTGACATCGTCTCTGACCGTAAATTAGACGGATGGACGAGCGAATTGTAATCCACCTCCGCAACCCATGCGCCTCTTATCGGAACTCTCTGAGCAGTAACCACTTACAGACGTTCCGTTGGTCGATTTAAACTCAGCAGGTCGTATCGTTGTCCTACAAACGCCAACTCCTACTCCGCTCTGTCTTAGACCATTTGCTGTTCCGCTCGTCTATATCTTTGGAAGTACGGAACCTTTCGTCGCTGGCTCCCGTATCTTCCACTGTCCGGTAATTGTCGCGGGGGGCCACGGGTATGTCGACCAATTCTAATGGTTTAACGAACGGGAAGAACGGCAAAAAGCGGCGCCGCCGCATCATCTGGGGTGCCATCGCATTGGTAGTCATTCTTGGCGCAGGCTTCGGCGTCAAGGCGGCTCTCAGCCCCAGCCACGAAATCGATGCAGCCAAACTCGCTAACGTCGAGCGCGGCGACCTAGCACGCGTTGTCGTTGCCACCGGCAAAATCCAGCCGCTCTCCAAAGCCGAAATCAAATCCAAAGCCAGCGGCATCGTCAAAAAGATCTATGTCGACTATGGCGACCGCGTAAAAGCCGGCCAAATTCTCGCCGAACTCGACAAGATTCAGCTCGAAGCCGTAGTTCGCGAGTCGCGCGCCAATCTTGGAGCCGCCACCGCCGCCAAGGAATCTTCTCTAGCCTCCCTCGAACGCAACAAAGTGGACGCCGAAGGCCCCGATGTACCCTTCCTCAAGCTCAGCATGGATCGCGCCAGCCAGATGCTGAAAGACGGAGTCATGTCCAAGAGCGTAGTCGAAGACGCCCAGAAAAATTATCAGCTGGCCCTGAACAAACAAATGAGCGCGCAGCGCAATCTCGCTGTCTCCCGCGCGGAAATCGCCAAAGCCGAAGCCCAGCAAGCCCAGGCGCAAGCCTCGCTCGATAACGCTCTCGAAGATCTGCGGAACTCCACCATCGTCAGCCCTATAGACGGTCTAGTTCTGTCCCGCGATGTCAACGTTGGCGATGCCGTCAGCTCCATCCTCATTCTCGGTTCTCAGGCCACGCCCATCATGACCCTTGGCGATGTCAGCGAAGTCTACGTCCAAGGTAAGGTCGACGAAGCCGATATCGGCAAAGTTTATTTGAATCAGCCCGCGCGCATCGTCGTCGAATCCTTCAAAGACAAAAAGTTCGAAGGCAAAGTCACCAAAATTTCTCCTCAAGGCAAGGAGAAGGACAACGTCACCACGTTCGAAGTCCGCGTCTCAATTTCCAATCCCGGCGGCGAACTCAAAGCCAACATGAGCGCTAACGCCGAAATTCTTCTTGAAGAAAAGAAGAACGTTCTTATGGCTCCTGAAGCCGCCATGATCTATGACAAGGATCGCAACGCCAAGATCGAAATTCCTGACGCTAAAGGCCCCAACGGCAAGAAAAAGGTTGATGTGAAGCTCGGCATCTCCAACGGCGTGAAAACAGAAGTTCTTTCCGGCCTCAACGAAAAACAGCAAGTCGTCCTGCAATAGGAGCGCTCGTGTCCTTCACCGATCTCTTGCGCGACACGCTGGCCACTCTCTGGGCGCATAAACGGCGCACGCTCTTGACCATGTTCGGAGTCGCCTGGGGCATCATCTCTATCACCATCATGGTTGCCGCCGGCGAGGGCCTCGGCTCCGGCATTCAGAAAAATCAGGAGACCTTCGGCAAGGACGTCATGATCGTTTTCGCCGGCCGCACCAGCATGCAAGCCGGCGGCACGCGCTCCGGCCGCCTCATTCACTGGGGAGAGGATGACTATCTACAGGTCGCCGCTGAATCGCCTGCCTGCAAATATTCCATGCCCGAACTTGGCAGCGACGTCCAGGTTCGTACCCTCTATAACAGCGGGACCATTCCAGTTGTCGGCGCCCTTCCGCCGTTCAGCGAAATTCGCAGCGTCGCCACTGCGCAGGGCCGCTTCTACAACGATGACGACAACGCCCAAGCACGCAACGTTGCATTCCTTGGCAGCGACACCAAAAAACAATTGTTTGCCGAACGCGAAGCCCTCGGTCAAACCATTTGGATGAATGGCATTCCTTATGCCGTCATCGGCGTGATGAAATCCAAAGAACAGAACTCCAGTTACGATGGCTTCGACACTAGGAAAATTTTTATTCCCTTCAACTCAATGCGCCGCGATTTTCCCAATAAGCCTCCGGCCGTCGAACACACCGTTGACCACCTGCTTATCGCTCCATGGTCTGTCGAAACTCACAAGGATTGCGTTCGCCAGCTTCGCCGCACGCTCGCCCGCCTACACAACTTTGATCCTCGCGACGAAGAAGCCGCCAGCATCTGGGACACCGTAAAGGGTGCCCAAGCCAACCGCATGATCATCGTCGGCATGGAAATTTTCATGGGCGCCGTCGGAATCGCTACACTTTTCCTCGGCGGCCTCAGCGTAATGAACGTAATGCTCGTCAGCGTCCGCGAACGCACTCGCGAGATCGGCGTGCGCATGGCTCTTGGAGCGACTCGCCGCTCGATCCTTCGGCAATTTTTCCTCGAAACTATTTTCGTCGTTGGCATCAGCGGTGGCGTTGGCCTGATTCTTTCTTATGGTTTTTGCGGGTTCGTAAATCTCTTTCCTATGCCGCCGTTCTTCACCGGCATGCTCACCAGCTGGAAAATCGGCGCCATGTCGGTCTCGCTCCTGAGCATCATCGCTGTTCTCTCCGCTCTCTACCCGGCGAATCGCGCTGCATCGGTCGATCCCATCGAAGCCCTCCGCTTCGAGGCAGGAGGCTGAGCCCATGTTCGCCGAAATCTTCAAACAAGCATGGACCGCGCTGGGACGTAACCCAGTCCGCAGCTTCCTAACTATGTCCGGGATTTCGTGGGGAATCGTTGCAGTAACACTCTTGCTCAGCTACGGCGCAGGCTTTCGCAGCGTTCTCATGTACACGTTCGAAGTATTTGGCAAAGGCGCAGTCATCGCCTGGCCCGGCACGACCAGCGAACAAGCCGGTGGCGAGCGCGCCGGCAAGCCGGTGAGATTTGAAGCCGAAGATGCCGAGTGGGTGAAAGCTCAATCACCGCTTATTCGCCGCGTCACTCGCGAAACAGTGCGGTTCCAAGGCGTTTCACACGAAGAGCGCCTCAAGGACTCCGCCGTCCGCGGGGTCTACCCCGAATACGGCGAAATGCGCAACGAAGTCCCCAGCGACGGCCGTTGGATTTCCGCAGAAGACGTCGCCGAGCGCCGCCGCGTCGTGTTCCTCGGTTCGCAACTACGCAAAAAACTTTTCAGCGGCGAACCCGCCCTCGGCGAAATGGTTCGCATCAAAGGCGTCCCCTTCACCGTAATCGGTTCCATGGACAGAAAGTTTTCCGACAGTTGCTATTTCAATTGCGACGACGAATCCGCCTTTATCCCTTACACCGCCGCCGGCGATTTGTGGGATACCAAATATGCCAGCGTTCTGGTATGGGAACCAATCGCTCCCGGCTTCGAACCTGCCGCGATGACGCAATTTCGCACCGCCATCGCCAATCGTCAGCACTTTTCTCCGTCAGACAAACGCGCCATCACCATGTTTGGCCGCGAAGAATTTAAGCCCATCTATGAAGGCATCACCATCGGCATCGAAGCGCTGCTTTTCATGATTGGCGCGATGACCCTCGGCATCGGCGGCGTCGGCGTAATGAACATCATGCTGGTCTCGGTAGAAGAACGCGTCAGAGAAATCGGTCTGCGCCGCGCGCTCGGCGCGCGCAAAGCTCACATCCGCTGGCAATTCCTGTTGGAGGCTCTGGTCATGACCATCGCCGCCGGGGCGATCGGCATGTTGCTTTCCTGGGTGCTCACTGCCTCCATCGGCACTCTGCCATTCCTCGGCCCCGCATACGAAGACGAAACCGGCAAAGTCGACATCCACCTGACCCTCTCCGTAATGACCATGTTCCTATCCAGCATCATCCTGATCATCGTAGGCGTAATCAGCGGCTGGCTCCCTGCCATGCAAGCCGCCAAACTCGACCCCGTAGAAGCCCTCCGGTACGAGTAGGCAGCGCCGGATCGTGATGCCCTGGCTCGTTATCTTTTCTTTCGAACTTTCTTCGCCGTTCTACCCGTCACCTTTTTACGCCGCTGGCTCGCGGGGCAGGTGGCCATCGTTCTTTTGTCTGCTATACTCCCGCCCCTGTTCACCAACGGCCTCAGAAATCAGCACTGGGACGCCACCATCGAAGGGCCTGTCTCCAAAAACGTTGTAAGAGATCGCCGCCCCCACATTTTTTCTGTACGTTCCCGATGGGTCCGATTCTTCCGACTACGTTTTAATCCGACTGAACAAGAAGGGCGATCATCGCGAGTTTCAAATCGGCTCTTTTGGCGGAATCACCGGGGGCAAGTCCGGCATCAAGCGCGACAAAGAACTTCAGTTCCACGCCGATCATTCGGGCATCAGAATTTACAGGCGGGAGAGTACGCGTTTTTTATGGGTACCGGCCGGGCAATACAATGGCGGGTGCGCACGGTGGAACCGTTCCGGCGGCGCAGCCGCCGGCCGAGTCTCCGATTTCACGATACCCGAATAGCAATGTTCGGAGCGTTCTTCGGTAGCACGGCCACTCTTGGCTGTAAGAACGCAATCCCAACTCCTGAGATGAGTCGCCCGCCAAAAAGCGAGGCTTGAGGCAATGGTCACCCAGGCGACCACAAAAGCGATCGCCTTCCGGCTGTTACAGGCCACAGATTCACTAGCCCCGTAGAACAACGAATCAAACTGCTAACGGCCTTCTCCGAAACTTACAACTTAAAACTTAAAACTTAAAACTTATTACTGACAACTGCCTTCATCAGCACTCGATCACATTCAAAGCCAACCCACCCAACGACGTCTCCTTATACCGCGACTGCATATCCATCCCCGTCTGATACATCGTCTCAATCACCTGGTCCAGCGAAACTTTATGCTCGCTCCCTTCGTGCAAAGCAATCCGGCAGGCATTGATCGCCTTCACCGACCCCATTGCATTCCGCTCGATACAAGGAATCTGCACCAGCCCGCCGATCGGATCGCAAGTCATCCCCAGGTTGTGTTCCATGCCAATTTCCGCCGCGCATTCCACCTGCCCGTTCGAGCCGCCCTGCGCCGCCACCAATCCACCCGCCGCCATCGAGCACGCCACTCCCACTTCGCCCTGGCATCCAACCTCCGCGCCGCTGATCGATGCATTCTCCTTGTACAAAACGCCAATCACGCTAGCCGTCAAAAAATATCGCAACAATCCAGCCTCATCCGCCCCAGGCACAAATCTCATGTAATACTGCGCGACGGCGGGAATAATTCCCGCCGCTCCATTCGTGGGAGCCGTCACCACACGCCCGCCAGCCGCATTCTCCTCATTCACCGCCATCGCATACACATTTACCCAATCCATGGGAGCCAGCGGGTCACCACTCCCGCTCTCGCCCAGCTTCTTCGCCAGACGCGGCGCTCGCCGCCGGACATTCAATCCGCCCGGCAAAATCCCTTCTGTCTTCAATCCATGCGCCATGCACTTCTGCATTACGCCCCAAATTCGTTCCACATACTCCCGAATCTCCGCTTCCGTATGCCAAGCCTTCTCGTTTTCCAGCGCAATTTCCCACACAGCCATCCCATGCTCAGCAGCTGTCTTCAACAATTCCGCTGCGCTAGCAAACGGATACTTCACCAGAGCTTTCGCATTCGCTCCTGCCGCCTCGCCCTCCCGCAAAATAAATCCCCCGCCAATCGAAAAGTAAACCTGCTCCGAAATCAAGTCGCCGTCCGCAGCAAACGCCCGGTACCGCATCCCATTCGAATGAAAGGGAAGTGTTTTATCTTTGTGAAATAGCAGATCCCGCGCCTCGTCGAACACAATGGCATGCGTTCCAGCGAGCGGCAGACTCTTCGCCGTCCGAATCGCAACCAGCTTAGGCTCAATACTCTCCGGAGCAATCAAGTCCGGCAACTCACCGCTCAATCCCAGCAGCACCGCCCGGTCCGTCCCGTGCCCATGCCCAGTAAGTGCCAGCGAACCATAAAGATTCTCCTCCACCCTCGCCACCTTCTCCAGCAGCCCGCTAGCGCGCAATCCCGCCGCGAACGCTGCCGCCGCCCGCATTGGCCCCACCGTATGCGAACTAGAAGGCCCAATCCCAATCTTGAATATTTCAAACAGGCTAGTTTTCATGCGGTGTTTCCTGACCTCGTCTGACGCCGTAGTACCCAACTACGATGCTACGCTCAACGCGCCGTCAGTGCATCACTCGTCCGCGATTCGCGTTTTCCCGATTTGCAACCGATTAAATCCATGAGACCATTCATTTTGCCTTACGAGCCAGCCGTACTGACTTGACGTGGTTCTCTGAAACTGAATCGTGCATCTCTAACCTCTGCCCTTTAATACTCTTGCGCAAGGCAGACCGATAAAGTCTTTCCTTTCATGTTCTTCACTTTTCGACAATGCTCTCGGGCTTTGTTTTCAATAGCTTAGGGACAGAAGGGGGTGGGGGAGGGGCCTACGAGAGGCTGATCGATGATCTTTGATCACTTCTTGCCGCTACTTGTCCCTTAGAACCGCGTCGAAATAAGCCAGCATCTCGGGCGAATCCCACTGCTGAGCGCTTACCAGCTTCCGCGCAATCTTTCCGTGCCGGTCAATCACATAAGTCTCTGGGATCAGTGAAGTCCCATATCCCAGCTCGATCTTGGACTTATTGTCCTGCACATTCGGGTCGCGCCAAGTCGGAAACATGATGGCGAAGTCCTTTAGGAATTTTTCGTAAGCGGCCGGATCCTCGTCAATACTCACGCCAAGAACCGTTCCTCCAAGCGGCTCAATATGTCGTTGCAAACGATTCAGCCCGGGCGCTTCCTCCACGCATGGCGGGCACCAAGAAGCCCAGAAATTTAGCACTACTACTTTCCCACGAAGATCGGAAAGGTGTTGCGGTTTGCCGTCTATCGTCAGCGCGAAATCATCCGCCGTTTTCCCGGCAATCGACGCCTCGCCCTGCCGGTAACTAGGCAGCGCAAACAGCAGCAGAATCGAGACACCCAACGCCAGCCCCACCCACACCATCGCCCTGCGAAGTCTTTCCATATCAGTGCTATACTAACGTATCCGCCTGCGAATCAAAACGCAGCAAACTTCCTGCAAATGCCCTTGTCACGCGCTCGTTAATCTATGAACCACTCCACCCACGTCACCGCCATCGTCCCCGCCCGCAACGAAGAAGCGTCCATCGCCGCGTGCATCGCATCGCTCGCCGGGCAACCGGAAATCGTTGAAATCATTGCAATAAACGACCAATCCTCCGATCGTACTGCGGAAATTCTGCGCGACCTGGCAAAAAACATTTCGCAGCTCCGTGTGATAGACGCGCCCGCTCCACCATCAGGCTGGGTAGGAAAAAATCACGCTGTCTCGCTCGGCGCTCAGCAAGCCACTTCGCCATGGCTGCTGTTTACCGATGCCGACGCGGTTCTGCTCGAAGGCGGGGTCGCAAAAGCCCTCGCGCTGGCAACAGAAAAAGACGCAGCGCTCATTTCATTTTCGCCGGAGCAGGAATTGCAGACCTGGCACGAAAGAGTGCTGATTCCATTTGTCTATTTGCGGCTCGCGCAAAGATTTTCCTTCGACGAAGTGAACGATCCTTCATCCAAAGCAGCGGCTGCCAACGGACAATTTCTGTTGATCCAGCGCGAAGCTTACGATGCCGTCGGCGGCCACGACGCAATTCACGACGCAGTTCTGGAAGACGTCGCGCTCGCGCGCCGCGTGAAGTCCGCCGAATTTCGCATCTGGTTTGCTTCAGGATTCGGCGTCGTTCGCGTTCGCATGTACCGCTCGTTTTCCGCAATGTGGGAAGGCTGGAAAAAGAATCTCTTCCAACTGATGGGCGGCACCACCGGCTCGGTTTTTGCCGAATTTGAGTCCGCGTTCCCGTGGATGATTTTGGTGACACTTATCATCGGAATTAAACTGCCCGTCGCCATGTTTGCGGGAGTAATTCTGCTGCTGCTGCGCCAAATATCGTATGGAATGGCTCTTTCGCGTAACCATTTTCCCTTCAAATACATCATTTATTACTTACCGGCGATATTTATGTACGCAGGCGTGCTCTGGGCTTCGCACGAAAGCTACGCCAAAGGCAAAGTTACGTGGAAGGGCAGGGAATATTCTGTGGGTGTCGGCGCATCAAATAAATAGAAACGATATGGTTTACTTAACGCGCAAACTCGAATTCTCCGCTTCGCACCTGTACCACAATCCCGCTCTGTCCGCGGAAGAGAATCGGCGCGTCTTCGGCAAATGCAATAATCCGCACGGCCACGGCCACAACTACACGTTGGAAGTCACTATTGCCGGAGAACCTGATCCGACGACGGGAATGGTTCTCGATTTGAAAGAGCTGAAAGAAATTCTCGATCGCGAAATCACGCAACGCATGGATCACCGCTTTCTGAATTACGAAGTCGCCGAGCTGAAAGGTCAGATTCCGACTTGCGAAAATGTTGCGCGCGTCATCTGGAATTTGCTTGAAGGCAAAATTCCGCAGGGGCATCTGCATCGCGTGCGACTGTACGAATCTGCGGATTTATTTGCTGACTGCTGCCGCAATGGCGCGAAGGGAACTGCCTGATGAGCGAAACCCTGCACATCGCGCTCGGGCGACGTTATCACTTCGCGGCTTCGCACCGCTTGCACAGCGCAAAGCTTTCTGAAGAAGAAAATAACCACGTCTTCGGAAAATGCAACAATCCGTATGGCCATGGCCACAACTACACGCTGGAAGTGCGTTTCTCTGGTGTCGTCGATCCTGCCACCGGAATGATCGCGAATCTCGCCGAGCTCGATGCGTTTGTAAGCGAACGAGTGATCGAGCCGTTTGATCACCGGTCATTGCAGGACGAGGTTGCGGCTTTTCGCGAACTCGTGCCCACGACCGAAAATCTATGTACGGAAATCTTTAGGCGGCTGAAATGTTTTCCTGCCGCCAAGCTGGAAGCCGTTCGCATTGAAGAGACGTCTAACAATAGTTTTGAGTACGAAGGGAATTAAGCGAGGAACAAGCCGTGACCAAGCCTGCGATACCGACAACTGAAGAGCTGCTGCTGACCGATTTGGATTCCAAATCGAAGAACGATCGCGCCATTGCCGCGCACGTGCGCGAAATTATCCGTCTGGTCAGCGAAGATCCCGAACGCGAAGGTCTGCGCAAGACTCCGGAACGCTACGAAAAAGCGCTGAAATTTCTCACCAGCGGGTATCACCAAAATGTCGATCAGGTCCTAAACGGCGCAACCTTCAGCGTCACCTACGACGAAATGGTAGTTGTGAAGGACATCGAATTTTTCAGCCTGTGCGAACATCACCTGCTGCCATTCTTCGGCAAAGCGCATGTTGCGTATCTGCCGAGCAACAAAGTTGTCGGCCTCAGTAAAATTGCGCGCCTCGTGAATATGTTCGCCCGCCGCCTGCAGATTCAGGAGCGAATGACCAGCCAGATCGCCAAAGCCATCCGAGGAAAAAATCGCGCCCCAAGGTGTCGGCGTCATCATCGAAGCCCGCCACCTGTGCATGCAGATGCGCGGCGTGGAAAAGCAACACGGCTCGGCGGTAACCAGCGCCATGCTCGGCGCCTTTCGCGAAAACAAAGAAACCCGCGACGAATTCCTTGCCCTGATCCGTCCAAAACATTCCTGACGCAGCCCGCCACCCGTGCTTACTCCTTGTTGCGAGCACGGGCGCGACGGACGCGCTCGCGATTGCCGCAGCTTTTGCTGCTGCACCAGCAGCGGGTCCGGCCTTTAGTTTGGTCGTAGAAAACCCAACGGCAATCATCGTTGCGGCAGATCTTTATGCGCGTAGACTCGCCATCCGTCACTGTATCAACGAATGAACGTACAACTTCAGCAAGAATCCAGCGCCATCCGGACTTATCGGGCACAAACTCAATCCGCAACCCATTTTGGCGCTGGAAGAGTTTCTGTTTTCCCCTTACGTTCAGCATGTCATTTAGTGCGCGGAGGTCTGTTGGCGGAATTGCTTCGCCGCGACAAAGCGCTTCGCAGCTTCTTCGAAGTGCCGCTCGCAGCGTCTGCATTATTGCAAACGGAGCGGATTCGTGCGATGGCTTGGCATAATGCCATTGCCGCAGGAAGTAGGGCACCCATGCAGGATTGTTCAGATGGTTGGTGAGCCGCCCGAAGGTATCCCATTCCTCGCTGTTGACGAGGTCTATCCACGGGGCGGTTTTGCCGTGGCCATGCGCCAGAAAGTCGTATTGCGATTTCTTCATGCTAATGGCCTAAAAGAAGTTGACTCATTACAACCAAAGTCCTATGCTCGGTAATGAGTATAACGCAATTTACCCATTACGAGCCAGCCGGAAAGGCACGATGAGTTCCGAATCACAAGCCGCAACGCTCGAGCCCTTAGAAGCAGCTGCGATTGCCCACGACCAGGCAACCGGCAAACCGGTTGGGCGTCATTGCAGCATTCTTTTCCATTTACGTCATCTGGGGATCAACGTATCTGGCAATTCGGTACGCGGTGGCCGCGATCCCGCCGCTCTACACCGCTGGCTTCCGGCACCTCGTCGCCGGCACGATTTTGCTGCTGTGGGCGCTCGCCAAAGGACAGCGCCCGACGTGGCCGCAAGTCAAGGCCAGCGTGGTCATTGGATTTTTATTTTTCCTGATTGGCCACGGCTCTTTGCATTGGGCGGAGACGCAGATTCCCAGCGGTCTGGCGTCATTGCTCATTGCGTCGGAACCGATTTGGGTTTTTCTAATGACCTGCGCGGCGGAAAAACGTTGGCGCATGAATGGATATTTGTTGGTGGGCGTGGCCTTGGGACTGGCCGGAGTAGGGTTGCTGTTGGGCCGCGACGTGTGGTCTTCAGGCCGTGGCGGATTCCTTGGAGCTGTGGCTTGCCTGATCGGAGCGATTTCCTGGTCGGCGGGAATTATCTATTCGCGCCGTTCTCATTTGTCCGGCAGCCCGCTGTTGCTCTCTGCGCTGTCGTTGCTGGCGGGCTCGGGCATGCTGCTCGCAAGCGGTACGGTTTTGGGCGAGTATCGCGGTTTTTCGTTGGTGAATGTGCCACGGCTTGCGTGGCTGTCGCTAGCCTATCTGATCGTGTTTGGCTCGGTGATCGCATTCACGGCATATAACTGGTTGCTGGAGCACTATTCGCCGACGCTGGTAGCGACGCACACTTACGTGAATCCGATCGTGGCGGTGCTGCTGGGTTGGTGGTTCGCAGCCGAACACGTCTCCTTCAATGTGTTGTTGTCTGCAGCCATGGTTATCGCAGCGGTATTTTTGGTGGACCGTGGAATGGCGCGGTTAAAGGTTTGATTGGGGAAAATCCAATCGTTCCTGAAGACGTTTTGAGGACGTTTGATTCGACCGGACAAAGAAAGAGCGGCGGCATAAAGCCGCCGCTACATAAAGCAACGGCAGCTCTTCACATCGGTGTGATGTCTACGGTTGCGCGGGTGTTTTCCCACTCGATGCGCAGCGTGCAGCCCTTGCTGCCTTTGTCGAAAGCGATGATGAAATTTTCGACCGGTGATGCGGTCGAGGACGCATTCACATCTGCGCGCACCAGGTCCATGTCGGCGCCGGGATAGGGAATTCCCCACTCGCCGGTCTTTTTGCTGACGATCAGTACCCACTTATCCTTATTAGGAATCGTAAAAAGCGTGTATTTGCCCGGCCGGTACATGCTTTCCGCCCACCATGATGTCAGCCGTGGTTACGAAGGTTGTAGCTTCGTTGGCGCCGGTGCGCCAGGGCTCACCATAAGGCACAATATCACCAAAGATTTTTCGTCCTTTTGCGCGAGGACTCGAATAATCCACGGTGATGGAACCGCCGCCTGGCAAGTCGCATTTCGCAGTGGCCGGCGGACTGGGCCTCTTGGACTTGTCTTGCTGCGCGTGCAGCGCGATGGCTGCGACAGCGACGGTAAAAAGGATTGCGCTTGCAACCGCCAGTGCTTTTCGCATGATGTCCGTTACCCCCATTTGGAAGACGCGTTTTGAAAGACTGTAGCAGAAAGATACCAGGGAAGTCACAGCCCGAAGGCGAAATACGCTGCAAATACAGTCTTAATGGTATACCTGACAAAACACTGGCGATATGGATTCACCAAGGATTCGCAGCCGACGGTTTCGATTGTGGGCCTAACAGACGAACGACAAACGCCATCTGTGATCACAACGGAGCTAAAGGTTGGTAAATGCGAAACATGCCCTACAATTTCTTAGCTCCTTAGCGCCGCTGAAAGAATGGTTCGTGACGTCAGCAATCATAACTTCAGCGCAGTGCATAAGATGAGCGGAGTGGAACAACGAAAAACACATGGCTACTGACGAAAAACTGAATGCGAACTCTGGCCCGCTCACTGGCGTGAGGGTTCTCGAGCTCGGGCAGGCGATTGCCGGGCCGTTCGCTGCCGCGTTTCTGGCGTGGTTCGGAGCGGAAGTGATCAAGGCTGAGCCGCCCGAGTGCGGCGATCCGCTGCGCAACTGGCGCGTCGTTCACGAAGGAACTTCGCTGTGGTGGTATTCGATGGCGCGCAACAAGAAATGCGTCACATTGAATCTGCGTGTGGCAGAGGGACAGCACATTGCCCGCGAACTTGCGAAACGTGTGGACGTGGTGCTGGAAAATTTTCGGCCAGGCACGCTGGAAAAATGGGGCTTGGGATACCAGGAATTGCAGAAGGAAAATCCAGGGCTGATCCTCGCGCGGATTTCCGGCTACGGGCAGACCGGCCCCAATTCCCAGAAGCCCGGATTTGCCGCGGTCGCAGAAGCATTTGGCGGGTTGCGTTATGTAACGGGTGAGCCGGATCGTCCGCCAGTGCGTCCAAACCTAAGCCTGGGAGATTCCGTGGCAGGTTTGCACGCCGCTCTGGGGATTGTGATGGCGCTGTATCATCGCGATGCGAAAGGCGGCACTGGGCAAGTGATCGATGTCGCGCTCTATGAAACGGTTCTTAATCTTATGGAAGGAACGATTCCGGAATTCGATCTGGCCGGCGTGACGCGCGAACGTGAAGGTATGCGCCTGACCGGGATCGTGCCAAGCGGAACCTATCCCTGCGCGGATGGCGCGTACATTGTGATCGGCGCGAATGGAGATAGTATTTTTCGCCGCTTGATGTCCGCGATGGGCCGCGAAGATCTGGCAAACGATACGCGGCTGGCGCAGAACGACGGAAGATCGCGCCATGTAGACGAGATTGACACGGCGATTTCGGCCTGGACGAAACTTCATAGCTCGCACGAAGCCATTCGTTTTCTGGAAGCCGCGGAAGTTCCCAGCGGCCCGATCTATTCGGCCGCCGAAATGGTAGAAGACCCGCATTACCGCGAACGCGGCGTTTATCAAGAAGTAGTGTTGCCCGGTGGCGAATCAGTGAAGCTCCCGACGATGGCTCCCAAACTAGCGGCCACTGCCGGGGGGTTGCGCTGGATTGGGCCACCACTCGGGGCGCATAATAACGAGGTCTATCAAGAGTGGCTTGGCCTCCCCGCAGCCGAGCTGGCGCGGCTGAAATCAGAAGGCGTCATCTAAACGAAATCTGCGACGGAGAATTTTGCCTGCACGCGAGGGCAGCTGCATGATCCTGGTCGAAGAAAAGGGTGAACGCGATCCGCAACTGCTGGTGATTCGTCAGACGGATCACGCATTTCTGGCGGGATTTTTTGCGCGCGAGTGGGGCAACGAAAAATTCAGCAAGCCGCAGCCTCATGGTCCTTTTTGCCTGGCGGTCGCCGAGCACGAGAACGGTTGGAGCGAATGGGAGCTGCAACCGTTACTCGACGCGAAAACTCACCTGCCGTTCAGCTTTGCATCCATTCCGACTGCAGCCCACATCGCGCTGTATCAAAAGGGAATCGAGCGCCTGGTAAAAGTGGATCACTACGCGGGTTTGCTGGCCAGCATGCACGCGTCAGGGTTGTACGACCGGGCGCGCGCAACCTTGCCGGGATTTTCCGCAAAGTACGTGAAAACTGATGAAAGCCACCTGGTCAACGATTTCGTGCAGCAGCTGCGGCTGCAGCAGCTGCGTTTGAAAGTGGACCTTCGGGCCAATGCGGCCAGCAAACCTTTTATTGAAGAACCTCTTATCAACGCCAATGTAGCGCGTCTGGAAGTGCTGGACCGCATGTCACTGCATTTCTGCTTGAATCCGCAACAGGACACGACTTTGGATGCCGTCCCAGTCAACGATCAAGGTGAGGAAACAGACCTGGAGCTACGTAGCTGAGGGAGCGAACGTGGTGGCGGTTGCTCCGTATCCGTTTCGGCGCGATCCACTGGCGTTCAGCATCATGGGGCGGCGCGTTCCGAAACGGATTTATGCCAGCGACGCGGATTTTCAGAAGACACTGGCCGCGACGCAATACGTTCCCGTGAAATTTACGATGCGCGCGCGGCGCACCGGAGCATTTTCTCGAGTGGCGGGAACTTGACCGGTTGAAAAATCAGGTAAGTTGCCGAGCACGCGTTTCCGGCAAAAGCAGCGCAAGCAACGCGGCAAGCAAATACGCTCCAGCCGGCAGTAAAAATGCGGGACCAATTCCGAAATGCAGAGCCAGCGCGCCCACTGCGAAGGGTGCGCCTGCGGAAAGACCGCGGCCAATGTTGTAGCTCAACCCCATGGCGGTGGCGCGAATTTCGCCGGGGAAAATTTCACTGGCGATGGCCGCAAAACCGGAAAAAAATCCAATCCCGAAAAAGCCGACCAGCGGCCCGAGGATCAGTAGCCAGAGCGGTGTGTGGACCAACCCGTAGGCCGGAACAAGCAGGGCGGCGATCAACAGGTATGCGAAGTACGGGCGCTTGCGGCCGTAGACATCCGCGAAAAAACCGAACAGCGCGTAGCCCAGCCATTTGCCGCCGCAGAGGATCAGGAAAAAGGATGTGGTCTTCGCGAGGCTGAGTCCGCGGCCTCCCTGCGCGATGGGGATGGAAAGGTAGCCGGGAATCCACACGAACAGATCCCCAGTAGCCGAACATCGCGAAGGAATTCATCGTGGTGGCGAGAATTCCGTTGCGTAGAGTTTCCCCTTGCAGCAGGGTTCGCAACTTTGCGCGTTGCGGTTGCGCGGAGCGCCGCTGCCAGAGTTCTGATTCCGGGACGCGGCTACGAATCCACAGCACCACGATCGCGGGTAGAACTCCAACAAGGAAAACCGCGCGCCAGCCGAAGTGGGGAAGGGCAACTGCTACCACTAGTGCGGCGATGGCTTCGCCAATTGCATATGCCGATTGCATTAAGCCGAGAGCTTTGCCGCGATGTTCGGCGCGCCAGGTTTCCGCGATCAGCGCCGCAGCGGTGGTCCACTCGCCACCCATACCAAGTCCCAACACAAAACGAAAAAAGCCCAACTGCGGAATACTGTGTGTGAACGCGCAGGCCGCGCTGGCGATGGAGTACACGAGAATTGACGCCATCAGAGCGCGCGTACGGCCAATACGATCAGCTAGAATATCCGAAGAGAAGACCCCCGATTGCGGATGCGATCAGGGTGAGGGAATTAAGAAAACCTGCGGAGCGCGTATCCATCGAGAATTCGCGTACCAGATACGCGAGCACCAGAGAAAACAACATGACGTCCATTGCGTCGAGCATCCAGCCAAGGCTGCCGGCGATGAGGGTGCTGCGCTCGGCCGCAGTGATATCGCGCGGCAGCGAAAATCGCGCAGATGGCATGGGCTTGCTGACGGAATCGTTGGTCAGACCTGGCGTGGGAGCGGCCGGCATTTCGTTGCGAATTGTACCGGACGCCGAGAAAAAGCGACATGGCAGTTCTTCGCGCTGCGTTCCGGGCGCTGCGAAAACAATTTTAATTGCCTGACTGCCCGGACTTTGTTACGCTCGCGCGCATCGCAAGCCTGGAGGACTTCTATGGCATTCTGTAAATCGTGCGGTCAGGAAATTGGAGACGCGTCGTTTTGTCCGAAGTGCGGCGCAAGTCAGGCTGCAGCCGCGGCTGCTCCTGCGGGTGGCGGTGCGCCTGCAACCACCGCGGTGATGGCTTCGCCTACGGAGGGACTGCAGGAAAATGTTGCGGCTCTGTTGGCTTATGTGTTGGGCTGGTTGACGGGAATTATCTTTCTGCTGATCGACAAGCGGCCCTACGTGAAATTTCACGCGGCCCAGTCCATCGTGGTGTTCGGAGGACTGACGGTGCTACGCATCGGGCTGGCGAATCGTCAGTGGGATTTTCGGCGGTGTCATGGGATTCGGCGCGATGGTGGCATTGGGCGCGCTGATCGGGTTGGTGGGACTGGTTCTTTGGATCTTCCTGATGGTGAAGGCCTACCAGCACGCGAACTTCCGCGTTCCGATCGCTGCGGGGATCGCCGACAGTATCGCCGGAGTCAAGTAGCGTGCAACGTCGAAGCTGTTCGAGAAGTGACGGCGATGTGGCGGTCACTTTTTTTTTCGGCTTTCAGCATCGACCGTACTTGCCGCACTTGACTTTCCTCGCGGCTCCCCGCATCGTAAAAGGCTTTGCTGCTGACGGTCGCGAACACCGTCTCATAGAAAGGCCTGAATCGTTCGCTCATGACCCGAGTCCGCCTGTGCTTTCACGACCGTTGCTTTGATGGCACCGCCTCCGCCGCTCTCTTCTATCGTTTTTACCGGGAACGCTTCCAGGCCGATGCGGATTTCCACTTCACGGGAATGACGCATCGAGCGGTGCAGCCGTGGGAAGACGGCTCTGTTCGACGGCGACGAAAACGTCATCGTCGATTTCAAGTATTCGAACTCGCCGAAAGTTACCTGGTGGTTCGACCATCATCAGAGCGCGTTTCTGAATGCCGCCGACGCGGAAAATTTTCGCCGATATCCCGGGCCGCACATGTTCTATAAGCCGGACTACAAATCGTGTACCAAGCTGATCGCGGATACCGCTCGCGAAAAATATGGCTTCGACACCGGTCCGCTTACGGAATTGATTCACTGGGGCGACATCATTGACGGCGCGCAGTTTCCCACCGCGGAGTCGGCCGTAGCACTGGTGGAGCCGGCCACACAATTAGCGCTGGTCATTGAAGCTGCGCCTGAAGATGGAGTACCGGCGCAAATTATTCGTGATGTTGCCTACAAGCCGCTAGCGGAAGTCGTCAAGCTGCCGATTGTGGCGAAACATCTTGGCCCGCTGCTCGAACGGCACCGCCGTTCCATCGACATTCTTCGCGAACGCATCGAGGCCCGCGACGGCGTGATTTTTTTCGACGTCAGCGACCTGGACCTCGAGGGCTACAACAAATTCGTTCCGTATCTGTTGCATCCGGAGTGCGTGTACTCCGTCAGCGTAAGCTCGTCGGCGGTTCGCGCCAAAGTTTCGCTGGGTACCAATCCGTGGAATCTGGCGACAGCCGACCAGAATCTTGCGTCGCTCGCGGAAAAATACGGCGGCGGCGGGCACCAACGCGTCGCGGCCATTTCTTTTGATCCCGCTGAGATTGCGCGCGCGCGCGAAGTCGCTCGCGGTCTCGTTGAGCTTCTACGCAAACCCGCAAGTGAAAGTTCGTCTGTAAAATCCCCTCATCATTTCAGTTTGAACACTGTGCTTGCTTCGGCGGCGCTCCTGCCGTACTCTTGGAATGTTCTTGGTAGAGGTGCGGAGCTCATGAGTAGCGTGGCCTGCAATTCCGAACAGCTTCGGAGGCCATCGCGAAAGGGAGCGGGTTTCAGGGCTTGTTTTGCAAGCCCTGAGGTGATGGGTTTCAGGGTTTGTACTTAAAAACCCTGAGCCAAAAACGAACTTCACTCCGCCGAAACGCTGTCTGTGGCTGAACAGACTTGCGTTGGGGGGCAGGTCCAAGGCCTGTCCACTGTCGTCCTGCTCGCGCGGGATGAAGCGCTATCGAGTTGCAGCGATCCCGAGTTTTCTTCGCGGTTCTCTCTACTCTTTCTGCGTTCTCTTCCAAAACTACTTTTTATTGAGGGTTCATGAATCCTTTTGCGCTCACGCGTTCGCTGATTGACGTCGAGTCTGTCACCGGCAATGAAAAAGCCGTTGCTGACTTTCTTTTCGCAACGCTTGCGAAACTCGCCGCGGCCACCCGCGGCACCGTTGAGCGTATGGAGGTTTCTCCTGAGCGCTTCAATGTGCTGGCGACGTGGGGCGCGCCCATCGTCACCCTCTCCACGCACATGGATACCGTGCCGCCGTTTTTCGCATCGCACGAGGACGATGATTTTGTCTGCGGGCGCGGAGCTTGCGATGCGAAGGGAATCATCGCGGCGATGATTTGTGCCGCAGAGCAATTGCTGGCTGCCGGAACGCGCGGTTTTGCCCTGCTGTTCGTGGTAGGCGAGGAAAAAGACAGTTTAGGCGCACTGCGGGCGGCAGAAAATCCACGCGGCTCGAAATTCGTCATCAATGGCGAACCCACAGAAAATAAGCTGGCACTCGGTTCGAAAGGCGCTCTTCGCTACGTGCTGACAACACGAGGCAAGCTCGCGCACTCGGCGTATCCAGAGCTGGGCGAGTCCGCAATCGAAAAGCTGCTCGATCTCCTGACTGGGATTCGCAAAATTTCACTGCCGCAGGACGGGCTTTTCGGGAAATCCACGCTGAACATCGGCACCCTTTCCGGCGGCCGTGCGCCGAATGTGATTGCTGATGAAGCGCATGCAGACTTGATGTTTCGCACTGTCGCGGATCCCGAGCCGATCCGCTCGGCTATGCGTGCCGCCGTGAATGGGCGCGGAGAACTTCGAGAGATGTTGCACACGCCGGCCCTGCGTTTGGAATCCATCAACGGATTCGAATCGACCGTGGTTGCCTATACCACGGACATTCCGAATTTCGCAGGCGCCTGGGGCAAACCATTTTTGATTGGACCGGGCAGCATTCACGTCGCGCACACCGCCGAAGAACGCATTGCGAAGAAACAATTGCTCGACGCGATTGGAATTTACACGCGCATGGCGCAGCGGCTGATTTCAGGAGCGCACGAAAGATGAGCCTGCGCATCGCCATCGTCGGATACGGAAAGATGGGCCGCTCGATCGAACGGCTGGCTTCTGAACACGGCTGCGAAGAGGTTTGCATTTTCCAGTCGGCAAAAAATGGCAACGGGCAAGCGCTGCATCGCGAGGCGCTCCGCGGAGTAGATGTTGCCATCGAGTTCACCACGCCACAAGCCGCGCCGGAGAATCTGCGCCGATTGCTGGAAGCGGATGTTCCAGTGGTTACAGGGACGACCGGATGGTTCGGTGAGCTATCGCAGATTCGCGAATGGTGCGAATCAAAAAATGGCAGCGTAGTGTGGGGCGCGAACTTTTCCGTGGGCTTGCACCATTTTCGTGCTGACGGTTGCGGAAGCAGCGCGGCGTTTCGCGCGTGAAGAATCGTATGGCGCGTGGGGCTGGGAAATTCACCATGCCGCAAAGAAGGATTCACCCTCCGGCACGCTTCTCGGTCTCGCCGAAGATATTTCGCGCAGCGGATACACACGTCCAGTAAGCCTCAGCGCGAATCGTGCCGGAGCCGTGCCTGGGACGCACGAGATCGGTTTCGATTCCGCCGAGGATTCCATTACGCTTCGGCACACGGCGCGCAGCCGCGATGGATTTGCCCGCGGGGCGTTGCGTGCCGCCCGCTGGCTCGCGGGCAAGAAAGGTTTTTTTGAGTTTCGCGAAATCGTGGACCAGCTCCCGTAGCTCGGTTCCGAGAGATTTTGGGAATTGAAAAAGAAAGAGGATGTCACCATGCAATTCACAGGATGCGGTACGGCACTGGTTACGCCGTTTCAGCCAGATTTTTCTTTAGACGAGGCGGCACTGCGAAAGCTGGTGCAGCGCCAGATTCGCGGCGGCGTGGACTTCCTGGTGCCTTGCGGAACGACGGGCGAGAATCCAACGCTGACGCGGCGCGAACATCTTCGCGTCGTCGAAATCACACTGCAAGAATCCGCAGGAAGCGTGCCCGTCCTTGCCGGCGCAGGCGGCTACAACACTCAGGAAGTGATGGAGCTTGCACGCGAACTCGAAGCGCTTGGCGCGGATGGACTGCTCTCCGTCACGCCGTATTACAACAAGCCCACGCAGGAAGGCCTCTATCAGCATTATCGCGCCATCGCTCACGCCACGCGCTTGCCGATCATTCTTTACAATGTGCCCGGCCGCTGTGGCACCAACCTCGAACCGTCCACGGTGAAGCGTCTCGCGGCCATCGACAACATCATTGGCATCAAGGAAGCCTCGGGGAACGTTTCGCAGATGGCCTCGCTGGCCAATGCAGTGCCGGATGGCTTTGCGATCCTCTCCGGTGACGACGCTATCGCGCTGCCGCTGTTCGCGCTCGGCGGACGGGGCGTAATCTCCGTCGCTTCGAACGAGATACCCGCGGAAATGGCCCAACTCTGCCGCTACGGACTGCGCGGCGAATTCGAAGCGGCTCGCGCCATCCATCGCAAATATCTGCCATTGATGGAAGTCAATTTCGTTGAATCCAATCCCATCCCGGTAAAAGCAGCGCTCGCGCTTATGGGACTTCTCGAGCCTGTTTGGCGCTTGCCCATGGTGGCGCCAAAAGTGGAAAATCTGGTGCGCATCCAGGCCGTTTTGGAATCGCTGCAACTCGTCGAGAGGGATTCCTTTGCCGTCGCTAGCTTCGCTCATTGAGGATTTATTCGACCATCCGCCGGGAAGTGCGGAGTTTGCGCTTGCGAACCCAGCGTTGAAAACAAGTTACTCCGAAGAGCACCGGCGTACATTTCAGAAATTCAAGGACGCGCTGAACGCGGGCGAAGTGCGCGCAGCCGAGCCGCATGCCGTCTCGCCATCCGGCTGGCGAGTGAACGCCTGGGTAAAAAAAGGAATCCTGCTGGGATTCCGCATGGGCACGATCGTCGAAATGGGACCGTATCCAACGTCCCAGCCGTTCCTTGACAAATCTACATATCCGGTGAAAACAATTCATCGCGATGACGGCGTTCGCCTGGTTCCCGGCGGCTCCAGCATTCGTGATGGCAGCTACGTCGCGCGCGGCGTGGTGTGCATGCCGCCGATGTTCATCAATGTGGGCGCATACGTGGATGAAGGAACAATGGTTGACTCTCATGCGCTGATCGGAAGTTGTGCGCAGGTTGGAAAGAAATGTCACATTTCCGCGGGCGCTCAGATTGGCGGCGTCATCGAGCCCGTTCGCGCAATGCCCGTCATCATCGAAGATGAGGCAATGATCGGCGGCAACTGCGGCGTGTATGAAGGCACAATAATCAAAAAGCGCGCGGTTCTTGGCACCGGCACAATTCTCAACGCCTCGACTCCGGTCTATGACCTGGTGCGTGATACCGTCTATGCCGCCACCGACGATCAGCCGCTGGTTATTCCCGAGCAGGCCATCGTCGTTCCAGGTGCTCGGGAAGTGAAGCATCCCGTCGGCGCGAAGTGGGGACTATCGCTTTATGCTGCGGTGATCGTGAAATATCGCGATGCAAAGACGGACAGCCGCGTACGGCTGGAGGAATTCTTACGTTAGTTGGCAGGAGACGCCCGCGTGGCTGATGAAATTGCCGGAACGACGAAAGCGAAATCCATCTGGCTAAGCGACACGGCCCTGTTGGTTTATATCGCGCTGGCAACGGTGGTCGCACATTGGATCACCGGGCACCAATACGGATTTCAGCGCGACGAACTGGCGACGCTGGAGGATTCGCGTCATCTAGATTGGGGATTCGTTGCATATCCGCCGATCACGCCATTTTTCGGGCGGCTGTCGTTAATCTTGTTCGGAACTTCCTTGGCGGGATTTCGTTTTTTCGCGGCGGTCGCGGAAGCAATTGCTGTCGTACTGACCGGCTTGATGGCGCGCGAGATGGGTGGCGGCCGTGCGTCGCAGTTGATCGCAGCAGCGGCGGCAATTCCGTTTTGCCTCGCCGGCGGAGCATTGATGCAATACGTTTCATTCGACTATTTGTTTTGGGTACTGGCTGCGTACTTCGTCGTCAAATTGCTCAAGACGGAAGACCCGCGCTGGTGGCTGGCGATTGGCGCTTCGATCGGTTTCGGTCTTGAGTCCAAGTACACGATAGGGTTTTTTGCTATTGCCATCGCAGCGGCGACGTTGCTGACCGATGCGCTGCGCTATTTTAGAAGCAAGTGGCTGTGGTACGGCGTCGGTTTGTCCATTCTGATTTTTCTTCCGAATTTAATCTGGCAGGTCAGAAATCATTTTATTTCCCTGGATTTCCTTCAGCATATTCATGCCCGCGATGTCCGCATCGGGCGCGCAGAGAATTTTCTGCCGGAACAATTGAAGTTGACGCTGGGCGCGATTTACTTGGCTTTTGCGGGGCTCTACTTCACATTGTTTTCACGGGATGGAGAGCGTTTCCGCATGCTTGGCTGGATGTATTTGATTCCGCTGGCGCTTTTTATCATCGCCAAAGGCCGTGCCTACTATTTGGCCGCTGCGTATCCGATGCTGTACGCGGCGGGGAGCGTATGGCTTGAGCAAATTTTGTCCCGTGCAGGCAGCGTAGCGAGAAACGCGGTCCGCGCGCTGGTGTGGGTGGTGCTGATAGCCGATGCTGGAATCATGGCATCGATCACTCTGCCGATTGCAGCCGCGGATTCGCCATGGGCCACGCGCGCCATGAAAATCAATGAAGACTTCCGCGAAGAAATCGGCTGGCCTGAACTGGTCGAAATCATCGCTAAAGTTCGCGATGCGCTTCCACCCGAAGATCGTGCTCACTTTGGAATTCTTGCCGGAAATTATGGCGAAGCAGGCGCCGTCAATCTGTATGGCCCGCAGTATGGACTGCCTCCGGTGATCAGCGGCGTCAATTCCTTCTGGCAGCGCGGCTTCGGCGATCCTCCGCCGCAGACTCTCATCGTGGTCGGGAGAGATCTAGATGAGTTACAGGACGTGTTTGTCTCTTGTGCTTTGGCTGCGCACACCTGGAACCGCTTTGGCGTCTTGAACGAGGAGACGCGCGCACATCCCAATATCTTTGTGTGCCGCACGCTGCGCAAGCCTTGGCCGGAATATTGGAAGACCGCGCGCCATTATGGATGAACAAAATGGCCGATGCAGAGGGTTCCGCCGTCATTCGAAGCATCGCGAGGAAACTGTCTTTATTTGGCTTTTCGCGCAGATTGCTCAATCATTGCGTCCTGAGCGATCAATATGGCACCACGAATGACATGCATTCCGTAAGTTCGACAAAAAATTCCTCGGCATGTAAACTACTAAAGTTCCCGTGGACCGGTAGCTCAATGGTGGAGCAGTTGACTCTTAACCGCTCGCTAACACACTGTTGCGCCGTGTTTTCAATGCATTGCCTTTGTTTCGGTTAGGTGAAATGTGACCTAATTTGGGGGCATTAGTGCAAAGTTAGTGCAAATTTTCGGGTCTCGCTTTACTCGATTTGCGCACGGCACCGGCCCGCTGTTATTCTGATTTTCCGTGCGCCACTAGCTCAATTGGTAGAGCAATCGGCTCTTAACCGATAGGTTGTAGGTTCGATTCCTACGTGGCGCACCAAAACTCCCCCGAGGTCATTTTGGTGCAGTTACGGGGCTCTTGAAAGCGGTCGTCTATTCGCGTTCTGTTCTTTCTGCGTTGCTCGCGCCTCGAATGACTTTCTGATTCCCACACGAGCAGGTGCAAAGCCACTGCGGTTCGCCGCGCTTGCTGTTCTCGACCCGCTGAATCACAGTCAGCCGTCCAAAAGTCTTCCCCGTCAGATTAATCATAATTATTTTTTCCTCTGCTCATGGAACGACTGTGAGGGCTTTAGTACGTCAGTTACCATTTACAAACCCAAGCCGCTTGGGTTATAATGTTTTCTGCGATGAATGAGAGCATCAAAAAGTATCTGGCGGAAATCGGGCAAAAGGGCGGCTCGGTTACGTCGAAGGCGAAGGCCGCGGCTGCGCGGAAGAACGGGAAGCGCGGCGGACGCCCAAAGAGGGATGGCAAGCGATGAAATGCGCTTTGTATAGCCGGGTGAGCACGGACCGGCAGGAATGCGAAAACCAATTGCTCCAGCTTCGGACCTTCGCGGCTAGTCAAGGCTGGGAGATAGTCCGGGAGTTCATTGACCAGGGAATATCCGGCGGAACGAGCGACCGCCCTGCATTCCAAGAGATGTTCTCAGCGGCCAGCAAACGGAAGTTCGACGTGCTTTTGTTCTGGAGCTTGGACCGGCTTTCTCGCGAAGGAGCGCTGGAGACTCAGCAGCGGCTGGAAATTTTCTAGGACGACCCGCGACATGACCCGTCCGTGATCTTTGGTGATGGTGAGATAACTGCGCACCAGTTCCTTCAGGCTTCGCAGACCGTGTTCACCGTGATAGACGGGGCTAAGATGATTGAGGCGCAGCAGCTCGGCCAACCGGCGCGCATCGATCTTGTCACTCTGGTTGCCTTCCCGCATGGAGGCATTCTTTCGCGGATCGCACACCAGCAGTTTCGTCACGCGCGGTTTCAGCAAGTCGTACAACCAGGCGGCCGAGGTTCCTTCTTCAAATGTGACCTGCAAGTCTCCGCGCAGCCCATCGATAAACTGCAGAATCATGCTGGCTTTCGTCTCGATGACGCATTCCATCACGATCTTTCCGGAAGCATTCATGACCGCGCTCGAAATACTTTCCTTGTGCACGTCCATACCGATATATTTGGTGCTAGTCATAAAAGGGCGTTCCTTTCTGGAGGGGTTGAGTACGAACACTCAAAACCTACTCCAAAAGGGGCGCCCTTTATACTGTGTCGGGTGGTCTCAACAGGTCGACGTCGACGCAACACTTGCACGAAGTGTACTCGCAGGAGTCTGAAAGCCTAAAGTTTTTCTGGGGCGTTGATTTAAGCGCAGCGCCACTTTGTCCAGATCCGACTGGCTATAGCCGGACAAGTCTGTTCTCTTCGGGAAGTATTGTCGCAATAGCCCATTCGTGTTTTCGTTCGAGCCACGCTGCCAAGGGCTTTGCGGATCACAGAAATAGACTTTCACATCCGTGGCCACGGTAAAGGTCTTGTGCTTGGCCATCTCCAGTCCGCGGTCCCAGGTCAACGAGCGCCGTAGGGTCGCGGGAAGTCGGGTGGTCTCAACAGGTCGACGCAACACTTGCACGAAGTGTACTCGCAGGAGTCTGAAAGCCTAAAGTTTTTCTGGGGCGTTGATTTAAGCGCAGCGCCACTTTGTCCAGATCCGACTGGCTATAGCCGGACAAGTCTGTTCTCTTCGGGAAGTATTGTCGCAATAGCCCATTCGTGTTTTCGTTCGAGCCACGCTGCCAAGGGCTTTGCGGATCACAGAAATAGACTTTCACATCCGTGGCCACGGTAAAGGTCTTGTGCTTGGCCATCTCCAGTCCGCGATCCCAGGTCAACGAGCGCCGTAGGGTCGCGGGAAGTTTACGAATTTGCCGGCTCAGGGCGGCAACCACAACCGCCGTGTCTTTGCTGGGCACTTTTACGAGTGCCGTAAAACGTGAATGTCGCTCCACCAAGGTCACGACATGACTGTTCCTTGAGCCGCTCAGGAGATCGCCCTCCCAATGACCCGGTATGGCGCGGTCCTCAACTTCAGCGGGCCTTTCCCGGATGGAGATGGCATCTGCGATTTGACCGCGCGAATCTCTAAAGATACGAGAGTGCTGCGAGCGGCGTATGCGACGCTTGGATCGCAGGTGCCCCAGCAGCTCCTTTTTCAGCACTCCGCGCGCTTGAATGAACAGGCTACGGTAAATGGTCTCGTGGGACACGCGCAGGCTCTCGTCATCGGGATACTGAGTTTTCAACCATCCGGAAATCTGTTGCGGCGACCAGTCCAGAATCAGTTTACTCGCAACCATCTTCCGCAACTTCACATGGATGGCAAGAAGACACCGCTTCGGCCGCAAGGCCGACTCCCAGGCTTCGCCGTCCGCTTGACTAGCTCGATACGCAGGACGGCCACCATGACGTGCGACCTCCCGGCTCACGGTCGACGCAACTCGGTCCAGGCATTTAGCTATCTCGCGAATCGACGAACCGGAAGCCAGCCCTCGAGAAATGCTCCTCGCGCTCATGCAGCGTGAGCGCGAGGAGCGAACGCTGCCGGACCGCCGGAACAAACCCACCGTGACGCGACACCAGACAACGAATGGAGGAATGTTCCTTGCCTAAGGCTCGCCCGATCTCATGCAACGATTGTCCCGCCTTCCAACGACGCCACACGTCGCTCTTCTGCGCCGCCTTGCCTCGGCCGGAGTCCTGGCTTCCTTACTTGTTCACTTCGCCTGAAGAAGCGGCGGAAGCTGGTGTCTGTGAATTGTCATCGGTCAGTTGGTACGGGAAGCGGTGAAACCCTAAGCAGAGGTGGACAGAATCGCCTTTAAGCGCGAGAGCGGTAATCCTTAGCGGGATCGAGTAGTGTTCACTTGGAATCTTCTTTTGGGTCTTTGGTCGTGGGGAACAAATGGCGAGCCACAACGAGGACGAGGGCCAAGAAATTGGCAATGGAAATGGAAACCAATGCAATTAGAACGGGGTTATCCAGGTGGAAATTGCTCTTGTCCGTTCCAGATTTCCACAGTATTTTGAGTACATTTCTGGACCACCACCAATTGATTGCCGCGCTACTGGCCCACGAGGTTTAATGTTCTTGCGCGATATTTTGGCCGTCGCCTTCTGGCGAACGCACACCATACAGACTCACTCTCGGATTGTGGCCCCAAGGCTCTTTGTAATACCAAAGCTCGACGTTTTCGAGGGAACGTTCGCCGTGGAGGTCGATGACGTAGTTCCTTGTCCCGGGTGAAATCCGTTCGCTGACGATCAGTTCCTGCAAGGTGCCATCATCGAAGTGAACAACGAGGCGGTCAAAAAAAATAGCCTCGCCGCTGACCCGCAACTGAATCGTGTGAGAGTGAACATCACGACGGGTGATCTGGATCCGGCTATGATCCTGACTGCTATCGACCTGGGCGTAGCCCAAGAAATCCCAAAGTTGTCCCCGGGCGAACAAAGAGGTGGCAAAGGCCACGGCCAGGAGCCCAGCGATCGTATGGCGGAAGTGCTTGCGGAGCATTTATTAGTCCTAGAACTACTAGAATCATATATACAGTGTCTCCTGCGTCCGTGACAGCTCAATCACCAGGAACGTTCACAATCGATTAACGATGGCTGCGATTGTCGTTGTCCGCACGCAAGGACTGCACGGTGATCGAGGGTGTTTGAACTCCGTTTTCGGAACCGCGCGGATGATTGCGAGTAGTTTGGGTTTGCAGCCCCTGTCTGAATCACCAGTTGCGCGGCTGCCGCCGGACGTCCAGGCTCTCCCGTAGTCAGCGCAATTTGCCTGACAACGTGCGGAGAGGTGTGCAGGAGATAATTCTATGAGCGCTCAAGGAATCAAAACCTTTTGTCTAGCGGTAGGTGCCACGGTTTTAGCGGGCTCGGTTGCTTTTGCGCAAAACCCTAAGCCAGGAAAATTGAAGATGTCGGTAAGCCCAAAGCAGGCCTACACGTTTGTTGATGGCAAGGCCATTGGTCCCGGCAATCGGATCATCAAGCTCGATGTCGGCACCCACCATGTGGTTGTGGCCAACTACGGGTACAAGTTTGTCGAGCAAGACGTTTCGCTCGATTCGGACAAGACGGTGCCTGTGGACATAAAGCTGGAACCCGTTGGCGAACCCGTGCCAGGCCCGCGTGGTCGCATCCAGATTGAAGCAGGAAAGCTCCATGGGGCAACAGCCGCCGCCGTTCTTCTGAACGGCAAGAAGCCCCTGTACTTCGTAGGCCACGTGGATGAGTTCGATCACGACATTATTTGGCACCAGGAATTGGTTGTGCCACCAGGAACCCACCAAGTGACGGTCACTCGGGATGGCAAGGAACTGTGGTCCGGCCCGATTACGGTCGCGGCAGACCAGCGCGTGATTGTTAATATCTCGAATGGAAAAGAAAAGACCAAGCCCTGGGAACGTGGCTCGCCGTGCCCAACGCTATCGCCCCCAATGCCAGCTGCCTGAATTGGCGTCACGCTTTAGGGCCGGTGTTGCAAGCGCCACCGTCGTTGTGGCACCTGTCAGCGGGTCGGTCTCTGCCAATCCGTCGAAAATCGATTGCAACCAAAATACGCAGCTAGCCTGGGTTTCCAAAGAAACTGTCGAAGCCGACATGAGCGGTATGAGCCCCGTTCCGACGTCGGGCGAGAAAACCATTTCGCCCCGGCAAACCACCGTGTATCAGCTTACAGCTTCAGGACCAGGTGGCGTGGCCACGCCGAGCACGACGGTGGAAGTCAACCCGGTGGTGCAATCGTCACTGAGCGCTTCGCCGATGGAAGTTAACTACCGCCGCATCGGCGACAAGATCATCGAGCAAGGGACCACCACTCTGACTTGGTCGTCGTCCAACTCTGACGCGGCTTCGCTCGATCCAGGTGGCTCCGTAGATGCCAGCGGGACGAAATCCATCACCCTGAGCCCAACGCAAAGCGGCACCGGCCCGGTGGACGAACAGTTCAAATACACCCTGAACGCGACGAACGCGTGCGGTGGCTCGGAAACCAAGACGGTGACGGTAAACTTGAAGGGCTCGGTCGAACCCATTCCCACTGTGCTGCTCCACAGCGTTTTCTTCCCGACCGCCTTTCCTACCAAGGAAGACCCGACGCTGGGCCTCGTTCGCAGTCAGCAGGAAGTACTGACAACCCTAGCCACCACATTCAAACAGCATCTCGAGTACGACCCTGACGCGAAGTTGTCGCTTGGCGGAAACACGGACGAGCGCGGCGCGGATAAGTACAACGATTCATTATCCGAACTTCGGGTGCAACGCGTTAAGGATTTCCTGGTTTCACAAGGAATCGCAGCGGAGAAGATTGACAGCGTAGCGTATGGCAAGCAAAAACCGCTGGACAAGGCTACGGTTAGCGACCTGCAAAATCAAAATCCAAACCAAGCCTCCTGAAAAGCGGGTGCGCGATTCCCGATGCGACCTGGCTCGCTTACAATCGCCGCGTTGATATCGTGCTCGTTCCCACAAACGCCGAGTCGGAGCGGTTCTATCCAAATCAAGCGGCGGATTCGGAAATTCTTTGGCAGAGACCCAAACCGGCCCGCAGCGCGGTGGAAGGGTACAACTAAGCGCTACGTATCTCTCAAAGGAGGACTGGCACGACGACACACAAACTGTGGATCGAGATTTTCGAGAAGCCAAATTCAATGCGCGGCCCCTCGCGGAAAGTCTCAGTCACGTCTTAGTCCCGTCCGGGAGCTTGTTGTACTTGGCCTTATCATGAGCGTGTGCCACTCAAGTGCGCGAAATGGTTTAAGTCTCGGGTGTCACCAAATTGTCACCAAAACTCGCGCAACACGGACAAAAACGGAGCAAATCCAAGAAACAGAAATTGTCGCAATTGATCAGCAAGAGCAATCGAAAAGACGATCGACACGATGCGCGGACACTGGCACGGCTGGCGCGAATCGATCCCGAGCTGTTGGGGCCGGTGCGGCATCGCAGCGCGCAAGCACAAATTCATCTGACGGTGATTCGGGCACGGGCCGAACTGGTGCGTGCTCGAACGGCCTTTGTGAATGCAGCACGCGGGTTGGTGAAGTCTTATGGCCAGCGGCTACCCAAGTGTGGCACGCAGCAGGTGAGCCGGGAGCTGGGCGCGGGATTGCACGCCGAGTTGCGCGAGGTTCTGGAACCGCTGCTCAAAGAAATCGAATCACTGAACGAGCGCATTCAGGAATACGAGGTGCGGGTGGAGAAAATCGCCAAGGAGAGCTACCCGCACGTCGAACTGCTCAAACAGGTGAAGGGAGTAGGAACGCAGATCGCGCTGACGTATGTCCTGACCCTAGACGATCCGCATCGGTTCCCGAAGAGTCGCGAGGTCGGCTGTTTTCTTGGGTTGCGCCCTGGGCGCAGAGACTCCGGGAAGAGCCAGCCGCAGATGCGCATCAGTAAAGAAGGAGACCGTTATTTGAGGACCATGCTGGTGCAAGGGGCGCACTACATCCTGGGACCCTTTGGAGCAGACAGTGATCTACGGCGTTGGGGGCTAACCCTTGCCGCGCGAGGAGGGAAAAATGCTAAGAAGCGTGCCGTGGTTGCGGTGGCGAGAAAGCTAGCGGTACTGCTGCATCGGTTGTGGGTGAGTGGAGAAGTGTACGAACCACTGCGCAATAGCCAGAAAGCGATGTGCGCCGCGGCCTAGAGGGAAGAGCTCCCCACAAAACCGGGGATGCTAGGGGTCGACGGACTTGGCGATCGTCGTTGCTAGGCGATCCTGGCTCGGAAGGACTTGGCACCGAAGGACCCTTGAATTTCCGTGCGAAGCAGATCATAGCGGCGGCCGCAAAACATCGAGTTACACTTTCCACGTCTTGGAACTCTCATATCTCTTTCACTCGCTTGCCCACTTTCCAGATTGCCAACGCCCATCCAGTCCCGCACAATTGCTTCACCCTTGCCGTGTGCGATTGAACTGAGTTTCTCCAACGTTCAGCATACTCATCCGGCATCTGCGCCGGAGTAGACATGCGACGACTCAACATAGCTCTCTTGGTTCTCTCTTGTTTTTCCTGCACGGGTTGCAACGTCAAAAGCGTCGAAAAGCTCCTCGGTTTGGGCGGTGATAAGAATTCCGTTACCGTCGTCGTCGATCCCAAAACGCAAAGCGTCGTCGTTGCTACGCCCCAGCAATTCACCGTCACCGTTACTGGTTCCACTGACATGGCCGTTGCGTGGAGTGTCGGCGGCACCAATTGTTCCAGCCAGGATTGCGGATCCATTTCCGCCGCCGGAGTCTACACCGCTCCCACGACCATTCCGAATCCAGCTCTCGTCACAGTCACTGCAACAGCCAACGCCAATTCCGCGGATTTCGGCACTGCTGCCGTTACCGTCATCGCCGCACCCGCCCCTGCTTCCGCCATGCTTCGCGGCACCTACACTTTCCTACTCGCCGGCTCGGACGCCGAAGGCCCTCTTACCATCGGTGGCGCTTTCGAAGCCGATGGTTCCGGCCAACTCCTTAACGGAAAGATCAGTCTCTGCCGCAAGGAATCCCAATGCTCCGATCAAGCCTTCGCCGGCGCCACGGCTTCCACCGACTTCAACAATGGCACGTTCGCCGTGGACATTTTTCCCGCTTCCACCTTCACATTCTCTCCCGCCCCAAACAGTGTCTTCAAACTCGAACTAAACGGCTCCCACAACCTCCGCGCCTCCGGCATCCTCTGTCCCAACGCAGCCTCCTCCGACAACCAACTCGCACAAATTGATGCTCGATGATGTCTTGAATCAAACATGGCGCCAGCGGAGCGTCAGTTCGCAATCGTTTGCCGCAACCCCCGCATTACCGGACATCTCTAACAATGTCGGCCCTGTCAAACTCTTTTTGAACACACTTCTTTTTTTCACCTAAAAGAGTT
>CAVURF010000005.1:0-104855 GCA_963743735.1 uncultured Acidobacteriota bacterium
ACGGTGCAACTTGCATACAATCAGCGCCTTACGCTAGGTGTACAGTTCCGGAACATACACCGTCGCATGGGAAAAACGAGACGGCACGCTCCCAGGCGTTAGCGCCCGCTCAAATCGACCGACCAGCGCGTGAGGAGCGGCCAAGCCCGCTCTGTTCGACAGGTCCGACACACTGGTTTAATGTCATGAGGGTTAGGCCCAGAGAAGGGACACATGAATCGTCAGTGAACAAGATATCAGCTGTTCGAAAAGCTTTAGAAGAAATTCCCGACTCCAAATCAACTTCACGCCAGAAAACGACTTTCTTGGCGATCAAAGGGGAATTCAGGTCGATACCATCTGGCACGGTGAAGGTGCAGCTCAGGACCGAGACGAAGCTACTCTGGCACCCGATGATTCTCAAGGTGGCAATTCAAACCGGAATGGTGATAACGAAGGTTGGTCGCGTCGCGGTTGCCGCAACCGGAGCCAGTTTTTGAATTTGGCGCAGAGGTTGATGACAAACGGCCCTTGTTAAAGGGCGAAGAAGGGCAACGGATCAGGGAAAGCATCCTTCTCAAGGGCACTGACGGTCTAGCTGCATATCTATCGTTCCATGTAAAGAGCGCCAATGGGGAATCTATATCCCAACCTCAGGTATCGCTTACATGGTTGATAACGTCCTCGGCGGCCTTCCTGCAAGCTTCGAGACCAAGTGCCGGCTGGCGTTCCATTCGCTCTTATGCCACGAGCTGTTTCATTTTGCGACGGACTACATGGTTGGTCAGTGGGAAATGATTTGGCACAAGGCGGTCTGGACAAGCATGCGAGCGCAAAGAGAGAAGCTTGGCCTGCGCTATTTGGAAAGAGAGGAGAAGCTGGCGAATGCGTATATGCTCCGAAGACTACGAGGCGCTGCCCGGGCCACGAAGGCGAAGGGGGCGGTGGAAGCGATGCGTAGCTTTGTTGCACAGCAGCCATCAGGCTACCGCGATGGGGGACAAATCAGGGATTCCCAGTGGGACGAAGAACTCGCACTGCTGACATATGAGTATTTATTCTCAGTAGACGATAATTTGAGGCAGCGTCCACTAGTAAGTGAATTCCCAATTGAGTTTTCCGTTCTTTATCCAATTAGGCCCCGAATCGATTGGCGCTTCTGCCCTATCCATCTCATTCACGATGAACATAGGTTGGAAGTCCCAAAGATCTATTTAGATCTCCTCACAAGCATAGGAAAGCTGGAGAGCCCGCTTCGTCCGCTACGGCAGCTGAGTCAACTGCCTGCAGAAGCTCAGAGAAAATGGGATAAATTTAAGCGCCTATCATCCGCCGCCATTACCCCAGGAATGAGGCCAAAAATGGAGGCCGTTGGGAGAAGGCGCTTGGGCTTTCAGGATTGATGACAACTTTAGAGCTCACCTGAGGTTTCACCCAGCGGAGCAAAAATGGACGGCGCTAGAAATTGGCGACCATGCAAACATGGGTCACGGGTGACGCTGAGAAAGCGTTCAGTTGTGAAACTCATTGGACGTGCGGGCTCCCGGAACGCGGCCTCGGATCGCAATTAGTCGCATTCTCGGGCCTCGACCAACATACGATGCCGGAGTTCCACCGGTGTCCACACCCAGCGCGAAAACAAAGCCTAGCGATTCTCGACTGAAACACGAACTCAATAACGAGCGGTCGGACTTGTTGCAAAGCTTGGTTGGAAATCACAGTTGGTCGAACTCTGGTCCCAAGCCGTTTCATCTGCTTCTCGGACATTTGGGACCGGACAAGGCGCTTGGTATTCCCGAACGCGCCGCAGCTGACCACGTTCAGCGAGAACTCGAAGCCGAATCGGTGGCCTTTCTCGTCTCAGCAAGAAATGGAGTGGAATCGAAGTCCGAGGGGTACCTTTCAAAGTTTGTCGCTCAAGACAATACGATCGACGAAATTGATCTGTATCAGGTAATGCGCGCGGCAGGGCAGGTCGAGACCTTGCTGGGGCTGACTGCTCAGATAAAATGGAAATGATTAAACATGCAAAAACGTATAAGCACGTGCTTCCAAGCCTCGTAATCGCCGCAGATTGGAGCACCGACGAACGGAAGCGATGGATGGTGCGTGCGGAGCGCGTGGATTCGTGCGCATACATTGTCTATCCACCCGAGCCGGTTGGCGACAAGACGACTCTAATCAGCCGGCTTCGAAGTCAGGAGTGCGAGGGCGAGAGTCTGCTAATCGGATTCGACTTCCCGATTGGTCTGCCCGCCAAGTATGCGCAGCGAGTGGGCGTGACCTCTTTTCGGGACGCAATGAGCCAGTTCGGACGTGATCGGTGGAAGAACTTCTACTCGATCAGCGATTCCCCCAACTTGCGACAGCCGTTCTCGCCTCTGCCGACTCACCAAACTGGTAAATACAGGAGCAAGCTCGCGAAGGCGCTGGAGTGCCAAGACCTTTCAGCACTAAGACGGCGTTGCGAATTGAAGACCAGTACCCGACGAGCAGCGGAATGCCTTTTTTTCACGATGGGCGGAGCCCAAGTTGGCGCCGCGGCCATCGTCGGCTGGCGTGACGTCATTCAACCGACGCTCGAGAAGATAAAGCTGTGGCCGTTCGACGGTGATCTATCATCATTGCTTTCTGAGCAAGGCGTGACAATCGCAGAGATCTACCCCGCCGAGGCGTATTTGCATCTTGATATAAAGATCGGCAGAGGAACTGGGCGAACCAAGACTTCGAGAGACGACCGGAAAAAGGCAGCGATGCGCTGGTCGAGTGCGTTCAGCACAGGTCAGATTCGCTTGTCTAATGCCGCCCAGTCGTGGGTCGAGTGGGGTTTCCGCTCCGAGGATGACTTCGATGCAATGGCGGGCCTGTTGTCCATGCTGCAGATTGTGACCGGGCTGCGAAGTTGCGCTGTGCCCGACACCGTCGAGGTCAAACAAATTGAGGGCTGGATACTTGGTCAGGAGTTCATCGAAGACTAATCGCGATGTTCCGGGTCCGAAAGGAGTTCAATGACGGCGGGATCCACAAATAGCAGTTGTCCCAGCGTGAATGAGACTAAATTTGTAACCACCGTTCTTGGTTTTCCTTTCTCGCGTTTTGCCAAAATGCCCGCAAAAAGTGATGATCTTGAGTGGATATGGAATCCACTACAAACTGCCTAAAACTCGATCATTTCGACTGCTCTCTTCCGGTGATCGGGACTGAGGTGCGCGTATCGCAGCGTCGTCGAATACGATTTGTGCCCGGCAAGTTGCTGGACCTCGAGCAGCGGCACTCCCGCGGACACCAGACGCGAGCAGTAGGTGTGACGCAAGTCGTGATAGCGAAACGCCGGCCGCAGACCCGCTTTCCTGGCCGCCTTCTCGAACCATAGCCTGCGATCAAGCGGTCCCTCGTTGCGCTCCGGCGTGATGAAAATCTGTTCGCGCGGAGCACGCTTTCTTAAGCGGGTTAGGCAGCGGCGCCCCGCCCGGCTGATTTGTATCTCGCGCGGACCCGTTTTCCCTGTGACATAGAGAACACCTTCCTGGACCTTCCAGTCCTCCCACTTGGCGTTGAACTGTTCGCCGCGGCGCATGCCGGACAGGATCGCGAGTTCCACCTCGAGAATTTTCTTCGGGCGGTCCTGGCGGATCGCGGCGATCAGCCGGTGCTGCTCGTCGCGGCCGAGGTAGCGAACGTGGATGGGCGATTCCTTGGACCGTGGGACACGTTCCGCCGGCGAGCGGATTTGTGTCTGCAAGCCCCTGCCGCACGGCGTAGCGGAAGATGGACGAAAGCAGGGAATGAAACCGATTGAGCGTGGCACCTTTGACCGGCTTGTGCGACGTGTCCCCACGCGCGATGTCCTGCAGGCAGCGCTCAATTCGACCTGGGGTCAGCTGCCAGACCTTCATGTGCCCGATCGCCGGCAGAATCCGCCGCAGCCTCACGCGATCGGTGTGAATCGAAGCTGCTTCATTTCCTCGGAGTCGCTTTGCTTCTAGCGCCGGCTCGACGAGATCTCGGAATCGCGTGTCGCGTTTCTCGGCCTTGGAAGCGCGCAGTCTGGGCGCTGCGCGTAACACATGTGAAATCGTTCTCGTCTCGGCGAAATCCTTACTCGTGCCTCTCACTTGTTGTCACCCCTTCACTTCTCCAACTGAGAGCCACTGCCGGTAGTACTCTCGCTGATATTCGCGGTTCCTTTTTTTGTATTCGGGAGACTGCTTGTATTGGATTCTCTGACATCCGGCCGAACAGTAGAGCCTCTCAGGACGCAGCGGGTAGAAATATTGCGCGCAGCTCGGCAATGCGCAGCGACGAAAGTCGGCAAATACGCCTTCATCGGAGAGCCAAAAAAACTGCTCCAGTCTCTCGCTCACCGCCAAATCTTTTGCAACGTCCCGACCCTGTGAAATCGGGACGCGGCGGAACTCCGGTTGCATCATGTTCGTGAAATCGCACAGCTTCGATTGGGTCGGATGCCGCTTCTCGATTCGCTGGACCATCGTGTCGATCTGAGACGAGTATCTTCCGGCTACCTCAAAGCGGCCGCTCTCTCTCTTCTGTGTCCGCATTTCTGCCGCCAAGGCTATCCGCAAATCCACTAACGGACGCAAGAGATCGCGCGCGTAGGCGTCCGCTTTCGCGGTGCGCAGGTCCGCTCTCGCGGCTCTCGCCTCCCGTTTGTGGTCTCTCGACTTACGCCATTTGATTACATGTTGGCCCTTCAAGTTGAGCCACCTCGCGAATGGGGAGGCGATATTGTTCAGTTCTTTTCTTTTTGAATGTGCTGGCTTGTTTGTCTGAGTGTTTTTCATATTCTTAAGGGTGCTCTAAATACATTTAGTACGACTAAAGATATTTAAGGTATGGGCGGGAGTCAAGGAGTATTAATCAATTGCGAGGTGAACGGTCCAGGTGAACACGACTCTCTGCCTGCAAAAGCGCGGATCTATCGAATCGATCGTAAGCACCGCTACGGGAGGAGTATCTCGGTGAGCATTCGTCTGATGGGCGTTGTATTCGCGCTGGAAATCGCTGCAAGCGAGAAGTTAGTCCTTCTCGCAATGGCCGATCACGCGCGTGACGACGGAACTGGCTGTTATCCGTCGATCGATTTGTTGGCGCGAAAGACGAGCCAGTCTCGGCGCGGAGTGCAGAAGATCATGCGTAGGCTTGAGGACGCGGGTCTTATTTCCCCTTCGAGGATCTCACGGGGCGGTCCCCGCCGTTCGACTGAATACAAACTCATCGTTGAAAACTGCGAACCACGTTCGCTGTTTAGTTCAACGCAACCGCGAACGGCGCCGCTCGCAACTGCGAACGCTGGAACGCCTAACGGCGAACCTCAGGGCGCGCAACTGCGAACCGGGTTCGCCCGAATCATAAAGAACCGTCCGGAACCGTCAGTAAACCTGGCGCGGCATTCGCCGCGCAGTTCCTCACCTGTGGAAAAGGAATTCCCCCAGGCGCGGAATCACCGCACTAGATATGTGGAGATCGGACGCCTCCAAAATCATGCAATCGAACTCCTAAGAGTCGATCCCAATAAGTCGCTCGGCGATCTCGCGGAGCAACTCAAGCAATGGGCGGCAGACAACGGCATTCGGTACTTCGATGCCTGCCCCGGGGCGGCCACTCCCATCCAGCAGGCGATCACCAATGCGCTGGCAGCGAGGAGGTCAGCAAGAGCAAGCGAAATGACAAGGTCGATCCGCGGCCGTTCCGTGTGGGTGCCAACAATGCGCCGCCGACGCCGCACCCGCGTATGGCCGACCGCGTCGGCCGTCCGGGCCATTTGGATCCGAGGCCAGGGCAACGCGCCTGGCGGCCTGCCCCGCCCTGCGACCCGCCAAGCCGACATCACGCACGGGTCCTCCCCAGGGGTGGTGGCCGACCGCGGGTGACGGCGACCGCGCCAGATGTCCTGCGACCGAATTTTTTTGACGGACTTTAGTTTAGTTTCGAATGGCAACGGGAGCGCAGCATGAAAATTCAGATGTGGAGCGTCGACAAGGTCATTCCGTACAAGCGGAATCCGCGACGCAACGACGACGGCGTCGAAAAAGTAGCGGCGTCGATCAAGGAGTTCGGTTTCAGCTGCCGATCGTGGTCGACAAGGACCCCGTGATCATCGTCGGGCACACGCAGGTTGCTCGCCGCGCTCCGGCTCGGCATGAAGGAGGTCCCGGTCCTCGTCGCCGCGCGATCTCTCGCCCGCGCAGGTGAAGGCCTATCGGCTCGCCGACAACAGAGTCCACGAGGAGGCCGAGTGGGACGAGGAGCTTCTAGCGCTCGAACTCGGCGACCTGTCGAAGCTCGGCTTCAATCTCGAGGCGACCGGCTTCGACGCGGACGAGATCAACGCGCTCTCTGAACATCGAGCAGGGCGGTCTGCTCCCGGACGCCGACGAGGACGCGGTACCGGCGACGCCGGCGAAGCCGACGACCTATCCCGGCGAGGTCATCCAGCTCGGGAAGCACCGGCTCATCTGCGGCGACTCGACGGATCCGTTCGTCATCGAGAAACTTTTCGCCGGCGCGAAGGCTGACGCGATTTTCACCGATCCGCCGTACAACGTGAACTACGAAGGCGGCGCCGGCAAAATCAAAAACGACGACATGGAGGACGGCAAGTTCCGGCACGTTCCTGACTCCGCGCGTACTCGGTCATGTATCCGCGTGCTGAAGGACGGCGCCGCGGTCTACGTTTGCCACGCTGACACCGAGGGACTGAATTTTCGCGGCGCGTTCAAGGACGCCGGCTTCAAACTCGCCGGCTGTCTCATCTGGTGCAAGGACGCGCTGGTCCTCGGCCGCTCCGATTACCAGTGGCAGCACGAGCCGATTCTCTACGGATGGAAGCCGACCGGCTCGCACAAGTGGTACGGCGACCGGAAGTCCACGACGCATCTCGGAGTTCATGCTCGAGGCTCCGCTCACCCAGGTCGAGCCGAATCGTCTACCGGCTCCGGCTCGGGCGACCAGTGGTTTCAGATTCGCGGCGAGAAGCTGACGATCGAGGAACTGGAGACGACCGTGGTGAAAGTTCCGCGGCCGAAAAAGAACGAGGACCATCCCACGATGAAGCCGGTCGCGCTCATCGACAAGATGCTCCGCAACTCGACGAAGAAGAACGACCTGGTGTTCGATCCGTTCGGCGGCTCCGGCTCGACGCTCATCTCGTGCGAGAAGCTCGGCCGCACCGCGTACCTCTGCGAGCTCGAGCCGAAATTCGTGACGTCATCGCGCTCAGGTGGGAGCAGGCGACGGGCAAGAAAGCAAAGAGGGAGACGCGCCAATGATTCAGATTCGGCTTGCCGTTCGCGATGGAGGCCACGTCGCCGACGTGATCATCCTCCGTTCCAGAAACTTCCCGAGGTCCTGGTCTGGGGCGAGCGCTTCTTTGGTTTCCACGAGGAGCTCCCCGGAGCAGACGGCGATCCGTGCGCGCGGAATACCGCGAGGTGTTCGCGTACTGGGTGCCTCCGGAGACACGAACCAGGCAATCGTCCATGCCGACCGTCGACGTCACCAGAAGTCGTTTCGAGCGCCTTGAACCTCACCGAGCCGCGCGTCCAGCAACTTGTCAAAGAGGGAATGCCCGCGAGAGGGCCGCGGGCAATACGATCCGGTGAAATGCACTGCCTGGTACATCCGGTACCTGCAGTCCGCGCTCGAGAAGAAAGCGGTGCCGACGCGGACGGAGGGTTTGTCGGCGAACGCGAGGAGCGCGTGCGGTTGCTCCGGGCCGACGCCGATCTGAAGGAGATGGAGCTGGCGAAGGAACGCAGCTCAGCTCGTAGCGATTCTGGACGTTGAGAAGGAGACTGACCGATCTGGTGCTGACGACCAAGGCCCGTATCATGGCCATTCCTCCGCGGCTCGCTCCTGAACTGGTCGGCGAAACTTCTCGCATGATGATCCAGGCGAAGCTCGAGAAAGCGTTGTAAGGAATCACTTAGCTATCTCGCGAAGGCCGGCGGCGCCGCGAAGTCGAAGGGATCGGAATTGTTCTAAAGTGGCAACCGTACCAAAACTCGTCTCGCCTCGTAAGGGACCGCTTGATCCGCGGATGAAGAGTTGGATCGACAATGTGATCGTTCCAACGCTGGTGAGGGAATACCTCGCTTCTGAGGAAAAATGCGGCGAATCCTTAAACTGTGATGCACCTATGGTACAGTGCCCCGACAGCACGGCTCCACCCGAGGAGGGCTAGTGATCCATCTCCGGTACGCTGCAGTATACGCTCGCGTCTCCACGGAGATGCAGAGCCGTGCCTCGATCGATGACCAGATTCGGAAATGCCGGCAGTACGCAGAAGCCCATGGTCTAAAAATCCTTGAAGAGCACATCTACCGCGATCAAGCCCTCAGCGGAGTGGGCGCTGATCGTCCTGCCTTAAAACTGATTCTTCAACTTGCGCTCTCCGTTGCTCCACCGTTTACAGCGATCCTCGTCGACGACACCAGCCGTCTTTCGCGAACCACGGAGGATGCTCTTTCGATTTTTAAGCGCCTGAACTTTGCCGACGTGCAGCTGATTGCTGTGAGTCAGGGAATCAGTAGCGACAACGAACAGTCGGAGATGCTCGTGACGGTTCACGGGCTCGTGGATTCGCTTTACGTGCGCGAGTTGGCGAAGAAAACGCATCGCGGATGGAAGGTTTGGCGCTGCGCGGCCTGCATACCGGGGGTAGGATTTTCGGTTACGACACGGTCTCTCTTGGCGAAGGTGCGGGGAAGAAGCTCGTCGTGAATCCTTCCGAAGCCGCGATCGTGAAGCGACTCTTCGAACTTTCAGCGGGCGGTCATTCCCTTAAGGTCATCACCAGGACGCTGAACGCCGAGCATGTTCCGTCTCCACGTCCGCGCGAGGATCGAGTGGGCGGCGAATGGTGTCATACTGCGATTCGCGAGATGCTGAAAAATGAGTTGTACATCGGCAACGTCGTCTGGAATCGCTCGAAATTCGTGAAGGTGCCAGGGACCAACAAACGTCGACGCCGGCCGCGCCCCGAGTCAGAATGGCTACGGGCTTCCAATCCGGAGCTCGCCATTGTGCCTGCGGATCTCTGGAGCGCGGTGCGCGCACGATTTGCTGCGCTTCCTGGAATTTGGGGTCATCCAAAGAACGGTGGCCTCGCGCCACGCGCCATGACGAGCCCGCACCTGTTTAGCGGACTTTTGAAGTGTGGCGAGTGTGGCGCGAATCTGATAATCGCCACGGGCGGTGGAACGCATCGGCACAAAAAGTATGCGTGCTCGCGACGTTTCAACCGTGGTGGCTGCGAAAACGATCTCTACATTCGCCGTGACGACTTAGAGATTTGTTGCTGGTAGACTTCAGAGTGAAGTACTTCGACCTGCGGTCGTGGATTACGCGGTCATGGAATTTCAGAGGCAGCTCGAAGCGGCGCTTGGAGTCTTTCAGCCGATCTCGACGGAATGCGTCAGCGAAAGACTCGTCTAGAAGCAGAAGTGCGGCGCCTTGTCGCCGCAATCGCGGACTCGGGCCACTCCAAGTCACTCCTCGATGAGATCGGGCGGAAGGAATCCGAACTCCAAGGCATCGCTGACCGCTTGTTGTCGGCTACACCGGAATCGATCGAGTCGCGGGTCGGTGAAATCCGAGGCTTCGTAACAAGTGGCCTCAGTGATTTGCGCGACCTGCTCCGCAAAGACACCACTCTCGCCAGAACAGAGCTCTGAAGCACTCAAGCCGGATTACGATGACCCCGCATCGCGACCCAACGCGGCGCTTCTATGTTGCTGATGGGGAGTGGGATTTGCTCGGAAACGGCTGGACCGAAGCAGCCAGCCTTCAAACTGGCGGCTTCGGATGGTTGCGGGGGTCAGATTTGAACTGACGACCTTCGGGTTATGAGCCCGACGAGCTACCAGGCTGCTCCACCCCGCATTTGAAGTGTAGCGGAGCAGCGGCATGGCGTCAAATTTTCCGTACCGCTGTTATGCGTAACGCGATCACATCAGGTGACCGAAATTATCGCCAGGCTCACCGTCTGGCGCTCGAACTGGCATTGCTCACGGCCGGAGTCGCCGTAGGTGTGGGCGCTGCCGCAGCGTCCTTGATCAGCATGGCCCAGCGCGGAAAGGCGTAGTTCCCCGAAACGTCGTCAATAATGTTGACCTGACAGGTATAAAACCCTGGCTTGAGCGTTTGCAGTGGCAAGTCCAGTTGGAAGACCACAGCTTTGCGTTGCGGTACGGTCACTTCGGTCGCCACGATGGGCTTCGATTCATACACCTTCAAATTATTCTGCAGAAATTCCACGTTGGTGAGCACGCGAATGGACTCACGCTCGTCTTTGCGCGGCGTGCCGGTACCGTTCTCGGGCTTGCCAGCCGGACTGTCAATCGCTGGCGCGCCATTCGTAGCGGCCGGCGGCTGGGCATTCTTCTCTTTAGCAGCGTCGTACACTTCAAACTGCAGATACATGTGCTGGTCCTGCGTGAAGACGTGGGTCACGTTGGGAACCAGCTCGGTCTGATCGCCGATCAATGGATTGTTGCCCTTGTTTTTTCCGGACGCGGGCACGCGCAAGCTGCTGAGAACCACTGAACTGCTGCGCAGCGGAACTTTTCGCAAGTCTGGGACCTGCACATCGGTTTCGAACGTGCCCATCCGGCCGGTGCGGTTTTCGCGAACCACAAATTTCAAATGATAGCTTCCTGGAGCCAACAGAAAATTGGTGTTGTACTGCACATTCTTGCGGCGAACTTGTTTGCTGCTGTCCACGGCAAGTTTGACGGTGTCACGCAAATGGCCCACCGGGAATTTGCCGCCCTCCATTACCTCTCCAACGATGTCGAGCGTAGCGCTGTCCTTATCTTTTTCCTGAACGAAGGGAATCTGCGAACCCGGCACCACCAGCGATACCGCCAGAAAGTAATGCGAATCATCGCGGCGAAAATACGCCGCGCCGGCGTACACGGCGACATCGGTCGCGGGAAGGTCGGACGCCAACTCGTCCTGAATCTGCTGTTCGCGATCGGAGTGATTGGAATGTTCGAAATCGCGGCCCGCGTAGTAGCCCGCGCGATAGTCGAGCTTGATGTCCGGGCGATTCAGGACCACTTTGATGTGACGAAACTTTCCATCCTTACGATGGTTGGTGCTGCTGTACCCCAGAATGTAGTACGCCGAAGTGTCTTTCTGTACTTGCGAGAAGACACCGCTGAAATCGTTCGAATCGAAAAACGCTTTGCCGCCAGTATCCGCGGCAAGCGTCGAGAGGGTTTCCTGCGACGCGGCATTGCTATTCAAATCATTCAGCACCGATGCTCCGGAGTATGCCGACTGTCCATGCAAGCTCGCATTCTGCGCTTCGCCTCCGCCGGGGAGGGCTTGCAACCCGCGCACATCGAGCGGATAGATGGCGACGTTGGCCTTCACCGCGGCCGCGGTTGCTGCACGCAGTGCGGATTGGTTGTCCACGCCCGATTGCGAAATTCCATTACTGAAATAGATCAAGCTTTTTTTCTGCGGAAGCTTGCCCACAGCTTGAATAATGGATTGCAGCGCAAGCAGCTTGCGGTCCGCGCTGAATGTGTTGTAATCCGTGTCATCGGCGGTGAATGCGCCGCTGGTTTCCGCCGCGCCTTCGGAACTCCCTGTGGCGCCGTTATCGAAGCCTTGCCCCGAGCCCGAATTGTAAGCGTTGAGCACGGAAAGCACTTTTTTCTTGTCGTCCGCGAAATCCAAATCCAGCCGCATGTTCGTTGATAATGAAACGATGGCGATCAGATCCGCCGGCTGCATCTTCGCGTTCACGTATTTCTTTGCGGAATCTACGGCCCGGTCGATCTGGTCGACTTCCATCGCGGAAAAATCAAAGAACATTAGAATCAAGCGGCGATCTCGTGCATCAATCGTTGCCTGTGGTTTCACAACCGGAGCTGCAGCACCTGCGGCGTTCTCGGTTCCGGTCGTCGTGGCTGTGGTCTGCCCGGCGAGCGCCAACTCATCAATATTTTCAAAATCAAAACTGGAAACCTGCTGCTTCTGGCCGTCTTCAAGTACGGCAAAATCCTCGCGCTTCAAATCACGAACCAGGTTTCCCTTTTTGTCGCGCGCCACGACATTGACCAGCACCAACTCAGTGGTAGCACGAATGGCTTGCGGCGCTTGCGCAGGCGGGGATGTTGGCGCTTGTTGCGCCAAGCCGGCGACTGGCAGCTCCATCGTCAGAACCAGGGCGCTTGCAATCGCTAGAACTCTTCGAGCCGGCATTCGATTCCCTTCCCTAGAACCGGAAACGCGCGACAAATGTGATGCGCCTCATGGTGGCGGCTGAGGTCACTTCTCCGAACGCCAGTGAGTTGACAGTCGTGTTGAGGCCGGTGAATTGCACGATGTTAAAAACATTGTTGGCTTGAATTCTCAACTCCAGCGAGCGCGACTCGTGTATTTGGATCGTCTTGCTCAGCGCCATGTTCAACGAGAATTGGCCCGGGCCTTCGATGACGAAGCGGCCAGCGTCACCGAACGCGGATCCTGCCGGATTCACACAACTAGAAACCGTTGTGGGCACGCAAAACGCCGCCGTGTTGAACCATTCCAGCGAAGTAGGATCGCTGAGCGAAATAGATTGACCGGCAACGACATTCGCGCGCTGCGAACCGCTGACTCCCCGGCTGATATCCACGCTGCCGCCGCGCACATTCGGAGTGAAATAAAATCCCGACCCAATCGTTGCGCTGCCGCTCCACTGCCAGCCATTCAGAACGTGCGACAGCGTCCCCTTCGACGCTATGCGATGATTTTCGCCGAACGGCAAATCGTACATCCAGCTTCCGGTAAATTTATGCTTTTGGTCGAAGCTGGAGAGACTGCGGTCGGCGGAAATGTCGAAGGCATCTTGCGCCACAACTACTCCGCCAAGTCCGATCGATGAGGCATCATCTATCGATTTGGAAAAAACATAGCTTCCGCTGAATCCCAGCCCGGAAGCCATGCGCTTGCGAACACGAACCGACAACGCATGAAGGACCGAATTTCCGTCAGACGATTCGTAGATAAAAGGCTGCGCATTATCCGCCAGAATCGCGCGGTCTTCATCCAGATGCGTGCCTTTGGCTCCGTTGTAGCCTACATTCAGCAGGAAACCGTGCGCCAACGTCTTCTGCAAATCCACATTCCAGATTTGCACGTATCCCAGGCGATAATTCGGGTTGATTGCGAAATTATTGGTCACCGCTCCGGCTGCAGTTCCAGGAAATCCGTTGACCAGAGTCAGATCGCTGGTTGCAGGAGTCGTGACCGAATTGGTTTGCGTCGTGGCAAACGGCGGCTGGAACGCAAAATTCTGAATCACTGTTCCGTACTGCGCCAGATTGTAATTAATTCCATAGCCGAGCCGCACCACGGTTTGCTTCATCGGGCGCCACGCCAATCCTAGACGCGGCGCAAAATTATTTCGGTCCGGTTGGATCAAGGACGCAGGAAAAGCGCCAAACCCCGGCCCGCTCTGCCCTGGCTGCACAGGCGTGGCAAACGCAAAGTTCGGACTGACATCCAGATTTGCGATGCGATTGCGCGCTTCGGTGTACGGGCCGTTGTATTCGTAACGCAATCCGAGATTCAGCGAAAAATTCGCGCGAACCCGCCAATCGTCCTGCAAAAACACGTCATAGGAGTTCGCGCGAAAATCATACGAATCCGTTCCGGACTGCAAGCTGGTTTGCTGCGGCAGCCCCAACAGAAAATCCGCGAAGTCGTATCCGGTATTCGGAGCAGCCCGCGTCACGGCACTGGCATACTCGCCCGTAGCAAATCCAGTGAAAACGAACGAGCCATTTGCGTTTCGCGCCGAACGAAAACTTTGCAGAATGCGCCGATAATCCCCGCCGAAGCGCCAATTATGTTTGGCACGATTCCACGCGATGGTGTCAGAGATTGTATACGTCTGGTCCAGCTCGCGGCGCGGCGTGGGGTCACTCAGGCCACCGAAACTCGTAAAGCTCAGCCCTGGTAATCCAAAATCGAAAGGGTCGGTCGAAATTCCTGTGATTCCCGCATTCCCGGCGACGTTTTCAATTCCGGAGTACAAGTTCGTGGTCGAAACGTGATTGTGATTGTAGTTGAAGCGCAGATTGTTTGTGAGCCGGCCTTTTCCGTACACCCATCCGGCACTCGCGCTTAGTCCTTGCGTGCTGGTTCCGCCATCAAGCGACGGAAATATGCCAATCGTGTCGGTGGAATTTCGCGCCCAGTTCAATCCAAAGTTGATGTTGTTCTGATTTCGCCGGCCACCGCGGCCGCCTCCACCGCCACCGCCCGGGCCAAGCTGTATCGGTCCCGACGGCGTGGCACCGAAGTTGTGGATGAGCCGCAGGTTTACGGCATCGGAAGCGCTCGCGCCCGATGTCACCGTATGAAAATTTTGCCCCGATGCCGTCGTAGCGATGTTCGGCAATGGGATGAATTGCAAAAGATTTTGCGCCGCGCGACTGATGTCCGCAGGATCAATTGTATTCAGTAGCCCATTAAATTGGAACTGCTGCCCAGTCGCGGGATTGAAAATCTGTACCGGGCTTCCATTGTTGTAAGTCGCAGCCGAAAAATTCCCGCCACGTTCAGCGGTCGTCGGAACCGTGGAGAAGAAGTCATAAGGCGTGCTGCCGCGCGTGCCATTCCATCCCGCAAAGAAAAACCACTTGTTGCCGCCATTGAAGATTTTCGGAATGTTCAACGGTCCGCCGATATTTGCCCCGAATCGCGCCGTGTTGTAACTCGCTTTGTCCGTGGCAATTCCGGTCAACGAGTACGGTCGGGCATCCAAAGCGGAATTGTCGTCCTGGAAATATAAAAAACCGTGCGGTTGGTTAACGTTGAAGTTGCGGCCCAAGCGGCCAATCATAATGGGCCCGCCGCCACCACCTCCTCCGCCGCCTTGTTCTCCTTGCCCTCCTGCTCCGCCTGGTCCCCCGCCCTGCTGCGGGCCACCTTGAAGATTTCCTCCGCCCTCGCGCTGCATGCGATCGCGAAATTCCTGAATGCGATCCTCCAGATTCTGCTCGGAACCGCCTCCAAAATCCTGCGTGCGCCCCTGCGCGCCGCTGATGCTGACAGACTCGGTGGGATTCTCCAAACCCGCGCCACCTAATGGCAAACCCGCTGCGTCGTTGTTCCCTCCGCTGCCGTTTCCGCCGAGTCCAGCGGCACCCGCATCGCCACCCAACGCCGCAAGCGCATTGTTCAGAGCCAGACTCTGAAATCCGCGCCGCGCGTTTTGCGCAGCTTCGGCTTGCTGTTCCTTCTGACGCGATGCAAGAATCAGCTCCGCTTCCACTTTGCCGGCGGGGTTCTCAGGATTCAGCGCCACTTCTTGCGTCACCGTGGCGAAGCCCATGAATTCCACGCGAACCACGTAGCGGCCGCGCGGCAATCCAGTAAATTGAAATGTTCCATTGGTCGCGGACACCACCGAATACTTTTTCCCGGTCAAAGTATTCGCCGCGGTCACGGTGACCCCCGGCAACAATATTTTCCCATTGCGCACGCTTCCGGAAATTTGAAACGACGACGCCGGTGATTTTGGCGGCTCCTGCGCGCTTGCCAAACACACGAAACACACCACTCCGATCATGGCCAGGGCAATAGAAATGATCAATCCTCGGAAAATCTTGTTCAATTGCTCCGCTCCGGTGGATTTTGCGGCGCTGGCGGAGTGGCGGGCGTTGCCGGTGCAGATGGTGTCGGCGCATTTTGCGGAGATCCGCCGCGCCCTTCTCCACCTTCCTTCATCATCTCTTGCATGCGCTTCCATTGCTCCGGAGGAATCACGTTCACTCCCTTGGGAACGAAAACGCTATTTGCCAACGTGCCGCGCGCAAAGATGTGATCGCCCGCCTGAATATCCGCCATCGTGATGCTGTCGCGTCCTCTGCGCAGAGACGTATCTTCGTTCAACTCCAAAGTTTGCGTGACATTGTCTACGCGCTTCACCGTGAGCTTAGGAGGATCAACGCTCTTCACTTCGCCGAGCACGTAGTCTTTGCCCATCGTCCCCTGCATCATTCCCTGCCCGCCTCGGCCCTCTGCCCGTCCTTCACCACGAGCACCAAATCCCCCAGCCGGTGCCGCCGCGACCATCACTGCCGTTGCGCCGGAACCATTTCCACCGCTCTGGTCGGTTCGCACCATCACCATGTCGCCCACTTTGAAGTCGCCTATCTTCGCTGGCTGCCGAGCTTTGCGAAATTCGGTGCCGCTCGTCAGCTTGACGGAAACCTTCGTTCCATCTTGTCCGGTAACTTCAATCGAGTCAGCTTGCAACGCGGAAATCTTGCCGAACACTCCTCGCCCGCGCCCCTCGCCTCCTCGCCGCGATACTCCCGGCCCATCCTGCGTTGTGGCAGATGCTCCTGCCGGCACTTGATTGGCATCGTCCTGCTGAGCTCGTGCCCCGGCGAACGGCGTATAAGCGATTGTCAGGATTGAAGCTAGGGCAAAGCTAAGTACCAAAAACGGCGTTTTCATATTGGTCCTCATAAATGAACGGGCTTCGCTAATTGGTATAGACGGCTGGAGGTATGCCGGAGTTACCTGAGTGGCTTGGCGATAGCGTCTTTCCTCACTGGGAATTCCCAATGAGTACGTCAAAAGTTCCCGCCGGCCCTTGGCGGCGGCTTCTCTGCATAAGATTACCTTATCATCTTGGTCATTTCTATTAATTGGACTCATTGAGCCTCAACGCCCATTCTGTTACATTACATGGCGAAGAGCGGTGCTGCCCGCAGCGGCCCGTTTTCAGGGTTTGTACTTGCAAACCCTGAGAGAATTATGAGCAACAAAAGGACTCGCAGCGCCATGACGACGCAGGAATCCATGAAACTGGCAAGGGTTCGTGTCGTACCCGGAATTCTACGAATTAGCGATGTTGTCCGAATCGGCGGCAAGAGCGGGTGATGGCGGCGTAATAGCGAAGTTCCGAGGAACTCGGGCCATCATCCAAAAAAGGCTGATGGCCCAATTTTTTTGTAAGTGATGTTCAGCGCGGTTTGCTATGTCGTGGTCGTGAGGGGGAAGGGCAAGTGAGCAAGGACAGTCTGAATCTGCGCAGTCAATCCTTGATTAAGGGGGCGAGCCGTGCCGGAGCGCGTGCCATGCTCCGCGCTTCCGGCTTGAAGGACGAAGATTTCTCCAAGCCGCTGATCGGCGTCGCCAACACCTGGATTGAAATCGGCCCCTGCAACTATCACTTGCGCGAACTCGCGCAACACGTGAAAGACGGTATCCGCAAAGCGGGCGGCACGCCGCTCGAATTCAACACCGTTTCCATTTCCGATGGCATCACCATGGGTACCGAAGGTATGAGAACTTCGCTGATCAGCCGCGAAGTGATTGCCGATTCGATTGAACTCGTCACCCGCGGAAATCTTTTTGATGCGCTGGTCGTTCTCGTCGGCTGCGATAAAACGATTCCCGGCGGCATCATGGCGCTAGCTCGCCTGAATATTCCTGGACTGATTCTCTACGGCGGTTCCATCGCTCCCGGCGAATTCGAAGGACATCCGGTCACCATTCAAGACGTTTACGAAGCCATTGGCTCGCACTCCAGCGGCAAAATGAGCGACGCTCGCTTGCTCGCTCTGGAAAAATCCGCGTGCCCCGGCGCCGGCGCCTGCGGCGGACAATTCACCGCCAACACCATGGCCCTCGTCGCCGAATTTCTCGGCATCGCGCCCATCGGTCCGTCCGGCGTTCCCGCAACCAACTCCGGCAAAGCCGCTGCCGGCGAACGCGCTGGCGAAATGGTTCTCGACCTCCTGCGTCGCGACATCACTCCTGCAAAACTCATTACCAAGACCGCCATCGAAAACGCCATCGCGGGCGTTGCGGCCACCGGCGGCTCCACCAACTCCGTCCTGCATTTATTGGCTATCGCCAACGAAGCAAAGATTCCTCTTTCCATCGACGATTTCGACCGCGTCAGTTCCAAAACTCCGATCATCGCCGACCTGAAGCCCGCCGGCCGCTTTGTCGCTACAGATTTGTACGCCGCAGGAGGCACCGCGCTTATCGCCAAGCGCATGATCGAAGCCGGACTTCTACAAGGCGATGCGATTACCGTGACCGGAAAAACGCTCGCGCAAGAAGCCGACGCCGCGAAAGAAAAGCCTAAACAGGAAGTAGTCCGCGATGCGAAAAATCCCCTCAAGCCCACCGGCGGCCTCGTCATCTTGAAAGGCAATCTTGCGCCCGAAGGCTGCGTCATAAAGGTTGCGGGTCACAACACCATGAACTTCAGCGGCACGGCGCGTGTCTTTGATAGCGAAGAAGCGGCTTTCGCCGAAATCGACAAAAATAAAATCAAAGCTGGCGACGTCATTGTGATTCGTTACGAAGGTCCGAAAGGCGGCCCGGGCATGCGTGAAATGCTAGCGGTCACTGCGGCTCTCGTCGGCGCAGGACTCGGCGAGTCTGTCGCTCTTCTCACCGATGGCCGCTTCAGTGGCGCGACACACGGCCTGATGGCGGGCCACGTGGCTCCCGAAGCCGCGCACGGCGGCCCAATCGCCGCAGTCCACGACGGCGACACCATCGTGTTCGACATTCCAAATCGCACGCTCAACGTGGAATTAACCGCCGAACAGATCAAGCAGCGTCTCGCCAACTGGAAACCGCCGGCTCCGCGTTTCACCAGCGGTGTGATGGCCAAATACGCATTCCTCGTTTCGTCCGCTTCGCGCGGCGCGGTCACTGTTTTGCCGCAACCAAATTCGCAGCTGGTGCAATCAGGAAGGACGCTATGAAACTTACCGGCGCAGAAATACTTTGCCAGTCGCTGGAACACCTCGGCGTAAAACACATTTTTGGCTATCCGGGTGGCGCGATCCTTCCGGTCTACGATGCACTCGGCAAGTCCAAGCTCCACCATGTTCTCGTTCGCCACGAGCAAGGCGCAACGCACATGGCCGACGGTTACGCACGCGCCACTGGCGGAGTCGGAGTCGCCATGGCCACCAGCGGTCCTGGTGCAACCAACATGGTCACCGGAATCGCCACCGCGATGCTCGATTCTTCTCCCGTTGTCTGTATCACCGGACAAGTTGGCAGCAAACTTCTCGGCTCCGATGCTTTTCAGGAAATCGACATCACCGGCATCACCATGCCAATCACCAAGCACAATGTCGTCGTCACGCACGCGGAAGACATTGCTCGCACGATACGCGAAGCGTTCATCATTGCAAACTCCGGCCGTCCCGGCCCGGTCCTCGTGGACATCACCAAGGACGCGCAACAATCTTCCACTGAATTCGACTGGAACGCCGCGACTCCAAAGCTTCCGCCAAAGCGCGTTCGCGCCGGTCTTGACAAAGCTGAACTCGATCGCGCCATCGAACTCTTGAATTCCGCCAAGCGTCCGCTGATTCTCGCCGGCCACGGCATCATGATTTCCGGCGCCATGAAGGCCTTCGATCAATTCGTTCGCGCCGGCAATTTTTACGTTTCGATGACGCTCCTCGGTATCGGCTGCTTCCCTGCCAACGATGCGCTCAATCTCGGCATGATGGGCATGCACGGCGAAGCTTGGGTCAACCACGCCATTCAGGAAGCCGACCTGTTGATCGCTGTCGGTATGCGCTTCGACGATCGCGTCACCGGCGATCTGCGCACCTACGCCAAGAGCGCGCGCAAAATTCACATCGAAATCGACCGCGCCGAAATCAACAAGAACGTTCCAGTCGACGCAGCATTGGTAGGCGATGCACGTGAAGTTTTAGAACAACTTCTCCCGCACATTGAAAGCAAAGACCGCATCGCCTGGCAAAGCCGCATCGCCGAAATGAAGGGCGATTCCGCCGTTCGCGATATTCAAAGCCTGCCCGACACCGGCCATCTCTACGCCGCGCACGTCATCAACGATCTGTGGAAAGAAACCAAGGGCGACGCCATCGTGGTTACCGACGTTGGCCAGCACCAGATGTGGGAAGCGCAGTATTACCACCACAACCGTCCGCGCACGCTCATCACTTCCGGTGGCCTCGGCACCATGGGTTTCGCGCTACCTGCAGCCGTCGGAGCAAAATTCGCCAAACCTGACGCCGACGTCTGGGTCGTGGTCGGCGATGGTGGTTTCCAGATGACCATGTGCGAGCTGGCCACCATCGTTCAAGAAAAAATCAAGGTCAATATAGCCATCATCAACAACGGCTTTCTCGGCATGGTTCGCCAGTGGCAGGAATTTTTCTACGACAAGCGCTACGTCGCCACTCCGCTCGTCGCCCCGGATTTCGCCGCTCTTGCCAACGCTTTCGGCATTCGCGGCGAACGCGTGACCGCTCGCGGCGACGTCACATCCACAATTCGCGCGGCACGTGCCTCGAAAGAATCTGTGCTTATCGATTTCCGCGTCGAGCAGGAAGACTCGGTCTACCCAATGGTTCCGGCCGGCGCTTCGCTGCACGAAATGATTCGCCGCCCGCACAACCCACTGGTAGAAACCGCGGCCGAACCATAGAGTGCGCACCGAGTTTTCTTGGCGTTGTCGCGTCCCCGACCCGGTCGGGGACGGTTTTTTCCTGTTTTTGTAACAGCGACTTTAGGTCGCTGTCGGTGTAACGAACAACGATTGCTGAGGACCTATGCAAACACTGATCGCCTATGTCGAAAACAAACCCGGCGTCCTGAACCGCGTCTCTTCCCTAGCGCGGCGTCTCGCCATCAACATCGACTCTCTCACCGTCGGCCCAACGGAAAACGAAGAAGTCGCACGTATGACCATCGTTGCGCACACCGACGAAAAAGGCGCGCACCGCCTCGAAGCCAGCCTCGAAAAACTTGTGGATGTCCTGCTCGCCGAAAATATTTCCGAGCGCTCCGTACTCGAACGTGACTTAGCTCTACTGAAAGTCGCCGCCGACCAGCAGTCCCGTCCGCACCTTATGGAACTCATCAAAGTCTTCCGTGGCCGCGTAGTTGACGTCGCTCCCGAATCCCTGATCGTAGAAGTTTCCGGCACCGTAGACAAAATCGACGGCCTGCTCGAAGTGCTGCGCCCGTTCGGGGTGCTGGAAATGGCGCGCACCGGACGCATTGCCATGACTCGAGGCGGCGACTTGCTTCAACCGCCCGGAGTTCCAGGCTCAACCAAGCTTGAATCTGCCGTTACTTCGAAGTAGATGATCGGCTGCGGATGCAAATGGTTTTGGCCCTTTTTTGTCTTTGCTTTTCGCCGTCATTCCGAACGCGGCGAGGAATCTCTCTTCGGGTTTTTTAGTGTCAGGCAGGATTTCAGCAAATGAGCTCGAAACCGATCTCATTTTCGGCCGCAAACCGGCCCGCGAAAGGAAGCACATGGCAAAGCTCTATTACGACAAGGACGCCGACCTCTCCCTCATCCAATCCAAAAAGGTCGCCATTCTAGGCTACGGCTCACAAGGACACGCGCACGCGCTCAATCTGCGCGACAGCGGCTGCAATGTCTGCGTCGGACTGCCGGAAACCAGCGCTTCTCGCGGCAAAGCCGAAAAAGACGGCCTCACTGTAAAATCTCCATCCGACGCAGCCGCCTGGGCCGATGTCATCATGGTCCTTGTGCCGGACACCAAGCAGCAGAAACTTTATAACGAAGCCATCGCGCCCAACCTCAAGACCGGCAAAACCTTAATGTTCGCGCATGGATTCAACATTCGTTTCGGCACTATCAAGCCTCCCGCCACCATCGACGTTTCCATGGTCGCCCCGAAAGCTCCCGGCCATCGCGTTCGCGAAGTCTTTACCGAAGGCGGCGGCACGCCCGGTCTTCTCGCGATCGAGCAGGACGCCAGCGGCAAGGCGAAAGCTTTAGCTCTCAGTTACGCGCGCGGCATCGGCTGCACTCGCGCCGGCGTCCTCGAAACCACTTTCACCGAAGAAACCGAGACCGACCTTTTCGGCGAACAAGCCGTCCTCTGCGGGGGCGTCAGCGCTCTCATCAAAGCCGGATTCGAAACGTTAACCGAAGCCGGCTACCAGCCAGAAGTCGCCTACTTTGAATGCCTCCACGAACTCAAACTGATCGTCGATCTGATTTACCGTGGCGGACTCAGCTACATGCGCTATTCCATTAGCGACACCGCCGAGCATGGCGACTACACCGCGGGCCTACGTATCGTCACCGACGACACTCGCAAAGCGATGAAACAGCTCCTGGCCGAAATCAAAGACGGCAGCTTCGCCAAAAAATGGATCGCAGAAAACGAAAGCGGTTGCATAAATTTCCTGGCCAAACGCAAAGCCGAACAGCAACACGCCATCGAGCAACTTGGCCCCGGCCTTCGCGCCATGATGCCGTTTCTGCAACCCATCGTCGCGCCCGGCCTCACCGCCAAAACCGCCACGTCCGATAAGTAGGTCTCCGTCGCACAAAGCACGCTTGTCCGCGCGATTTTTGCAGGAGTCAAAAGATGCGTAAGACTTGCTTCTGTGGCATCATCTTGTCCGCTGCTTGCATCTAACGGGTCAATCACTATCCATGAAGCGGGAAACTCCGTCGGCACCTTCGCAGCCCATAAATCTGCAAGAACGCATCGCCAAACTTACCGCCAAGCGGCAGGAAGTTCTGCGTCCCGTGCTCGAACATCCGCGCGGTTTTGTGCTGCTCAGTGTTCGTGCCATGGCCAAGCGACTCAACACTGATCCTGCAACCATGGTTCGCATTGTGCGCGTTCTGGGCTTCGCCAGATTTCGCGAATTTCAAAAATATCTGCATGACCTTTCCATCGCCTTCGCCACCTCGGCCGATACTATGCAGACCACTTCATCCGAGCGCGGACGCCATTCGTATGTCGCCGATTCCATCGAGCGCGACTTGAAAAACCTGCAGGGCCTGAAAAATAGCCTGGACGCCCCGCGCCTCACCGAACTCGCCAAACGCATGTACGCCTCACGCCGCATCGTTGTCGTGGCGGGCGATTTGGCCGCATACCTCGCCAAATATCTGGAGTATCAGACCAGCCTGCTGGGTATGCCGATCTTCGCAGCCACCTCTCCCGGCCGTATCAACCACTTGACACGTTCGTTGACGAAGGACGATCTGGTCATGGCTATCTCTTTCCGCAGAGGCTTGCTGCAGACTGTTGAAGGCGCGCGCCAGGCCCGCCAGCGCGAAGCCCATTGCGTCGCCATTACCGACACTTACTTGTCCCCTCTCGCGCGCATTGCCCACGAAACTTTCCTCGCCAGCATTGAAACCACCTCCTTCGGCGCTTCCTATGCTGCTCCCGTGGCTCTGGTCAACGCGCTGCTAGCCGCCTGCGGCCAAGTCCGCCGGGCAGAAACAATGGATATCGTGCGCGAAATTTCCGAAGAGCAGCGTCACGGTTCCCGCTGGTTTCAGGATTAATCGTTTCCGAATCTCTGTCAGATGTTGCATTATCCATGTCATTCCCATCATCGAGTCCGAATTCATCGTCGCACCAGCCTACGTTTCGCATCCCGCAACTTACCGGACTCGGTTATCATGTCCGCCACAATCTCATCGAGCGGTGACCGTTGAAAAACAAATCCTTCGCGCTTTCTGGAGCCATCGTCCACGCACGCGCGCACAGACTCATCCTTTTGCTTGCGCTGGCGCCCTGCTTCGCCCCGCGCGCCTTGCCCCAGGTTGCAGCCTGGACCGCAGCGCCGCCTGAGGAGTTGATCGGCACGTACAAGGAACCAGCAACCGGAAAAAGTGTCCGCATACTGCAAAAGGGCCGACAACTGTACTGCCAATCCGCGGACGGCCTCTCTCTGGCCGAATTTCGCCTCGTGCAGGTGCTTCCCGGTGATGTTTTCGAGATCGTGGAAACGAATACTCGCCAGGAAGTCATTTTTTTTAGGGACAAGTCTGGGAAAGTCGCCGGCCTTAAATTCGGCGGGAGTACTTTTCGTCGGGATTCGTCGGATGGTTCTGAAGCGGCCTCGGAGAGTTCGGTCGGGCCAGCCGGCTCTCCCGCTCCTTTTCCCGGACCCCAGCCGTCCCATTTGCCGCAAGATTTAAGAGGAAAGACCGGAGATTTTGCAGACCAGACCGAGAAGGATGTCTTTGTCATCCTGGAGCGTTCGCGGCATCTGTACCTGAGTAATTCCGCTGGAATCGAATATCTACTCAAGCTTCTTGCCGTTTCTCCCGAAGGCGACCAAACTTCATTTACCTATACCAGCGACGAAGCCGATCCCTCCTGGGTGCTGGCTTTTAAACAACGCGGCTCAGATCCGGTTTGGCAGATCTTCACACAGATCGGCCCCTATCACCGTCTCCCCTATTCGGTTCCTGGCGGCAGCAACAGCGTTAGCCTGGTCAAACCGATGCGGTCTCTAAAGCAGATCCGCAACGAGGCTCTCGCAGCCAGCCCTCCCGAGGAGAAGGGCTTGTTTCGTCACGGTGATTTGGTCGAGCTGGCGAAGCTCGATCCTGCGATTCGACTCGACATTCGCTACGCCACCACAAACGATTTCCTTGGCTCGCCCGTTTACACGCAGGCGCGGGCGTTTCTGCAGCGTCCGGCAGCCGATGCACTGCTGCGCGCGCTGCACCGCTTGCAGCCCCTTGGCTATGGCTTGCTCATTCATGACGGCTATCGCCCATGGTACGTTACGAAAATTTTCTGGGATGCGACTCCGGACAGCGGAAAAATCTTCGTCGCGGATCCCGCCCAAGGATCACGTCACAACCGCGGCTGTGCCGTCGATCTGACGCTTTTCGATTTGAAAACCGATGAGCCCGTCGAAATGACCGGTCTTTACGATGAAATGTCTCCGCGTTCTTTTCCAGATTATCCAGGCGGCACTTCTCAGCAGCGTTGGCATCGCGACCTGCTCCGCTGGGCCATGGAAGCCGAAGGGTTCACCGTTTTCGAATCGGAGTGGTGGCACTTCGACTACAAGGATTGGCGCGAATACCCAATCAGCAACATCCCATTCGAAAAGCTCGACTCACACCCCAACTGACAGCGGTTTTTGTAGCAGAGGCTTTACGCCATTGTCTTGCTTTTCCACTCCGCATCCACCAAGCCGGCCGAATCCCGCCCCACCGTTTCCTCACCCCGCAATTCTTTCCTATCATCTCCGCGCTTTCTCTGCGCACTCCGCGTCTCTGCCCTGAAAATTTAGTTCATGCTGGGTGCGCGCTAAGTGTGACGGTGTGTCCGAGGCTCTCTAAGCGTTTAACGTGGTAGCGGATCAGCCCTCGGGGGTCCAACTGGTCCAGATATGCACATCCAATCCTGCACAACACCGGTACATCGTCTCCATCGCTTCCTCCACCCTGCGCCGGTGAACCTCTCTTCCTTCTCACTCTGCCCTGCCTGCTCCCCACCGCAGTGGGGGCTACAATCTTAAGTTCGTAACAGGTTCCGACCAGACTGCGTTGCGGGCTTCCCGCGCCACAGAGACTCGGCCTCGAACCGGCCCAAGTTTCACTACCCTATACCTCTTGCCCATTTTCATCCTCTATAAGTGCCGCACAGCGCCATGACGGACTGCGTTATCTTTTCTCCGATTTTGTCTTCTCTTTACGGCACCGGCAACTCCGCCACCGCCTCGCCATCCTTCCGCGGATCAGACGCTCCATAATTTACACCGCTCGCAAAATCACGCATCACTGCCTGCCCACCGCCCACGCTCGACGAATACGTCCCCAACAATTGAATCTCGTGTCCCTTAGCCTTCAACTCATCCCGCGTCTTCTGCGAAAACCGGCCCTCCATTTTCACGTCGCATCCCGCAAACGTAATCTTCGTAAACCGTGGCGATTCCATGGCCGCCTGAATATTCATTTTGTAGTCCGCCAAATCCATCACAAACTGCGCATGCGCCTGCGATTGGTTCCATCCCCCCATGATTCCAAACGCCACGCGCGTATCGCCCTTCTGAGCAAACGCCGGAATAATCGTATGCAGCGGCCGCTTCCGCCCCGCCAGCGCATTCGGCGACTTCGCGTCCAGCGTGAACAATCCTCCGCGGTTGTGCAGAACAAACCCTGTTCCCGGCGCTACAACGCCAGATCCAAACTGCGAATAATTGCTCTGGATCAGTGAAACCATGTTTCCGTCGCGATCCACTACCGTCAGATATGTCGTATCATTTCCAATCGCCATCTCCCCACCGCTCACATCGCAGTTGGCGTGCTGCTCATCAATCTGCTTCGCGCGCGAAGCCGCCCAATCCTTCGAAAGCAATTTCTGCACTGGCAATTTCTGCCCGCGCGGATCGCCGATATACCTTTTCAAGTCCGCATAGGCCAACTTCTTCGCCTCAATCATCAAGTGCAACGCCTTTGGCGTTCCAAATTCATAACCCTTCTGCCCCAGCGGCGTAGTCTCCAAAATATTCAGCATCTCTAGCGCCGCCAGACCCTGCCCGTTCGGCGGCAGTTCATAAACCGTCCATTCGCGGTACGTCGTCGAAATCGGCTCAACCCATTCCGCCGAAAACTTACCCAAATCCTCCGCGGTCATCGTTCCACCATGCATCTTTTCCGCCGCCAGGATCTTCCGCGCAATCTCTCCGTTGTAGTAGGCGTCCCGCCCATGCTCTGCAATCTGCTGCAGCGACCACGCCAAATCCTCGTTCTTAAAAATCTCGCCAACTTTCGGCGCGTGATCGCCTGGCAGATACAATTTGCTTGCCGCCTCATTCGAACGCAGCAAGTCCACTCCCGCCGCCCAATACGCCGCGTCCATTTCCGGCACTGGGAATCCATTTCTTGCCGTAGCAATCGCGGCGCTCAGATCCTCCGCCAATTTCTTTCGTCCAAATTTGTCCGCTAACTTTTGCCATCCGTCCACCATCCCGGGAACCGTCACGCTATTGATTCCCCCTTGCGGCATGTCCCGCAGTCCCTGCTTCCGCAAAAACTCAATCGTCAGGCCTTTCGGCGCCCAACCGCTCGCGTTCAATCCATAAAGTTTGCTCGCCTTCGCGTCATACACAATCGCGAATAAATCTCCGCCAATTCCGTTCATCATCGGCTCAACTACGCCCATCATTGCGTTGGTCGCAATTGCTGCATCCACGGCGTTCCCACCGCTCTCCAGAATTCGCACGCCCGCCTGCGCCGACAGGGGCGACTCGGCCGCTACGATTCCATTCTTCGAAATCACCATCGACCGGGCTTGCCCACGATCCTGGGCCCTTGTCGCCTCCGCAAAAAGCGACAAAATACTCATCGCGACGCACCACACCGCTATCCGGCCCTTCATCCATCCCCCCTTGTACCAAAATAATCGCTCCAAATAATCTCAGGGACTATACAACGAGACCCTTTTTCGTTAGAAAATTCTTTCGTCATACGACCAAGAGGAGCATCATCTTTAATAGGCCCGATCCTCGCCCTTGCCTTCGCTCCTCTGCTGGAGGGAGAATTCAATCTTGCCCCTAGAAAACTCCAAGCGAGCCCCCACGCGAGCGCTCACGCCAGAAGAACGCGCCGCCGCGGAATTTAATGCGCGCATCGACTCTCTCCTCGCCGGAACAAACGCCGATCCCTTTGGCATTCTCGGTCCACATCCCGTCCCCTCCGGCTGGGCCATCCGCTTTTTCTTTCCCTGGGCCGCTGAAGCCAGTATTGTCTTCAAAAATCCCGCCAATTCGCCGGCAAAAATTGCCGACGCCGTCAAACTCCGTCCCGCAGGCCTGTTCGAAGCCGTCTGGCCCTCGAATCAACCCTCCGCTCCCGAACCCGGCAGCTACAAAATTCAAGGCCGCACGCATGCCGGCGAGTCTTTCGAAATTTTCGACCCGTACGCTTTTCCATTCTTCCTCACCGACTTCGACCTCCACCTCATTGGCGAAGGCCGCCATTTCGACACCTACGAAAAGCTCGGCGCCCATCTCCACACCGTCGCAGACGTACCTGGAACGCATTTCGCTGTGTGGGCTCCGGCCGCAAGTCGCGTCAGCATTGTCGGCGACATGAATCGCTGGGACGGTCGCGTCCATCCCATGCGTCCCCGCGGCTCCTCCGGCATCTGGGAGCTTTTCCTTCCCGAAGTCGGCGAAGGCGCCGTTTACAAATACGAAATCCTCGGCCCGAACGGAAATCTTCTACCGCTCAAAGCCGATCCTTACGCTTTCCAGGCCGAGCTTCGTCCCAACACCGGCTCCGTAGTAGCCGATCTCCATTCGCATCAATGGACCGACTCCGCATGGATCGCTCAGCGCCAGCAAAAGAATTGGTTCGAATCAGCAATCTCGATTTACGAAGTCCATCTCGGTTCCTGGCGCCGTGTTCCAGAAGAACACAATCGCTGGCTCACCTACCGCGAATTGGCCGAGCAACTCATCCCCTACGTCAAACAACTCGGTTACACCCACATCGAATTGCTCCCCATCATGGAGCATCCCTTCGACGGCTCCTGGGGCTACCAAACCCTCGGCTATTACGCTGCCACCAGCCGCTTCGGCTCGCCCGCCGACTTCATGTACTTCATCGACCGCTGCCATCAGGGAGGCATCGGCGTTCTTCTCGATTGGACGCCAGCGCATTTTCCGCGCGACACTCACGGCCTCTCGCAATTTGACGGCACTCATCTCTTCGAACACGCTGACCCGCGCCAGGGCTCTCATCCCGACTGGGGCACCCTCGTCTACAACTACGGCCGCAACGAAGTTCGCAACTACCTAATCTCCAATGCGCTTTTCTGGCTCGACAAATATCACATCGACGGCCTGCGCGTGGACGCCGTCGCTTCCATGCTCTATCTCGATTACTCCCGCAAAGAAGGCGAGTGGGTTCCTAATCGCTTCGGCGGCCGCGAAAATCTCGAAGCCGTCGATTTCTTCAAGACCATGAACACCGTCGCCTACGAACGGTTCCCCGGCATCCTCACCATCGCCGAAGAATCCACCGCATGGCCAAGCGTCTCCCGCCCCACCTATCTCGGGGGCCTGGGCTTCAGCTTCAAATGGAATATGGGCTGGATGAACGACACGCTAAAATATTTTTCCGCCAATCCGATCTACCGCAAGTACGAGCACAACAAAATCACTTTTTCCCTCGTCTATGCCTTCAGCGAAAATTTCGTTCTTCCCTTCTCCCACGACGAAGTTGTGCACGGCAAAAATTCTTTGCTTCACAAAATGCCCGGCGATCTTTGGCAGCAATTCGCGAATCTACGTCTGCTCTACGCCTATCAATACGCGCATCCCGGCAAAAAACTCCTCTTCATGGGCCAGGAATTCGGCCAACGCGAAGAATGGAGCGAAGCCCGCAGCCTGGATTGGCACTTATTGCAATGGGATTCGCACCGCGGCATCCAAAAGCTCGTCACCGACCTCAATCACGTTTTCTCCACCGAGCCTGCTCTCTACGAAGTCGACTTCCACTGGCAAGGCTTCGAGTGGATCGATTGCAATGACGGGGACAACAGCGTCCTGTCATTTCTTCGCAAAGGTAAAACCGAAGACGACCTTATCGTAGTAGTTATCAACGCCACTCCGGTCGTCCGCGAAGGCTACATCGTCGGCGTCCCCCGCGCCGGCTTCTACAAAGAAATCCTCAACACCGACGCCGTCCATTACGGCGGCTCCAACGTAGGCAACAAAGGTGGCCAAAACGCAGCCGTCGATCCCCGCCAGGGCCGCCCCTTCTCCCTCTGCCTAACCCTCCCCCCACTAGCCGTCGTCTACCTAAAATGGACTCCCACGACGTAATCAGTTATCGCGTCGTTTTGAGAATCTGCCGGAGAAATAATTTGAGCTTATAGTAACTGCAGTTGTCTACCGCGGGCGATCGGGGTTCACCATCGACGTTGTATCGCTAGCCGGAATTTCTCACAATAAATAGAAAAGGCTGTTGTTTCATGGCATAACTCTTTTGTCTAGAAAGAAATCCTGCCAAGAAGGAACAACAGCCTTATGAGCACAGAGTGTAACCAGTTTGTCTTGGGATTTCATCCCCTAAAGCAACGCGAGATCCGCGCACAGTTCGACGGTGGCAAAGGCTGCGATATCCGCCTACTTCGATTCGTTTCTCAAGAACATGCTGGAACTTATTAATACTGCGAAAATTCAAAACAATCAATCGTGTTCGTTTAGCGCCAGGTGCCCTACACGTCGGTTCCACTTGCGCGGACTTCTCCGAATCTCTTGCCTCCGTCCGAGCCGTTCTCTCGGCGAATTCTTACCCGGGCTTGCTACGCGCCGTAATTCGCCACAACCCGCACCACTTTCCCGTTCGCTGACAGCTCCATAAACTCCCCCGTGCGTGTCCCCTTTTGATTCTTGTAGTAGAGCACCACGCTATTTACGCCCCAGAGCACATCCTCGAGGTGAAAGCGCAGCTCCGGATAAGCTTCCAGTCCACGCTGAAAGTACGCTCTCAAGTTCGCCTTTCCGGCCACCTTGCCATCAGGCGTCCCCAACAGCTGCGCGGCAACCGGTGAAGTCAATTCAACCGCGTCCTCATAATGCGTCATGATCTCGTCCAAATCATGAGCGTTCCAGGCCGCCACCCAATTGTTAGCAAGCTTCCGAGCCTCATCTCTCGTCACAGTCGTCGCTCCTTCCGATCGCTCATCTAGAGAGAATAACCATAGATCACGATGCTGACGAAATAGAGGTTTGCCCGTAAAGCGGACGCCGAGTGCCCACACGCGTTTTTATGTGTGGGGATTTTTTCCGAACCTCACCCGCCTGCCGCAACCGCGTTCGAACCGTACCTTGCTAGGTACAAACCCACCGTGACGCGACATCAGAACTATTCACTATTTCTCCGCCACCCAATTACTCTCCCGCTACCAACGGTTTCTCTCCACTACGCTCAGCTCCCAGCACGAGTAACATTGGAATTACGAAATTCTCATGGTCCCAGCAACGTCCAAGACGTACTCTCTCCGCGTCCGTTGTCCCTACGGCGACTACGACGACTGGATCACCTTGCACGCTCGCTCCGAAACTCTGGAGCAACTTTCCTCCCAGCCCTGCGCATTTGAATGTCCCACCCACGGCGCACAACAAGGCTTCCCACTGGAAGGCATGGAAAAGCAACCGTCCTCTGCCTCATCACAAAAAAGCTCGCCGCTGTTTTCCCCTCCACAGGCCAAAAAGCCCCGCCGGGCGAGCGAACGCAAACCATTCCACGTCCCGGTCGTAGTCTATGGGTGGAGCAAAGCCATTGGCTCGTTCCATGAACCGACCACCACGATTATGTTCAATGCCAATGGCGCTCTGGTTAGGCTTAACACTCCTGTAAAGCTCGGCGATAAACTCTTTATTGTCAGCAAGTTCACGCAAGAAGAACAGGAAGTTCGCGCGGTCTTCAACCAGCCGCATCCGCAAAGTGGCTGCGAGGTCGGCCTTGCGTTTCAAAAGCCGGCTCCCACTTTTTGGCGCAAAACACGCCGCGGCCCTCGGGCCACGCAGACTTTTCGCGTTTTCGTTCGCGGCAAGGACCGCAACGGGAATCCCTTCTCGCAAAGTTCCTGCACCATGGACATCAGCGAAGATGGCGCGCGTCTCGATGGCGTCGCCTACCTCACCGCCCCTGGTCAAGTCATCGAAGTCAAGCGCCGCTGGCACGGCAAGGCCCGTTTTCGCGTTGCCTGGGTTGGTCAAATCGGAACGTCCGAATCCAATCAGATCGGTATCTATAATGTGGACCCGGTGCGCCTCCCCTGGCGCGTCAAAGCTGCCGATCTTCCTTCCACTAAGAGCCTAAAGAAGCGTTAGCGGTGCATGATTGAGATTGTCGTTATGGCGGTTGCTGTTATTCTTCCGGGTGAAAATCTGGCCGAGTGATTAGGCAATCGAATACGGCAATGCGCATCTTCATTGGCAATCATTGCATTGCGTGGCGTGGTTCGCTCTGTTGCTCCAGTTTCCGTTGACGATCGCCGCCTCGCGCGCAATGGAATGACAGTACTCGGGGCGGTCATCGCCTATTTCAGCTTTTTCACCATTCTTACAAATCTCATTGTTGCCGTCGGGTTGACTTGCTCTCTCTCTCTGTCGAATTCTCGTGGGGGGCAGGTCTTTCCCGAGTGCTTCAGTGACACCAGGCACCGCACTATACATCGCGATCCGCTTGTCCATCTAACATTGGTGACGATTCGTGGAGCGGCCTCTGACGATATCCATATCCGTTCATCGATGCCGAGGCACTCGGCTATGCACGTGTACTGTCGCACGCGGCAATGCTGTTGGCCGGCTTCCTGGTTGCCGGTCTCCTAGTTGTAACAGTAGATAAGTGGCAGCGACACAGGACATAAATTGCTGGCGCTCAAGTCGCCTCCTAGCGCCAGGAAGCGCGACGTGCGCAGGATTCGAAACATCCACAATCCGTTCGGTTCCGGCTACGCAGGCGAGAATTCCCCGTCAGGTAGATTTATCTGGATTGGACGCGAATTTCGCGCTTCGCTAAACTCAATTGTCGTGCCTGAAAAGCTGACAGCCGATTCGAATATCCGAGGCTCAGAGAACTCGTCCGCGCCATCTGCTTCCCTTTCCACACGCCTCAAGCTTTTAGGCTGGTCCGGAATTCTCTTCGCCATCCTGCAAAGCGCTTGCACCGCCGTCATAGCCATCAGCGGCATCCGCGTCGCCATCGGCCTCGGCGCGCTCGCCGCGGCAGCGGGCATTCACGCACCCGCGAAGGGTTTTCACCAGGATGCCATCCGCATTCCGATGATGCTTTTAGCGCTTTTCGGCTCGCTGATCAATCTGTCGGTAATTTGGAAAATTCGCCACCTGCGCGGCAAACCCGCATCGCAGTGGCGTCAACAACCTCTCACGCGAGGCAAGCTAAACTCCGAACGCCTGCAAATCGGCCTGTCCATCCTCACGCTCATCCTGCTAACCGCCGAATGGATCACCCACCCCATGATCCACCGCGTACCATAGTCGAAGCTGCCAAACTCGGTCCCAACTTTTACTTTGTACTCTTATACCGGTACGTTTTTCGCTTCTCAGTTCGCCGCCAGCTCCCGCGCCAGCCGCTCATGCAATCTCTTGCTGAATCCCACCGGCAACTCAAACGTCCGGTCATCCGCCGTCAGCACCAGAATATTTCGCGTCGAATCCAGAATCGCCGAACAAATCTCGCAATGCTCCAGGTGCCGCTCGATATCCGCGCGCAACTCAGCCGTCACCGTGCCGTCAATGTAGTCGGAGATGTGTGCCCACACGTGCTTGCAGTTCAGCTCCATGGCATCCTCCCCCAGAATCCCTTTCGCGCCGGTGCCGTCGTTTTCAAGAACGGTACCAGCCGCTTCTGCAGCATCATCCGCGCACGGTGCAGCCTCACCTTCACCATGTTTTCGTTGATTCCCAACGCCGCCGCCGTCTCCGCAACTTTCAGTCCGTCCAGATCCCGAAGAGTAAAGATCTGCCGATAGATTCCCGGCAACTCCGCCACCGCACTTCGCAGAGCTTCTCGCAACTCCTTCCGCTCCAGCGCTTCCAGCGGAATCTCGCGCCAGTCCGTCAGCGGCGCCGGCGTGATTTCCTGTTCCTCGCCTTGCACCGGCTCGTCCAGTGAATCTTCCTTCGCCCTCTTAAGCTTGCGCAGCTTTTGCCGGCCCTCATTCATCGCGATCGTCGCCAGCCAGGTACTGAATTTGGACTCGCCGCGAAACTTGCTCAGATGCCGGTAGGCGTTGACCAGCGCGTCCTGCGCGCTGTCCTCGGCGTCCGTCTCATTCCGCACGATCGCGAACACTGTCACATACACCATTCGCTCGTATGGCCGGATCAGCTCATGAAACAGCTCTTTCTCTCCAGCCAGGATTCGCGCGATCAAGTCCGCTTCGTCCCTGTCCACCGTAGCTGTAGCTTCGCCGCTTCTCACTGCTCTTCACCGCTCTCCGCGTGTGCCCGCCAAAATCCTCGCCAGCATCATCACTCCTGCCTCATTCCATGCATGGGAACACTTCAGCGCACTATTGGGAGTATCCCCATCCCCAAAGGTTACGTGACAATCTGCCATCTCTCTGCCTTATACCCTACCGCCGGGAACTTTTCGCTGTCTCGTGGCATTACCAATAGTGACAGTCGATGGCGCGCAAGACGCGCCGCCGGCGTTCGTTCTAGACTCGGAAGCAACAAAGCGTAGCGCTATGCCAATCGCGATGAACGATGCGTTCGGAAATCCCGGAGCAGAGAAGTCTGCAGCCGCCGATTGCGACGAGCAATTGATGCTCGCATTCTGCAGCGGTTCCGCCGAAGCGTTCAGCGAACTGTTCTCGCGCTACAAACAGCCGCTGTTTGGATTTTTCCGCAGGCGAGTCACCGATCCAGCCCAGGCGGAAGAGCTGACGCAGGAGACCTTTCTCGCGGTGCTTCGTGCATCTTTACGTTACGAGCCCCGCGCCCTGTTTCGAACGTACCTCTATGCGGTTGGCTTCAGGATTCTGCGCGCGCATCGCCGGAAAGCGGCGTTTCGCGCGACCTTCCTAGGAGCAGCAGTATCGCGAACCTGCAGCCCAGAACATCAGCGACATGGAAGTGTTGCTGCGCCACGCGATGACGAAGCTGGAACGCAATCAGTGTTGACGGCCAACCAGGTCCCATGATCGCTCGTACCGTTACCCTTTCTTTTGTCGTGAGCGATTTCGCCGCATCCCGTTCGTCTCTCGACGCCATCCTGGCGCGGCATCAATTCCGCGCAACTCAATGTTGCTACTCCAGAGAACGCTCCACGCAGTATCCAGGCGTCGCTCCGGATTCCCGCGACTGAACTCAATTCCGCCGTTACCGACCTCAAAACGCCTGGCCGCATCGAAAACGAATCGCAATCCGGCGAAGAAGTTACTCAGCAGCATACCGATCTCGTCGCCCGCTTAAAAAACTCCCGCGAAACCGAACACGGCCTTACCTTATTGCTCTGGCTCGCAATCCTCGCATTGCCGGTCATTTTCCTGCGGCGGAGATTCCGGAAGGCGTTCGCCGCGGTCTAGCCGACATGGAAGACTGCCATTCGAAACGCCCGTCTTCTGCGTTCCCTCAGGGAACTTTCTTCTAAGGTCTCGCGTATCTCTACCAGACGCAGCCAATCTGGTCACCAACCGGGTTCGCTTCGCGACGCCGTCCTCGAGGAGCAATCTTCGCATGAGCCAGCTTTTGCAACGCGCAATTTCACAACATTTGGCCCGCCGCGCTTCGGTGGCTCTCGCCGCCGTAGTGTTACTCGCACCGGTCGCACTGTACGCCCAATCGGTCACTGTAACCTCCGATTCCTCAAAGACTTCCGACCGCTGGCTGCACGTTCGCGTGGTCAGCACCGAGTCCAAGACTGAGACCGTCCGCGTGAATGTGCCGCTCGAAATGGCCGAAAAAGTCCTCCCCGCCATCAATAAAGACCGCTTGCACAACGGCAAAGTTAGGTTCAACGACACCGATATGAACGGCGTCGATCTCAAAACCCTCCTCGACGCGGTCCGTACCGCCAAAGACGGCGAATTCGTCACCGTACAATCCAACGATTCAGACGTGCGCGTGGCCAAGCAGAACGGCTACATGCTGGTTCACGTCATCGAAAAGCATTTCGGCTCCGGCAAGGACGCCAAGCCTACGGAACGGTCTCGCGTCGACGTGAAAATCCCGATGAAAGTTGTAGATGCGCTTTTCTCCGCCGGAAAAGATGAACTGGATCTGGTCGCGGCTCTCCATGCCCTTTCCGCCCACGGCGACACGGAACTCGTCTCGGTCAAGAGCGACGACAACATCGTCCGCATTTGGCTCGATTCCAAAAATATCTCAGACTGAGGACAAGGACACGGAGAAGAAACCATGATCATCCTCGCCAAATGTGCGCTGGCTCTCACCAGCACCATCGTTGCCGCCGGCGTCTATACTTTCCGCGAAGGCGTCATCAAGGTCGACGTTGACGAACACCGCGATGGCGGATCTCATGTACACTTCTGGGTTCCCGCCGCCGCCGTACCCATGGCGATGCATTTGGTACCCAAGCACCACTTCCGCGATATCCCACCTGAAGCGTCGGAATGCCTGCCCCTGCTGGAAATTGTTACCTCAGAGCTTCGCCGCTACCCAGACACGACATTCGTCGATGTGCAAGATGGCCGCGACCACGTTCGAGTCGCAACCGTCGGCACCAAAATTCAGATCGATGTCGTGAATTCCGAAGAAAACGTCCATGTCACCGTCCCACTCTCCACCGTCAACGACGTCGCCAAACAACTAGCCGACAACTCTCCCGGCGTTTAAACAAAATTTCATAAGCTCTAGACAAAGGGTGGGCTCTGCGCTCACCCCTTTTTATTTTTTGCTTTCGATTCTTCCTTGCCGTCGTGTGCTTCGACAGGTAAAAATATACACAGGGCACACGATGGCGGAAGTTACAATTCGAGTCTCAGATAAGGCATTGAGAATCGCCGGGGCTTTACTTGGTGGGACTTTCCTGGTTTGCATCTTTTACTATCTCTGGTCATCCGGTCTTTTGATTCCGAAATACCAATTGAGTCTGTACGTCCCAGACGCATCGGGCTTAACTGTGCACGCCCCAGTCCGACTTGACGGGATTCAAGTCGGTTCAGTGAGCGCAATCAAACTTGCCGGAGAATCGGCCAGCCCTCAGCGGCGAATTGAGTTGGTCTTGCAGGTGGAGAGACGTGACCAAGACGCGATTCGCAGCGATTCGAATGCTTCGCTGACGACTGAAGGGCTTCTGGGAAATCGTTATGTGAGTATCAGTCGAGGATTTAAAGGCACGGTGATTCAACCCGGCGGAGAAATCCCATCTAAGCCGTCACTGCTACTGACACTGAAAGATTCAATGCATTTTTTCGACAAAACCCTGGATTGCCTGCAGCAAGGAAAAAACGCAGTGGACGATAAGGCTCAAGCTCCCATCGAACCGACGCCGAAATCTCACCCGTGACAAATCGCAAGTGCTCTCCGGTTAGTCGCCATCTCTTGACGGCAGAATTTCGTTTTTCTTCACTCTTCCTTCGCCGGCTGAAAATAAACCTCTTCAAACATCGCGCCTTTCTGCCAGCCCGCGCGCTGCATAATCCCCCGTCCATTTTCTACCATGCTCGGATGCCCGCATAGGTACACCGTCGTATCGTCCGGCTTCAGGCCCCATAAGTCCGCGTACTTGCGGATCAAATCATCTACGCGCCCAGTCTCCCCATGCCACTCCGGATCCTCCCACGGACGACTCACACTCGTAACATACTTCAACCACGGTGCTTCCGCTGCGTATTTCTCCATTTCGTCGCGATAGCCGAACTCCCACGAGCGGCTTCCGCCCTGCAAGCAGAAGAGTCTGTGATTCCCAGGCATGGGCGAGTTCCCTGATGTCCAATCCTTATGAAGTGTCCGCGCATAGCTGACAAAAGGCGCCAGCCCGGTCACGGTTGCCAGCAGCAGATGATTCGTCCGGCCGCTCTTCAGGTCCAGCGTGAATCGTCCTTTAGCAATTTTTCGGCAGAAAAGTTTGTCGCCCGGATACAATTTATATAAGTGGGGTGTGAGTTCGCCTTGCGGCACCAGCTCCAGGAAAAATTCCAGTCCTTCCTCATACGGCGAAGACACTATCGAGTACGCTCGCTCGATCCGTTTGCCCTCGTGATCCACTCCCAGCGTCGCGTACTGGCCCGCTTTGAATTGAAATGGTCCGCCTGGGTCCACCTTCACCAGCCACAGATCCTCCGACAGCTCCCGCCTTTCCAAAATCGTCGCTTCGTAGTGCTTATCGCGCGCGGGCGCCAACCGAATTTCACTCATCCATTCCCTCTCCGACCTGGTTGCCGAAAAATCATTGTGGCTTCTGTGCCTTCTGCTGGCGAAACATTTGTGGATCAAACTTTACCGGCGTGCCGCTAATGTGAGTTTTGGCATCGCTGATCACCCTCACCAGCACCATGGTTTCGCTGTCGTCCACCATCTTGACCATCCCCATCGGCGACACCTTCGAACTCACCCAGACGTCGCCCTTCCCTTCGTCCTTCGTCCAGTGTTCGCAGGAAAAAGTTCCTGCCGGCACGGTGATGCTTTCATTTCCAACCGAGTGCCACTTCTCCAAATTCTTGTCCATGCTGTCGCGATGCGATTTCGCGGCATCCATATCCATTTCCATGGGTTGCGTGGACCCAGGCATCACGAAGATCATCTTGTGAAAAGCAAAATCTACGGGCGTGACCAGCATTTTGCCGTAAATCACTTGCTCCGCGCCGCCGTCCGTGTGTCCAACTTCCATCCAATACCCTTGCTGCACCCCCACCATCTCGCTTCCTACGATAGACATTTCTAGGGTGCTCTTTCTTCCGTCTTTCTTCGTCTGTTCGTACGACGCGCCCGCTCCGACCACCGGGTGAAAAATATTTGCGATGTTCGGCCGCTTGATCGGGCTAAACCCAAATTGACCATAGGTCTGTAGAGCACCGACCGTACAGGCCATCGCTGCCAACCATACGACCGCCTCCCGTTTCATCGGCATCTCCTTGATCTCTTTGCCTCGCGTCTCGGTACAAGCGAGGACTCAGCTTCATCGCCTTGCAAACCCAACTTAATATCAGTTTGATTCGAAACTGGCAATCAGTGCGTGCAAATTGTTGTGCAATCACTACGGTCAAAATCCGAAGTAAAAATCACTCGTACGCCAGCGCCACCACCGGATCAAAGCTCGCGGCTCGCAGTGCCGGGTACGCCGCTCCCGCTACGGCCCCGGACAGCGCCAGCAACAGCGCCCCTCCCAGCCAGCCGGGCGTAAGCAAGATCTGCAGCGTCGGCGTAGTTTCTTTCAAAATCACTTCCACCAGAAACGTGAACGCTATGCCGCTGATTCCGCCGAGCAACGCCAGTACCAGCGTTTCGCCCAGCAATAATTTCACGATGTCCAGCCGCGAACTTCCCAGCGCCTTCAAGATGCCAATTTCTCGCGTTCTCTCCATCACCATGGTGTGCATATTCAAGAGCACCACGAGAAAGCTGATCACCATCCCCAGCCCCACCATAGTCCGGATAAACGGTTTCAGCTCGGGCAAATTCGAGGAATTCATCAACGTCGTGTACTCGGCCATGGACTTCACTCCATCACCGGGCGCCACACTCAATATTTGCTCCCGTGTGGCCTCAATGTTGCCCTTGCTTCTCACGTACAGCATCGATACTCGCTGCTCCGCACCGGTAATATCCTGTGCCGTTTTCAGCGGAATAAAATAACGTGCGCCTTTTCCATGTGCCACGATGCCGCAAATCGTAAAATTGTGGTTCATCAGCGCCACCGTGTCGCCGACTTTCAGATGTTTCGACTGCGCAACAATGTCATCGGCGATGGCCTCGTTCGGCGCCTGAAACGGCCTTCCCGAGCGAAACAAAAATCCCCGGCTGAGTGCATTGAACTTCTGGTAGTCGATCCCGTACACCAGCACAAAATTCTTCTGGTCCATCAGCGTCAATGTCGGAGCGACTTCGTCCACTCCAGGCAGTTTCGCCACTTTATCGGCTAGCGATTCCGGCAATACCGCGCGCGAAAACGCCAGAAATATCGAGGAATTGGGAGGTTGCACCAGAATATCCGCTCCGACGCCTTCCACCCGCTTTCCCCATTCCGAAACAACACCGGTCGTCAAGCCGACAATCATCAGCACCAAAAAAACTTGAATGGTAATCGCCAGAATGTTCAGGAACGCTCGCATCGGACGCGCCGCAATGTTTCCCCACAACAATTGCGCCTGCGCAAATCGTCCTTCGAACGTCTCATTCATTTCGAAAAATCCTTTTCATCGCCACGCTAAGTTCTGACTTTTCAGCAGGTCGTAATTTTCTCTCGTAAGCACACTCTCTGCCGAACTTCGCAAAAAATATTACTGTTTCGTGAAAGTTTTGAACAGAAGTGTGGATAAGTCTGTGCAAAAACCTAGGTTCCCTGTACGTAACTTCCTGTATTTTAACAAGCTGATGCGCTTTGCACTCTTTCAGTGCACCTCACCGAAATTATTTCTCCGCCGCTGCTCAGTACCACTTCGGCGGACGATCCAGGTGGATTTTGATCACCATCCCCGCGTCGTTCAGATCATAATACTCTCCATAGGTTTTCCAGCCACCGGCCACCACCTGAATTAATACTTTTCCCAGCGGCGGATCAGGAATGTGCGCCGTCCCGTCGCGGTTGGTCTTCACGTTCAGCGCATACTTTTTGTCTTTGCGAAGTTTCTTCTCTTCCACGTATTTCAAATATACGCTGGCGTTTTCTACGGCAACATTTTTCTCTCCGCCGCTCACCTCAATCGTCAGCCTCTTGATTGCCGGCGCGGACGATGCGCCTTCACTTTGCGTTGTCGCGGCAGCTTTGTCCTGTGCCAAGGCACACGCTGTTAGGCCCAACGCCATCGCCGCGCTTAAAATAACTCGCCGCATCGTTGTTTTTCCTCGGGCGTCTTCCCCATCGTCCACGGAAACGATACGGTTCGTCAAGCCGCTGGTTTTTGAGAGTGTCCGGCGTTTTGCCGCCAAAAGTCTCCAGGCAATAGCAAGGGGCCGGACAACTTGTCCGACCACCATCACCCAGCTTGCATTCGAACTGTGTCGCCTGCTTGGCGTCCGCTAGTGAGGCTTCTTGTCTTCCTGCTGCTTGGGTGCCTGTTGTTTTGGCGGCGGCTGCTGCTTTGGGGCTTGCCGCTGTTCCATCTTCTGCGACTGTTGTTGATGTTTCTGCTCCATCTGCTGCGACTGTTGCTGATGGTGCTGTTCCATCTGCTGTTGTCTTGCCGCATTCGAGTTCTGCTTGCTCGCCTGATGGTCCCTTTCCTGCTGCTGTTGAAGCTTTTGGTGTTCCTGGTTCTGCTTCTGAACAAGTTTCTCTTGTTGTTGCTGATATTTCTTATTCGCATTGGCATTGGCGTTGCTCTCGGCCGCTGGCGCGTTATGTTTTGGAATTTCGTTCGAATGCTTGTAGGCCGGGCGATTGTTCGTTTCCGCGCGATTGGTGTTGTTCTCCTCACGGCTCGCGTTCGGTGGCCGGTTTGCGTTGTTATTCTCCGTGCGATTGTTCGCGGGACGGTTGTTTTCATTCCCCGGCCGAGTTTCGTTTACCGGACGATTCTCATTCGCCGGCCGGTTCGCGGTATTACCGCCACGATTCCCGTTGTCGCCGCCGCGATTCGCCGGCGGATTGTAATTGCCCCCGGCCCTCGCTGCTACGACTCCGCCTCCGCTAAACGCCGCCGGTCTTGCCGTAGCCGCAATCGGCGGCTTGCCATGATTCGCCGACGCGCGCAATTCACGATCGCCTCGCGCCGCCTGTATATGCTGATTCTGAACCCCTACCGGCCCAATGTGCCGTTCACGCGCGGCCGCTTCTTCCTGCGCGGTTGCACGCACGTTCAGGCCGCCATTGCCGCCGTTGTAGCTCACCCGCGTCACGTTGTAGTGGTTCTCCACGCGCTCGTTGTACACATTGCGAATCTGCCGCTCGTCAACGTGATTCACTTCGCGGTTGTAGTAAAAATGTCCGCGATCCCACCGTCCACCGTAATATCCGCGTCCGTTGTAGCCCCAGCCGTAATCAATTCCGCCATAGAATCCCACCACCGGTCCCCAGTACCCCACGTGGAAAACGTATGCACTACCACCCCAACCCCAATAGCCGGGCGTCCACAAATATCCCACTTCCGGCGCCAATACCCAGGTCCCCGGCACCCAGTAATAATCCTGGTCGTCGTCATCCCATGCCCAATATCCCGGCGTCCAGATGTAGCCTTCTCCCGGACAAATCGGCTGCTCGTACACCGGCAACTCCGGCGGCGCAAATCCCACCGAAAATTCCACTGCGACTTGAGCCGACGCCGTCCCCGAGAGCGCCAATCCCCCGCATAGAATCGCCAAAATCGCCAACCATCGAATTGCATTCACGAAACGCATTTTCCGTCCTTTCGCCCGTCCATTTTTTCTTGAGCTGACCTTGTCGGATGCGGGCGCTGTGAATTGAAAGTTCTGGGCCCGTGCAAGTTATCACGAGGTCCAAGCCTACTCGTTAAACCCCAACGCCCCCATAAGGTAGCGCAGGTAGAAAACCGACTGGAAAGCGGTACGCCTAACCGCCTTGTTTTCTGCGTGTTGACCTTATCCCTGTGCGGCCGAGGCTTCGCCGGACTGCAGCAAGGTACCGAATTCTTCGACGCTGATTTTCAAGTCCTGAATGATTCCACGAAGTGTCTTACGTTTTAATTCGCCCTTGTGCATCGGAATCACAACGCGGACCTGGTCCGCTCGCGCGAACGTAAATGGCATGACTGCCCGTCTGGCGACGAAACAGAAATCCCAACTGTTCGGCAACCCGCACCACGTCCTTCGCACTTGCCGCCGGCTGCTTCGGTGTCACGCAGGAATCTCGATTGGCTTGATGAAGATGTCTTCCGTGGGAATAGGCAAGCCGTCCTCAACCAGGCTTTCGACGCACAACTCGATCGCTTCGCGAATATTGTCAACGCCCTCTTCGATTGTTTCGCTCTGCATATGACACCCACGCAGCGTAGGACAGAAAAGGTGGTAACCGCCTTCAGCCTCCTTCTCAAAAATCACGGTAAACCGATTCGCCATAGCAAGCCTCCGCTTTTGACATTCTAGCCCATTCGGGGTGGTGCCCAGCGGTCAGTGTTTCCGTGGATCGTGCCCCCGCGTTCTCTGCGAACTCTGTGTTCTCTCTGTTAAATTCTCACCCTGCGCCTGCGTTCCGCTATCCGCCGTATAATGCTCTCCGACACGCCATGACTCCCCCGCAAATCCAACCGCTCCACTCCGCCACCGACTCTCTGCTCGCCCTCAACAACGATCACGCGATCGAACATATCTCCCCTCACTCTGGCCGAACTCGATCTACTGATCCGCGAATCCTTTTTCTCCGCCACCATCAACGATTCCGAAGCTCTGCTCATCGCCTTCGATCAATCGTCGCGCTACCAACACGTCAACTTTCTCTGGTTCCGAGCTTTCTTCGAAACGGCCCTCCAGCAAAACCCTCACGCCGAAAAAAACGCCAACGCCAATTTCGTCTACGTCGATCGCGTAGTAACTTCTCCAGCCGCCCGCGGCAAAGGCTACGCCCGCGCCCTCTACGCAGAACTTTTTCAGCGCGCCAAATCCGCCGGACACACTCGCATCGGCTGCGAAGTCAATCTCGACCCGCCCAATCCCGCCTCCGACGCCTTCCACGCCAGCCTCAATTTCTCCGAAGTAGGCCGCGCCGCCATCCATAACAACACCAAAACCGTTCGCTACCTCTTTCACAACCTCTAATCCCAATAGGATCCAGTCCACACACTTCCCGTCATTCCGAGCCTGCCTGCGGTAGGCTGGCGCAGCGAGGAATCTCTCTTCTCCCTCTTTCGCATCTCCCGTGCTCTCTGTGGTAAAACTCCGATCCGTTTCGAGCCCCATCTATGCAACACTCCCAACCATGAACCGCTCAGCCTTCATCACCACCCTAATCCCCGCAGTCGGCATCGCCTATCTTCTCGTCAGATTCTCCTATCTCCCCTGGACCGCCCTCCGCATTCTCGCCCTGCTCCTTAGCGTAGCTGGAATCGCCGCCGTCGCCACCGCCCGCTACCAACTCGGCAACTCGTTCACTCTGTCTCCGCAAGCCCGCACTCTAGTCACCCGCGGCCTCTACTCCAAAATTCGCAATCCGGTCTACGTCTTCTCTGCCATAGCCATCGCCGCCCTGTTCGTCTACATCGACCGCCCAATTTATCTGCTAAGTTTTCTGTTCCTGATCCCGCTACAATTCTTCCGCGCCCACAAAGAATCCCAAGTCCTCGAAGCCCGCTTCGGCGACACCTACCGCCAATACAAATCCCAAACCTGGTTCTAACCTTCCCGTTTTATGTTTTCCTGATTTTTTTCCTGTAGGGGCACGATATATCGTGCCCGATCTTTCCTTATCTTTTTCTTTCTTGCTTTTGCCTTTCGCCGTCATTCCGAGTGGAGTCCGCGCAGCGAGGAATCTCTCTTCGTTCTATCTTCGAGTTTCTTCGCTAATCCGTTCCGCCCTCGGCGCCCTCAGCGTTTCCTCTTCTCCGCCTCCGCGATAATCCTTTTCTTCCTCTTCCTTCGACTCATTTCTCTTTTGAGTTTTCTACTGCTCATGCCGCTAAAATCCTTTTATATCGGAGTATTTATCATGAAGATATAGGGACTAGGCGCTGGCGCCTCGCTCCATGCGGATTATTCCTACCGACCTCGGCAATCGTCTTCGCAACTGGGCGGGCCAACACGACTTTATGTGGCGCGGATACATCGAGGAGCACTACGAGCTATGTGGTGGACTAGCAGATCTAGAGCAGATAATGACCGAGCTTCACGAGCGCCCTGTCGGCTCACGGGCTGCAGCGCTTACGATGATGCACTGCGGCAATACCGTCGGCGGCCTTAGAGTTGCTATTCCAGAGTACTTCAACGCGTTGCGACAAGAATCTCTTCAAAGTGCCGACCTCTACGGAACGCTGGCTCGCGACCACGTCCAGGACGGTGACGCGATTCTCACCTTTAACTACGACCTGGCATGCGAACAAGCACTTAAGCGAAATGGGCTTTCGGATATCAGCGACGGCGACGGCTACGGCTTCGAGCTGGGTTTGAACGTAATTCCCTCCTCCAAGGCAAAGCTTCTAACGCTGCATGGCAGCACCAATTGGTTAGGCATCCTGTTCCGCGGGAGCACGGGCTATTTTCAACCTTCCAAGACTTACGACCACAGACCCGCCGTTATTATTGGCCGGAACGATTCTGTCTTCTTCGGCTATCCCGACAGCGTGCGCGACCCTTGTGGCAAGTAAAGAACACGGCGGGTGGCCGAGCCCTAACCCTAAGGCCGACTTTGCGTGGCCAACGCTCTCGGTCTTTGAAAGCGTGGGTCCGTTGTTCATGAGCTGAAATCGACTTTCGAGAAATCACGTAGCAACCACTCACCTTTTTCGCAAATCATATCTCGAAAGACGGTCAGCTATGTGGGATGGCCTTGACTCCGCTCACGATAAGAACTTCAGCAGGGAAACTCATCCCACCATCTGTGGAATAATCACCTAGAGATTCCAGCGCCTCACGCTTCACGTCCTTCATCTGATCGTTTGAGAGTCGAGCGATCTTTTCGCGAAGTTTTTCAGACATCTCGATCCGCAGCGTCCAAAAGTCTTCCAATGAGATTACCGCCTGTATTGGGAACTGCAGCAGCCGCTCGGACACCGATATTGCGCCAGCTTCCTTAAGTATCGCGGGTAGCTTCCCAGGAGTGGCAAAGCGGAATGCGTCCAAAGCATCCGGCGCGAGGGGCGGCGATTCGACGTAGCGGTCGATGACCCGCGACAGCGAATAGTGAAAAGGATTATTTTCCGCGAAATGCCACACCGCCAAAGCCAGTTTCCGTCCTGGCTTCAGAACTCGCAACATCTCGCGGACTCCGTCCACCGGTGCCGGAAAGAACATCACCCCGAACCGGCTGATCACAGCATCGAACCTATCCGCTGGAAACGGCAGTTGGTCCGCAAAGGCTACATCAAACTGTATATTTTGTAACCCAAGACGATCCGCTGCACGACGAGCGGCCGCCACCATCTCCGGAATGGGATCAATCCCAAATACTTTGCCTTTAGGTCCAACCAGGCTAGCCACGCTCAACGCTGGCTCTCCCGGACCTGTAGCAATATCCAGAACCACGTGCCCCGCGCCAATCTGCCCGCCCTCGACCAGAGCTTGCGTAACCGGCGCAAACATTTGCCGGATGATTTCGCGATGCTTTTCCCAGTACGGCGCGGAACCGGTCCATCGATTGATAACTTCTTGTTCGGGTTGCATTAGCACAAGTATAGCTTTCTGGCGTCATTTGGCACTGCGTTTCGTCTCAATTTTTCGTTCCTCTGGAAAAGTGAAACGCTATCTCCATTCTTTTGTGCTGCTTCCACACTCTTTGCAAGAGTACCAGGCGTAGGTTCTCTCCCCTGGTTGCTGGCGCGGACCCGCGATTATCCATCCCTCCAAAATCTGGAGTCCGATCGAACCGAAGCTTGCATGAAGGCCGAACGTGTCTTCGACCATCGCACGTCGCCAGTTACAAATCACCGGTTACGCCTCACCGGTCTCTCGTCGCCATGTCTTTATTTCGTCACATCGTTACTTCGTTCCTCTACCCGGAGAAACCTTATCTCGCGCTCTGTCATCATATGGCGAAGAGATACCGAACTATTCCCCAGGTGTGGGTGTATACTCCGGGTCTCAGGGTCCCAGGGTTTGTGTTACAAACCTTGAATAAAGACGAGTTGTACTTGCAAACCCTGACCTGAAACGGTTCTCGGGAGGCAAAAATCATGCAACCCACTTCTCCAAAGCTTTTAGGCGCGCTACTTGCAGCGTTACTTTGTTCCGGTTTTGCGCTTGCGCAATCGCAGGATCCCGCGGGACAATCCACCGGGCAAGACCCGAATGCGCAACCTTCAATTGGTAGTCCGACGCCTCAGCAGCCCGCGCCGCCGCCACCCGAAAAGGCCAAAAAAGGCCAGCCCGGATCGGACGCTCCTATCGCTTCGCCGGACACCGTTAAACCTAAGAATTCCAAGGACGATGTGGACGCTGTCGGCAACCGCAGCGTGGGCAAAGGCGTCAACTTCTATTCCATCGAACGTGAAATCGGCCTTGGCAAGTCGCTCGCCCAGGAAGTGGAACGCTCCTCCAAGCTGATCGATGACCCCATCGTCACCGAGTACGTCAATCGCGTTGGCCAAAATCTTGTTCGTAACTCTGACGCCAAAGTTCCCTTTACAATTAAAGTGATTGATTCCGACGAAGTGAACGCTTTCGCGCTGCCCGGCGGCTTTTTCTACGTCAACAGCGGCCTGATCCTGCGAGCTCAGGAAGAATCGGAACTGGCCGGCGTTATGGCCCACGAAATCGCTCACGTCGCTGCGCGCCACGGCACCAAGCAAGCCACCAAGGGCGACATTATCCAGATCGCTTCGATTCCCGCGATGATCATGCTGCCCTACGGTTGGGCCGGCTACGGAATCTATCAGGGCATGAACTTCCTGATTCCCATGACCTTTTTGAAGTTTTCTCGCGACAACGAACGCGAAGCGGATTTCCTTGGCCTGCAATATATGTATAAGGCCGGATACGACCCCAACTCCTACGTAACCTTCTTCGAGCGCATTCAGGCTGACGAAAAGCGCCGTCCCGGTACCATCGGAAAGGCGTTTGCCACGCACCCGCCAACCCAGGACCGCATCGAAAACACGCAAAAAGAAATTGCAAAAATTCTGCCCTCGCGCCCGGAATATATCGTCACCTCATCGGAATTCGATTCCGTCAAGGGCCGTCTGCGCAACGTGATGTTCGCGCGTAAAGCCATCGACAACGGCCCGGGCAAGCCCACTCTGCGCACTCGCACGGAACAGACCGACAAACAAAAGACTTCGCCAACGACCACTGACCCCAGTTCCGACGATGATCGTCCGACGCTGAAGCGCCGCACCGACACCAGCCCATGAGGTCTCGGAATTTAGAAGATAGCAATTAGAAATTGGAAAAAGGAATGGCACGAACTAAAACCTTTAGCCAATAAAAAGGCGGCCAAACTGGCCGCCTTTTTAGTTTCCACTTTTTGCAATTTCACGTTACCAATTTCGCTTTTCGATTTTTCTATTTTCTATTTTCGATTCCTCAAAACTGCGCTTCACCCAGTAAAACCGCTACGATCTGCGATGTTCCTCCGGCGCTGCCTGCACGCCCATGCGCCGCATCTCTTCCGTATAATACTTTCTGTACAGCACGTCCCACTCTTCGCTGCCTTCCAGTATTTCTTTCTTCTGCGAAGTAATCTTCTTGCGCACTTCAGCGTCGGCTTTTTCTTCTTCGCGCAACGATTCCGTCAGCAGCGTCACAATTTTCTGGCGGATGGTGTCACGGTCCTCGATAAATTCCACGTCGTCGCTGGCCACCAGTACATCCATGATCGAATGTGACAGCCGTACAATCTTTTCCCTGCTAATCCTCATGCGCTAAATTTCCTGGCCTTTCCGAATGTCTTCCATCTCGCTGAATAGTTTCATCAACGCAGGACGAGTTTGCGGTCGCGCGCCAGTTGTGACTTCACCTTCTTGAACATTTCCTGGTAAGAGACGCCCGTGCTGCGCATCTGGTCCTGATGCTGCGTTAAGATCTGCCGCGCCTCTTCGCTAATGCGATCCTCGACCGTGATTTCGTCCATCATGGCCTGGCGCACGCGCAGCGTCAGGGCCGCTGCATTCTTCACTTCCACCAATTCCCCTTCGCCAAGCTTCTTGATGACTTCAGTCGCCATGTACCCAACAAAATCGCGATTGATCAGCATTCTTCTCCGTAAGCCACTCCGGTGGCTGGGTGCTTTCGATCAGATTTTGGAAACAAATCAGTGTAGCGGGTGAAGCAAAAAACTTCAAGGAAGGTAGCCGAGGTAGGACATGATCTGTACGGCAGCGCACAGATTATTGGCAGCGGTTCGTGAAGTTTCTAAAACGGGTTTTTATCCGATTGTGCTCATCCCATCCAAAAGGGCGCGGAAATATGGTACTTTTTTGCGCAACCTGTCCGTTGGTACAGGTAGGTTGACCTGGCCAAAATATAAGCCGCGCATTCTCATGATGATACAGACGCTCAGGACAGGTCGCAGGGCAGGGACTTTGGCATTGTGCTTGCACTAGGTAGCGGCGTGAAGAGTGTCCCCACAACTCAGCTTTAGGTTTGTTCCCGGAGGGAGCAAGAAAATGAAGAAAGTACTTTTTGTAACCGCGCTGGTCGCAATTTTGGCTTTTGCGTTCGCAGGAACCGCTAAAGCCGACTCGATCGGCTCGCTGACCTTGACTGGCTGTGGCACGGGTGGTTCTGGGTGTCCAGATGCGACTTATTCTTTTGACATTGGCAACACATCTGCGACGCTAACAATCCACATCACGGGCACCGTCAATGCAGACAACAACCTGATCACTGGCGTCAACCTCGGTCTCAACAACCTTGTTACCTCAGGCTTGAATGTCACTGGTCCCAACGCTGGTTGGCAGTCCGGTTTCGGCAGTGTGAATAGCAATAGTAACTGCACGAACGGCGACGCAAGTTTCATTTGCGCCTTTGGTAGCGTCTCGATCACGAGTGGGAATTCCTACACTTGGACTTGGACCTACCCTACGATCAACGCGAACTCGCTTGATCCAAACGGCGTCCACATTGGAGCGAATTACGACCCCCATGAAGGCTTCATTGTTTCGCAGAACGGGACTGGAACAAACGTTCCGGAGCCAGCTTCTTTGACGCTGCTAGGCCTTGGACTCTTCGGCGTTCCGTTCCTGCGCCGCAAGCGCTCGTAACGGCTTATCAAAGACAACTTCAACCAGGGAGCCGGAGGTTCACCTCCGGCTCTTTTTTTATTGAGTCCCTTTCCCCAGTAGCCCTGTAGAAATCTTTCTGCTGTTCTCTTTGTTCTCAAAAAACACCATTGCGCTTCGCGATTCGGCCGAACCTGACGCCTCGATCTGTTGCTCGAACTCTTCGGGAGGTCGATAGCCTAGCGCGGAGTGCAAGCGCAGCCGATTGTAAAATAGACAAACTCGGCTTTCAGCCGGATGTAGGTGATGTCGGCCACCCAGAGCTGATTGATGCCCGTCAGCTTCATACGGCCGGCTAAGTTGAGATATATCTCCAGCTTGTGATTCGAATTGGTTGTGACCACGAATTGCTTCGGCTGCATCCCCAGCAGGTTATCTTCTCGCATGATCCGCGCCACCCTCTTGTGGTTCACTGGCATGCCCCGGCGGTGCAGCTCCGCCGTGATCCGTCGATAGCCGTAACGGCGGCGATGCTGCAAAGCAATTTGTTGGATCGCAGATCGCACTTCCATCTCTTCCTCAGCAGGTTGCTGTTCCTTCAGCGACCGGTAAAAGCCCCGGCGGCTGACCGGCACCATCTGACACATGCGCTCGATACTTAGGCTGCCTTGCAATGACATCACTTCTCGGATCTGGTCGTAGATGCCATCTCGCCAGAGCCGCTGCTGCGCTGGCGTCGAGCCTCGATTTTTTGCAAGGCACCTCTGAAAAAATCCACCTCCAGGGTCTTGTCTGCCAAAAGCTGCTTCAAGCGATGGATTTCCTTGCGGTGAGCAGATGCGTGCGTGCTGGGCCGCAACGCTTCTTCTCCTGGTTCAATGATTTCCAGCTTCCTGCGCCACTTGTAGAGGTATCTTCGGGTCACCCCCAGCTCTCGCGCCAACTCAACGACAGCTTCGCTGGTCTTCATGCGCTCTACAGCCATCCTCTGAAATTTCCGGGAGTATCGCTTTCTCTTCACTGTGTTCCTTTCCCGGAAACTGTGCCCTATTTTTGTGTGTCACTTCAAGGGTTCACTCCATTTCGCTCCCAGAAAACTACGTTTTACCGCTACCAGAAAATCGCGGGCATTTGTCTGTTTGGGCTAAACTATATTGAAACAGATGCTCAAGAAACTTTGGAACGACCCTGTATGGAGCAAAGTCATCGCTTGGGCAATAACCGCTCTCGCCGGGATTGGCTTAGCATGGATTGCACATTGGCAAAATTGGTGGACTCCCATAGGGCATGCGTCGGGAGCAGCATGGGCCTATTTTAATCATCCGCGCTCATGCTGGGCGACGAGTCGGGCACGAACAGCACCTTCCGCCCACGACGAACCAGTTCCATCGCGGCGTGTGGATCGCCCTGTTTTGCAAGAGGCGTGAGCAGGTTCCCGCGGCCACTCGTATCAGGTCCAGCCACGGATTCCGGCGTCAGCGGTGATGATGGTTCAGGACGAATCGGAACCTTTGTGACTGCGGGCGACCAGCCGGCTTCCTGCTGAGGACTCCCTACAGCGAGCCTCAGGCATGTCCCGCTGAATCCACCTCAGCCCAAGCCCGCACAGTCTGAGCCTGACGAGAAACTTGAACGCATCCCCGAGACGGAGAAAGTGAGCAACGATGACTGACGCGACTAACACGTCTGTTGAAATCCGCGGGGATTGGACCGCGAAGCTAAATCCGTTTTACGTTCAGCGCGAAAAGGCCTCAACTGGCGGGCTCGCCGGGAGGTGGATTCGTCCGAACCTGAAAAAACTCGACCTCGAATTGAAACTGAGGAATCTCGCGACGGATGACGATCAAATCGTGCCGCTGACGAACTGTGCGGTCCCACAGGTCACACGGATCGCGAGTGGAACCTATGCCATGTCGATTGTCGAGACTGGAGTAGGGACCATTTTGGGCGAATCGTTCCACCGTATTGACGGGAACGAGGCAGTGGATTTGACCCGGCTGCGACCACTGTCTAAAGCTGAGGTCGATTGGATTCTGAACCCCGCAGAGGCCGTCGAGTTTGTGGAGCCAGTTCCTGAGTTGGTGCGCACAGCGCGTGTAGCCAGCGATCACTCGTCGCGACTTGGAATCGAGATTGGAACCTGCACGCAGAACATTAAATGCTCATCTGAGTGGATCTGGAGCGCGTTCCATGTGCCGTGTCCTGCGGTCGTTGGCCGCGTGGAGTCGCCAATCTTCCTATTTGATCGTAGGGACACTGTGCAGTTTCGCATCTTCGACGCACAAGGTGGATTGGTGCTCAGCACGGATCTGAAATTTCTCGACACTGGCCTGGTGAGGTCACGAGTGGACGAGTTCAAGCTAACGCCAGGGGACTATTTGATCGCATTCCGTGTCGGCGGTGGTGGGGCATCCTCTGGTTCAGGGGAATACCCCAGCAACGCAGGCATCTTCGCTGAGGGCGTGCCCGAGAAACCATTGCTGGACGACTTGATCGCAGACCAATCGAGAGTGGCGATCCCTCAGTTCAGGTTCTACGCGAACTGAGCCACACAGGAGACAGTTCCACGCATAATCGCCAACTGACGGTTGGATATATCGGCGGCACTGGAAGTTTGGTTATCTGTGAAGCGAACGCAGGAAGCGGCGTGAGTACCCCGTCAATCCCAGCAGGCCAGAGCCAAGAAGCACGAGCGATGTCGGCTCCGGGATTGCCGGGACTTCGGCGTCGGAAACAAACGTGGCCGTGAAGCCAGCCGCTCGGTGTGCCGCATTTAGATACATGGTCGCGTCATAGACCTGACCGGGAACTTCTGGGAGGAAGATCGCTCCAAAGGTCCCGAAGGCGGTTCCATTCTCGCCATCCGAGCTGAAGCCCAGACGGAAGTCGCCGGGTGCGATCTGAACAATCCCGAAGATGTCGCTGAAGTTACTGGTCGGGGAGGTCGCGTCGCACGGAAGGGTTTGGCAAAGAACTGTAGCATTGCCGAACTGCGTATCATCCTCAAATCCCGCAGCCTGAATGAAGAAGGCGTTGAGCCCATTATCCTCTTGACTCTCCAGCGCAACCACCTGTTGGACAATGTGGCCTTGGGGGTTGAATATCGTCAGGGTGTCGGAGACCGAATCAGCGACGGCTGGCACCGCAGCGAATACCACGACCAGCAGAAATTGCGCAATACCGACAAACATTCTCGTTTTCACTGTTTCTCCTCCTTCGCAGCAGTTCGAGCTTGAAGGTCTTCGGGGACCCATTCGCTACGGTCACACGACCTGCCAGCGTTACTCCCCCAGCATGATTGGAGCAAGTTGCCAGCCAAATAGCCCACCAGCTAAATTATTGAAATCGTTGGACGATTCAAATCGTAACCGGCGGGCTTGTGAAAGTAAAGTCCAGATTTTAATCGCCTCCCAGCGCGAATGTCATACGGAATGACTCCCCCCCCACAGGAAAAAATACGTGCGACCATACCGGCCCCCCAGCCAGCGGCCACCCTGCCCCCACCCCTCCCCCGCTAACTGAACTTTCTCACTTGGGCACATCTGATTCACTTAAGTGCTTTGGAATCAGTCAAGGCTAGGGAAAGGTCTTCACCACAAAACAGCCTCCTACCGTGCGGTCGGTACCTCGATTTCGTAGCTCTGTTTTGGTGCGACCAGGCGCGGGGGCGGCTGGCTCGGCAATTGCCATTTCAACTTCTCGATCAGCAGCTTGGTGTCCACAGAAGGCTGTGTGTAGCGCGGCAGAATCAACCATCGTTGATCGACCGTAGGAATCCACACATCAATCATTTTGATTTCCGCCAACTTCTCCAACACCGCCGTAGGCGTCACCCTCGGGGCGTGCTGCAACAGACGCTGCTTCAGCGTCACTTGTAAGCGGTAGGCCAGAAAGGCAATCAGAATGTGCGCGTCGGCGCGATGCTCCAGTTGATGACGGATGGGGCGGATGCAAAGTTCACTTTCGAGTGATTTAAATACCGATTCGATCTGGGTCAGCTGCACGTAGCGCGTCCACAGCACGCTGGGATCTCCGGCGGTAAGGTTGGAGCGCAGCAAGTAGTGTCCGTCGCGCCATTCCGCCTCTTGCAGCTTTTTCTTATCCACACGTGTATGCCGAACTGCTCAATATGACCGAGTCGTTAATCTTCCATATGACCGACCGAATTGGGGAAAATCATCGCGTGCGAGGCCTTCGGCGATTGGATTCGCTCGCTTACCGCCAAGGGGTTACAGCCGAAAACGATCCATAACTGTTGGAAGGACTCCGCGCGGTCGTGAACTGGCACCTCAAGCAACTGGACCAGCCAAAAGTTTGCTGGTATCCAGACCTGCCGGAACTGCCAGATCACGAACAACGTTGGTTCACGCAGGATGAAATAAACCGCATCGTGGACGCGGCACGCGGTCAGTACAAAATGCTGTTTCGTCTAGCTGGGTTCACAGGTCTAAGGTGTGGTGAACTGTGTGGACTCCGTGTGGAAGATGTAAAGCTGAACGATGGTGTTCTCGAAGTGCATCGCTCCGTTTGGAATGGCGTCGAGGGTAGGACGAAGACGAGGGCGGGACGGCGTACTGTGTTTCTGGATTCGGTTACGCTCGAAATGCTTCGTGCCCATATCGGCACCAGAACGACCGGGCGCCTGTTTCAATCCAGTCGAGGAACGTCGCTAGTTAACCGTGAAATTTGCAGACTAGTTCTCTACCCTGTCTGCGAACGAATCGGTATTGCTCGCGGCGGTATGCATTCGTTCCGTCACCGTCGAGTCAGTCATATGCAAGCCAGTGGGATGCCAGCAGACTTCGTGAAGAATCAGATTGGACATTCCAGCCTGAGAATTACGAGCATCTACACGCATTTTGAGCACAATCAGAAACGCGAATTGGCAGAGCGTTTGCTATTCTGTACTCAAAAGGATGCTGTTGTACCTAATGGCGAAGCAACGCAAAGTGCTGTAAACTAACGGAGTTGTATCGCAGCGCATCACGCAATTTTGATGGGCGGTTAGCTCAGTTGGTTAGAGCGCCTGCCTTACAAGCAGGAGGTCGAAGGTTCAAGTCCTTCACCGCCCACCAAAAACCCCCTCAACAAGTCCGTCGCGGGCCAAGTTATTGACGTAAGCTCCCAGCTCAACACGAGGGCGAGCAGCGATCTCGTGCGCCAGTTGGATGAAACACTCGCAGAACTCCGATCAACTCTCGATCTAGAACGAGACAATGTGGTGATGGCCCGGTCCGAGATAGGTACGCTCGCGAGCCATAACGAAGATCAACTCCGACAAACTGTAGAATATGTTGCGAAGGACAGCGTTCCGCAAATTCCTGTTTATAACGTATTGATCGGACCTAATAGACCAGATACACGCAAGGCCTTATTGGACAATACAAAAACAACGATCCGATTTTTCATTGGACAGCCACATATAAAGCCTCGTCTGGGAAATCTGTGGGTAACTGGCGGGCTCAGCGCTGGGGTTGACTGAGAAAGCGATGGAGTTTGCGGCAGGTCGCATCGAGGGAGTGTTGCTCCTCTTCCGAGCCGTTGTGGATCAGTGGGCCGCCGTCGGCATGAACCGCCTCGCGAAGAAGTCGCTGCGCAGCAACCTTTCTCAGAGAAGGGGTGTAGTTCAAGTCGCGGATAATTTCTCCACCCAGTATCCAGAGATTGTCTACGTGCCGGCGCATGGTCTTCGAAGAAAGACTGGATGCGGCCAGATGCTCGATGAATGGCCGAAAGCAAACCACCAGTTCTTCACCTGGCGGCAGGTCTTTTTCCAGTCCCATCCACGAGCGCGGCCAGTTGTCCAGATCGCGACAGTAGGCGGAAGCATCGGAGGACGGCGCCGAGGTAGCCGCGCGGTTTACTCTGGAAGTCTTCGCCTTGAAAATCGTCCGTACCATGGAACTGCTCACCATTCTAAACCACTGTCATCGCCATCGGGGATTCGTCTACCAACACGCCCGCTTCGGCCCCGACAAGAAAAGCATCGAAGTGGCGGTGCGACCGCGCGAGGGCTCGGCGGCGGTCTGCTCGGGGTGCCATCAGCCGGCACCGGGTTACGATCATCTTCCCGAGCGCCACTTTGAGTTCATTCCTCTGTGGGGCTTTCTGGTTTTCCTGCTGTACCGCATGCGGCGCGTCGACTGTCGGAATTGTGGCGTGGTGGTCGAGGAGGTTCCCTGGGGCGATGGGAAGCACCAGTTGACCAGAGCCTACATGCTGTTTCTGGCTCGCTGGGCACGGAAACTCTCTTGGAAGGAAACCGCCGAGGCCTTCCACACTTCCTGGGACCAGGTGTGCGACGCCGTAGAGTATGTGGTCGGCTGGGGCCTGGAGCATCGCACGCTGGAGCCGATCCGCGCCATTGGTGTGGACGAAATCCAGTATGCCAAAGGCCACAAATACCTGACGCTGGTCTATCAGATCGACCAGGGGCTCACCCGTTTGCTGTGGGTCGGCAAGGAACGCACCATCGAATCCTTCCAGGGTTTCTTCACCGTCCTCGGAGAGCCACTCGCTGCGCAGATCGAGTTTATCTGTTCGGACATGTGGCAGCCTTACTTGGACGTGATCCGCCAGAAATGTTCCCAGGCGTGATGGGCCTTGCATTAGCGCCGGCTCACGGTCAGGTTCTGGGAGTTAAGGTGAAGGTGCCCTTCAAGTTCGTGGTCGCAAACAAAACACTGCCTGAAGGGGAATATCTGCTTTCGTCAGTCCACGACGAAGTCTTCGTGCGGGACTCACAAGGTAAACGCGTCGCCATGGTCCTGACAAATAGGGTCGGCGGGCGGAGGACTGGCAAAACGGGCGAGGTCGTATTCGAGTGCTATACCGACATCTGCTTTCTGTCGCAAGTCTGGACTCCGGGCGAGGACACTGGACGCGAACTTCTCAGGTCACGCCTTGAGACTGAGATCTCACAGCGAGAAACCGGAAAGTACTTCGCCTTGCTGGCTACTGAACCCCGCAAATAACGCCACAATTGGATGTGGGAGCAGCGGGCAAGGTCAAGCGCCTGCCCACTGCTCCAAATGGAGAGCGCTACATCATCCTTCCGGCGAATTCGCCTGCCTGTCTCCACGAGGTGCTCGCGGCGCACGCGGCGAAAATCTGGATCGTGGAGAATCAGGTAGCTGAGCTCCGCACCCTGCTGAACGAGATTGATCTCCGCAAGGCCCTTGACCTTGTCGTGAAAGCTGTGAAAACCAATGAGTTCGCTCAGCATGACTCCAGAGTCGTTGAAACTGAGTGCCTGATCGAAATCGCTAGCGAGTAGAAGGTTTCTCAGCATATCCATCCGCTAGTGATTACAGCGCGGAGACAATATCACTAGGACGTTTAAGTCCCACAGTGTGAACAGCCACTGCTCGGCTTGTGCCCCGGTTTGTGTCCCGGTCTTCTCGAAGGACTGCGCAATGAAGCCCAAACGAAAACGCTTTGCCGCACTGCGCAGGTGCTCGACGCAAGTCCCCGTAAGGTTTGCAACCTCCGCATAAGTAAAAAGTTTCTGGCTCGCTTTGACCGTTATCATGGTCCAGGTCCTCACAATCTCCCGAATTGCGTGAGTCTCAAGAATTCGGATTCGCTCTCAAGGTCGCGTTTGCGAGGAGCTTGCGCGTTTGCCTCTACCTCACAACGCAAACAACCAATACTTCACACACGTCCATACAAGCGGTCCCGCCAGGCAAATGCCAGTCGCCACCACCACCAGAACGTGACTGCCTGAGATGTTTAATTCTGGAGTTACCCTAGGTTGAGCAGACATGGACGTTGACTTAGAAGGCCGGCCGTGAATCTTGGACCCAGCACTCGTCATGGACGCTACTCCTCTCAGGGCGCTCTCACCTTGTGGAGCAAGTGATCTGCCAGCCAGCGTGACTCAGGCTCAGGCGAAGTGACTGAGTGGAAGGACCTTAGAGCGGCTGATGAGCGGGGTTTCTGCTTGAAGAGTCGGAACTTCGAAAAAAACGTCAATCCTTAGACGATAGAATTTGAGGAGTGAAGCGCCAAGCCGCGCGACAGCAGATCGGTGGTACGCAGCATGTCTATGAATGCTTCTTCCTCCGGACAGGTCATGCTCTTCCGCTGGTTCCGTACCTCGCTCGTTTCCTTGGCCCGACCATCAGAAACAGACGGTTTTTGGCGATCCATCGCCACGTCTCGGCTTCCACTTGGCACTCTGCAAACGGACATCACGTCTGGCGCCAGATTTCGCCAGGCGTGTGCCCCCGCTGCCGGTTCGCTCAATTATGAGCTGTGCGGTCAGCGCTCTTTAATAAACTGAACGTCCAAGGTGATTGTCACTGCGTCGCCCACAAGCAGGCCGCCGGCTTCCAGAGCTGCGTTCCAGGTGAGGCCAAAGTCTTTCCGGCTGATCCGCGTCGTGGCAGAAAGCCCAATTCGCGTATTTCCCCACGGGTCCTTTTGCGCTGGGCTCGGTCCTTCAACATCAAAAACCACGTTTCGGGTCTCTCCGCGGATCGTCAGGTCGCCGCTGACCTTCAGCTCCCCATCTGCGTTCTTTGATATGACCGTCGAGTTGAAGGTTAAGGCCGGATGCTTCTCTACGTGGAAGAAATCCGCGCTCTTTAGGTGCGCATCTCGTTGAGGCTCCCGGGTGTTGATGGTATCCGCGTCGATGGAGGCCCGAATTTTGGATTTGGTGGCGTCATTTTCATCACGTTCCAGGACGCCGGTGATCGAAGTGAATTCTCCCAACACATTCGAGATCATCATGTGCTTGACCTTGAATTGGGCCGTGGAGTGAACGCGATCGATCGTCCAGGTACTGGTGCTCGCTTTGGGTTGACCCACGACAAGCCCAGACTTTTCGAGTTCGCGCGTTTCGCAATTGCATGTGGTGCTCATTTCATTCTCCTGTTCTCACGTTAGCCGTTATAACGACTACATGTCTTGTATGCATCCACAGTGCCGAACAGTCGGGCCCGATTCTCGGCCGCGGCAAGCCCTCTAGAACCACAGAGTTTCAAATCGTTGAGAAGGGGATACCGCACTGGAACCAAAGAACGGAAGTGTCACGGTTTCGACGAAGAAGTGAGCCTTCCGACGTTTCTCTGCAAAAATCGAAAGGTAACTCCGTTCGCGCAACCGAAGGTCGTCACTTCGAATTTTCCCGCAACCACTTTCATTTCCATTTGTTTTCCAATTAAGGACCTCTTGGACAAAGCTGAGTGCCGCCAGTTCAAGACCGTTCAGAGTTTAATTCTGAGCTTCCCTAGCTTCGGATGATTGTCCTGCCACTTCAGGGCGCTTCGCGGCAACGCGGCTGAGTTGTGTTGGGCCATCGGCAAGCGTAACTCCTTTCTGTTGAAAACAAGACGGATCGGCGATTCTGACCGAATGTCGGACTAGAGCCCGTCAAGTGTTCCGGATAAGTCCGGAAGCGATTCTTGTCGATTTTCAGCGACCGAATCTTCGATTCGAGCGTGGACCGCGGGATGCCCAACTTGGCCGCGGCCCCCGTGGGTCCGAATACGCGGCCGCGGCTTTCTTTGAGGGCGGCCTCAATCATGTTCTTCTCTTGCGCCAGGAGTCTCCGAGGAAGCTCATCTTGGTTTTCGATTCTGTCGTCAGAGGCGGCTGCTGTGGTAACCAGCTTTCGTCGATCGAGAAAATCTCTGTTTCGCAAAGTATCACCGAACGCTCGATGACGTTCTGTAGTTCGCGAATGTTTCCAGGCCAAGGATATGACTGAAGCAATTCGAGCGTCTTCTTGGCGACACGCTTTATGTTCTTGCCCGCTTTTCGCGCGTAGCGATCGATAAAGTATTCCACCAGCAGAGGGATGTCCTCTCTTCGTTCTCGAAGAGAGGGCATCTCAATCGGGAAGACATGCAGCCGATAAAACAAATCACTACGAAAGGACCCAGCGCTGATGGCCGCCTGCAAGTCACGGTTGGTGGCTGCGATCACTCGCACGTCAGCGCGGATTCGACGAGTGCCGCCGACACGCTCAAACTCATGCTCCTGCAAAACACGCAGGAGTGCAATCTGAGTCTCGGCTGGAAGCTCTCCGACTTCGTCGAGGAAGATCGTGCCTCCACTTGCTAGTTCAAAGCGACCCAAGCGCTGCTGAGTCGCGCCCGTAAAGGCGCCTTTCTCATGGCCGAACAACTCCGACGCGATCAGGTCACGGGGAATGGCGGCGCAGTTCACACTCACGAACGCGACGCGAAGCAGCGTTGAGAGCGTCGGTGGATCGCCCGAGCAACGAGTTCCTTGCCCGTTCCGGTTTCGCCGGTGATGAGGACGGTGGAGACAGCCGGCGCGACTTTGGAAATGCCGAGAGTGCACCGCTCGCAGAGCAGTAGAAGCCCCAACAATCTCTTCGAACATCGATGCCTTGCTGATTTCTTCTTGTAGCGCGATATTCTCGTGTCGGAGTCTCTCTTCAGCCTGCTTGCGATCTTCGATATCAGTTGCGGCGAGATACCAACGCGCGATCTGCCCCTGTTCGTCGCGCAATGGGTTAAAACGAGCTAGAAACCAACGATAGCTTCCATCGCCCTTGCGCAGACGCAACTCGCACTCATAAACAGACCCACTGGAGAGACCACGGTCAAAATCAGAGCGGTCATCGGGATGAAGGAACTCAGCGCGATTGGATCTCTGCCGCCACTCTTCGAGAGTAAGTCCGACGTAATCGAGCAAAATGCGGTTGGCATAAAGACGTTCGCCGTCGGGTCCGTAAACCGCAACATGTTGAGGCGCGAGGTCCAAAATCTGCCGCAGCTCTATTTCCTGCTCCCGGATCTTTTCCTCGGCCCTCTTTCGCTCGCTTAAATCGAGAACGAACGCTACGCCCTCGTTGCCACCTTCTTGGAACAGCACGGCCCCAACAAGCACGGGCACGGGGATGCCATCTTTTCGGAAAAACTCCTTCTCGTATGGCTGAACAGTCCCGGTTGCCTTCAGTTCTGCCAGGGCGCGTTCGTCGCGCTCGCGCCATTCCGTCGGCGTCAGATCGGTCCAGCGCACTCTGCCCGAGACGAGATCGTCACGGCCGTATTGCAGCATGCGCAGAAACGCCTCGTTGGCCCCGACGATCGAGCCTTCGAGGTTCCAGATGAAGATCCCCAGAATGTTGGCGTCGACCAAACGCCGGATCTTTCCTTCGCGATCTTCGAGATCGCGATAGAGCTGCGAATTCTCGAGCGAGATTCCTGCTTGCGACGCAAGCACCTTCAACACCGTGACGCGGGCAGGAGTGAAAACGTATGGCGTCAGATTGTTTTCAAGGTAGAGAATACCGATGAGCTTGGTCTGGTTGACTAATGGTAGACACAAAATGGAATGGGCGCGGCACTGAACGATGTAGGGATCCGCAGAAAACGGAGTCTGAACTGATGCATCATCGAGAATCACTATCTCTCGAGTGCGCATTACATACCGAACGAGAGACTCCGGCAACGCGGCGGGAGGAGGGGTGCCATCTCGGAGATGCACGGTTACACCCTCTCCACCGATGGTTGCTTCCGCTTCCATCTGCAGCTTATCACCTCGCGGAACTATCAAGAGACCCCGCTCGGCGCCTGCGTGTTCGATAGCCGCGCGCATGAGCCCGTCGATCAATTTTTCCAGAACCATCTCGCCCGAAATTGCTTGCGAGACTTTAATCACCGTCGCCAGATCCAGGAGTTCGACCGGTGCCACAATGGTGCTCGTGGGGCCGGGAGCGGGCTCGTTCTTGAGGTGTGGATGCACTAGGAGTTCGACCGGCGCCACAGTTGTGCTCTTGGGGCCGGGAGCGGGCGCTTCTTCCCCGAGGTGTGGATACAAATGGTCTAGTTGCTTCACCTTGCCATTGGCTCCCCAACGGAGATAGCCGTACCGAGCGTCCTGCAAGTAAGCCTTTGCGATCTTTTCGAAACCACGCGCCGCGTAGAATCGTGCGGCGAGTTCATTTGCGAGTGCCGCATTGTGGACAAAGCCGTTTGCATGCGCTGACCGGATGGCCTTTTCATAGAGATGTTCGGCATCCAGTTCTCGCCCTTCCAGGCGAGCGATCTCTGCGCCCACCAGTGCGGTGCGGTTCTCGAAATTTTCAGGACAGTTCGCTGCCCAGACCTCGAGCTGGCGATAGTGGGCGGCCAGAGCCTCGAAATGATTGCAGCGCTCGTCCGGCAATGTGCAATCACACAATGCAGCCCGACAGAGGCCGCTGTAGAATTCATATTCCGCCGTCTCAAAAAAGGAAGGTGATGTCCAAAGCAACGGTCGAGCCTTTGAGGATGCTTCGATGGCGGAACGATAATCGCCCGCCAGCACGCGAGCCTGCAGCTTCCGAATCCAGTACCAGCACTCCGCCAGTGCCAGATCCGCCTGGCTCGCCAAGTCGTGTTCGAAGCGGCGTTCATCGAACTGCTCCTCGTCAAAACATCCGAATGCCGGCGTCAGACCACGAAGCGTCCGGATCAGTTGGAGCTGCGCAGTAATGATCGCAATGACGAGGCCGAATCGCGCCTTATGTGCAAACTCGAGACCTTGTTCGGCTTCACCTTGCGTTTCGGCCAACGCATCTCCCGCTGCGAGAAGATTTGTATTCAGGTTGTTGCAGCTATATGCCCCGAACGTGAGGTCGCCCATTCTATTGGCGACATCGAACGCGCGATGTACCAGTTCACGACCCGTCCGAACGTGCCTCGTCCATGGCATAACGAAACTGCCGAAGGCCATGTATGTTCGAGCCCGATAACGATGCAGACTGCGCTTTTCGACCAGCGCATACCCGAGCTGGCCGAACTGGAAACCACCCTCATAATTATCGAAGTGGGGTCCAGCGATCATGCCAAGGAACACATAAGCGAAGCACGATCCGTCGCTGTTGCCGTGCTCGAGACTGAGATTCACCATCCGGCAGATTACGAGCGAAAGCAAATTACGGTCGGAAAACAGGGCCGGCGGCACGACCTTGGTCAGCACATCCTGGGTTGCGAGGGACAACGCGTCGCTCATCAACGGCAGATCAACGAGCTCTTCAATCGCGCGGCTTCCGAGCAGTGACCAGGTACGCTCGTATTCGCGTCGCGCTTGCTCTTCCGGTGGATGCGGCGACCAGTCGATGCCCAGATGACGCAGGTAGGCGAGACAGACGTCGACCGCCCGGTCGCTCCGATCGAGCGTCGTGTACAGGTCAATGCGCAGGCAGGCGACAGTCGCTTGATCGATAGCACTGGCGGCGCGGGATGAAAGCATGGTCAAGCGCGCCTCCGCGGTCGCCAGTTCGCCAGTCAGGAACTCGCATTCGGCCCGGTGCAGTTCCAGGGCGAGAATGAGCTCCGGCCGGCGCTCCCAACAGTCGTCTCCCAACAGTGCCGCACCGGCGATGAGATAGTTGAGGGCTGAGGCGTAGGCCGTAGAAGCCTTGGCGCGCTTGCCCGCAATCAGGTTGAGCTCCGCCAGTTCCTCGCGCTCGTCTTGTGAGGTGATCAAGGCCGCGCCGCGGTTCAGTTGATTGACGATCTCGAAGATCGCCTCCTCCCGCTTCTCGCGAGGAGTGTGCTTTGCCAGCAGCCTGCCGATTCGGAGATGCGCCTCGGCGCGCAGATGTTCCGGGATCAAGGAATAGGCTGCTTCCTGAACGCGGTCATGGAGGAACCTATAAGCGCCTTCTGAATGGAGAACGAGTCCGGTTCGCAGCGCTTCCTGTAGATCGCTATGCAGTTCCTCCCCCGAAACCTCGTACACCAATGCCAGTAGGGCGAACTCGGCGCTGTTGCCGAGGCAGGCCAGCTGCTTTAATGCATTCACGGTTTCGACAGGTAGCCGGTTCAGCTTCCCAACCATGAGGTCCACCACATTGTCGGTATAACCCTTGGCGTGAATGCGCTTCAGGTCCCAGGACCATCGGCGTTCGCCGTGATCGAAGGTGAGTAGGTTCTCTTCGGCAAGCGCAGAAAAGAACTGAATGGCGAAAAATGGATTGCCAGCAGTCTTGTCGTGGATCAGTTGCGCCAGCGGTTTGGCGCGCTCCGGTTCGCAGTGGAGAGAATCGGCAACTAATTGTCGCAGGTCTTCACGAGCTAGGGGCGCAAGTACGATGTCCTGCACGATCGCACCAGCTTGGCGGATCGCTTCGAGCTTGCGCATCAGCGGATGGGTAGGATGAACCTCGTTGTCCCGGTACGCGCCGATCAACATCAAATGTTGCACGTCCGGCCGGGTCAACAGATCTTCCATCAAATCGAGCGTTGCCGCGTCGAGCCATTGCAAATCGTCGAGGAACACGGCCAGCGGATGTTCCGGCTTGCGAATACGCTGATAAATCGACGGAACACCAGTTGGAAGCGGCCCTGCGCGTCCTGTCGCGGAAGCTCAGGAACCGGTGGTTGTTCTCCTATGATGAGCTTCAATTCGGGAACCAGATCCACAATGAGCTGTCCGTTCGGATCTAACGCTTCACGAAGGGCATCTCTCCATTTACTCAGCTCCGTTTCGCTCTTGCTTAGCAGTAGGCGGATGAGGCTCTGAAAGGCCTGCGCCAAAGTGGCATAAGGGATGTCGCGCTTGTACTGGTCGAACTTGCCTGACGCAAACAAGGCCGCGCGGCGGAACAAGCGGCTTGTGGAGTTCATTGACAACGGATGACTTGCCGATGCCAGCGTATCCAGAAACGAGCACCAACTCCGGTCGGCCGCCGGCGACGATGCGGTCGAAAGCAGCGAGGAGGGTCTCAATTTCAGATGCTCGCCCGTACAATTTCTCGGGAATCAGCAGCCGGTCTGGCGTGTCGTGTTCGCCAAGCGGAAACTCGTCGATCCAGCCCCTCGTTTCCCATTCAGCAAGGCAGCGCCGAAGATCGCTCGCAGCGCCCGACTGCTGTCTGATATCGCTCCTCAGCGGTCTTGGCGAGCAATTTCATCACGATTGCCGAAACCGGGCCCGGTATACCGTTCAACCGCTCTCCTGGCGGCACCGGCTGTCGCGCGATATGGGAGTGCACCAGTTCCATCGGATCGGACGCCGTGAATGGAAGAGTTCCGGTCAGCATCTCGTAAAGCGTCACCCCGAGCGCATAAAGGTCGCTCCGCGAATCGATCGAGCGATTCATTCGCCCGGTCTGTTCGGGGGCCATGTAGGCGAGTGTTCCGGCTATGAACTCGGGAGGTTCGGGCGCCTGGCGCTCGCGCGGAAGGCGCGAAGCAATCCCAAAGCCCATGAGCCGAACCTGACCCGTCGCGGTATTAACGAGAACATTGGCAGGCTTCACGTCCTTGTGGATCAGCCCCTTTCGTGCAGCCCGCTGAGTGCGGTTGCGAGTACCGACGGCGAGGCGTAAGAACTGCGTCATCTCCATTGGCGCCTGAAAGGAATCGATCGAGAGTTTCGCCGCCAGGGTCTTCGAGCACGAGCGTCGTCAGCCCACGTTGCTCGGACACGGCAAGGGACCGAACCGCCCAGGCTGAATCCAGTTCATCCCTCAGCGAGTATTCGTGCTCTATCTTTTTAAGCGTTGCCAGGGCTGGCTGCATCGAAGCAGGAGCTAGCAGGAGAACTGATGGTGAACCGGGTTGGTTCGAGTGCTCGCCCCGATAGAGGACGAATTCCTCATCCCCGCGGAGAACTTCGAGGACATACTGTGAGAGTTCCACGATGGTTGTCCTCCAACTTCAGGACGCTTCGTCGGTCGACAGTCTCGCTTCCACGCGGACCAACCCCGATATTTGTAAAAGTCCAGTCTACCGCGATCTCTCGCAAGCCCAACCTCAAAACGGAAGCGAGGTCTCCTCAGGCGAGCTCCGGGTCTGTTCCCATTGGGCCAATCGCTGGCTCATAACCCCGATGTAGTGTTCACCAGCTCGACAATCCGTGCGTCTTGTAACTCGACGCCAAAACGCTTCTTCTGCAATCGCATTTGGATTACATTCAGGCACGCGACGAGATGATCGAAGCCATGGGGCAGACACCCGAGTGGCGGCTGTATTTCAGGGTGCCGAGGGAGTCCGCAGATTCACGATTGAAGCGAAACTGGCCGGATCGAGGCTCGCGCCTCCCATAAGAAATCCATCGACTTCGGGCTCCGCCATAAGTCTTTCCGCATTGGCCGGTTTGACGCTTCCGCCGTACAGAATGCGGACGTTGCCCGACGCTTCCTCGCCAAACTTAGCGCTCGCCTGATTGCGAATGAACCGGTGCGCCTCGCCCACCATCGACGGCGCGGCCGCGTCGCCCGAACCAATCGCCCAAAAAGGTTCGTAGGCGATTGCGATCTTGGCAAACTGGTCGAGCGTAAGCATGTCCATGCTGCCGCTAAACTGTTCCGCGATCACCTCTCTCGCGTTCTTCCTTTCGAATTCTCCTATGCAAACGATCGGCGTGAGACCGGCGTCCAGCGCAGCCACCGCCTTTTTCGATACGCTTTCGTTTGTTTCGCCAAAATATTTCCGCCGTTCGCTGCGGCCCACAATCACATGCGAACACCCCGACGCCCGGATCATCGCGCCGGAGATCTCACCGGTGTAGGCTCCTTCTTTCGCCCAATGCAAGTTCTGAGCACCGATCCGTATCCCGGTTCCGCGTGTCGCGCCTACCGCCGTTTCGAGACCCAGAAACGTCGGACAGATCACGACGTCGCGGCTTGCCGGTGAACCGATTAATGGGCGGAAAGCTTCGAAGAAGGACGCGGTCGCGGCCTCGTCTTTATGCATCTTCCAATTTCCAACAAACAGCGGAGAGGGGATGTCCATCACACGCTCACAACGGGACAGACGGAATCTCGGACGAGTGCATAAGCGAGATCCCGCATGCGCCCGAGCGCACCCGAACGCGCACTCCTTCCAACCACGAGAACATCCGCGTGTGATTCAGCAGCCGCATGCAGTAACGTCTCTTTGACCGCTCCCGCCAGGATGTTCGCCTTGCCGTCGAAGCCTGCCGTGGTCGCCAGATAGGAAAGTCGCTGCCACGCAGCCGCTTGTTCCCCGGACGTCAAGTCCGCTGCCGCCGAGACACCCACTGTCGGAATCACGCGCACCAGGGACAGAGTTGCCCCAACGTCCGCGGCGGCGCTCTTCGCTGAGCGACGCAGCGGCCAACAATTCTTCCGGGTTCGTTCCGATGCCGTTCTCGAATCGCGTTCTGAAGGAAAATTGCGTTTCCCTCAGAACGCCGCTCTCCATAGACAGCGAGCCTTGTCCACTTTTTACGTCCCCACACCACACGGCACTTGCTTTGCGCTCCATGCTCTCGCCCCTTTTTCCGAAGACGTTCCAAAAGCATTCGGACGACCAACATGGACGAACCGCCATATCGCCTAAGCCGCATCCTGGCCGAGACTTACGCCACGCCGCCGTCCGGAGGTGGCGCGTAGAACCGCCGGGCAACTCGAACTCTCGACGGACACGTCAACGTTTTGACAGTTTCCGTGCTCTTGCCCAAGCAAGTCTGGCGCAGGCTTCCAACGCGAACAAATCGCCTGCTCGTCGAACCTCGCGCAACACGACTCTTTTCTACAAGATGAAGCGGCTCGGAATCACGTCTCCTTCGGACAATTCGCAGGGCTGAACTGCCAGCGATTGGCCGGCTTTTGAATTATTCCGTCGGCCATTCCCGATAGAGCTCGCACGTTTCCGAAATACAGCACAATCACGGGTTCATAAACTGAAGTAGAAGCTGAACTCCCAGTTCCGGCTTTCCCGAACGGAGCAGGCGGCGTCATCAAGAATTCGCAATTTCCATGGCGCACGGACCACAGGAGCGAGAAAGTGAAACCAATCAGGGTGGTCATTGTTGGCGGCGGGTTTGCCGCCGTCCAGTTTGCAAAAACCCTCCGAAAACAACTGCGTTCTTCCGACTGTGAGATTCTCCTGTTCAATCGCGAGAACCACATGGTGTTCCATCCTCTGTTGGCGGACGTCGCCGGAGCCTCCATCAATGCGGACGCAGCGGCTGCGCCTCTGCGACAAATGCTCCCCGGCGTCGGCTGCCGCACCGAGCGAGTCGAAAGGATTGATCTCGCTTCTTCGGAAATTGAATTCGCAGATGGAAACGGCGCGGTGAACCGCCTGCAATTCGACCATGTCGTGATTGCCTGCGGCGCAGAAAGCAATCTCGGAATCATCCCGGGAATGACGGAGCAAGCCTTCGCCTTCAAAGTCATGCGCGATGCCATCGATCTTCGCCAGCACGTCGTGCATCAGATGGAAAATGCCGAAGCGGCGACGGATGCGGAGCGTCGGCGGTGGCACCTCAGCTTCGTCATCGTCGGAGCCGGTTTCAGCGGGGTAGAGGTCGCCGGAGAAGTCAACGAACTCGTTCGCAGCAGCACGCGCTTTTACCGGAACTTTCGAAAAGAGGATGTCACCGTCACGCTGGTCCATTCCCAGGACCAAATTCTTCCCGAAGTAGCGCCCACACTGCGCGAATTCGCCAGAAAGAAAATGGAAAAAGCCGGCGTCACCATGGTGCTCAACACTCGCGCTGTTGCCGCCACGCACGAAGGAATCGAACTCAACAACGGAAGGATGCTTCCGGGAGCCACCATCGTCTGCACGATCGGAACCGCTATCTCGCCCCTCGTTCAACACCTCGATGTTCCGAAAGAACGGGGGCGCATTCGCACTACACCTGATATGCGCATCGAAGGCCATACGAACGCGTGGGCCATCGGCGATTGTGCAAACATCATCAATGCCGTCGACGGAAAGCCGTCAGCTCCGACGGGACAATTTGCCGAACGACAAGGCCGGCAGGCCGCGCTCAATCTTGTGCGAATTATGAAAGGCAAAACCACCCGGCCATTCAGCTTCAAGGCCCTTGGACAATTGTGTTCCATCGGGGGCTACCAGGCCGTCGCGGAAATGTTCGGCGTGCGTATTTCCGGCTTTATCGCCTGGTTCTTGTGGCGCGGCGTCTATCTCTTCAAACTGCCGACATGGTCCCGCAGGATCAAGGTCGCGCTCGATTGGGCATGGGACGTGATCTTTCCGCGCGATCTCAGCTTTCTCAATACCGATGCAGCCCAGCATCTCACGCACGCCTTCTATCGTCCCGGCGATTTCATTCACCGGCAAGGAGAGTTGGCGCGCGTCTTCAGTGTCATCGAACAAGGCGAAGTCGAGATTCTTCAGTCGAAGGAGGGAAGCCAGGAGCCAGTCGTACTCGCTGTTTTAGGGAAGGGCGATTTTTTTGGGGAGGGCGCTTTGCTCGGAAACCGTCCCCACGAAACCAGTATTCGGGCACGCACCGCGGTCCGCCTCGGGCAAGTCGGCAGCGCATTGTTCTCGCAGATCGCCGGTTCATTCTCTCCTTTCCGCGACTTGCTGTCCAAAGCCGTCACCAGGCGGTCAGGCGATTTCTGGCGCCGACCGCCATTCGCCAAATCGCTTTTGGATGGAGAAACGCTCGCGTCCCTCCTCGATCCTCTCCCCGCGAAACCGCTCCGCGAAGAAACTACGCTGGCGGATGCCGTAAAGGCCCTGAATGAAAGTTCGACCGGTGAACTCTTGGTCCTCGATGAAAAGCAACGCCTGTGGGGAACGCTCGATCGCGGCGATCTGTACCAGATGATTGCCCGCATCGCGGCGACTCCGACCGAAACGCGGGGCTACGTCAGCCGTCGCAAACTGAATGAACTGCTGCCCGGAAATCCCGTCTACGTCACCCTTGAGGATTCCCTTCTCGTCGCCTCAGCCACGATGCTAGATCACGGCATTTCGTGGCTGCCCGTCGTCCAGAGCAAAGACGACCTTCGCCCGATGGGCTCCCTTCGCGGAGAAAAAATCACCAACCGCTTGATCGAAAAGATGGAGCACATGCAATCGGACCAGGCCAAAGCCGCGAGCTGACTGGACCATGATCGAGCTTGCCCCCTCCATACTTTCCGCTGACTTCACGCGCCTCGGCGAGCAAGCACACGCGGCCGTAGATGGCGGGGCGACCGTTCTCTCCACATCGATGTCATGGACGGACATTTCGTCCCCAACCTGACCATCGGGCCTCCGGTCGTGGCCTCACTTCGCAAAATCTTGAAAGTGGCTTTCGATTGTCATCTCATGATTGAACGGCCGGACGAATTCATTCCCGCGTTCGCCGAAGCCGGGGCCGATTGGATTTCTGTACACCAGGAAGCCTGCATCCATCTCGACCGCAGCCTCCGTCTCATCGCCTCGCACGGATGCAAACCGGGTGTCGTCATCAATCCCGCGACTCCCGTTCACACCCTCGATGAGGTCCTTCCTCTGGTTCATCATGTGCTGGTAATGAGCGTGAACCCGGGATTCGGTGGCCAGACGTTCATCCCTTCTTCCCTGAAAAAGATCGAACTGCTTTCGGAAATTCGGAAGGCCCGTGGGCTGGAATTTCGTATCGAAGTCGATGGCGGCATCCATCACGACACCGTGGCGGACGTCGTTCGCGCCGGCGCTCAAATCTTGGTCGCCGGCAGTGCCGTCTTCGAGCACGGCACTCCCCGGGAGAGCACCAGGCAGCTCCTCACTTCCGCGCGCACCTGATATTTCAATGCGTTTCCCGCGGCTTTCATTCGCGCTCCGGCCAAACCACGGTCAGAATCAACGCCACAACAATCCCGATTGATACTTCGGAGAACCGATGAAAGGCGACTTGCCATGCGAAGCCAGTCCGCGGCACGAGAAGCACAATCGTTGGCGCGATGCCGCCAAATCGCGATACGCGCTTCGATCCGATTTCGTCACTGCGCAAAGTAAGCCGAGAAGGAAAATACTGACGCCAAAAATGAATACCCGCGGACCGAAGTACGTCGCGGCCGTCGCCCCCAGCGACGATTGCCTGATCACCAGAGTGGTGATCGCAGCCCAGTACCTTTTGGGGAAGTTGGAACAGACGAGCTACCGGAACCGAAACGATCGCGACGACTGCCGTCCTCGCGGAATGCACCAGAACTGTTTCGGTCTTCCACATGACCCTGCTCGCTCAGCGTGTCAAGGCCGATGCGTGAGCGATGGCGCAACCGACTCGCCTCAGGCGAAACGCTCGGAGTTCGGCTTCGATCCGATTAGGCCGTAGAACACAATATACAAGTAGCAAATCACCGGAAGAATAAAGGCATGGTGCAAGTCCCACACGGTCGGCAATGACTCCCTGTATCACCGGAAGCAGCGCGCCGCCCACGATGGCCATATTCAACACACCGGATCCGTTTCCCGTCAGTGGCCCCAATTCCGCTACCCCCAAGCTGAAGATCGTCGGAAACATGATCGAGTTGAAAAGTCCGACCGCTAGAATCGCCCACATCGCGGTATGCCCCCCGAGAATCATGGAAAGACTGATCAGGGCCGCTGCGCAGAGCGCGCACATCGCAAGGAGATATCCAGCCTTGATGCGCTGTAGAAGAGGCGCTCCAAGAAACCGGCCGACCATCGAGCCAGCCCAGTAGAACGACACAAAACCTGCCGCGGTCTTGGCCGACAAACCCGCAATCTCGGGCAAGCCAAAATAGTTCACCAGAAAGCTTCCGATCGAAACCTCGGCACCAACGTAGGCGAAAATCCCGACAACGCCCAGAAGGAGATTCCGATGCTTCCAAATCGAATCGTTGCTCTTCTCGCCGCCGACGTCCGTCGCAGTTTCGATTTTGGGAAGTTTGAACGTGCCGATCACAACTGCAAGCAACACCAAAGCGGCGCTGATCACCGTGTAGGGCATCTTGACGGAGGCCGCTTCTTGCACGCGGTACGCATGCAGCGCTTGCGGCGCGAGCTGCCGTATCTGCTCAACTGCCAGCGGCGCGGCGCTCAGGATCAGCAGTCCTCCGATTTTCGGCGCGATTGTCGTCCCGAGAGAGTTGAACGCCTGCGTCAGATCCAGACGGCTCGATGCCGTTTCGGGTTTCCCCAGCAAGTCCACGTAGGGATTCGCCGACACCTGAAGACCGGTAATTCCCGTGGCGAGAACCAGCAGCGCCGTTAAGAACAGCGGATACGAAACAGCGGATGCGGCGGGTACGAACAGCAAAGCTCCGACGGCCATGGTCAGCAGGCCCACCACCATGGTCTTCTGGTAGCCGATCGTATTTACAATCTTTGACCAGGGAACGGAGAACAAGAAATAGGCAGAGAAGAACGCAAACTGGACCAGCATGACTTGTGCAAAGGTCAGATCAAAAATTGACTTTAGGTGGGGCACCAGAATGTCATTCAGGCAGGTGAGGAATCCCCACATGAAGAACAGCGACGTAACAATGGCCAGCGGGCGTCTGTAATTTTGCGTGGCGGCAATCGTCGGAGCGCCCGCCGCATGGTCCGAACTGGTAGTGACTTCTCGAGTTGGCATTCTCCCTCACCTCATCCCCAAGCGATATCGGGGCGGCAGCGCGACGATCTCTCTGCCCGCAAGTTCTTCACGCTTTTGATTACGCGAAGCGCCTCGCTACCACCACGTTTCCGTTTGCACTCCATACGTGAGACCGCTGGTTCTGTCCTCGAACGGAACTCCTCCGACCAAACCGCGGAACCCGTTCGACCAATTTGCGTAAGTCAGAAACGCACGAAGCACGGGCCGGCTGAAAAACTTGCGACCCGCACCGATTTGCGGCGCGATGGTGAACTTACGGAGCCAGCCGTCGAACTGGGTGTTTCCGTTTTGCGTCGTCACCAAGCCCTCGGTGTGGTCAAACCCGGCCTCGAACGCGAGGGATAGATACTTGGTGAAAAACACTTCCGGTCTCACGCCAAACGACGCCCAGTCGTTGGACCCGTGTCCTGGCCGCCCGTCCCGCTTCCGCTGGAAAATGAAGATCGGCATGACGGCAAATCGGTCGTTGGGCTGAAGGAGCAAATGTTCCGCAATCAGCAATCGCTCGGAGTTCTTCAGGAAGGGATTGGGGTCCTCGATGGACGTGCTGAAATTACTTGCAGCCCCTTTGCCGTACTGGATGGAAAAGGTGTGGTAGCCCCCGTGCCACTCCAGACGCTGATGGCGCAATTCCGAATGCGTAACCGTCGGCGGTGGGAATGAACTCCGCCGGTTTGCGTGGTGCCGCCTTTCGCGGTTGCGTAATCGAACCATACGCCCCACAGCCCGAACGGCCCCTTCAAATCGTAGAGGCGCACGTCTATGTTGCTCTTCGCGTAGTTCCCGTTTTGCGTCACCATATCCGGCCTCGCACCCGCGAGATACGCCACGGACAGTTTGCCGATGCGAAGATCCAAGTCCTCGATGCCCGCGCCGTAACCACTCATGTCCAGCGGATAGAAGTCATTAATCTCGATGTGCTGCCGCCGGTAATATCGCTCGCCGGCCCAGAACTTCGCATTGGGCTGGAACTCCAGAATGTTCCCGGCCCGCACGAACGCTTCCCGCAAACGGAACTGGTCGTTCCCCGTGTTGCCGGAAAAGTTCGCGTAACTCGCGGCGTCCGAGGTGTTCGCCTCGATCATGACTTCCGTTTTCAGCCAGGCCTTGTCGCCGCTGTGTTCGGGGTTCAACCAGTTGTTGACGAAAATGAACTCTCCGTACGTTTCCGCTTCATTCCCCAGACGATATTTGGCGTCGGCTCCGGGAGCCTGAAACGCGACTTGCGCCCCGCCCTTGCTGTTGAGGCCATAGCCGGATCGGAAATATCCGTGGAACTCGAACGCTCCCAATTGCTCTTGAAGCCTTGCGATCTTCGATTCCGCTTCATTGAGCAGGTCATAGGTCGGTTCGGAAGGTAACTGTCCCTGATACTTTGCGCCCACCTGATCGGACTGTCCGAGGACCGCGTTTTCGGCTGCTTGCTGCGCGGCCAGCTCTACCGCTGAGACGGTACCTTCTTTTGCTTTTTCGCTGGCCTCTTTCTGTTTCTGGATTAGCTGCTCCAGGGCAGCGATGCGTTGCTCGAGGTCATGAGTAGTCGCGTCGTACTGCTGCTTGAGTTGCTCAAGCTGCTTCTGCAAATCATCGGGCTTTTGGGCGGCAGGTTGCTGTGCCAGAGACGGCAGAGCCCCCGCGGCAACCAACGCGACAATCCACGGCACCCGTTTCAGTTGGGGTACGTTCCACATTTTCTATTCATTCGCATGGAACATGCCTGGTTTCTCCTCATGCTCTCAAGCGCTCGCGGTACGCCCGTTCAGAACGACTTCCTCGATGGCCCTAGCAAATCCTTCTTCTTCGTTTGTGGAAGTGACGTAAGTAGCCGATGCCTGAACTTCGGGGCTCGCGTTTCCCATCGCTATGCTCACGCCGCTCTTCTCGAACATCAGGACGTCATTGGGCATGTCTCCGATGGTCGCGACCTGATCCACTGGAATGTTCAGCAGTTTCGACATCGCTAGCACTACCCCGCCCTTGTTGGCCTGGGGATGGGTCACATCAAGGTAGTAGGGCTGCGAACGCGCCGCGGAAATGTGCGTCCCGCCGGCTTGCTGAACATCCTTCTCACATTTCGCAACGCGATCGTAGTCGTCGCTGACGCCGACAATCTTCGCTACGCGGCCAAGCAGTCCCGCAAACGTCTTGACCACCGTTGGAGGAAACTTCACGGTCCACTGCTCGCGTGCGACGTGAGCTGCGTTTGGGTCGCGCACAAACCATCCGGTGTCGGTGTATACCCAGACATCGAGTCCATGGCTCTCGATGGCCTCGATTACCTTTTCCGGCACTTCCGCCGGCAGCAACCTCTGGTCAACAACCGTCGTAAGATCGGGCTGAATCAGCACGCCGCCATTGAATGCCGCCAACGGTTGGGTCAGTTTTAGCGGATCGATTAGCATGGCCATGCCGCGGGGAGGCCGTCCACTCGTGACGCTGAATTGGATTCCCACCTCATGCAGTCGCAAAACGGCCTCGGCCGCTTTCTTCGTGAGCACCTTCTCCTGCGTGACGAGCGTTCCATCAACGTCCGCAATCACCATGCGGATGGGTTTTGCTGAATTTCCATTTCTCGATGCCATCTTGAGCCTCTCTCCTGATTTCCATCCTGACCAGGAACAGCTACTGCTCCTGGTAGTTCCACAGCAGGCCACCGTCCACAAAGAACGTCGTTCCCGTGACGTAGTCGGATTCCTCCGAGGCCAGGAAACTGGCCAGCCCGGCGACGTCTTCCGGTTTTCCAAGCCTTCCAAGCGGAATATTTCCAAGCAACTCTTTGAGCTTGACCGGGTCATTCAATAGTTTGGTGTTGATCGGTGTTTCAATAGCGCCAGGCGCGATCGAGTTGATCGTGATCCTGCTTGGGGCAAGTTCAATCGCCAGGTTTCGCGTCAGCATCTTGATTCCCCCTTTGCTCGCGCAGTAGGAAGCAAAATGCGGGAACGGCAATTCTTCGTGCACCGAACTGATGTTGATGATTTTCCCGGGGCGCCCCGCCTGCCGGAGATGACGGACCACCGCTTGCGTGATGAAAAACATTCCCTTCAGGTTGACGTTCAAGACGGCGTCGAAGTCTTCTTCCGTCACGTCCCAGAAGTCAGCTCGTTTCTCCAGGCCCGCGTTGTTGACCAGGATGTCGACTTTTCCAAGAGCCGCGACGGCCTCTGCAATGAATCGCTGTCCGTCAGAAACCTTTCCGACATCGGCTTGAAACGCAGCAGCTCGCCGCTTCGCAGATTTAATTCGGCCCACTACTTCGTCTGCCCCGTCCTTGTTCTTGCGATAGCAGATGGCCACGTCGGCCCCCTCTTGCGCCAATCGTTCCGCAATCGCCCGTCCAATTCCCTGGTCACCGCCCGTTACTGCAGCTACTTTGCCTGTCAAGCCGATTTGACAACACTCCTCCTCGCGGTTCTCTTTGTCTCGAAAAAGAACCCATTGCAAATTCGTTTTAGCTTCTTGGATCCTCAGGCCACCGTGACTTCCGGACTCAAATAGACGTCCTGAATGGTGTTCAGCAATTGAATCCCCTCAGCAAGCGGCCGTTGAAATGCCTTCCGGCCCGAGATCAGCCCGGTTCCGCCTGCCCTCTTGTTGATCACCGCCGTGGCTACTGCCTCCTCGAAGTCATTCGCGCCAGACGCCCCGCCGCTGTTGATCAAACCGGCTCGTCCCATGAAACAATTCGCTACCTGGTAGCGGCACAGATCGATCGGATGATCGCTCGCAAGTTCCGAGTAGATGCGCTTGTCGAACCTGCCGTAGCTCGAATCGCCCATATTGAGTGCCTGGTAGCCGCCGTTGTTCTCCGGAAGCTTTTGCTTGATGATGTCCGCCTCGATGGTTACTCCCAGATGATTGGCCTGTCCGGTTAAATCCGCCGAGAGGTGGTAGTCCTTGTCTTTCTTGAAGGCATCGTTGCGCAGGTAACACCACAGAATCGTGGCCATCCCCAGTTCGTGCGCGCGCGCGAATGCCTGGCTCACTTCCACGATCTGCCGGTCACTCTGCTCCGAGCCGAAGTAGATCGTCGCCCCTACCGCCGCTGCCCCCATGTCGTACGCCAACTTCACCGTCGAGAAGAATACCTGATCGAACTTGTTTGGGTAGGTCAGCAATTCGTTGTGATTCAACTTCATGATGAAGGGAATTTTGTGTGCGTACTTGCGCGCGACCGCTCCCAGCACGCCACAGGTCGAAGCCACTGCGTTGCATCCGCCTTCGATAGCCAGCTTTACGATGTTTTCCGCATCGAAGTAATCCGGATTTTTCGCAAAGCTGGCGCCCGCGGAGTGCTCGATGCCCTGGTCGACGGGAAATATCGAGAGATACCCGGTCTTCCCCAGGCGGCCATGTTCGTAGATCCTTTGCAAGTTCGTCAGAACGCGAATGTTTCTGTCGGACCCAACCCAAACGCGATCTATGAAATCGGGGCCGGGAAGATGGAGGCGCTCCTTGGCAATCTTTGGTGAATGGAATCCCAGCAAGGATTCCGCCTTCGCTCCAAGAAGGGATTGAATTGTCGTACGCGGACTTGTAGCCATCGTTTTCTCCTAGGATGCTCTGTTCGCCTGCGGAGCAAGCATGGCGGCTGCAGTGGGATCCACGAGCCACAACACCTTGCCCTCTTTTGGCTTGATAATCTGCGCGGGGAGTTGGTCCGGCTCGTACGGTCCCTCGAGCACGGCCTTTAATGCCGGCGCCTTTTCCGCCCCCTGCACCATGAAAATTATGCGGGCTGCGTTGTTCAACACCGGAGGCGTCAGCGTGATGCGATCCGTATAGAGCTTGCCCACCCAATTGCTGACGACCAGACGGCGTTCTTCCTTCACGGCTTTTGTGCCTGGAAATATAGAAGCCGTATGCCCTTCCGGCCCCATCCCGAGCAGTACCAAGTCGAAGCGCGGCAACTGCCCTTCAGCCAGCCTGAAACTGGTTCGCAAATCTTCTTCATACTCTTCTGCCGCTTGCGCCGCGTTTCGTTTTTCACCCTTGATACGATGCACCTGCTGCGCATCCACTGGGGCTTTAGCAAGCATCGCCTCCGTGGCCATTCGAAAATTACTTTCTGTGTCATCTGGAGGTACATGCCGTTCGTCGCCGAAATAAAACTGGATCTTGCCCCAGGGCACCATTGCCTGCAGGATTGGGTTGCTTATCAGCGACCCGTACAGCGCTTTCGGTGTGGAGCCACCCGAGAGCGCGACGCAGAAGTTGCCTTTTTCACGAACGGCCTCCTTTGCTGCTTGCAAGGAATTCCGCTGCAGCTGTTTGCGCAATGGCATTGGCATCCGCCAAAATTCTAATCTCACGATTTGTTGCTATAGTTTCAGTCGTCATAGTCTTAGTGCACTCCTGCAGTCGCCTGCCCCAGCGCCACGGGAACCTCACCAGGTTCAGACGACGGATGGTCTTCACCGATCGTTCGCCACGCACGCCCATCGCGCGCAAGCAATTCGTCGGATTCGGCCGGCCCCCAGCTTCCCGCGGCATAGTTCGGAAAACACTTGGCCGGAGCGGCGGACCACGCATCCAGAACGGGTTGAATCACTCTCCAGCCCGCTTCTACCATGTCCGCGCGCTGGAACAGGGTGGCGTCGCCCATCATGCAGTCGTACATGAGCCGTTCGTACCCAGTGCTGTGGGAACGTCCGAAGTCGCGAGCGTAATCAAACTCCATGTTCACAAGGCCGAGTTGCATCACTGGGCCCGGAACCTTAGCTCCGAATCTCAGCGAAATTCCTTCGTCTGGCTGGATGTGAATTACCAACCGGTTCGTCTGCAGATCCGCGATCTTAGTATTTCGAAACAAAACGAAGGGAGAACGGCGGAACTGAATGGCGATTTCGGTCGTGCGGCGCGAGAGACGCTTACCTGTACGGAGGTAGAACGGCACGCCGGCCCACCGCCAGTTATCGATTTCGAGCCGCAACGCGGCATAGGTCTCGGTATTCGAAGCGGCGGAAACCATGGGCTCGGTGCGATAGGCGGGCAGCCGTTCCGCTCCTGTCGCTCCCTGGCCGTATTGTCCGCGAACCGCCATGCTCATCACGTCTTCTGGCTTAGGAACTTGAACGGCATGGAGGATCTCCGCTTGCTTGTCGCGCACGGCGTCTGCGTCAAACGAAATGGGTGGCTCCATGGCCGTCAGCGAAAGCAACTGGAAGAGATGATTAGGAACCATGTCGCGCAGGGCCCCTGACGTCTCGTAATAGCCGCCGCGCTGCTCGACGCCGACCGTCTCAGCAGCTGTAATCTGCACGCTATCGATGAAGTTTCGGTTCCACAAGGGCTCCGCGATGCTGTTCGCGAAACGGAAGACCATGAGGTTCTGCACGGTCTCTTTGCCCAGATAGTGGTCGATGCGGTAGATCTGCTGTTCAGCGAGAATCTGCTTGAGGTCGCGGTTCAACTGTTTCGCCGAAGCCAGATCTCTTCCGAAAGGCTTTTCCACGATGACGCGCGCCCATTTGCCGTCCTCTTCCTGCGTGAGTCCGGCTTGGCCCAATTGCTTCACCACGGGAGCGAAAAACTTCGGAGACACCGCCAGGTAGAAGAAGCGGTTGCCTTGCGTGGAGTGGGTTTTTTCCGCCGCTGCAATTTGTGCCTGGAGTCTTCCGTACGCCGCGGAATCCTGGAAATCTCCCTGCACGTAATAGGTTCGTTCGAGAAACCAATCCCAGAGACGGCTATCGATCGGCTCGGGTGCGAACTCTTTGATGTCCTTGGTGAGCTGCGCTCGAAAGGCTTCCGTTGTCATTGAATTGTAGGAGAAGCCGATTACCGCGAATTGCTGCGAGAGCAGCTTGTCTTTGGCCAAATTGCATAGCGCCGGAATCAGCTTACGCTTGGTCAGATCTCCGCTTGCCCCAAAAATCACCATCACGCAGGGGCTCGCTTGGTGTCCGTGCCCGTTGAAACTCTCAGTCATATTCCTCCTGTCTGGCATTCGATTTCCAATCCCGGTCCATTTACTTGCCGCTCGCCGCCTTCTCCAGGTGGCCGCCAAACTGAAATCGCATGGCGGAAAGGAGCTTGGCCGCAAATTCGTCTTCCCCGCGCGAAACAAAACGCTGAAACAGCGATGCCGTGAGAACCGGTGCTGGCGCAGTCGATTCGATGGCCGCAAGGATCGTCCAGCGTCCCTCACCGGAATCCGAGACTCTTCCGGAAAATCTCTCGAGGGATGGCTGCTCCAGCAAGGAAATCGCTGTCAAGTCGAGAAGCCAACTGGCCACGACGCTACCTCTCCTCCAGACTTCGGCCACATCGGCTAGAGAGAAGTCGTAGCGGTAATTTTCAGGATTGCGCAGCGGGGTGGTCTCGGCATCCACTTCGCGAGTTCCGCTGCCCGCGTTGGCGTGCTTGAGAATGTTCAGCCCTTCAGCGTAGGCAGCCATCAATGCATACTCGATTCCGTTGTGCACCATCTTCACGAAGTGCCCCGCCCCCGACGGGCCGCAATGCAGATAGCCTTCTTCGGCAGTTCCCGGAACTTTCTCGCGCCCCGGTGTCCGCGATATGTCGCCGCGCCCCGGCGAGAGCGATTTGAAGATCGGATCGAGGTGCCCGACAATCTGCTTTTCGCCACCAATCATCTGGCAGTAGCCGCGCTCCAAGCCCCATACCCCTCCGCTCGTGCCGACGTCCACGTAATGCAAGCCCATGGTCGAGAGTTCTTTCGCGCGGCGGATGTCATCGATGTAATATGAGTTGCCGCCATCAATGACGATGTCTCCGGCTTCGAGCTTTCCCGCCAGCTCACGCAGCGTGGCATCCACAACGGCCGCCGGAACCATCAACCATACGGCTCGCGGCCTTTGCAGCTTCTTCACCAGATCATCCAGTGAAGCGGCCGCGCTAGCGCCGTCGCTCGCGACTTGTCTCACTGACTCCGCATTTCGATCAAAGGCCACGCACTGGTGTCCGGCTCGTTGCAGCCGTCGTACCATGTTGGCTCCCATTCTTCCCAGCCCGATCATTCCGAGGTGCATCGATATTTCTCCTGTCCGCTTCTGCGCTTTCTGAATAGCTCCCCCCGCTTTATGCGAGTGCCTGGTCAACCGCCGCTTGTAACGTTGCGAGTCCCGCTTTCACGTCTTTGCCGAGGTGCACGCGAAGAGCGCGTCTCCCGCGCTCAGCAAGTACTGTGAAATCGCCGCGGGCCTGTGCAGCTTTGACGACGCCGAAGGTGTACTTTTGATCGGGAACGGGAAGGTCGACGGCGTTGTCGCAGGTGATCTGCAGGAAGACGCCGGTATTGGGTCCGCCTTTGTAGGCTTGGCCGGTGGAGTGCAGAAAGCGCGGACCAAATCCAAGAACCGTCGCGACCCGCTTCTTGTCCCTCACGCTGTGGCGAATGGCCTGCAGTACAGCCTCGTTCTGGGGATTCATGGTGATGTAGCCGAGCAGAGCGAAATAGTCTCCCTGGCCAGCGCGCGCGAAGTGAGTTTTCAGGATCTCGGCAAGCGATTTTCCCTGCTTGAGGGCGTCTGCGTTTTTTGCGTCAGCGTAGAGCTTCACACCGTCGCCTTCGAAAAACGGCTCTTCGGCAGGCAACTTGCCGGTTGCTTCATATTCGCTCGTGAGTTTTCGGGTTGCCACCTTACTTGCTTCCACGTCAGGTTGGTTGAAGGCGTTTATCCCGATGATCGAGCCCGCTACGGCTGTGGCAATCTCCCAGCGGAAAAATTCTTCGCCGATGGCATAGGGATCTTGCACGGCGATGCGCACTACCGGGTGGCCTGCTTTCTCGAGGGCTGCGACGGCGACGTCTTGCGATTGGTCGGGTGCCGATTCGAGGCGGAGATAGGCGAATACGCGATCCGTGCCGTAGTTGTCGGGCCTGGCCACGCTTTCACGGTCCACCGGAATGATTCCTTTGCCGCTTTTTCCGGTGGATTCGGCGAGGAGCTGCTCGAGCCAGGCTCCGAGGTCCGAAATACCGGGAGACGCAATGATGGTCAGTTTGTCGCGTCCGCTGTTCGCTGCAGTTCCGAGGATCGCGCCCAGGACCACGCCGGGATTCTCCGTTGCCGGTACGGTGGCGCCGCAGGCATGAACCATTTCCTCTGTGCGGTTCAGGAACTTCACGATATCGATCCCCATGACCGCGGCCGGGACCATACCGAAGTTCGATAGTGCGGAATAACGCCCGCCGATGCTGGGTACTCCGGCGAAGATGTGCCGGAACTTATCGTTCTCGGCCACATGCTGCATCTTCGAACCCGGATCGGTAACCGCAATGAAGCGATTCCCTGCTTCCTTCTCACCGACGACTTCCTTGACCCGTGTGAAGAAATATTGTTTGTAAATGTTGGGTTCGAGCGTGCCGCCGGATTTGCTGGAGACGATGAACAGCGTGCTCTTTAGATCGATCCTGGCTTCGATGGCTTTGATCTGCGCGGGATCGGTGGAGTCGAGGACATGCAGCTCGGGAAATCCTTCGATCTTTCCAAAGGTAAGCCGCAGGACTTCCGGGCAAAGGCTCGATCCTCCCATGCCGAGCAGAAGGGCGTGCTTGAATCCGGCTTGCTTTACTTCGGCGGCAAGCGAAGTCAGAGCGGCGCTGTGCGCCACTTGGTCATCGGTGATGCCAAGCCAGCCGAGCCAATGATTCTCGTCGGATCCGGACCAAAGCGAGGCGTCGGCTCGCCACAAACGCCGCACCTTGTCGTTCTTCGCCCAATCCGTAAGCGCGCTGTCTACGGCGGCCGACAGTCTCGCCGGCAGCGTGTAGGAAACCGAATTGATCTTCGCTGCGGATTCCCGGCCTTTCCGCGATCCCGTGGCTTTCAGGAGCTGCGCGAACGCGTCCACGAATTGACGCAGGCCCTCGTCCAAAAGCGTGCTTGTCACGGTTTTCATCGAGATGCCGGCACGCTCCACCGATTCCATGGTGTCCGCGGCGTTCTCCAGGTCTTCGGTCAGGCTCATGCGAAGCCTGCCGTGTTCCCGGAATGCATTGAAAGTCGCAGGAGGAATCGTGTTCACCGTCGAAGGGCCGATCAGCTCCTCCACATAGATGACATCCCGATAACCGGGGTTTTTTGTGCTGGTGCTTGCCCACAGCAGCCGCTGGGGCTGCGCTCCCTTTTTGGCCAGGGCTGCCCAGGCCTCTCCCGAATACAATTCGGTGAAGCGGTGATAGGCGAGCTTCGCATTGGCAATTGCGACTTTCCCGAGCAGGCCGCTTAGGCGGGCCCGCTGGATCGGATCGGTCGCTGTTTTCAGCTGGTTCGTGATTTGGGCGTCGAGCTTGGAGTCAATGCGACTGACGAAGAAACTGGCGACGCTGGCGATGCGGCTCACGTCGGCGCCGCTAGCCGCACGCGCGGTCAGACCTTCGATGTAAGCGTTTGCGACCTGTTCGTAAACGTCGCGCGAAAAAAGGAGGGTGACGTTGACGTTGATGCCTTCGCTGATCAGTTGGCGGACGGCTTGGATGCCCTCGGGAGTGGCCGGAACCTTGACCATGAGATTTTCACGACCCACTGTTTTCCAGAGCCGCCGCGCTTCCTGCAGCGTCCCGGCCGTATCATTCGCCAGCAACGGCGAGACCTCGAGGCTCACGTAGCCGTCGTGGCGTTTGCTTTCGTCGTACACGGGACGCAGGATGTCTGCAGCGTCCTGAACGTCTTTGACGGCGATTTTTTCGTAGAGACCCTTGGCATCCAGGCCGGCCGATTCCTGGCTCTCGATCACCGACTCATAATCGGTGCTGCCTACGATTGCCTTCTCGAAGATCGCTGGATTCGAAGTAACGCCACGTAAGCCGTCTTCCACAACCAGGCGCTTCAGCTCTCCACTGGTGATCAAGCTTCGGCGGATGTAATCCAGCCAGACGGACTGCCCAAAATCAGAGAGCCCTCTCAGCGGATTTGCTTCTTTGGGAATGCTCAGTGCTGCCGTTGTCATTTTGCTGGCTACCTTTCTTTACGTGCTAATCTCTGCGCTAAATTCCTCAGTCGGCGTGTGCCGGGCTCTTCAAAGATTCCACACCGCATTTCGCTTCAATGGCTTCAATTTTGGCTAGACGACGAAGGTGCCGTTCCTCCTGCGACTGTTTGGCGCCCACAAATGCGCCAACAAGTTCATGCGCCAGCGCTTCGCCAATCACGCGACCTCCCAGGACCAGCACATTCATGTGATCGTGCTCGACGCCCTGGTGCGCGGAGTACGTGTCGTGGCACAGGCCGGCCCGAATACCTCGAAACTTGTTCGCGGCCACTGAGGCACCGACACCGCTTCCGCAGATCAGTACGGCGCGTTCCACGCGCTCGCCGAGAATCGCCGTGGCAACGGCTTCCGCAAAATCCGGATAGTCGACCGGCGTCGTGTCACACGTGCCAAGATCTTCCACGGTGTGTCCTAAGCTGCCGAGATATTCGGCAACCTTTCCCTTAAGCGAAAATCCGGCATGGTCGGAAGCGACGGCGACGCGCATGGTCATCTCACCTGTGCGAGCTGCGCCTTGGCAGCTTCCACGACGTGGCCGGTAGTGAATCCGAATTCCTTTTGCAGCACCTTCAGCGGCGCGGAGGCTCCGAAGGTCCTCATTCCGAGAATCGCTCCGTCAATTCCCGTATATCGGCACCATCCGAACGTGGATGCTTGCTCGACCGCTACGCGGGCCTTGACCGTTGGGGGCAAAACGGTGCGGCGGTATTCTTCGCTTTGCCGTTCAAACAATTCCCACGAAGGCATGCTCACAACGCGGGCGCGTACTCCTTGTCGCGTCAGCTCCTCATACGCTTCTACACACAGGGAGACTTCGCTCCCAGTTGCCATGAGGAGTACCTCCGGCTTGCCGTCCTCTGCATCCGCGAGAACATAGGCCCCTTTCGACAGGCCACTCGCCGCAGCGAAGCGCTTGCGGTCAAAGGTGGGCAGATTTTGTCGCGTCAGGATTAACGCTACCGGCTGCCGCGGCATGGCGAGAATCGTTCTCCACGCTTCCGCAACCTCATTTGCATCGCAGGGACGCAGCACCACCAGGTTCGGAATGGCGCGGAGTGAAATCAGATGTTCGATGGGCTGGTGCGTTGGGCCATCTTCGCCGACGCCGATGGAATCGTGCGTGAAGACGTGGATCACGGGAATTTCCATCAACGCGCTGAGCCGGATCGCACCTCGCCCGTAGTCGCTGAAAATCAGGAACCCCGACCCGAAGGGTCGCAGCTTCGACAGCGCGAGACCGTTGAGAATCGCGCCCATCGAGTGTTCACGGATCCCAAAGTGCAGATTGCGGCCCGATCGACTGTCGGCCTGAAAATCACCCGCGCTCGGGAACGTCAGTCGCGTCTTGGTGGACGGAGTAAGGTCCGCGGAGCCACCGATCATCCAGGGAAGATTCGGCGCGATGGCATTGAGGACTTTGGCAGAGGCGTCGCGTCCGGATACTCCCTTGCTATCAGCTGGAAAAACGGGAATGTCCTTCGACCAGTTCACCGGCAGCTCGCGTTTTTGAATTTGATCGAGCTCCGCGGCAAGTTCGGGAAATTGTTTCCGGTACTCGGCGAACTGTTTCTCCCACTGTTCGCGCGCTTCGCGGCCCCTCCGTCCAATCCCGGACTCGAGGTGCTCGTATACCCCGCTGGGAACCAAGAACTTGGCGTCGGGCGGCCAGCCGTACGCCTGCTTCACCAGCTTAATCTCCTCTTCGCCGAGCGGCTCGCCGTGCGCCGCACTCGTGTCTTGACGATGCGGAGAACCATAGCCGATATGACTATCAACGATTACGATCGATGGTCTGCCCGTCGTGCCCGCGGCATTCCGGAGCGCGTTCTCAATGCGATCCAGATCGTTGGCATCCCCGACACGAACGACGTTCCATCCATACGCCAGAAATCTCCCGGCGACGTCTTCGGTGAACGCGATATCGGTTTTGCCTTCGATGGTGATGTGATTGTTGTCATAGATCCAGCACAGATTATCGAGCTTCAGGTGCCCGGCAACCGAGGCTGCCTCGCTCGAGATTCCTTCCATCATGCAGCCATCGCCGCAGAGTGCGTAAATGCGATAGCCGAACAATTCAAAATCTGGCTTGTTGTAACGCGCGGCGAGCCACTTTTCGGCAATGGCCATGCCCACACTCGTGGCAACGCCCTGTCCCAGCGGGCCCGTCGTTGTTTCCACGCCCGAGGTCCAGCGGTACTCCGGGTGTCCAGCGCAGCGGCTCCCGAATTGCCGGAAAGACTTGAGGTCATCCAGCGTGACGGAGGGGCGGCCCAGAATTTCATATTCTGGATCGACGGCTTTCACTCTTGCGAGATGCAGAATTGTGTACAGCAAAGTCGATGCATGCCCCGCGGAAAGCACGAAGCGATCGCGATTCATCCAAATGGGATCTTCCGGGTCGAACCTTAGAAGCCTTTGCCACAGACAGTAAACCGTGGGGGACATGCCCATCGGCGTGCCGGGGTGGCCGGAATTCGCCTGCTGGATCGCGTCGATGGCCAGTGTCCTCATCGTGTTCACGCATACCTGGTCGAGATCCAACACCGTCTGAGTCGTTGACATCACGCTGCTCACTTTCTAAAGCAACCGCTCCAGTTTCTTTCGCCACATTTTCAAATCCGTTTCTTCGCGTTTCCGCATCACGCGCCCACTTTGCGCTTATTTCGATCGCGCGTTCTTTCGAGTTTCTGTGTCTCGTTTTCAACTCCTGCGACAACTTTCGCCTGCACTTCGTCGATCCAGTCGAAAGATTTCGTGACCATTCCTACCAGCTCTGCACGACCTCGACCTCCAGCGCTCGACGGAACATCCCACCAGTTTCGTGACCAGACGAACGCTGAAATTGGCGGGGCGTCATGCCCACAAAGTTCCCAAACACCGTTGTGAAGTGCGCCTGATTCTCGAAGCCCACTCCAAGCGCGATCTCGACAATCTTCCTGTTGCCTTGACGCAGAAGCTCCTTCGAACGATTAATTCGCTCCTGCAAAACGAACTGATGCGGCGCCAAGCCGGTGCTGCGCTTAAACAACTTGGAGAAATGCGATTGGCTCATCTCCGCCAACCTGCACAGCGCGCTCACCGCCAGCGGCTGGTCTAAATGGTTTCGGATGTACTCGACAACGCGTGCCAGGCGTCGCGGGGGCATGCCGAACTCCTGCTCGCAAGGAAGGTATGACGCTTGGACAAAGGCGTCGGCCAGTTCGCATGCAAAATCGAGCGTGACGCCCCCTGCTCGCATCACGAGAAGATTCACGCCATCGTCCTGAACTCCTTGGCGCGCCGAGTGCAAGTCATGGCACAAAGCCGCGCGTACGCCAGGATGCTTATTGGCCAACACGGAAGCTCCGATCGCCCTAGAGCAGATCAGCACACCGCGTTCGACGCGGCCCGTGTAGACGGCCGACGACAGTTGATCCGTTATGCTCTGGTAGTCCTCGCCTCCGCAAACATTCGCCGGACAAACATCTTCGGCAGAGTGTCCCTGTCCGGCAAATCTGGCTTTCAAACGTTCCTTACATTCGAGTCCGATCCGGTCCGAACCAAGCCCTATCCGCACGATCACTCCTCAAGGCAAATTCGCCAGCCTGTAGTGCAACGCGTCTGCCAATTCGCAAGCGCTCACGGTAACGGCAAGTCATTGAAAGTGAAGGAGGATGAATGAAAGGCAGGGGACACGCTGTTCGAGCGCCCGATCGCGCGTGACGACCTCGACGTTTCCGTCAAAGCCTCGCCATGAGCCGCGGACAAACCGAACTCTTGGATCCGCCGCCAGAACGTCTTCTATCTACTGAAAACAGGATGGATGGCAGATTTTCCCGGCAAGCCTCACTGATGGACACCGAGATGCTTCATGAGCAAAGCGGAAAGGGAGATCGCCAGTGAACCACTCATCGATATCTGCCCAATGCGGTGGGCATGCCTGCGCCGGAGCAGCCGACAGTCGCCTCCACAGTTCCAGAGCGAGGAACAATCACCTTCGGCCGCACTCCCGCGCGGCGGCCAGTTACACGTCCCGCAGATTTGTCCCCGCTCAACCGGAAGGCCACGAGTGGGAAGCGGTCCAGGAGATGTTCCTAGCCTCGCGTCCGAGATTCGTCGCGCTGGCTTACTCCATTTTGCGGAATAAGGAAGACGCTGAGGACGCAGTTCAGAATGCCTTCCTGTCGGCCTACCTTCACTTGCGCGCCTTCGAAGGCCGATCCGCGTTTACGACTTGGTTCACGCGCATCGTCTTGAATGCTGCTCTGATGATCCGGCGAAAACGAAAGTCCTTGTGGACCGACTCCCAGCGAGAATCCAGCACCACGGATGACACTCCTTGGACGGAAAGGATTCCGGCCGCGCAACCGGATCCGGAAATGATGTACGCCGAGGAAGAGACACTCCAGTTGATTGATGTTCTGCTCGGGAGAATGAGTCCCTTACTTCGTCAGGCATTTACGATGACGTATTACCAGGAAGTGTCCAACGAAGAGGCAGGCGCCTTATTGGGCGTTACGACGGGAACCTTTAAGTCACGACTCTTTCGCGCCAGGCGACATCTCATGAAGCAAGCCTCGCGTTTGCTCTTGGCCCCAATCGGCCGCGCAATGGACTCCCCATATCCTTCGAGGAAAAAGGCTTTTCAGACCCTTGCCCCAAGATCCCCTGAGAGCTTGTCTCCAGAAATAGCGTTCTCATGACACAGCCGACACTGCTCCTCTTTGGCTTCAAGGAAGCCCAATGTCAGTGACTAGGAAAGATTCGATCGAGATGGAAAAGCCCGAATGGCTCACTCAGATGGAAAACGTTCTCGAGGTGCTCAACGAGGGAGTCATTGTCGCGAGCGACCAACATCGGATTCTATTTGCGAACTCGCGGTTTGTGGAAATGACCGGCTTTCCCCGGCATGAGTTGATCGGAGTCGACGCTTCCTCCTTCTATTCCTCACAGGAATGGGGTTTTCTAACGCAACAGGTTGACATCGCGTTCAGCGCCGGCCACAACCGGCATTCCTTCGTTCTTCCCCAAAGAGGCGGCGGGCGTTTGCCCGTCATCATCAGTTCCCGGACGATTCACAATTCTGCGGGTCGGTTTGGGATTGTGACCTTCACGGATATCTCGGAGCAAGTGCGAGCAGAGCAGGAACTTCGGTCCGCAAACATGGAGCTCAGGAAGCGCCAGATGGAAATCGAGGAAGACCTGCGGCTTGCCGCGCGGGTTCAGCGCAGTCTCACACCGCGATCCTTGACCTGGAAGGGAATGAGCGTCGACTCTTTCTATCACCCCGTGCACACAATTGGCGGCGACTTCGCCCTGGTGAACTCGGTGAACCACGAGGATCTCAGTTTGCTGGTGTGCGATGTTTCCGGCCACGGTATCGGTTCGGCTTTGGTCGCGAACCGAATCTACTCCGAAGCGGCAGCACACCTGCGGAGCGGCATTCCATTGGTCGACATGTTCAGCGAGTTGAATCGCTTCCTCATCCAGGAAATCGACAGCTCGGGAATGTTTGTTACCGCTGCCGCTGCCAGGATCGATGCACAACAACGCACGATGTTCTTTGCCGGCGCTGGCCATCCCCCTGCGATGGTAGCCCGTCGTGGCCAGAGTCCGATTCTCCTCGAGTCGCGCAGCATGATACTTGGTGCGCTGCCGGAAGCCGTGGAGATCACCTCCACCCTCGAAGTCCAGCTCCAGCCGGATGACCGCGTCGTTCTGTATACCGACGGAATTACCGAAGTTTTCAATTCCAGGGGAGAAATGCTGGGCATCGAAGGTGTCCAGGAAATCGTCCGCCGTACCTCGTCTCTGCCTCCCGACCAAATGAAACAGGGCATTCTCGACAGCGTGGCTGCGTGGCGTGAGGGACCGCCGACTGACGACGTTTCTCTCATGCTGGTGCACGTTCGTTGAAACAGATGAATTCGACACCAGGAGAATGTATGGCACCCAGAGGCACCGCGGTTCTTGTTTCTGTCGCTTTGCTCTTTGCCGGGATTGAGACTTCCATCGGGAACGCGCAAGAGACCCCAGCGCCTGTGAAGGCCGTCCACCTGATCGGTCTCACGGGCGTTAAACAGAATGCAAAAGGCGCACTGAAGGTTGAGAACGGAAATCTGCAGTTTGTCCACGGCAAAACAGACGCCGACATAACCGCTGCTTCCATTCAAGACGTAGTCACCGGCGATGATACGCAAAGATCCGTCGGCGGCACCGTCGGAGTGATGAGCATGGCCGCGCCGTACGGCGGTGGGCGCTTCCTCAGTCTATTCCGCAAGAAAATCGATATACTTACCATTCAGTACCGCGATGTGGGCGGGGCCCTACACGGCGCAATCTTCACGATGCCCGTGGGCACCGCGAATGCCATCAAGACGGAGCTTGTGTCCGGAGGTGCCCATACCGCAACTACAGGACAACCGACCACAGACGCCCCCTCCAGCAAGGAGCAAAACGCCCTACAGTTCCCGGAACACTTGTCCGGCAAGATTAACGCGTCGGCAATCCAAGTCGAGATGATCCAGTCGGACGAAATCAAACTCCCTGCCGAATTTCAGATTGCCCTCTATGAAAATCTCGTTCATCGAATCGAGAAACAACAAACATTTCAGCATGTCTATCGCGACGGCGACCGCACCGCCGCGAGTACCCCCGACCTGGTTGTTCTCCACAGCACGGTCCGGGGCTTTAAGGCCGGCAGCGAGAGGGCCCGCCAGGTGACAACGGTTGCCGGCGCCACGTCCATCACGGTCCATTGCCAGTTCACCAGCCCGGATGCAAAGCCTCTCCTCGCGCGGGATGTAAACGGCAAGGTTCGGTTTTTTGGAGGAAATCTCCGAGCCACCGACGACTTCGCAAAGAAAGCCGCCCATGTCGCGCATGAAAACTTCGCCGCGCCCGATCACCGACCGTGAGCGACAACCAGGAGGCTTTCTGCTGATGATGACGTTGTGCAGCAATCCCCGATTGCTTTCAACCGTGCGTGGAGCGCTGGAACCGCTGGCCGAAATGCTCGGATTTCCCGCCGCGCAGCGCAGGTCCATCACGCGCGCCGTCGATGAAGCGCTCACCAACATCGTCCGGCATTCCTACGGCAACCGGCCCGACCGGCCCATCACGCTCTACTTTCGAAGGGCTCGGCGCCGGCGCGGCAACTCCGTCGAACAGGGGCTCGAAATAGCTCTTTGCGATCACGGCCCCGCGGTCGATCCCGACAAACTACGCGGGCGGCCTCTCGACGAATTGCGGGCCGGCGGCCTCGGACTGCATTTCATCCACGAGGCAATGGACACGGTTGAGTTTACGCGGAAGGGTCTTACGAACCGGCTGCGGCTCGTCAAGTATCTGGCCGAGGCCAGGAAAGACATCTGAGGGAGAAACACGGTGCAGATTTCCGCGCGGCGCAGCGACAGGACGACGATCTTCGACCTCTCAGGGGACATCGATTTCGCAAACTCCCCCGAGGTTCGCCAGTCCCTGCTCCGTGAGATCCGTGAGAGTCGCGTCCCGCGCGTGGTCGTGAACCTCTCCGGCGTTCACTACATCGATAGTTCCGGTGTCGCCTCGCTCGTCGAAGGCCTGAAGGCGTCTCGCGACCTCGGTTCGCGGTTCATTTTGTTTGGACTGAGCACGGCGGCGCGGGAAGTCTTGCAACTGTCCCGTCTCCTGAAAGTTTTTGAAATCTACGACAGCGAAGAAGAGGCGCTGGCTCCCTGATATGCAAACTGTCGCTCGCATAGGCGAAAGCACTCTCAACGGTCTTGGCTACGTCGGCTCGCTCGCGTCGCTTGCAGCACGCGCAGGCTACTACACCCTGGTAGCTCCATTTCAGGGGAAACCGCTGCGCCTGCAACGCGCGATTTCGCAGGCCACGGACGCGGGAGTCCGCGCATTGCCGATTCTGTCCCTAATCACTTTCTTCATAGGATTGATCCTCGCGCTGCAGGCGGCATACGAACTGCGGCGATTCGGCGCCATCAGTGCCGTAGCCACCGCCGTCGCCGTGTCGATGTCGCGCGAGCTCGGCCCCTTGATCACCGCCATTGTCGTGATCGGCCGCTCCGGTTCCGCATTCGCCGCCGAAATCGGAACGATGAAGGTCAGCGAGGAAATCGACGCACTTGAAACGATGGCCATTAGTCCCATCCGATTCCTGGTCGCGCCAAAGTTCCTGGCCATGATGGTCATGCTTCCATGCCTCACCATCTGGGCAAATGCCATGGGCATTCTCGGAGGTTCGCTGTTTGGCGTCGCGCAGGCGGATTTTACTTTGCTGCGCTATCTGCACGCTTCGATTGATGCGCTCCTACTCCGTGACATTACGACCGGCCTCGTGAAGAGCGTGATGTTCGGCATCACGATCACCGCGGTCGGATGCCTCGAAGGGCTGTCCACAGGAGCGGGAGCGGAACAGGTTGGCCGGTCTACGACGCGTGCCGTGGTCATGTCGATCTTTCTGGTCGTTGTTGTGGATTTGTTTTTTACCGCTCTCTTCTTTTTTGCAGGCGACCGATGACCACGAACCCGATGCCTCAGGTCGCCTCCGCGAAACCTGTGATTTCGCTGCGCGACCTTCGCGTCAGCTACGGCGAACGCGAGATTCTGCATGGCATCAGCTTCAATGTACAACCTGGCGAAACGCTGGTGATCCTCGGTGGCTCGGGATCGGGGAAAAGCACACTCCTGCGGACGCTCGTCGGGCTTGAGAAACCGAGCGCCGGAGAGATTTGGATCAAGGGCCGCGACATCGCGAAAACCTCGACGGCGGAAATGGACGCCATTCGCAAGAAGATCGGCATGTCCTTTCAGGGGGGCGCGCTGTTCGGCTCGATGACCGTGGGCGAAAATGTGGCCCTTCCACTTCGAGAACACACGCACCTAGCGGACTCCACGATTGAAGTCATCCTTCGCCTCAAGCTCGAGCAGGTGGGGCTTGAGGGATTCGAATACTACATGCCCGCGCAGCTCAGCGGTGGCATGAAGAAACGCGCCGCGGTTGCCCGTGCACTGGCCATGGACCCCGAGATCTTGTTTTTCGATGAACCTTCTGCGGGACTCGACCCCATCATCGCCGCGGGCATAGACCAACTGATTCTGGAACTCAAGCGGGCTTTTCGCATGACGATCATCGTGGTCACTCACGAACTCGCGAGCGCCTTTCTCATCGCCGACCGCATGCTTCTGATCGACAAGGGCAACATCGTCGCGCTTGGCACAGTGGAAGAAATGCGCGGGAGCACCCAGCCGAGAGTGCGGCAGTTTCTCGATCGCGTCGCCGAGCCCGAGATTTCCGGAGAGATGGATTACCTACAAATGCTCACGGCCGAGCATCCCGGGCCGCAGAGATCCGCAGGAAAGAGAGGTAAGTAATGCAAGCGAAACGCGAGCAGGTGCTCGTCGGATTGTTCGTGCTCGTCGCGGTGACCGTTCTGTTCGTGACCGTATTTGCCATGAGCGGTGCCGCCGGAAAGTCTACGACCAAATTCCACGCGTCTTTTCCCTTCGCGGGAGGCATTGAGCCTGGGGCGACCGTACGCTACGCAGGAGGACCCAAAGTGGGCCGCGTCGACAGCGTGCAGCTGGACCGTCAGGACCCCGGTCGTCTCGACGTCGTCTTCAGCGTGCAATCCGACATTCCTGTCAAGGTCGACAGCAGCGTCAAGATCATGAGCCTGAGTCCGCTCGGAGACAACCACGTGGAGATTTTCCCGGGCAGCCCCCAGGCTGCGAGAGCCGCCCGCGACGCGTTGCTTCCCTCGCTCAAATACATCGACTTCAACGCCTTGACGGCGCAGCTCAACGACTTGAACCCGCAAGCTCAGGAACTTCTTCGCAATCTGAATGACCGAGCCACGGAAGTCAAAGAGACGATTGCGCGCGTAAACGATCTCCTGGGCCCGCAGAATCGTGCCAACCTTGCCGCCACGCTCGCCAACACGCGCGGAATGATCGAAGAAAACCGCCCCCAGTTGAAAGACACCCTGCAGAACGTGAACGAGGTCAGTACGAAACTTCAGCCGCTCCTTGAAGATTTCCGCAAGACCTCCGCCCAAGCGAATCAAGCGCTCGCGCATATCGACGTCATGGTCGGAGAAAACCGGACCGACGTCCGGCAGGCGGTCACGGAGCTCCGGCGCACACTGACCAACATGACCGATGCCAGCGCCCGGATCGACCAAACCTTGGATGTAAACTCAGAGAACATCGATGAACTCCTAGACAATCTCCGGCACGTTACCGAAAACCTGAAGGAATTCACAGCCACCATCAAGACGCGCCCCTACACCCTCATTCGCGCAAGCAATCCGCGGGAACACAAACCAGGAGATCAACCATGAAATACACAGTTCCAGTTCCGGCGCTCGTTCTCTGCCTCGCCATCATGAATGGCTGCGGCGCAGCCAGGCCAAGCAAGTTCTATCAGCTCACTGTTCCGAACGACCGAATTTCCGCCGAGGATCCAGCGACGTATCCCGTCGCTCTGCTGCTCGGACCGATTACAACATCGCATCTCTATCGCGACGACCGTATTGTTTACACTTCAAACGGCGAAGCCATGGGTACGTACGAATACGCGAGATGGGCCCAACCACCGTCCGAGATGATCTGTGATCTTCTGCTTCGGGAACTGCGATCTTCACGCCGCTACCGGCATGTGGATTCCTTGCGGAGCGACGTTCGCGGCGACTATCTGCTTCGCGGGCATTTGTATGACTTCCGCGAAATCTCCGGAAACGGTCTTGCCGCCCGCGTGTCCTTCGAGTTCGAGCTGCGCGACTCCAAGACCGGAGCCACCATCTGGACCGGGTCTTACACGCACGACGAACCCGTCGCCGGGAAGGATGTGCCGGCAGTGGTAGCCGCATTGGACCGCAACGTACAAAACGGCTTACATGAGATCACTGCAAGCCTGGAGCAATATTTCGTCGCTCAAGCCCACACGGCACCGCAGTCCCGATAGCTCCTGACTCTAAGGAAACCGGGACACTCCCCTCTGGGCACCCCGTACATATGAAGGACAAGCAGCTCCTGGAGCCCCTAATATAACTTCCGCGAAAAGCACCGATTGCGGCCGCCTCCCCCGGGTAGGTGTGTCAATCGTCTGGCGGAAGTGCTGATCGTTTGACAGCGCTGTTTCTGCAACTCGATCAACGTAGGGCATGCTCTCGCATGCTCATGTTTCCTCAATGTCTTGCAGTCTTCCCACGACAGCGCGGTTGGCTAACAGGTTGCAACGTCACTCCCGCTAGTCCGTTGCCAGACATCTGAGGAGAAAGAAAACTGTGAAGAAAACCGCGTTTGCCGTGCCCGCATTCATTGCTTTGTCGGTAGTCGGAAGTACAAGAGTCATTGCCCAATCCCCAGCTTCTCAGCCAGTAGCCGCAGCCAGCGGCAGCGCCGACGCATTTTCGGATCAACAAATGGCCTTGCTCCGCAAAGACATTCGCACGATCAAGAAGCAGCTCATCGCTGCGAATTTGACGCTCACGGACGGCCAAGCGACGAAGTTCTGGCCCGTATATGAACAGTATTCGGCGGAGTTCGGAAAGATCAACGAAACAAGAAGCGCGGTGATCAAGGAGTATGCCGATGGGTACGGACAGCTGACCGACGAGCAGGCCGACAATCTCATTCGGCGCTGGCTCGACACGGACATCGTGGCAGCGCAGCTTCGCCAGAAGTACGTACCGATCTTTCGCAAGGTGCTGCCCGGAAAGCAAGCGGCGACCTTCTTTCAGCTGGACCGCCGCATCAGCATGATGATCGACGTCCAGCTTACTTCGCAGCTGCCCCTGGTGCAGAGCCAGGACTGATTTGTACGTTTCTGCGCGTCACGCCAGTACGCGCAAGTTTCATCGCTCGGATGTAGGAATTGGAGTGACTGCTTCCATTCTTCCGTGCCCGACGGACGCATTTCTGTTACGTGAGCCGACGACAGAACTATGAACGCTGAAGAGAAACGTCTCGAAGAATCACGGAAGCGCAAAATCCATTGGAAGCGCTGGGGACCTTACCTTGCCGAGCGCCAGTGGGGCACAGTCCGCGAAGACTACAGCCCTGACGGCACGGCTTGGGAGTTCTTTCCCCACGACCATGCCCGCTCGCGTGCCTACCGTTGGGGCGAAGACGGAATTATGGGCATCTCCGACCGGCACCAACTCGTGTGCTTCGCGTTGGCTTTCTGGAATGGCCGCGATCCGATCCTCAAAGAGCGCCTCTTTGGCCTTACAGGCAATGAAGGCAACCACGGTGAGGATGTGAAGGAGTATTACTTCTATCTCGATTCGACTCCTACGCACTCGTACATGAAGGCACTATACAAGTATCTCCAGCGTGAGTTTCCGTACGGCAAACTCGTCGAAGAAAACCGCCGCAGGAATCGGACTGATTTCGAATATGAGCTGCTGGACACGGGGGCCTTCGCCGAAAACCGCTATTTCGACGTCTTCACCGAGTACGCCAAGGCGAGCGCCGAGGACATTCTGATCAAGATCACCGCAACCAACCGAGGTCCAGCCGAAGCAGACCTGTCGCTTCTTCCGACCATCTGGTTCCGCAACACATGGTCGTGGGGCCGAGACGCCTATCGCCCGGCGTTACGCGCGATCCAACAACTCAGCATTCCCAAGGAGTACGGCATACCAGGATCGGGAGTCATCGAGGTAGAGCACAAGGCCCATGGAAAGCGCTGGCTCCTCTGCGAAGGAGAACCTGAACTTCTCTTCACCGAGAATGAAACCAACGCCAGGAAGTTGTTTGGAGGGGAGAATCGCACATCCTACGTCAAAGACGGAATCAACGACTACGTCGTTCATGGAAATCGTGATGCCGTTAATTCGGAGAGGACTGGAACCAAAGCTTCTGCGCTCTACCGTTTGCGCCTGGCCCCGAGCGCTTCAGCGACGCTACGCTTGCGCTTGACCAACCAGGAGCCAAAAATTGCTCGCATGTCAGCGCCGCGACTCGTCATCGCCGGCGCTCCACAAACCGAGCTGCTCGGCCAAAATTTTGATTCCATCCTCGCCCTTCGCCGCACCGAAGCCAACGAGTTTTACGCCAAGCCCGCGCCCAAGGGTCTTACCGAAGACGCGAAGAATGTGCAACGCCAGGCCTTCGCCGGACTGCTGTGGTCGAAACAGTTCTATCACTTCGATGTGCGTACCTGGCTTGACGGCGATCCCGCCGGCCCACCACCCCCCGAAAGCCGCAAGAAGGGCCGGAATCATGAGTGGTCCAACCTCTACAATGCCGACGTCATCTCCATGCCTGACAAGTGGGAGTATCCGTGGTACGCCGCGTGGGATCTGGCGTTTCATTGCATCCCGCTGGCCCAGATCGATCCCGATTTCGCGAAGGAACAGCTCACACTGCTTTTTCGCGAATGGTACATGCATCCCAACGGACAACTGCCGGCATACGAATGGGCTTTCGGGGACGTGAATCCTCCGGTGCACGCATGGGCCGCGTGGCGCGTGTACAAGATCGAGAAGCGCATACGGGGTACGGGGGATCGCGCCTTTCTAGAGAGCTCGTTTCACAAACTTCTGCTCAACTTTACCTGGTGGGTCAACCGGAAAGACGCTGAAGGAATGAACATCTTCCAGGGCGGCTTCCTGGGTCTTGATAACATTGGGGTGTTCGACCGATCTGCTCCCTTGCCCACGGGGGGATTTCTCGAACAATCGGACGGCACGAGCTGGATGGGCATGTACTGCCTGAACATGCTGGCCATCGCCTTGGAGCTGGCCCGCGAAAATCCCGCCTATGAAAACGTCGCCAGCAAATTCTTCGAACATTTTGTCCACATTGCGCACGCTATGAACCACCGCGGTCCCGGAGGCATCGAACTCTGGGACAATCACGACGGCTTTTATTACGACGTTCTGCATCTGCCCAACGGCGATCGCCACTACCTCAAAGTGCGTTCGCTGGTGGGGCTGATTCCTCTTCTTGCGGTTGAGACTTTCGAACAGGATGTAGTCGATCGCCTCCCCGGTTTCAAGCGCCGCATGCAGTGGTTCATCGACAATCACCCCGACGTTCGCGCGCACTTCGAAACATCAGAAACGGAGAAAGGGCTGCGTGGCCTCCTTTCCCTAGTGGACCGTGGCCAACTGGAACGCGTGCTTCGCTACCTTCTGGACGAATCTGAATTTCTCTCACCCCATGGGATTCGAGGGATCTCGCGGTTCCACAAAGACAATCCCTACATCCTGCATGTAAACGGAACAGAGCATCGCGTGGATTATGAGCCCGCTGAGTCCAGCACTGCGCTGTTCGGAGGAAACTCTAACTGGCGGGGACCGGTGTGGTTTCCCATCAATTTTCTAATGATCGAAGCGCTCCAGAAATTTCATCACTTCTACGGGGACACCCTCACCGTCGAATTGCCGACCGGTTCTGGGCGACAAGCATCTCTGTGGCAGGCTGCCGCTGAGGTGTCGCGTAGACTGACGCGAATTTTTCTGCGTTCAGGCGATGGACATCGCCCAGTTTATGGCGGGCTCGAGAAATTTCAAAACGATCCATACTGGCGCGACCTCATCTATTTCCATGAGTACTTTCATGGCGACAATGGCGCTGGTATCGGAGCGAGCCACCAGACTGGATGGACGGGACTGGTCGCCAAGCTTATTGAGCAAAGCGGCGAGGGAATGTAGTTGGCCGAGCGAAAACGAGACTACTGAATCGGAGAAGGATTTAATCAGTTGACTGGCTCATGCCTCTTCGCCAGACTCTCCTCCAACAAACAAATGATCGTCACGACCGAATACGCGGACATTTCTATGCCGGGTTCCCCGATGCGAACCTTCGTTGCAAGCCCTAAAGCCGAAGGCCGATATCCCGGCATCTGGTGCTTTTCCGACATTTTTCAACTCACTCCGCCCATGCTACGTACTTGCGTACGGCTGGCCGGGTATGGATTTGTTGCCGCTGCCCCCGAAATCTATCGGCGCATCGAATCGCCGGGAACGGTGATCCCATTTGATGACGCTGGGCGCACGCGCGGCCAGCAAGACGCCGCGAAGACTCCGGTCGCGCATTTTGATGTCGATTGTCGGGCTGGTTTGGACTGGCTCTCCAAACATCCCAAGGTCGCGTCAGGGAAAATCGGCGCTGTGGGTTTCTGCATCGGGGGCCACCTCGCCTTCCGTGCTGCATTCCAGCCCGATGTCCGCGCAACGGTCTGCTACTACGGGACAGGCATCCATGACGGCAAGCTCGGTCAGGACGCAGATGCCGGAACGTTGGCCCGCGCAAAAGAAATTCGCGGTGAACTCCTGATGATCTTCGGAACAAAGGACCCGCACGTTCCCGATGCAGGACGCGAAACGATTGATCGGGCGCTGCGACGCTCCGGTGCGCGCTATAGGACGCTCCTGTATCCAACCGAGCACGCTTTCACACGCGATGAAGGACCCCGTTTCGATCCTGAGGCGACCGACCTGGCGTTCGCGGAGATGATTCGTCTATTCCGTAATGTTTTTCGCGATTGACGAGACCTGTCCCAGAGTCGTGCAGGCGGTGGGGCACCTGACAGCCTGCTTGCGAAGCACGCGCGCTCTCGTTCGCAGCCCTATGGGCTCAGACAACGGTTTCCTAAACCGGCTAGGGTGCCTGACTCTAACCAGCCGCTGATCAAAACCGGGCTCAAGGAAGTCGCAGATCTTGTCGTGGAGGCGGTGGGCTTCCTTTCTCAACATCTATTCGTTCTACTTGACCCCAAACACATTGTGGCGGACACGCATGAGGCTTATCGTCGCGTGCGGCTCAACGAGACTGCATTCGGCTGCTTTTATGATGGGCCCGTCAGCAACCGCGGATGTGGAAGCCACCCTGCTCCACGGCGCTCAAGCAACGCGCTCCCTGAACGTAATTTTCTTACCAGCTCCTGGCGTTAACAACGTTTCCCGGTAAGCCCCAACTGCGTCTTCGACGCGTCGCTAGCGCCAGAAGCTTGTCTAGAGTTTCCCTCTTTGCCAGTGTGATGCCGGGATTCGATTCGGCAAACTAAGACAAATAAAGAAGAAGAAAGAAAAAATGAAAGAACAGCTTGACACTCACCCGCCTTCTGGAGTGAACCCTTGAAGTGACACACAAAAATAGGGCACAGTTTCCGGGAAAGGAACACAGTGAAGAGAAAGCGATACTCCCGGAAATTTCAGAGGATGGCTGTAGAGCGCATGAAGACCAGCGAAGATGTCGTTGAGTTGGCGCGAGAGCTGGGGGTGACCCGAAGATGCCTCTACAAGTGGCGCAGGAAGCTGGAAATCATTGAACCAGGAGAAGAAGCGTTGCGGCCCAGCACGCACGCATCTGCTCACCGCAAGGAAATCCATCGCTTGAAGCAGCTTTTGGCAGACAAGACCCTGGAGGTGGATTTTTTCAGAGGTGCCTTGCAAAAAATCGAGGCTCGACGCCAGCGCAGCAGCGGCTCTGGCGAGATGGCATCTACGACCAGATCCGAGAAGTGATGTCATTGCAAGGCAGCCTAAGTATCGAGCGCATGTGTCAGATGGTGCCGGTCAGCCGCCGGGGCTTTTACCGGTCGCTGAAGGAACAGCAACCTGCTGAGGAAGAGATGGAAGTGCGATCTGCGATCCAACAAATTGCTTTGCAGCATCGCCGCCGTTACGGCTATCGACGGATCACGGCGGAGCTGCACCGCCGGGGCATGCCAGTGAACCACAAGAGGGTGGCGCGGATCATGCGAGAAGATAACCTGCTGGGGATGCAGCCGAAGCAATTCGTGGTCACAACCAATTCGAATCACAAGCTGGAGATATATCTCAACTTAGCCTGGCCGTATGAAGCTGACGGGCATCAATCAGCTCTGGGTGGCCGACATCACCTACATCCGGCTGAAAGCCGAGTTTGTCTATTTAGCGGTGATCCTCGATGGCTTCTCTCGCAAAGTGGTGGGCTGGGCACTGGATCGGACTTTGGCAATTCGACTGACGATCGGGGCGCTGCAGCAAGCCATCGAGAGTCGACAACCAGAACCTGGCCTGGTGCATCACTCCGATCGAGGATTGCAATACGCTTCCGAAGAATACATAAAAGTCCTCGAGAACAACCGCGTGATTCCGAGCATGAGCCGGCCAGCAAACCCGTACGACAACGCGAGCTGCGAAAGTTTCATGAAGACACTGAAGCGGGAAGAAATCTACGCCAACAACTACAACGACCTGGAACATTTGCGAGCAAATATCGAAGAGTTCATCGAGCAGTATTACAATCGGCTGCGCTTGCACTCGGCGCTGGGCTATCGACCTCCCGAAGAGTTCGAGCAACAGATCAAGGCGTCAGGTCCGGCCGAATCGCGAAGCGCAACGATGGTGTTTTTTGAGAACAAAGAGAACAGCAGAGTTTCTAAAGGGCTACTGGGGAAAGGGACTCAAATGCCGTCCCCTTCCCCAGACCCCTTCTCCTGCTAGGAGATGCAAGAACGCCTTTAGAAAACGGAAACTGTGCCCAAAGAAATTGTGCCGCCCAAGGGGTTCACCCCACTTCTCATGGAAGGAGTTGAGAACGAAAGTCCCCCCGGCCTTGGCGGTTCAATTAGGCGGTACCACCCTCGCAATGACGTTGCAGGAGTCCTAGTTTCGGTATGTGAGATCTGGAGAGATGAAGCTATGCCCCACGAGGGCGGCTTGGACGGCAATTAAGAGGTCGGTGGCGATTCGTGGCTTCACGACGTATGCGGTAGCACCCGCCTCAAAGCAAGCTCTTACGAAGTCTTGGTCAGAATGAACTGTTAAGAAAACGACCTTCGCCAGGCTGCCGGATTCCTTCAATTTCTTGATTGCTTCGATGCCGTTTAGAATCGGCATGGAAATATCAGTGACGATGAGGTCGGGATGCAGCTTCGCGGCAGCCTCCAACAGAGACCTGCCGTCGGCGACTTTACCTACGACTTCAAGTATGGGCTCCAAGATATTTTCCTCCATCTGGAGCATGTCCGTGTGGTCATCCGCCAGAAGTACCCGCAGATTGCTCAACATTTGGCCATCTCCGTCGACGCAGGACCAATACAGAACGCTGCGCCACTTTCCTTGAGACATTGCGTTCGAAGCACTGGAACGAGCGCCACGCCGGCGTGGTCAGCCGGACCTCAACTTGTAAGCCCCGGGATTCATCTGTGAGAACTAGCAAAACTGACAGAACGTACGGGGGCTTCACCACCTTCACCACCCTGCACGTATTCGGGAAGGGGTTAATATGATAGGCTAAGGCGCTACCTGACTATCCGCCCTGCCTGTGGAGCATGGGTGTCCCTGGGGGGCGTGAGAATGTCCTGCAAATACTGCGGTTCGAAGAATGAGGAAACGTTGGAAGCCGAATTTAGCCTTTGTTCTCCCCGCATAGAGAATCTACGTCAGAGCCCCGTCTACGTTTGCCAGCGTACTCGAATCTGCCTGGATTGCGGCCACACAGACCTTAAGGTTCCCGCGGCCGAGTTACAGCGACTAGAGCCAGGCTCGTCGTCAATCACAGGGCCGAACCGGCCCGTTCCGGCCGATACATCCTCCTCTTGATACTGGTAGTGAAACAATAGCGGGACATAACGGTCCACTGCCTTTCCATATAGCTGCCCTATTCGCTTGGCTTCTGGATGTTGGTATGCGGTTCTCTTTTGGCGCGGAAAAGTTCGTTAATCTCGTGGATCAGCCGTAGGAGTTTGCCAGGGTGCATTTCAACGGCAGCCTGTCTGCACAGTTCTATCCATCGTTCTTCGTTCTGTTGCATGATTCCTCCTCACCTAGGACTCAACTAGCACCAGTTTACGAGCGTCCGTTCACAGGAAATGTTAATAACTCACTTTATTATCAGCAGCTGTAAAAACTAACAGTCGAAACGGAATAATGGACAGGCCTAGGATTCCCCACGAATCGGGGGAGGTGTCCTGTGCTCGTCTACCAGACGCAATTGGAGAATTTGTGCGATCAAGCGATGCGGGAAGAGGGTCAAGAGAAGTTGAGAGAGCTTATGGACCAAATACTCAGGCTGCTAGCCGAGCATCAAAAGGACTCTGGAGAAGTCTCCACTGCACATTTTGTTGTACCGATCTACGAAGAGAATACGTCCCATAAGAGACTCTGCCCTCGGTTGGTGGCTATGCCCTGCAAGTCGTGTGGGTCCCTCAACCAAAGCAAGTTCTGCGGGGAGACAGCCATCCATTTTCCCGGACTGAAAAACATTGACAAGCCCATCGTGTGGGTATTTCCAGAGGTCGTGGTTTGTTTGGATTGTGGCACTGCGGAATTTGCTTTGACGGAGGCTGACCTGCGCCAACTTGCAAAGAGCGACGCCGCTGCCGCAGGTTAACCTACTTACTGCTCACTGAGAATAAACGGCTGAGTGTTCCGCACAGATGCTTTGGAAAACGTGCTCGTCTTCCTCTCCGTGAAAGCTGCTCAACGCATACCCGCATAGGATATCCACCTCGAAGGTCTTGCCTACGTCATTCCAGAGTTGTTCAAGCCGAATCGCGGCGTCCGGCTTACCTTCCGCCCACAGGACAGATGTACCTTCTCCACACGCCACAACGCCATGATGCTGTTGCCTCGCCGCTTTGGCTGCTGCCTCAATAAGACCAACTACAACCGGGTAAAATCGAGTCGAGTCCGGCATATCATTAACCATAAATGTGGAGAACGCTTTGTTCAGATCCAGCTGAATGTAAGTCTTCTTTTGGGTGGCGGCATCAACATCTAAGCCTTGTGCCTTCAATCTCGAAACGAGACCGTCCCGGTGCGACTCGGTGATGACAACGATAGCCGCACGCCCGGACTTGAGGGCAACGGCGATAAAGCGAGCAAATGTGTCTAGAAGAAGTGCGTCATCGGAATAGAATTGAACCTCATGGCGGTGAGGGGCTTTCTCCTCTGAGCTGTCGGTGAATTCGTAGCCTTTTAAGCTGCTACTGACAAATTGTTGATCTCGCAGAACAGCGTGGACAGCAGGCAAAAGATCACTTCGGACGTCGCTCTTATACACGTAACCTTGAGCGCCCGTGCCCAAAGCTGCCCGCACCACGTCGAGATCACTGTTCAGACTTAGGAAGACTATTTTGGTGTTGGGAGAGACTTGTCGTATCCGCCGGGCGGCTTCGATTCCATTTATGGTGGGGAGCCCGATGTCCAGCAAAATCAAATCTGGTTTTAGCTCTGCCGCTCTCTGTACCGCTTCTAATCCATCCGACACTTCTGCGATGACTCGCAAATCGAGGCTTTTCCCAAGCGTTGAGCAGATGAATCGTCGAAAATCTGGGAAATCTTCCACGATGAGAATGCGCGCAACGGGTCCCGTATTACTGTGCGAGGCTTTCATGAGTCCTTACTTGCGCCGTCGCAGTCAGACCGTCCACACAAAGAATGCACCGAAAGGTTGGCAGGCGACTGTGCCGCCGTCTCCTAGGAAAAATACCAGTGTCGTCTGGGGCATCCCAGTGACGCAAAAATGGTCGCCACGTGAGAGAGCAGGTCAGGAGCGGCTCATGCCTAATCGGTAACTCGGATGGCCGGGGAATCGGCATTTGTGCGACCGAGCGAGGGCATCGCCACGCATCTCGGCGGTCACCATCGGAACGACGGCTGAAAGGCTGGACTCGTCGACTGCCAGTCCGCCCGGTATACCTTTTGACCAGCATGTCAAAGAGCAGGACGGTGCGAGCGTTGAGCCGGGGCCCTAATTGTTGTGGTCAGACATGTATGGTGCTATACACTTTCTGCCATGGCAGATGCAGCACAATCGGCGACGCCCGACACTCAGCTCTTCCGTGACGTTTTCAACGCGAGTCCCATTGGGATTGCCGTGGAAAACCTAGAGGGGCAGCCTCTCTTCGTAAATCCTGCCTTTTGTTCATTCCTAGGTTTTAGCGAAGAGGAACTGCGCAACAAGCACTGTGTCGATTTTTCTCCGCCTGAAGACGCACAGAAGGATTGGGCGCTTTTTCAGCAATTGCGTGCAGGTTCAATAGATTATTACCAACTGGAAAAGCGCTATTTTCGGCGAGACGGTTCCTTGGTCTGGGGGAGCTTAAGCATCTCTTTATTGAAGAGTAGTGCATCTCCGCTCGTACTCGCGATGGTGGAGGACATCACAGACAAAAAGAAGTCAGAGGAAGCGCGGTTCAGGCATGCCGCAGTTATCGAATCTTCTGACGATGCGATTGCTTCGGGGACTTTGGATGGAATTATCGTAAGTTGGAACACAGGTGCGCAGAAGATTTACGGATACACGGAGGCTGAAGCCGTAGGTAAGCCGATTAGCATGCTTGTCCCGCCTGAGCTACCGGATGAGGAGAACAAGATTCTTGAAACGTTGAAATCGGGGGATCGCATCGAGCATTTTGAAACGGTTCGTGTTACCAAAACGGGGAAAAGAATTAACGTATCCCTAACTATTTCGCCAATCAAGGATTCAACTGGCAGAACTGTGGGCATTTCTGGAATAGCCCGTGACATCACCGAGCGCAAACTAGCAGAAGCTGCGCTCGTAAGCGTGAGCCGCAAGCTGATTGAGGCACAGGAGCAGGAACGTGCCCGAATTGGCAGAGAGCTTCACGACGACATCGGTCAACGTCTCGCCCTGTTGGCTGTCCAGTTGCAGCAACTCCACGAAGACACTCTCATTTTGCCTGAAGTCCGCAGCCGTATGGGCGAATTCCAGAAGCAGATTTCGGAGATAGCCACCGACATTCAATCCTTGTCACACGAGTTGCATTCGGCAAAACTGCAATATTTGGGTATTGCTGCCGCACTGAGAGGCTTCTGCAAAGAATTCGGCGAGCAGCAGAAGGTGGAGATTGATTTCACCAGTCACGACTTGCCCAGCCCTTTATCGCCGGACATTTCTCTTTGTCTCTTCAGAGTTCTGCAAGAAGCCCTCCACAATTCCGCGAAACACAGTGGAGTACGGCATTTCGAAGTGCGATTTTGGGGAACGTCGGATGAGATTCATCTCACGATTAAGGATTCCGGCGAAGGCTTTGACCGCGAAGCGGCAAAGGAGAGCCGTGGTCTTGGTCTCATCAGCATGGAGGAGCGACTAAAGCTGGTGAAGGGAACGCTTTCAATCGAATCGCAACTCAAGCGTGGCACGACGATCCACGCTCGCGTTCCGTTCAGTTGAGCAGCGATTCCATGCGTGCAACCGGGTAAGAACGCTCGAACAGGGAGTTAGAAACCTCTAGCTTCCCGCCTCCGGTCCTGGTGCGAGAACCTCATCGGGGTGGAAACGCTTGGGAGCTTGCCTATCTGCAAGCTCGGCGGGAACGTGACCCGCCAAACCAGTACTGACAAACCGTCTGCCTTGTCGCTTCCGTAGCGTGCATTCGTACGAGACAAGGCCAAACTCTAATGGAAATGATCGTAGGGCAATTCGGAACGTTGAGGTGTGTCCGCTCGGCCCCCT
>CAVURF010000006.1:0-86552 GCA_963743735.1 uncultured Acidobacteriota bacterium
CCGCAGCGCCAGCGCCCGGTTCCAGCAGCACTTGCAGTCCTGCTTTGGCCAGATTGGCGAGCACAGCCGGCACCAGCGCCACGCGCCGCTCGCCAGGGTAAGTTTCGCGCGGAACGCCCACAATCATAAGCAGGCCTCGTCGTAGGCTACAAATCGCCAATAATAAATCGATTTAGCTGGATCTGGAATCGCGCTCGCCGCTAACGTGAGAATGCCAACTCCTGCGCGCCGTGGACTGAAGTGTTCCTCAAACCAAGCGTCTGAATCCGATTCGAACGCCATCATCCTGTATATACCAATTCCGCATTCTATCCGCTATTTCAGGAATGTCCACCTAAACCTGATTGCTCCGAGATGGTTGAGCGCCTGCGATTCTTTGCGCGCACAATGAATCGCAAAGCTATAATCCTCCGCCGGATGTTCAGAGTTTCCACACATCGCGAGAGGTCTCGATATGCGTCGCTCAATTTACGCGTTCACGTTGTTAGCACTCGGTGCCGCGCCGGCCTTGGCGCAGACAGCGACTCCAAGTGCTCGCTCTGCCACGTCACGCGGAGATGAAAATATCACCCGCATCGTCGGCTACTCTTTTATGCGAGACGATGGAATGAAATTTCTCGAAACGCTCACCGACACGATTGGAGGCAGGATTACTGGAAGCCCGGAATCCCTCGCGACCGCGGAACTGATCCTCGCAAATCTAAAGGAAGCCGGATTCGCCAACGCGCATTTCGAGGAATATGAACTTTCTTCCACCTGGCGGCACGGAACTGCAGCCGGCGAAGTGATTGGTCCGGTGCGGCGTTCACTTTATATCGGTTCGTATGGCTGGGTGCCGGGAACGCCCGGATCGGTGGAAGTGCCGGTGGTGGACTTCGGGCCGCCCGGGGAGGAACACTCGGCCGCATTTGCTCGAGTGAAAGGCGCTGCGGTCATCGTCGATTTGAGGAGCAACGGCAGCTCCACTGGTTACGTCGGTTCGCGAGCGGTCCTCGCCAAGCAACTTGCCAGGGCCGGCGCTGCGGCGATGTTCATCGTTTCCGACAAGCCCGATCGCATGGTGTACACCTCGGCTTTTGGTTTTTATCCCAAAGCGCCGTTGCCGGTTATTTCCATCGCCAGCGAAGATGCGGCGTTTCTTCGACGGCTGCTGGCCAAAGGTCCGGTGCAGGTTCGCCTCGATGTACAGAATACTTTCGGCGGGCGCGGCAGCGAACGCAATGTCGTCGCGGATGTGGAAGGGTCCGACCCCAGCGAGGTGGTGCTGGTGTGCGCGCACTTCGATGCCTGGGATCCGGCGCAAGGAGCAAATGACAACGGCGCGGGGATTGCCGTTATTCTGGAAGCCGCGCGCATTTTCAAATTGCTGGGGATCCAACCGAAGCACACCATTCGCTTCGTTTTCTTCTCGGGAGAAGAGCAACTCTCCAACGGCTCGCGAGCTTACATCGAGCGGCACAAAGCGGAACTCGACAGCACGCGGGCGGTGTTCAACATCGACTGCGGAGCTCATCCGCCGCTGGGTTTCCAGATTCACGGCCGCACGGACAACGAAGCGGAATCCAGGAAGCTGCTGAAACCCCTGGCACCACTCGGCGCCGATAGGGTTTTTCTCGATGCTGATTTTGATTCCGACCAGGAGACTTTTATCGTTGCCGGCGTTCCGATTTATTCGCTGAAAGTAGAACCGCAGGACTACGATGTTCGGCATCACACGATTGTGGACACGTACGAAAGAGTGGACGCGCGCATGGTGAAGCTCCAGACAGCGATCATGGCCGTGGCAGCATATTCATTTGCAAACGCTGAACATCGTCCCGGCCGCAGATTGAGTCCGCCGGAAGTGCAAGAGTTGCTAAAGAGAACCGGACTCGAGCCGCTTTATAAGCTGGAATACGTCGACGAGAATCAGCCGTAGCTACGAAAGCCCCAGCTTGCTGAACGGCAAATCGCGGACACGCTTGCCAGTCGCTGCAAAAACCGCGTTGCAGAGCGCTGGGGTAAACGGCGGAACGCCCGGCTCGCCAATTCCGGCCGGCGGGCGGTCATTCTCTACCAGGTGCACATAAGTTTCGCGCGGCGCATTGTTCATGCGCGCCATCGGATAGCTGTCGAAGTTACTCTGCTGAATCACGCCGTTCTTCGCGGTAATTTCTCCGTAGAACGCAATGCTGGTGGTAAACGTTGCCGCTCCTTCGAACTGTTGCAGCGCCATTTCCGGATTGACGATCGTTCCCGCATCCACGGCGGAATCCACGCGCCCGATTTTAACTTTGCCGTCTTTATCCATTTCGACTTGTACCACGGTCGCAACATAGGTCAAAAAGCTGCGATGAATCGCGAGACCCATGCCAAATCCGTTGCCGTTTTTCTTTTTCCCCCATCCAGCTTTTTCCGTGGCGATTTCTAGCACCCGCCGGAATCGTGCGATGTCGATGGGATATTGCGCGTAGTCGCCGTCGTAGTTCGTGTAATCTTTCGGCAATTCTGTGCGGGGAATAATCCGGTCCGGGCCGAGCAGCGCCAGCACATAATCGCGCGGATCTTTTCCCGCCGCGTGCGCCAGTTCATCCGCGAAGGAATGTTCGGCGTACGCGTGAAACACATTGCAAACGCTGCGCAGCCAGCCAATTCGCACATGCGCCTTGGCTTCGCCATTCTCCGCGCGATGATTGGGAATCGCATACGGCAAATCGCTCCAGCCCAGCCCGATTTCTCCTGCGTCCGCAGTCAGCGCGCTGGCGTCAAACGTTGAGGCGATCGGCGGAAACGTGCTCCGCTGCAGCCACGCCGTCGGTTTTCCGTCCGCGCCAAGCGCAGCTTTCAAATACATCGCTGCCACGCTGTGATAAGTGTCAAACTGAATGTCGTCTTCGCGGCTCCAGACCACTTTTACCGGCTTGCCGGATTTTTTCGAGAGCACCGCCGCTTCCACCGCGTAATCTGGGAACGATTTTCGGCCGAAGCCGCCGCCGAGTAGCGTGACGTTAACCGTCACATCTTCTTTCTTCGCGCCTACTGCTGCAGCCACCGCGTCCCGCGTGCCTTGTGGGTTCTGCGTCGCGGCCCACACGTCTACTTTTCCAGCTTTGTAGTGCGCCAGTGCCGCGGGCGGCTCCATCGAAGCGTGCGCCAGCATTGGCGCGTAGTATTCCGCCTCGATAATTTTTCCGCCCTTGGCGAACGCTTCGTCTACATTGCCAAGTTCGCGCACAACTTTTCCCGGCTTGCGCGAGGTAGCTTGCAGTTCGGCCTTGTAAGCATCGGACGAATAGGAACTGTTATCGCTGTCGGTCCACTCGATTTTCAGTTTTTTCCTACCCTGAATCGCGGCCCAGGTGCTATTCGCCAGTACACCGACTCCGCCATGCGCCTGAAAAAGTATCGGCGGCTTAAAAGGATCCATCGTCGCAGTCTGCTTCACTCCCGGCACCGCCAACGCTGCTTTGTCATCCACGGATTTCACTGCCGCGCCAAAAACGGGCGGATGCGCCACGTTCGCGTAGAGCATTCCATCCATGTGCGCATCGATGCCGTAGGTGGCTTTGCCGGTGATCATATCCTTCAGGTCGTAACTCGCGACGCCTTTGCCCATATAGCGCCATTCGCTGCGCGGCTTCAGCTTCAATTCTTCTTTTTTCGGTACGGGAAGTTTCGCCGCCGCCGTCACCAGTTCGCCGTAGCCAATTTTCTTTCCGGATTTCGTGTGCAGAACTTCATGCACGCCCGTGCTGCACTCCCCTGGCGGCACACCCCACTGCTCAGCAGCGGCCTGCACGAGCATGAATCGAGCCGAAGCCCCAGCTTCACGCAGGGTGTCAAAAAAACTGCGCACCGAGTGCGATCCGTCTGTATCCTGATCGCCAAACTTTTCGTCGCCCGTGGCCTGCACAATTTTCACGCGCGCCCAATCTGCGTCCAACTCATCCGCAACGATTCGCGGCAAGGCGGTCTTGCTTCCACTGCCCATCTCGGACCGATGCGCCACAATATAAGTTGTCCCGTCGGTGTCGATTGCCAGATACACGCTCGGAGAAAGCGGTCCCTTCATCGCGACATCGGCCACTCCAGACGACGGTCGCGCTGCACCAGCGGCTGCCAACACATCGCCCGGCAAGGATCGCGCGATCAGCACGAACGCGCCGGCGCCAATCAGCCCGCGCAAAAAGTCGCGCCGCGTGCCACCAGCTTCGTTTTCAGACCATGAAATATTTTCGACGGCAATCACGAATCCCTCCGCTTTTTCGGCGATTTCCAGACGATTATCCTATCGCAGTTTCGATTCGCGGCACCAACCAGCAACGTTTTTCATTCGGGGCAAGGCAGCTTTACCTCGGACCATTCAGGGCCGTGCCCGTTTTTTTCTAAGCTTTCCGATCCCTCTAACGTGTTACGACTTTTTCCAAATTCCCAGCGCCCTACGCAAATCCACCATTTGCCCAACGTGATACGCATTGTGATCGGCCAAAAGCAGCGCTTGCCGTAGCAGCGTTTGTCCGTCTCCCCAGGGAAATGCCGCATGCAGATCGGTTCGAGGATTCATCACCAGACTGATCATCGAGCGCAAATCGCTCGCAACCGATTGAACGCTCTTCGTCCATTCTGCGTCATCACGCGGGCCCGAAGTCTTCGGCCAATAGCCATCTGGAAAATCGGGCGAGACGTGCTTGGGGTCGCGGCTGAATTCGAGTATGTCCCATTGCGCGAGACGGATATGCTCCAGCAATTGCCAGCCGGTATGCTCTAGCCCGTTCGCGTAAGCTCCGCCCTTTTCCGCAGGAAAATCCGCCAGAGCATCGGAAATTCCGACGTGGGCTTCGCCGCTTTCCAATAGTTCAACAAGACGTTTCCGAAGCGAAGCGTCCGCGTCTGGATTCTTCATCACCGCTTTTCCACGATTTGTCCGTTTTGGCTTTGCTTTACGCGCCACTATGGTCTCTCCGAAACCACTGCTTGCTGAGGTCCGGCCGGAAGCTGATACAACGTGCTGTTCAGGAAGCCAGCACGTTCGAACATTTCCTGATACTCGGAGAAAGTGTATGCATCTCCAGCCGCGGTTCCCGTCAGCATGATCAGGCTAAACCCTGCGGCCGTTGGCGGGCTGATGCGGTCCTCATTGGGCACAAATTCCAGCGCGATTACGCGGCCGCCGGGTTTCAGTGCCGCTTGGATGCGCCGCAGCAATTTTCCACAGGTTGGTTTGTCGAAGTGGTGCAGGATATTAGTCAGCAGAACCACATCGTAATCGGTGCCAAGGTCCGCTTCAAACACACTGCCGGGCAGCAAACGAACGCGTTCCGAGACTCCCGCCATTCGCGCGTTCGCTTTCGTCACCTCGAGCACCGCTGGCCAATCGAGCGCGACAATCTGGGCATTCGGATTCTGTTTTGCAAACGTGATCCCAAACATTCCGTGGCTTGCCGCCACGTCCAGGATCTTGCTCGGTTTTTGCTCCTGCATCCCCGCGAGCTGCGCCATGAATGCTGCTGACGGTCCGCTCAACGGGGCCATGGACTTCGCAAATGCCACCCACATTTCATCATGCGGTTCCGAGTTGTCGGCTTCGGGCATCACGCTTCTACCGGCGCGCACCGCTTCCGTCAGGCGCTCGAAGCTCTGCTTATGGCGTTCACTTGCCAGGAATCCGATCACCGATCCCATGAAGGCAGGCGACCTGCGATCCAGAAACACTGCCGTCTCAGGGGCCAGCGCGTATCGATTGCTTTCCTTTGTAAGGAAGCCTTGGATCGTCAAATAATCAGCAAGAATGCGCGCGCCGCGTTCCGCAATTCCTACTTTCTTTGCCAGAATCGCAGCTTGATCAGCACCTTCGGCAATCGCGGTGAAAAAATCCAATTCGAACGCTGTCTTGAGAGCCGCCGTGCTCTGAAACGCGTTTAGCGTGTTGAAAATGCGTTCCGGTGTGGGCTTGCTGGTAAGTGGTGTAGTGGCCATGATTGATTTGCTCCCGAAAGGGTTCCTGCAAGGAGACGGATTATAGCTCTTCGCAAAGCGATTGCCACTGTGGTCTTACTCTCCGCCGTCCAGTTGCTTGAAGCACCTGCCGCTGGCATACTTTCGCCTCGCCTTATTTTCGCCGAGGTCGCGCAGATGAAACGCGAAGTTCATCGTTGGTATTCTCACCGCCTGGGTCTTGAACTGGGCGTCGTAGTTTACGGCCACTGGGGTTCGCCGCTCGTCGGCTTTCCCACTAGCGCCGGCGACGAGTTCGAACTCGAAGGCCAATCCATGATTGGTGCGCTTGCTGACTTCATCGACGGCGGCAAAGTGAAATTTTACAGCGTGAATTCAATCAACGGCCTGAGCTTTTACAACAAAGGCGCACATCCGTTTCATCGCAGCTACGTGCAGTCCGTTTTCGATTCCTACCTTCGCGAAGAAGTCGTGCCCTTTATCTGGGACAATTGTCAGTCTCCCGGCCTCGCCATCTCAACCATGGGCGCGTCCTTCGGCGCTTATCACGCCGCAAATTCACTCTTCAAACATCCCGATGTCATCAAGCGCTGCTTCGCCATGTCCGGTGTCTACGACCTGAAAAACTTTATGGACGGCATGTTCGACGACAACTTTTATTTCAACAATCCCGTGGACTATCTTTCCAATCTCAGCGATCCCTGGGTCTACGGCCAGCTCGCTTCGTGCGACATTCACCTCTCCACCGGCACCGGCCAATGGGAAAATTCCGGCCCCACCTATCATTTTTCAGAAATCCTCGCCAGCAAAGGCATTCGCCATGCGCTCGATAACTGGGGACCCATGGGAGGGCACGATTGGCCGTACTGGAAGCACCAGATGCGCGAATACGTCGCGCAGCTTTTCTAGCGTTGTTCGCGCTATACCAATCGTGTTTCTGGTTGGTTAAGGTCCGTCCCCACGAAATTTAAGCTGAGTTTTCGGATAGATAGGCGCCGCCGCTTTGCGTCATATTCAACAGCATGGAAAACGCTATCAAAAATCGCATTGCCAATTGCGATTGGAACACGATTTCCGCAGAACTCTCCGCTTCCGGCTTTGGATTAACCGGGCCAATCCTCTCGCCCGTTGAATGCAATGAGCTCGTCTCTCTCTATTCCGACGAAAGTATGTTTCGCAGCCGCGTGTTGATGGAGCGTTTTCGTTTCGGTAAGGGAGACTACAAGTATTTTCGTTACCCGTTGCCGAACATTGTCCAACAACTAAGGGAATTCACGTATCCGCGTCTCGCGAAGTTAGCCAACGACTGGCGAACAGCGTTAGGCGATAAGGGCCCCGAATTTCCTCCAAGTCACGAAGAGTTTCTCAATCGATGCCGGCGCGCCGGACAGGATTTGCCCACCCCGCTGATGCTCCACTACGAAGCAGGAGGCTATAACTGCCTGCACCAAGATATCTATGGCGAAATCGCGTTTCCGCTGCAATTGGTCGTGCTGCTGGGTCAACAGGGACGAGATTGGGATGGCGGCGAGTTCGTGCTGGTGGAAAATGTTCCGCGAGCGCAATCGCGGGCTCAGGTAATTACCGCTGATCAGGGCCACGGAATTGTTTTCACCACTCGCTATCGGCCCGCGAAAGGCGCTCGCGGTTTTTTCCGGCTCACACTGAGACACGGAGTCAGCCCGGTGCGACGAGGCTCCCGATACACGCTCGGCATCATCTTCCACGATGCAAAGTAGTGCGCGGCGCGAACGCTCTTTAGCTATCGCGCATGACGTTGCCGGGTACGCGCAGCTTTCTGTCGAGCGCGGCGCAATCCCTTTTTCCTTTTGTGCGTACGGCTTTCATCGCCGCATCGTGCAACGAAGAATGTCCACGCCGCCTCGCGGCGCGGCGCGTCTGCCGGGAAATCGCGCCCTCAGAAGCCGTCGCGGTGCTCTCCCTCGTCAGCGCTTTGCTAGTAGCCCGCGAACGTCTGGGCGAGGCCTTTCCATTCCTGGAACGGCCCTTCGCCAAATCACGATTCGCCTGCTTTCTTATTTTCTCGCTGCCGCGTCCCGCTTTCGGTGCTTTCAGATCCACTCCAGCGCGTCTGGCCTTTGACAATCCGATAGCAATCGCCTGCTGGGGCGATCTCACACCGTGTTTGCCCTCGCGGACGTGATGGAACTCTTCGCGTACAAACTCTCCCGCCTGTGTCGACGGCGATTTTCCTTGTTCTTTATCGCGCTCTGCTCTTTCAATTGTTTCCTGTTCCGGCATAAGCGTTACCCTCCTTCGTTCGGCCGAGTACGCCAATTCGAAACTATCCCCGCGTCGCACTCGGGGCAAATCGGCAGATTCCTGTAGGAATACTAAGGTTGGTTGGTGCGATTAAAACTTCAGGCGAGGCCCAGGTGGTCCATCTGGTAGAGCCCCTTGGCAATAATCTGATCGCTGTCAATCCATACGTCGCAATTACGCGTCAGCACGTCCACATGCGTCTTCGATTTCCAGTCGGCATGAGTCTGGCTTCCGTAAGGATCGCCAAACGCAATGTGTACCCCCGGGAATTTTTCATCCTGCAGCAAAATCCCGATCATCTCTGACAATCCAAGATTCGTTCCGAACGCCAGTTCGCCCACGCGGTCGCTGTTCTCATCGGTATGGCAATACTCCCAAAATTCTTTTTCCAAATCCTTGCGCGCGCATTCCACATGTATCAGCCGTCCGCCCTGAATCGTCAATCTCATGGGCGTTGACTGCAAATCTCCATACTTGCCGTTGAAATAATCGCCCGCAGTCGCGTCGCACACGAACGTTCCATCCACCGTCGCCGGCGTAGTGAAAACTTCTCCCGCCGGCAGATTCGACCAATATCGCGGGCTGATCAACCCGCTGGTTTTCACCCAGTCGAGTTTTTCGTCAAAATGCGCTGCGAACGCCGTGCCCGCTTCTGTTTCGACGGTAAGAGTTTTGGCACGCAACATTCGTTCGCGCAATTTGTCGCTCAACTGGTCCACCAGCTTGTAGTCCGTGCGCATACCTTGCTGCATAATCTGCGGCGTTACTCCGACCATGTGCGCGTAACGAATTCGCCGTCGCTCCACGACGTGCACGATCGCCATCCGTGCCGTCAGCTCGCCCGGCTGTGGATTCATCGCCAAAATCCCTACGTCCGCATTTTCCAGCGCCTCCAGCACCGGCCCGGGAGCGCCGCGCAGCGGCCGCGGACCAAAATCCTCCAGTAATAATTCCGTTGTCGTCGCCTGCACGTTTTGCAAAGCCGCAGCCAGACTTGCCGCCACCGCGCCACTTTCCGCATCCGCAATCAACGCGACGTGCTCGCCGGCCCGCACCGCCAGGCAAGTTTCCACGGCGTTCTTAGCGCCCGGCATCAATTCTGCTTGGGAATCTTGGAAGGCCATCACATTTATCTTACAGGGGATTTGAGAAAATTCCAGCTGCTAGCCGCAATTTTCTGCTGCTGAATCAAGCACGCGCATGCACGCGGAACGCAGGGATCTGCCCGCCCCCGCTGGTGACATTTGCCAGCCCCGTCGCGCTCAAGCGGGTCAAAAATCCGCTCATTTTTCCACGGAAAAGATACGGCGCAAAATCCACCAGCATGTCACGAAATTCCACTTCGCCATTTGCTTGAATCCAGGGAAACACTTCGCGGCGGATCGGAATTCTTTCCTGCACGATCCAGCAGCCCTCAGCTGCGTCAACCGCCCTTGCAATTGTAGCGTCCCAGTCTGCTTCGCTCGATTCCCATCCCAACTTAACGCCAGTGCCGCCGTATTCGTCGCTGGGCTTCAGCACCAGGTTTTCCCGCGCGCTACGCAAAAATGCCAGCAGCTCGATCGAATCGCCGTAGCGCGCTGTCCGCACATCCGCCACCACGCGCGTCCACGGCACATGCTTACGAATCAGGTCCCGCTCGCCAAACGAAAACAGCGCATCATTCCGCTCGTCGGTAAGCACCGCGAAAAACGCCTTTACGTGCGGAATCTTGCAGCGGAAGTGATTCGCAACGCACACCGCATTTGCGGCAACAGCATCCACCAGCGCCTTGCACTCACGAGCTCGCGCCACAATGTCATTCATGAGCACTCGCCGGTACACTAGATCAATATTCTTCCCGTTTGCCGTCAGCGCCTTGCCGTCAAACTGCAAATCCCGCGGATCGGCCAATTCCACCGGCACGCCCATCTCTTCAAATCGTTCTTTCAAGATTTCAAATTCCGTCCACGTCGGCACTTCCCGCCAATCGGTGATCAGCATCTGCGGACGCTTGGTCGTCCCGCCCCAATCCAGATAACTCATCACCAGAGCATCCAACAATTTCGCGCTCAGCGGATAACTGTGAATCTGAAACGATTTATCAAAGTCAGCTATCAGGGGGAGTTTCAGGAATATTTCGCCGAGCGTTTCCGTGTATCCGGCACCCGCCGGCGATTCGCCGTTATATTCCGCAAACTTCAGCGATTCCGGCAGCAAAAACGCATCCAGCCGCGAAGCTGTGCTCGCTGGCCCGGCAATTTTTCCCAGTCGCACCAGCCGCAGTTCCTCATCGCGCAAATGGAATTGCGTAAGCAGCGCCGTGTCTTTCATCGCCGCATCGGTTACGCGCTCGGCCAGCTCCGCCATCGTCTCGGCGACTACCCGCACCCGCTGCTCGTCCTTCGGCGAAAGAAAAAACGGTCGCAAAAATGGGCAGTGCACGCGATTGCCAAACGTCAGTTTCGCGGCGTGCAACTGTGCGTAAAAATTTCCCGTGAATTTCGGCGAGCTCCGCAGCTTCGCCTTGAGCAGTGTGTGCCACTGCTCGGCTGCCTGGTTCGAAATATTGTCAACCGGCGAAGTAGGCGCCGCACCCATACTCATTTAGTTTTCGCTCCGCCGCTCGGAGTATCGCTGATAGAACCGGCGCCCGCGGGTGCCGTCGCCGATACATTCGCAGCCGCGCTCTGCGCCGCGGCCTTCGGCGCTCCAGTAAATCCCGCCGAGGCTCCCACGCCCAGCATCTCTTCCCAGCGCGGCCACGGACTCGACGGTGCTCCGTTCAACGCGCGGTCAATCACCAGTCGCGCCATTTTCTCCACCACCATCTCGAAATAAAATTGCGTAATCCGGTCGCGCTCAAAATCCGGCGCCGGGTTCAGGAAATCAATCGCATAAGGCACGTCGCCCATCATCGCAAACTCAATCGTGTTCATCTCGTATCCCAGCGCCTGATTGATCGTCTGCGCATCTTTCACCACCCGCGCGCCCACCGCCGCCGACAAATATTCGTGGTCCACCAGGTACTGCCGAGCCTTGGGATCGTAATGCACCGGCACGATATCCATCTTTCCAAAAGTAAAGCACCGCACGTACTTATCGAAATCAATGAATTCCTGCAGCGTCATGCAGTGCGGCGAAGTTTTGTCGAACGCCTCCAGCAATTCCTTTTTATCATTCACTTTGTAAACATGTTTCCATCCGCCGCCCGAATACGGCTTCAAAATCGCCGGCCGGCCCACAAAATCCAGCAGCCCGTCCCAATCGATCGGATGTTCGAGGTTGTGCAGCGATTCCCCGGTAATATCCACATCAGCCGGATAACCCTTTTGCGGCAGCAGTACCGTTTTCGGAATGGCAATTCCCAGCTTTGCCGCCACTGCGTAATTAAAAAATTTATCGTCCGCCGTCCACCAGAAGGGATTGTTAATCACATAGGTCCCCTCCAACGCCGCGTGCTTCAAATATCCCCGGTAGTATTCCACTTCGTGCGAAATCCGGTCCACGATCACGCTATAGCGCGGCTTCTCACCCATCTTCGTTCCGCCCAACTTCACAAATTCTGCCGCCACTCCATCTTTCGCGCCCAGTTGATTCACGCGCGCAATAAAAGCGGGTGGAAACGAATATTCCCGCCCGCAAAGCAATCCAACAATCTTCATCTTTTCACTCCACGCAAATTTGTCATTTCGAGCGGAGCAAGCCGGCCTTTTTGGCGAAGCGAATGTCGGCCTGCGCAGTCGCCGAATCTCGCCTCTACCTCAAACTCGCTGCCACCCTCAATTTACCGCATGCGACGACGATCGCGGTTCCATCGTCCCCGCTCGCGTCTCCGCCACGACATGCTGCACTACGGCCCGCAAATCGCCAGTCTGCTCGAACACCCGTAACTGCCGCTCCGCACTGGTGCCCTCGTTCAAAATTGTATGTACGTAATTCACCGCGCTGCGGCTGCCCAGATCGTCCACCACGTCATCCACCAGCTCCAGCAATTCCGGAATTAGTCGCTTCATCGGCACTTCCTGTTCTTTGCCGAAATCGATCATCTTGCCTTCGATTCCATATCTCGCCGCGCGCCATTTATTTTCTTCGATCAACGCACGTTCATAAATCCGCCAACTTTGATTACTGGTATATAGCCGGTACAGTTTCACGATAATCGCTTGCGTCAGCGCCGCAATCGCGCACGCCTCCTCCACTTTCGTAGTTACGTCGCACATACGGAACTCCAGCGTCCCGAAAACCGGATGCGGCCGCACATCCCACCAGATCTTCTTCGGATTGTCGATGCAGTTCAATTGCACCAGCAAATTCGTAAAATTTTCGTATTCGCTCCACGACCGAAAATGTTCCGGCAGGCCGGTCCGCGGAAATCTGCGAAACACCGTCGTGCGATAAGATTTCAACCCTGTGTTCCGTCCCATCCAGAATGGCGAACTGGTCGACAGCGCTAGCAAGTGGGGCAAAAAGTACCGCACCATATTCATCAAATCGATCGTCGTCTGTTTGTCCGGCATCGCCACGTGGATGTGCATGCCGAAAATCAGCAGTGACCGCGCCAGCTGCTGCAGTTCTTCCACGATATTTTCATAGCGCTCGCCCGGCGAAATCACCTGGTCGATCCAGCTCGAAAAAGGATGCGTCCCCGCCGCCGCCACTTGCAGACCCGCACGTTCCGCCGCAGCAATCAATTCGCCGCGCGTCCGGTGCATCTCGATCCGCAACTCGCCCACGTTTTCGCAGATCTTGGTGCCTGTCTCCACGATGGACTGGTGCATTTCATGTTTCACCTGGTCCTGGATCGATGGCGATATCTCATTCACCAGCTGCATCACGTGCGAACGCAGTTCGCACGTCGCCGGATCGATGATCTGGAATTCTTCCTCGACACCGATGGTGAAGCGGTGAGACATGGCTGGCCCTCCGTTCGCTTGGCTTGACTGTCGCCCGCTTCCCGGCCGCCTGGACCTGAAGACCGTTTTAGGGGCGCCTGACTGTGGACTTCGCCCGTATCATACTCCAACTCCCAACCCTTTCCTCATCTCCCTCGCCCCCGAGCAGCCATCGATGCACTTGGAGTGCGACGAACCTCAAACAATTCACCATGACTTCTCTCGCACATATTCGTCGCCGCAGCTTCATTGACAGTGACGCAGACTACTCCTACACTCTGCGTCGCTCGTATTCTCGCGGGCATTCTCAGCAACTTCGTTGAGCGCTTCGCGGTCGCGCTTACACTTGAGGTCCCGATGAATCTGTCTTCCACGAAGTTTCTGCGCGCGTTCGCTGCCTTCGCGCTCCTTGCCACCGTTGCCATGGCGCAGGATGCCAAGGAACCGGATAAAGAAAAGAAACCAGACGCAAAGAAGGAAGACACAAAAAAAGAAGAGTCCAAAGTCGCGACCGTGGAAGTCACTCCCACGCAAGCCAGTGGTGAAGTCGGCGGCAAAGTTCAGTTCAAAGCGGTCGGGAAAGACGCCAACGGCAAAGTACTACCAGATCCGGTAAAATTCTGGTATGCCGCGCCCATGGATATCTCCGGGGCCGATCTCAACGGTCTCGTCTCGCTCTTCCTTCCCGGTGAAGTAGTGGTTGGCGCATCCATCGGCGGGAAAGTCGGCTATGCCCACATCCTCGTCGGCAAGCCACACATCGCAAAAATCGAGCTTGCCGCGCCCGCTGCGGAACTTTCTGCTGGAGACCTGACGCAACTCCTCGCCACGCCGCACAATTCCACGGGCGACCCGCGAACCGACATCGCTCTTACCTGGACCTCTGACGCGCCTGGCGTAGCCGCAGTAGACCCCGCTGGTATGGTTCACGCCATCAAGCCAGGAAAAGCCATAATTCACGTGTCCGGCGATGGCCAGACTGCAGCCGCCACGGTCACTGTCGGCAAGAATCAAATCAAGTCCGTTTCGATCTCGCCGGCAAACGCTTCCGCCAAAGCAGGCGACGTTCTCCACTTCACCGCGGAAAAATCAACCAGCCATGGAACGATAAAGTCCGGCGTTACCTGGTTCATCGAAGGTGAAGGCGCACAGGTTTTTTCCGATGGCGCGTTTGTCGCCGACCGCCCCGGCACCTACATCGTGCACGCATCCGCTGGCGGACGTAGCGCTTCTTCCAGCGTGGTCGTTACTCCGCGCGATATCGGTCGCGAAGTAGAAGTTGTCGGCCACGCCATGCCCAAGGATGAACAGTTCGCCGAGGAATGGATTTGGGATCACTACGCATACCTCTCCGCGATCAGCGACAAGCTCTACGTTTACGACATCGCCGACCCGGCGCATCCCAAAGAATCCGATCCCTTTAAAGTCGACGCTCGCTTGATCAACGATGTCAGTGTCACTGCCGACGGTAAAATCGGCGTCCTCACTCGCGAAGGCGCGTCGAGTCGCAAGAACGGCATCGTTTTTCTCGACACCACGGATCCTATGCACCCGAAAGTTCTTTCCGAATATACGGCCACCGTCACTGGCGGCGTTCACAGCGCCTACGTCAATTCGCATTACGTATATCTAACCGATGATGCCACCGGCTCACTCCGCGTGATCGATTTCGCCGACGTGAAAAATCCCAAGGAAGTCGCGCGCTGGCAGGTGGAAAATACTGCCAACGTTCAGGTCGTGTTTCCCGAAGGCATTGAAACCTTCGGTCGTTATCTTCACGACGTTCAGGTCATTGACGGCCTGGCCTATCTCGCCTACTGGCGCGACGGCTTGGTCATTCTTGACGTTGGCAACGGAATCAAAGGCGGCAGTCCCGAACATCCGCAATTCGTTTCGCAATATCGCCTGAATTACAACGAACTCTACGGCGCTGGCTGGATCGCCGGCGCTCATGCTGTCTATCGTTATAAAAATTATGTTTTTATCGGCGACGAGGTTTTTCCGTCACAGTTCAATCTCTCTTCCCACAACCGCATCCCCGTCCGCGGCATTGTTCACGTGATTGACGTCAGCGATCTCGCCAATCCCAAACAGGTCGCCACCTACAGCGTTCCCGAGGCCGGCTCGCACAACATCTGGGTCTTCGACGATGTCCTCTATATGGGCTATTACAATGGAGGTGCACGGGTTCTGGACGTTTCCGGCGAATTGCGCGGCGAACTCTACAATCAAGGTCGCGAAATCGCGCGCTTTTGGTCCGGCGATCCTGCAGCCTACAGGCCCAACGTCCCCTTCGCTTGGGGCGCTTATCCATACAAGGGCAATATCTACGTCAACGACGTCCACGGCGGCCTCTGGATCGTCAAACTAGGCAAACACAAACCCTACACCTCCACCACCGAGGAGCCGCTCTAGTAGCGCAGCCAATCTGGTCCGTGCTCCGGCGTAAAAAGTTGCGAGAGCATCAATAGGGCAGCAAAAAAAGCAATCGCAAAAAGGAAAAGAAAAGAGAAAAGGAAAGAGAAAAAGAAAGAGAAAAGGAAAGAAAAGGACCGGCATTCCGAGCGAAGCCAGGAATCTCTCTTCGATTTTTGAATTGCGCCGCTACTACTCCAACTTCCAGAAATCGATCCCGGCAGCTTGTTCCGGAACATCCACGGTCGCAGCAATTTTCCGAGCAGCCAAATCAACAACTTCAACCGTTCCCGGTTCGGACCCAATTCCTTCCACCGTCACAAACGCATAACGCGAATCCGGCGAAACCACAACTCCATGCACCACTTTCCGCTTCGTCTTCAACCGCGCAAGCTCCACGCCGCTGTCGGCATCGAAGATCGAAGCCGAAGCGTCACGCTTGTTGGTGGCAATCAGATATTTCCCATCCGGCGAAACGCCTAGATTGTAAACGCCTTTCCCGGCAGGAATTCGCCGCAGGAGCGACCACTTCTCCGCGTCCACTTCCACAATCTCATTTGACTTGTTGCAAGCAACCCAAATCCTTTTTCCATCTACCGAAGGTTGCGCCCACGTCGGCATGCACGCATTCGCGCTCACAGTCATGCTCGTCGCCGCATGATCCCCGCCATGATCCGTTGCAGCGTGATTCATCACGCCAACGTTAGCGGTCGTGCTCGTGCCCAGGCTAGCGCCCGAATTTGCGACCATGCTTGTGTTTGTCTCGCTCGGCATCAATCCGTCGAAACCTCTTTCGCTTCCTTTGGTCACCCGGAATGTGCGCGCAACTTTCATGCGCTCCGCATCGATCTCCACGAGTTCGTCGTCCATCATGCACGCCGAGTATTGATGCTGCCCATCTTGCGATACGCGCGACCCATGCGGCATCACACAGGTTGGAATCCGCGCGACTTCCTGCAGCACGTTCGAATCGACGACAGACACGCTGCTGGGAACGGGATCGCCGTGCAAATTGAAATTTACGATGTACACAAAATTTCCGTCTGGACTGACGTCGGCAGTCGCGGGAAACATTCCCAGTTGCAGTTGGCCGATTTCGCGATCGCTGTTGGCGGAATACTTCACTCCGAAACCGAAAGGCCTACCGTGGCCAATAGAAACAAAATATGTTTTTTTGTCTGGAGAAAAGGCAATCCCATGCGGACCACTGATGTCGCTCTGCAAAATGCGGGTGTCCGCGGTCGCTACGATCTTTGCGGCTGTGCCGTCAAAGCGCACGGTCACAATTTTGTCGGCGGATTCGCAGACCAGTTTCACGAAGTAATTTCTTGCCGGCGGTTCTGTTTCTTGCGCGCGAAGGATTCCCAAAAAAAGTGCCAGAAACAAAATGGTGACGAAATAGCAGGGAAGACGAGAACCTGCAAACCAATCAGATATGGTGCGGATGGTCTTCTTCACGAGGGGAATTGTACTCTTACCGACGCTCCCCGCGGAACCGGCTGTGCGCGGGCTGGACTTAAGTTCCGCGAAGCAAGGGATTCGAAAGGTACGCAGGCAGCGCGCGGCACATGAAATCGGCGGTGATCGCAAGGCGCCGCCCTTGCCGTCGCAAGCCCGCGCATCCATGAGGTTCAGCGTAACGAAAAATTGCTGAAGATTCTCGTCGAGCGGCAGCCCTAAGGAAAAACGCATTGCGGAAATGGGCGGCCTAAGCTGCGCCCATGGCGCGCCGCTGTTGGAAACACTCGCGGCAAAATACCGGGCGACCCTGCGTCGGGCGAAACGGTACGGTGGTTTCCTTTCCGCACTGCGAGCAACTGGTTTTGGTTTCAGAGCGCATCGGACTGCCGTTTGCGCCGCCCGAGGACTCCGCGCGCTTGGCCTTGCAGGCCTTGCAGCGCTTGGGTTCGTTCTTAAAGCCCTTATCCGCAAAAAACATCTGTTCGCCGGCCGTAAATACAAACTCGGCGCTACACTCCGAGCACTTCAGAACCTTGTCATGGTATTCCATGGAAGCGTTCCCCCTGGGACCCCAATTGGAAAGGGAACGCGCAGAACCTTGCACGAAAGGCTGGAGCACAATGAAAACTCTGTGCTCCGAAGGACCGGAATAGGCTCCTGGGGCCTACGAGCGCAAATCTGCTTCGAAACTGCCGTTCACTACCTGACCGGGGCCTGAATCACGGAGCGGGGCGCCGAGCTTTGGTTCGAACCAGAAAAATTAATCCAGTTCGCGCCGCTGCTTCTTGCGCAGACGCTTCCGCGAAAGCGCTTCCTTGGCCCGACGTTTCTCGCCGGGTTTCATGTAGAAGCTATGCTTCTTGATTTCCTTGATGATGTCTTCCTGTTGCACCTTGCGCTTAAAACGCCGCAGAGCATTTTCCAGTGACTCACTCTCTTGGATAATGACTTCAGCCACTTAGTAGTTCACCCCCAATCCGGTTAGGATTGGTTTTCGTTCGGAAACCTGGGCACGTGCCGGTTTCCACCTTTCACATTATCGCATGCCGAATTGCCCGGGCCTAATACCCGGTCCGGCAAATGCAGCCTAGTTTTTAGGCGGTTGCACCTTTAACGAGGACTATCTATGGCCCACTATCTAATCAATTCAGGGTTTGGTGTCAAGCAATCTTTGCAGGCATTCTTTAGCGCATACACTTTCAGCCAGACCATTCAGCCCGACACGGCTGTGGATCACCCCACCGGGCTATCGGCCTTGAAACGGGGGCTAGTGCTGCTAGAATGGCCCGGCCAGAGGATAATGCGCCCGCCGCGGGGAGCCGACGATGCAAGATATGCGCGATGCGATTGTGGTGTTGTTGGCGGGTGGTCAGGGCGAACGTTTATGGCCATTGACGCGGGATCGCGCTAAGCCTGCCGTTCCGTTTGGCGCGCTGTACCGTATCATCGACATCACTCTTTCCAATTGCGTGAACTCCGGTTTACGCCGCGTTTTCGTTCTTACCCAGTACAAGGCCCTCAGCTTAAGCAGGCACGTGCGAGCCGGTTGGTCCGGCCTCGCCGGCCTGGGCGAGTACATCGAAATTCTGCCGCCGCAAATGCGCGTTTCGAAAGAGTGGTATCAGGGCACGGCGGATGCGGTATACCAGAATATTTATTCGATCGGCAGCGAACGCTCCAAGTTCGTTTTTATTCTTTCCGGCGACCACATCTACAAGATGAATTACGCCAAGATGTTGCAGCAGCACATCGATTCCGGCGCGGACGTATCGGTTGGCACCATCCAGATTCCCACGCACGAAGCATCGAAACAGTTTGGCGTGATCGAAGTCGACAACGACTGGCGCATCGTTGGCTTTGAAGAAAAGCCTTTGCACCCCAAGGAATCTCCGCACAATCCCGGCCAGTGCAACGCATCGATGGGCATCTACATTTTTAATACGCAATTACTGATCCCGATTTTGCTGGCTGATGCGGAAGATCCCAAATCGCATCACGATTTCGGCAAAGATATTTTGCCGCGCATTATCGCCAGGCATCGCGTGTTCGCGTACAACTTTGTCGATGAGAACAGCAAGACTTCGCTGTATTGGCGCGACGTCGGAACGGTTGACGCGTATTACGAAGCGAACATGGATCTTGTGAGCGTTTCGCCCGTGTTTAACCTGTACGATATGGCGTGGCCGCTGCGCACCTGGCAACATCAATATCCGCCAGCAAAATTTGTTTTCGCCGACCCGGAACGCATGGGCGTGGCCGTGGATTCGATTGTGGGCGGCGGGTCGGTTGTATCAGGCGGACGTGTTTCGAAATCGGTGCTCGGATACAACGTGCGCGTGAACAGCTACTGCGACGTGAGCGACACCATTTTGTACAATCACGTTAACATCGGGCGGTATTCCCGCGTCCGCCGCGCGATCATTGACCGCCACGTGAATTTACCGGAGCACACGGAAATCGGCTACGACCTCGAAGCCGACAAACGCCGGTTCCACGTCACCGACTCCGGCATCGTCATCGTGGTGCGCCAGGAATCACTCATCGAAGAGCCGGAAACGGCGTAATCATATCCAATTCGCGGGTACCCGGTTCGGGCTCAACTACAGATTCGCCTCTAATCCCAAATCACAATTATTGGTAGTTACTGCTTCCTGGAACGATATTTTTGCATCCAAGGAACACAGAGTTCGCTCTGTTACTATTGTGAAGTGATCTTTTTAGAGGCATCAACAAACCAGGGCGGGAAGGCGACAGAAAAGAATCCGTGAATTCTAAGAAAAAACAGACCTACAGGAAATTCAGCAATGGAATCATCCGGATTTGTGCCTGTCGGCGCGCCAGCCTGGTTCTGGCGGCCGCAAGCCTCCTGCTCAGTGGCATGCCTGTTCGGGCTGGACAGGCTCCCGATGTGGACGGAACCAATTCTAGCCAACCTGCGACGCAGGGAACGCCGGCAGCGGGCGCGCAACAAACCGATCAGCAAGTCTCCGCTCAACAGCAACCGTCGCGGCGCATCAGCGGCAGGATTGTTGATCAAACTGGAGTCGCGGTCGTCGGGGCGAGAATTATCCTTACTAGCGAGAATTCTTCGCAAAGCCACGAAGTGCTGACTGGGGATGACGGACTATTTACTTTCGCAAACGCCGCGCCCGGATCCTTTCACCTCTCAATCACGGCTGCGGGTTTCGCCACCCAGGAATTTTCTGAAATTTTAAGCTCTACGGAGAATTTTACAGTTCCACAAATCGTTTTGGCGGTTGCAAGCGTTAGTACCGAGGTGCGTGTCGTACCTCCATCGCAGGTTGAGATAGCCCAGGAACAGATCAAGGAAGAAGAGAAGCAGCGGGCGCTTGGCATCATTCCGAATTTTTATGTCACGTACATTCCGGATGCGGCTCCTTTGACGCCAAGGCAAAAATTCGGCCTGGCATGGAAGTCCATGGTCGATCCAGTGACGTTCGGCTTGACGGGAGCGATCGCCGGTGTGCAGCAGGCGCAAAATGATTTCAGCGGGTACGGGCAGGGCGCGGAAGGATACGCGAGGCGCTATGGAGCCGCCTACGGCGACATGGTTACCAGCACGTTGATTGGAAGCGCGATACTGCCGTCGCTGCTGAAGCAAGATCCGCGTTATTTCTACAAAGGAACCGGCAGCAAACGATCGCGGCTGCTGTACGCGATCGCGAATTCGGTAATCTGCAAAGGCGACAACGGACATTGGCAGGCGAATTACTCCGCCATCATCGGAGGATTGGCCGCTGGCGGCATCTCCAATCTGTATTATCCGGAGAAAGATCGTCAAGGAGCGGAACTGACGTTTCAGAATGCGCTCATCGGGATTGGAGCAACCGCTGCAGCTAACGTTCTGCAGGAATTTGTCATCAAAAGATTTACGTCGAATACTCCAAGGAGCGATCCAGGCAACGGCAGCGCTAAACCGTCGGGCCCGATCGCGAAGATGCTCAACTCGTTTGTCCACGAGGGCGATTAGGAGTTTTCGCGGCGCGTTTTTACCGGAAAAAATCCAAAGCAAAGCGTTGCGGCTCTTCCTGTTGCCAATTGGTGAAGTCCTCGCCCCGAATCCAGCACCCTTGATAAACCGTTGCGCCACTCCTGTACAATATTGGATTCGAATTGCGCTAAGGAGACGAATCGAAATGTCCACGAAGATTGCAAAAGTGCATGCGCGGCAAGTGATCGATTCGCGCGGAAATCCGACGGTTGAGGTGGACGTGATTCTGGAAAGCGATGTACTGGGCCGCGCGGCGGTTCCGAGCGGCGCTTCGACCGGCGAGCACGAGGCGTTGGAATTACGTGATGCGGATAAGAGCAAATATCTGGGCAAGGGGGTGCTGAAAGCCGTTGCCAATGTGAACGGCGAAATCGCCAAGGCTGTGTCGGGGTTTGATGCCTCTGACCAGCGCGGGCTCGATCACAAAATGATCACGCTGGACAATACGCCGACCAAATCACGGCTCGGCGCAAACGCCATTCTGGCGGTTTCGATGGCCGCTGCGCGAGCCGCCGCCACGGCGACGAAGCAACCGCTCTACAAATATCTTGCGAAGTATTCGAGCGATCGCAGCGCGAATCTTTTACCTGTTCCGATGATGAATATTTTGAATGGCGGCGCGCACGCGGACAGCTCCGTGGACTTTCAGGAGTTTATGGTGATGCCGATCGGCGCGCCTTGCTTTACCGAGGCTCTGCGCTGGGGCGTTGAAATTTTTCACGCGCTTAAGTTTTCGCTGAAAAAGCGCGGCTACTCCACGGCGGTCGGCGACGAGGGCGGCTTCGCGCCAAGCTGCAAGTCGAACGAAGAAGCCATTCAGATCGTGCTGGAAGCGATTGGCGCAGCCGGCTACAAAGCTGGCGAGCAGGTGGCCATCGCGCTCGATCCGGCGGCGAGCGAATTTTTTGACAAGGCCAGCGGCAAATACGTTTTCAAGAAGTCGGACAAGAGCGCGCATTCCCCTGATGAGATGTCTTCTTACTGGACGAGCTGGACCGAAAAATATCCGATTGTGTCGCTCGAAGATGGCATGGCAGAAGACGATTGGGCGGGATGGAAGACGTTGACGCAGTCTGTGGGCGCAAAAACTTCCGAGAAAAAGATTCAGCTTGTCGGCGACGATTTGTTTGTGACCAACACGGAACGGCTGTCGCGCGGCATCAACGATGGAATCGCCAACGCGATTTTGATCAAGCTGAACCAGATCGGCAGCGTGACCGAAACGATTGATGCCATCGAACTGGCGCGCAAGGCCGGCTACAACTCCATCATTTCTCATCGTTCTGGCGAAACCGAGGATACGTTCATCGCGGATCTTGCGGTAGCCACTGCAGCCGGACAGATCAAAACGGGTTCCGCTTCGCGCACCGATCGCATCGCGAAATACAATCAACTGTTGCGTATCGAGGAGCAACTCGGCTCCGCGGCGCGATTTCCCGGCAAGTCCATCTTTGCCTGAGGACAGAAATGACGACGGGCGCGGTTCATTCATCGCCGGAAGTCGGTGTGCGATTGGCTGAGGCTGCCGACACCGACGCGCTGGTGCGCCTGATCAACGAGGCGTTCGCCGTGGAAAAAATTGTGATCGAAGGAGAGCGCATCGATTCCGAAAAAGTGCGCGCGCTTTTCGAGACGGGCAATTTTCTGCTGCTCTACGAGGCGAAAGAACTACTCGGCTGCGTCTACGTGGAAGTAAAAAACAAGCGCGGCTATCTGGGTTTGCTGGGGGTGCGACCTGGCCGGCAGAAGTCCGGATTCGGACGCCGCCTGGCGATGGCCGCGGAAGACTTTTTGCGAAAAGCGGGTTGCGAGGCTGTTGATCTGCGCGTCATCAGCGCGCGAACCGAGCTGCCGCCGATTTACGAGCGGCTTGGCTACGTGGCATCTGCCACCTCAGCGATTCCGGATTCGATTCCTCTCAAAGTGCCAAGCCATTTCATCGTCATGTCCAAGCGGCTTGATTGATCTGCGTTCGCCGTGAAAATATCCGTGTAGAATTGCGCGTCGTACACTCTCGTCATCGAAAGCAGACCGTGTTGAGGGGTTCCATGAAAATCGCAATCACCGCTGTGATGACTTTCATTCTCGGTCCCAGTGCGACGGGGCAGACCACGCAGGAATCCCCAAAATCCGAAAGGATTCTCAGCGCGAACGACATAGTCGAACAGATCAAGGCGCATGTCGGCGTTCCCTGGCAGGAGCCTACCGTGGATACTTTCAAGGCCGGCGATCCGCAAACTCGCGTGAAGGGAATCGCTGTGACGATGATGGCGACACTCGATGTTCTGCAACGCGCGGCGGCGAGCGGACAAAACCTGATCATTACGCATGAGCCGACGTTTTACGATCACATGGACGATCCCAAGCTACTGCCACAGGGTGAAGACGACGCGGTGCTGAAGCAAAAACGTGAATTCATTGCGGAACATCATCTGATGATCTGGCGATTCCACGATTACTGGCACCGCCGCAAACCGGACGGAATTGAGGAGGGAAACGTTCACGCGTTGGGCTGGGAGAAATATCAGGACCCGGTGAATCAATACTTGTTTACGATTCCGGAAACGACGGTGGCGAAATTAGCCGAAGAATTGCGCGTGAAACTACGCGCCGCGGTGCCGCGCATTGCAGGTGACCGCGAAATGAAGGTCACGCATGTGGCGTTCAGTCCCGGCTCCGCGGGATTTCATCGCGAAACCGGCGCGCTGGGAATGCCCGACGTGCAGGTGCTGATTGCAGGCGAAACGCACGAATGGGAAACGGTGGAATATGTTACGGACGCGCACACCGAAGGCCGCGCGAAAGCTTTGATCTTGCTTGGGCACATTGCGTCTGAGCAAGCGGGCATGGAGGAATGTGCGCGCTGGCTCAAGACATTTATCGCTGGCGTGCCGATCGAATTTGTGCCGACAACTGATATGTGGGCCGTTTCCTCAACTTCAGAGGGAAAGCGCTGAACGGCAAGGCGCCGCACCAGAACTACGGATCAGCGAACTGGGCCGCCGCGGGAATCGAGGCTTAGCGGGTTCCGATTTGCGCAGAGATGGACATGATGTCCGAAACCGCAACCAAAACACCGGCAATCGGGATGCCTTGCGCGGCTGCGTACGCGATCTCTTGATGGGAAAAGTGGCCGAGACCGGCAGCAATAAAAATCAACGAATAAAACAGACGCCCAAGGCAACGAAGTAGCGCAAGGTTTTACGCTCCTCTTCAGAATTGGGGATTGGGTGCAAACAAGCCATGCGACTCCGGCCAGGGTCAGGCCGCAACAGCAGCTTCGATCTTTTGCATTGCGGACGCTTTTGCCGCCAGCGCCAATTCCGGTTTGCTTTGATTTTCCGCGTGTATAAAAGTGATGTCGGTCAAGCCGATAAACGCGAGGACATGGCGCAAATACGGTTCCTGAAAATCGAATTGAGCAGTCGGAGTGCCCGGCTCGTACGCTCCACCACGCGAAGTGAACACATACACTTTCTTGCCAGTTAGCAGTCCATTCGGTCCGGATTCACCGAAAGAAAACGTCTTGCCGAAGCGCACGACCTGGTCCAGCCAGGCCTTGAGCCGCGCGGAGATCGTGAAGTTGTGCATAGGGTCGCCAATCACGATGACAGCCGCCGACCGCAGTTCCTCGATCAACTTGTCCGAGTACTGCAATGCCGACCGGTGTGCAATTGTGTGCTGAGCAGGGTTGGAAAATGCTCCTGCAATCCAATCGTCCGTAATCAGGCCGAGAGGGGAATTCGCCAGGTCGCGGTGAACGACCTGCCCTTCCGGTACCTGCAGCTTCCAATTTTCGGCGAAGTGCGAGGTCAGCTTACGCGAGACTGAGTGTTCTCTGGGGCTGGCGTCAATCTGTAAGAGCTTCATGTGCTTTCCTCCGTAGGTGGGGGCTTGCGTTTCTGAGATGAGGCGAAACGATAAGCAGTTACAATAAATAACTACTATTCTGAAAGAAGTTGATACGCTATAGTATGTTAGTTATTTTTGTGTAACCAAGAGGTTTGCGGAGATGGTGCATCCAAACAAAATGCGAAAAGCAGTACCACCTGGCTGTCCCGAGACGCCCATTCCATGCGCTACTGGCGGCTTATTGGCCATTTTGACGCGACCGTGGACCATGCACATCCTTTGGGTGCTGGGACATGACGGTCCGACGCGGTTTGGCGTGTTGCGGAGGAAGACGACTGGAATATCGTCTCGGGTGCTGGCGGAGCGGCTACGAATGTTGGAAGCACGCGGGTTTGTATACCGCAAATACGAAGCAACGATTCCGCCGGCAGTTACTTATGGCCTGACGAGCCGGATGGATGAGATGCGGCCGGTATTAGAGCAACTGGATCGGCTGGCTGGGATTTGGTACGAAGAAGATCGTCGTGCCGGGCGGCTGCCTGCCGAAGTGGAAGTCGAAGTGCCCGCGCAAGATTGAGCTACGATGAGCGCACTTGTTCTCGGATGCGAATCGCAATTGTCCCGAGAGGCGCTGCCGCAGTGATCGCAAAGAACACAAATGTTCTCAACAACTGTTTGCGGCATGCGCGCATCCAGTCCGATTAGAATTAGGGTGGGCCCCAGCCATGTTGATGCGCCGTGTTGTGTGTGTGTTTCTCTTCGCAGCCGCTGCCGTTTTGGCGGCGAGTGTTCCGTGGGATAAAGCCCCGGAGCAGTGGACGCTGGCCGACGTTTTCCACATTCTGCAGAATTCTCCGTGGAGTCCCTCGAAATTTTCTCTGGAATCGAATTACACGCAACGCACTACCAATCCACAATCCGGCATAGTAGATGATTCGCTGGTCAACGGGCGAAACACCGCAGTGGTCCCTGGCGTCACATTGACGCGCGGTCATCCGCTCCCGGCGGTTACGGTGTTGTGGTGGTCGTCAAAAACAATACGTCTCGCGGAAGCGAAAAGAATCGAGGCCCGTGCCGGGGCGAAGGGTGCGGTGTCGAAAGTGGATGCCAGTCCGCTGGCGGACCATGTATTGACTGTCGAAGGCGACGAACCATTGCGCATTTTGCGCGACGCGCGCGAGGATTTGCACGACACCGTTTTTCTGGAACTGGAGAACGGCGGGGTGCTCGACTTGACGAGTGTGCAATACATTGAAGATGGCGACACTGACGTGGTGCGAACCGAAATGCATTTTTCGCGCATGCTGAATGGTGAGCCGGCCATCGATCCCGAATCGGCAAAGGTGATTTTCCATTGCCGCGCCAACGCGAAAAAGGAAATGCAGAATCGCGAAAACGCGTTGTCCTTTCGCGTGGAATTCAGCCCTCGCCTGATGAAAGCGCGCGGTCAGCCCGATTTGTAGGTTGCCGCACGACTTCGCCTCATTTGTGCTTGCGTTCGCGGCCCGGTATCTTGGTAGACGCGACGCAAACTGATGCCAAAATTCGAAAAACACATTTTCATCTGCATGAATCAGCGCGAGCCGGGCCACCCGCGCGGCTGTTGCGATCCCACTGGACAGGGCGAACTGCAACGGCTGTTCAAGACCAAGCTGGCGAAGCGCGGATTGAAATTGGTGCGCGCAAACAAGTCCGGCTGCCTGGATCAGTGCGAACTTGGGCCGACAGTGGCTGTTTATCCCGACGGCATTTTTTATGGCGGCGTGTGTCCGGAGGACGTGGACGAAATTATCGAATCGCACATTTTACATGGCCAACCCGTCGAGCGGCTGAGGATTCCCGACGAGATTTTGAATACTACGCACGTGAAGAAAGACGATTCCTAATTCCGTCATTCGAAAATGCCCACTTGCGCGAATCCGCTGCCCGCGAAATAATCCTCAGCCTGCCATGACCATGCCTTCGACATTAAGAAAGCTGAACACATGACTACCGCACCGATGGCTCCCGCTCTGCCGGTGCCAACCCAGGACGAGCGGACGATGGCGCTGCTGGTCAACGTGCTTGCGATTTTTTCCAGTTTTCTGGCTCCGCTAATCTTTTATCTGGTGAAGAAAGATTCGCGCTTCGTGGCGTTTTATTCGTTGCAGGTGCTGATCTGGCATGCCGCGTACGCGCTGATTTTCTTTGTGGGTATGATCATCGCGTTCATTTTCGTGTTTTCTACGATGGTCACGCAGCCGCACAATGCTCCGGATCAGGCGCCTCCGTTGGCCTTTTTCGGCGTGTTCGGGTTGGTCTGGCTTTGGGGAATGGGCGGATGGGTCTTGAACCTCGTTCTCGGAATTGTCTATGCGATCAAGGCGAATCAGGGGGAATGGGCACGTTTCCCGCTGATTGGAGATTTTGTGTTGCGCAAAATTTTACCTGAGCAACCTATTTCTTAAACTGCCTGAGGAGCCTATGAAACGAATCATTTGCGCCAGTGTATTGTTGCTAGGTGTAACGGTGGCATTGCCATGGTTACGCTCGACGTCCAGCGACGAGCCAGTGCTCTCGGGTTTCTCGGCGGAGTCGTCTCACGCAGAACGCCAATGGGAGGAAAAATTCAAAGCCATTCCGAGTCCGCAACTGATGCGCGAGTACATGCAGCGGCTTTCCGCGCGTCCGCACAACGTTGGAACGCCGTACGATAAAGACAACGCGGAATGGCTGGCGACGAAATTCAAGGAGTTCGGACTCGATACGCATATCGAAACTTTCGAGGTCTTGTATCCGACGCCCAAAGAGCGTGTCGTCGAATTGGTAGCTGGCGGACCAAAGTTTGTCGCGAAGTTGCAAGAGCCCGCAGTTGCGCAAGATCCTACTTCGAACCAGCAGAGCGAACAATTACCGACGTACCACGCCTATTCGATTGACGGCGACGTGACGGCACCGCTGGTGTTTGTAAATTACGGCATTCCGGAAGACTACGAACAGCTCGATCGCTTGGGCGTTTCGGTAAAAGACGCGATCGTGATCGCCAAATACGGTCACTCGTGGCGCGGCATCAAGCCGAAAGTTGCCGCGGAACACGGCGCTGTGGGCTGTCTGATTTATTCCGACCCGAATGAAGACGGATTTAAGCAGGGCGAAACATTTCCGGCGGGCGCGTGGCGTCCGCGCGATGGCGTGCAGCGCGGCAGCGTGGCCGATGATCCAATTTATCCTGGCGATCCGCTTACTCCGGGGGTTGGCGCGACGAAAAACGCGAAACGCCTCGAACTGAAGGATGTTCCGGTCATTACAAAAATTCCAGTGTTGCCGATTTCTTATGGCGATGCGGAGCCTCTGCTGGCGGCAATTACCGGAGCGGTCGCTCCGCGAGCGTGGCGCGGCGGACTTGGCATGACCTATCACATCGGCCCCGGGCCCGCGAAGGTGCACTTGAAGGTGAAATCGGATTGGGCGGGTTTGAAAACGATTTATGACGTGATCGGAAAAATTCCCGGAACAACGAATGCAGATCAGTGGGTCATTCGGGGCAATCATCATGACGCTTGGGTGAATGGCGCGGAAGATCCAATTTCCGGGCTGATCGCGGTGATGGAAGAGGCGCGGGCCATGGGCGAACTGGTGAAAGCGGGATGGAAGCCCAGGCGCACCATTATTTTCTGCGCCTGGGATGCGGAAGAACCCGGCCTGATTGGCTCTACGGAATTCGCGGAAGAACACGCCGACGACCTGAAGGCGCACGCGGTGGTGTACATCAATTCCGATGTGAATGCGCGCGGATACTTCGGCGCGGAAGGCTCGCACACACTGGAAAGGTTTATCAATGACGTGGCGCGCGACGTTCAGGATCCGGAGACGAAACTTTCGGTTTGGAAGCGTGCGCAACTGCGACAGATTGGGCGACCGGATGAAATTTCCGAGCGCCAGGAAGCTCGTGCCCGCGCGGATTTGCGCATCGGCGCGCTTGGCTCAGGCTCGGATTACGGCGCATTTCTGCAACATGACGGGGTAGCCGCGCTGAATCTTGGCTTTGGCGGGGAAGATGGCGGCGGTATCTACCATTCGATTTACGATGATTTCTACTGGTTCACACACTTCAGCGATACGGATTTTGTTTATGGCCGCGCGCTGGCGCAGACCGCGGGAACCGCAGTCATGCGATTGGCCGACGCTGATTTGTTGCCGTTCGAATTCAACAATTTTTCCGACACCATGCAGACTTACGTGAAAGAACTCAAAACGCTGGCACAAAAATCGCGTGATGAAATTATCGAGCGCAATCGCGAACTGGAAGAAGGCGTGTTCGCCGCGATGACCGATCCGCGCGTGAAGTCGGTTCCGCCCGCGAAGGAAACTGTTCCGCCGTACCTGAATTTTGCGCCACTCGACAATGCGACAGACGCGCTGGCACGCGCCAGCGCGGAATATCGCAAGGCTCTTGAACGCGCTACGGCCAATGGTGGAGCCGTGATCGCCAAGGCTTCACTGGCCGAAGTGAATCAAGGCCTGATAGAGAGCGAGCACAAGCTCACACTGGAGCAAGGATTGCCCGGGCGTCCGTGGTTCAAACATTTTGTGGATGCGCCCGGCCAATACACCGGATACGAAGCCAAAACGCTTCCCGTGGTGCGCGAAGCGATCGAGCAAAAGCAGTGGAAGGAAGCCGAGGCAGGAATCGTGGTAACGGCGCAGGTTCTCGAAACGGAAGCCGCGCACATTCACTCTCTCGCAGAAAAATTGGACGCAGCGGACAGATAAGTTTTCTTCGAAAAAGAGGCTGATATTCCTCTCTACAATCTTGCCGTCGTCGGTTTTGGAAACGTCGGCCGCGCGCTCTTGCGGCTCCTGGTGGCGAAGGAGACGGAGATGCGGCGCCGCTATGACGTGCGTTGGCGGCTTACCGGGGTCGCAACGCGACGTGCCGGTTGGCTTGCCGATCCAGACGGCCTGAATCCCATTGCGCTGCTGAACGGGCATTTGCCCGCGGCGCGCGCATCGTCTGTGGTTCCGCAAAATGTTTCTGAATGGCTGGAGCAGTCGCGTGCCGATGTTTTATTCGAGAGCAGTTCGTTGAATCCGCAGAGCGGGCAGCCGGCTACCGATCACCTTGCGGCTGCACTGAATCACGGCGCGCATGCGATTTCCGCAAACAAAGGCCCGGTGGTCCACGCTTACGAGGAGTTGATGACGCTGGCACGCGAACGGGGCAAAAAGTTTTTGTGCGAATCGACGGTGATGGACGGCGTGCCAATCTTTTCCATGTTTCCATCGGGACTGCCGGCAACCGAGTTGCGCGGATTTTCCGGCGTGCTGAATTCCACCAGCAATGTTGTGCTGACCGAAGTGGAAAAGGGATTGTCGTTCGATGACGCGGTCCGCCGAGCACAAACGCTGGGAATTGCGGAAACAGATCCTTCAAACGATCTGGATGGATGGGACTCCGCGGTGAAAGTGGTCGCGCTCGCGATTATCCTGATGGGACTACCGGTGAAGCTGGAGCAGGTGCAACGCACAGGGATTCGCGAGCTAAGCGAGGAAAAAATCCGCAGCGTGCGCGCAGCAGGCATGCGCTACAAACTGGTCTGTCGTGCAGAACGCCGCGGGGCGGGCGTGGATTGCCAGGTGCGGCCGGAACTTCTGCTTGCCGGCGATCCGCTGGCGAATCTTGAAGGCACCAGCTCGGCGATTCATTTCAATTTGGATGTGTTCGGGTTATCGCTGGTCGAGCACAATCCCGGAATCGATGCCACCGCGTACGGTTTGCTCGCGGATTTTCTGCGAGCAGTTCGTCCGGCAGTTTAATTTCCGCCGGTGCGGACATTCATCGCGTACGCCGGAGTGGCCAGCGACGCATCGCAACGCTGGTCGCGAATCGGAGTATCAGCGACCAGCCGCAGCGGCACGACTCCCGCCCACACCTGCAGCGCGTAATCTTCAGCGTCATCTTCGACGCCGCCGAAGCGAACTTTGGCGGAAACTTCCGTCAGCGGCAAGCGCAGAATACTTGTCGCCTTTAGTTCTTTTTCGTTCGGTTGGCGCGCGTCGTTCCATCGTCCGGGCAGAATTTTCTCAGTGAACGCGCGCAGCGCCTGCAGTTTTTCGCCTGGTTCGTCCACGACTGCGGCGTTGCCCAACGCCACCACAGACCGGTAATTCATCGAGTGATTGAAAACCGAGCGAGCCAGAACCAATCCGTCGGCCAGCGTGACGGTGACGCAGACATTCAAGCCGGTGCTCGCTCCACGAAGCATGCGGCTCGCCGCGGACCCGTGAAAATAGACCGCGTCACCCACGCGCGCGTACATTGTGGGGATCACAAAAGTCTGCTCGTCGGCCGTGAAGCCGAGGTGACACACGAATCCTTCATCCAGTATTTTATAAATTATTTCGCGATCGTAGACTGCGCGTTGCGGCTCGCGTACCACGCGGGTCCGGTCTGAGGCGACAACATTTTCTGGCATGGTCTTCCTGGATAAATCGTGGCGCGGAGCGAATCCCGTAGGGACTGCTTATTTGATTTTTAGCCGGCGCCAACGCGGCATGTGTGAATTGATACATGTGATGCTAGCACGCTGTCGTGTTTTCCCGTTCGTTGGAGTGTGAGAAACTAACGACTCACATTCTGGCCGGGGAGCCGTATGAGCACACCTGCAGCGCACGAAACGATTTCCAAAAGATTCGACTTCGGCTGGGTCCGCGAACAATTTCCATCGCTGCAATTAAAGGTGAACGGCCAGCCAGCCGCATTTCTCGACGGCCCCGCAGGAACTCAGGTGCCGCGCCAGGTGATGGACGCGGTGCAGAAATATTTTCTCGAAGCCAACGCCAATACCTACGGGGCGTTTCTCACCAGCCGCCGGACGAATGAAATGATTGGGAACGCACGCGCGGCGATAGCTGATCTTTTCAACTGTGTGCCGGAAGAAGTGGTCTTCGGACAGAACATGACCAGTGTCACGCTGGGACTGGCGCGCGCGATTGGACGCGAACTCAAATCCGGCGACGAAATTCTGCTGACCGTTCTCGATCACGACGCAAATTATTCGCCATGGAAGGCTTTGGAAGAAAAAGGCGTCGTGATTCGCACCGTGGATATTCGCGAATCGGATTGCACGCTCGATCTGGACGACCTCAAAAGCAATCTCAATACAAAAACGAAACTGATTGCGGTCGGCTACGCGTCCAACATCGTTGGCACGATTAATCCAATAGCGGAGATTACGAAGCTTGCTCACGCCGTTGGCGCGATGATTTACGTGGACGCCGTGCACTACGCTCCGCACGGCCCGATTGACGTAAAAGCGCTCGATTGCGATTTTCTGGTGTGCTCGCCGTACAAATTTTTCGGCCCGCACATGGGCGCGCTTTACGGAAAGAAAGAACATCTCGAGCGGTTCAAGCCGTACAAGGTCCGTCCCGCGACGGATTCGGCTCCTGAGTGCTGGGAGACCGGAACGCAAGTACAGGAGTTGATCGCCGGAATTTACGCGGCCGTCGAATACATCGCGGAATTAGGCCGCCGTTGCGACCCTTCCGTAAAAAATCGCCGAGAAGCGTTGCTCGCGTCCTACCGTTCGACGGTCGAATACGAACGCACGCTGGTTACAAAGTTAATTGGAGGCTTGCTCGAAATTCGAGGCTTGCGATTCTTTGGAATCAGCGACCCGCAACGCTTCGATGAGAGGTGCTCCACGGTTTCGTTTCGTCTTCCGAAAGGCACACCTACTGAGGCCGCGACATTTCTCGGTGAGCGCGGAATGTTCACCTGGGACGGAAATTTCTACGCGATCAATCTGACCGAACGCCTCGGCGTGGAAGAATCCGGCGGCGTCCTGCGCGTTGGCCTGGTCCATTACAACACTGCGAGGGAAGTCGATCGCCTGCTGATTGCACTGAAAGAGTTTTGCGCATCGTAAGAAACTACCCCTGAGGAAAAATGACCAAACGACCGAAACCGATTGTTTTGACTGTGCTGGATGGCTGGGGATATCGCGCCGAAACGAAAGGCAACGCGATCGCTCTCGCGCGTAAGCCGCATTACGACAGGCTTATTAAGGATTTTCCGAATACCCTGGTGCAGACTTCGGGGCCTGCCGTGGGTTTGCCGGAAGGGCAGATGGGCAACAGCGAAGTGGGCCACATGAATATCGGCGCCGGGCGCGTGGTGCACATGGACATCACGAAAATCGATCTGATGTTGGCGAACAAAACGCTGGATCAGGTGTCGTTGTTCCAAAAAGCGATGGAGCGTGGACGTCAGCGCCAGTTGCATTTTCTCGGACTGTTGAGCGATGGCGGCGTGCATTCGCACATCCAGCATCTTTTTGCGCTGCTGGAGATGGCCAAACAGCACAAACTGGAAAACGTTTTTGTGCACTGCTTTCTCGATGGCCGCGACACTCCGCCGCATAGCGGCCGCGACTTCGTGCAGCAACTGCAACAGAAAATGCGTGAACTGGGAGTCGGCAAAATCGCGACGCTGGTCGGGCGCTACTACGCGATGGACCGCGACAACCGCTGGGAACGCATCGAGCTCGCCTACCTCGCGATGGTGCACGGCGAAGCCGAAACCCGCACTGCCGAACCTGTCGCCGCGCTAAACGCCAGTTACGAAGCCGGAGTGACCGATGAATTCCTGAAACCGATCGTCATTGTGAATGAAGAGGATGCTGCGGGAAGGCCCGTCGGCCTGATTCGTGATGACGACGCGATTATTTTCTATAATTTCCGCGCGGATCGCGCGCGGCAGATGACCTACGCGCTGGCTGCGCCCGACTTCGACAAGTTCGCCGACGCCAAGCGGCCGAAGAATCCTTTTTACGTGGCCATGACGCAGTACGACAAGAACTGGTCCTGGCTGCAGTCGGTGATCCAACCGGACAAACTCGAACAAATTCTGGCGCAGGTGTTTGCCGACCTGAATTACAAGAATTTGCGCACCGCGGAAACCGAAAAATATGCGCATGTGACCTATTTCTTCAATGGCGGAGTTGAGAAGCCTTTCTTTGGCGAAGAGAGAATCCTGGTGCCTTCGCCGAAGGTCGCAACCTACGACTTAAAGCCAGAAATGTCCGCGCAGGGAATCACGGATACGGTGGTGAACGCGATCGAGAAGAGCGATTTCGACGCCATCATTATGAACTATGCCAACGCGGACATGGTGGGCCACTCCGGAAAGCTGGAAGCCGCGGTCAAAGCGGTGGAAGCCGTTGACGCCGGGCTTGGCACAATTTTTCAGACGCTGAAGCCGCGCGGCGGCGCATGGATTATCACCGCAGATCACGGCAACGCGGAAACCATGATCGATCCGCAGTCCGGCGGACCGCACACCTATCACACCACCAATCCTGTCCCGCTTATTTTGGTGACCGAAAACCAAAAATTGCGGCTGAAATCCGGAGGCGCACTGCGCGACATCGCTCCCACGATGCTCGGAGTACTCGGACAGAAGCAGCCCCCAGACATGACGGGCACCGACCTGCGAATTGTGGCAAAGTAGGAGTCAGATAAGGCTGAAGGATGACCGTCCATCACATCGAATCAGGTGAGCGGCGGCCTGACATGAATATGACTGCGCTGATTGTCACTGGCGGCCCGGCTGGGGCAATCGTCGCAATCGGTCTCGTAGGTATCCCCGAGGTGCGTCTATTCTTGGCAGCGTCAGGTGGTTTCGGTTTGCTCCTCGGCTTAATTCTTTGGTGGAAGCACCGCTGATTTCTACCAAATGACTCGATCAAAGCCCTCGGAAACAAAACTAGTGATTTGCGTATGGCACCCGTTTTCGGAGTGGCGGCCTAAACCGTTGCTTGCGGATTCGATCCGCGCGCGCTTCGCGGAAATGTGCGTGCTGCACCTGTCGAACTACGACACACTGCCGCAGGAACTGCCGGACACCAATATTTTTGTCGGCTACTCGCTACGCGCGGAACAACTTGTTCATGCGCGCGAACTGAAATGGATTCACTCAACAGCCGCGGGCGTGGCGCAATTGATGTATCCGGAATTACGGCAATCCGGAATCACCGTCACGAATGCCAGCGGAATTTTCTCCGTGCCGATGGCTGAACACACCATGGGTTTGATTCTGGCGATGGCGCGCAATTTTCCAGACTCGGTTCGCTATCAAGAGCAATCAAAATGGTCAGTGCAAGATTTGTGGGACCAGCCGCAGCATTTGACGGAAATAAACGGTAGCGTGCTGCTGATCGTTGGCTACGGATCGATTGGTCGCGAACTGGCGCGGCGCGCGAGAGCATTCGATATGCGCGTATGGGGAGTGACGCGATCGGGCAAAGGCGATGCGACGTATGCCGAAAAGATTCTGCCCGTTTCGCAGCTGAACGAAGCGCTTCCGCAAGCCGATTATGTTGTAATCGCCGCGCCGGAAACTGCAGAGACGAGGCATCTGATCGGCGCTCAGCAAATTACGCGAATTAAACGCGGGGCGCGGTTGATCAACGTGGCGCGCGGATCTTTGCTGGATGAATCAGCCTTGATGAAGGCGTTGGAGAGCGGCGCGCTGGGCGGCGCGGCGCTCGATGTAACTGGAACAGAACCTTTGCCGCCGGAATCTCCGTTGTGGAAGGCACAGAACCTCTTCATCACGCCGCATACCAGCGCGATCAGCGAGCGCCTATGGCTGCGCGAGACGAAACTCTTCTTGAAATTGCTCGACGAATGGTTCAGCGGAAAAGAACTCTCAAACCGCGTCGATTTCTCACGCGGCTATTGATTTGCGACGAAAAACCTTTCGGACTAGTCGACGGCGCCTTTGGGGGCGACGTAGCCTTCGCGCGCGTACACCACATATTTTTGTTTCTTGCCTTTTTGGTCCAGGACTGTAAGCGGAGCGCCGTCCGGAGCCACCAGATCGATTTTCACTTTGCGAAATTTTCCGTCGCGATTGCGATTGGTCGGGCTGTAAGACAGGCTGTATTGGTTGCGCAGAAACGAGGCGACTTGCTGAAAGATGCCTGGAATTTCTCCGGTAAATTGCGGGAACCAGGCAAAGCCTCCGGTTTCTTTGGCAAACGTTTTCATCTGATTTTCGTCCTGCAACAAATCGATGTCGCTGCCGTTGCGGCCATTCATCATCCGAGCGTTTTCGATGACCTTGCTCATGCCCACAATGAAGATTGGCACATCAGTCTGGTGCATTGCTTTCATGGTTTGATCGTAATTGTGTTTTGAAAAGGTATCGCGACCGGTGGCCACTAGCAAAATAGATTTCTTGCCCGGGACGTCTTTCAGGCGATCAACTGTGTCGATCAAAGCGTCGAACACGTTGGACTCGCTGAAACCCGGAAAATAAAGATGATAGAGAGCATTCTGGACTTCGTCTTTATTCTGCGTGAAGTCCACTTCGAGCTTGGGCCGCATGTCGAACGTGACCAGCGCGACGTAGTCCTGCGGTTTCAAATTTGGGAAGAGTGCAGTGGTCCAATATTTTGCCAGATAGGAAAATTGGCTGCCGTAGCGCGCGCTGAATTCCATGACGATTACCATGGTGATCGGCGCATCGCTGGAACCGAAGTTAGTAACGGTTTGCGGAACGCCGTCTTCGGCCAGGCGAAAATTTTCGCGCTTCAATCCAGTAATGATGTCGCCGCGATTCGTCGTAGCCACAACATCCATGGTGACGATCGGAACTTCCACCGCGATGGACAAACCACCTTCCTGCGGTTTTTGCGCTGGCGGAGCTTGCGCTGCTGGTGGCGTCGGCTTGGGCTGGCCGCCGGACTGTGGCCCGGTAGGGGCTTGGGCAAAAGCAAAACCGGCGCACAGCACGGCCGTCGATCCGGCTAATAGCAAACGGCGAAAAATATTTGCAACATTGCGAGCGGCAATCCCTTTCATCCCATCCCCCATAGACTTCGCGTGCGGCGCGCCAGTTGCCGACGGTGGAACTTAGGAACGCACAGCGATGGCAGCGGCTGGGCGGTCTCTAATGGCATGCTAGTATGAAGCAGAAATGACGCAAAACGTTTGCTAATTGATGGCGCCGATGCGCGATTCCGGCCCGACCAGGAGAGAACACGGTGATTCGCACCCGAGTCGTGAAGAAATTGCTGCTTTGTGCGCTGTGCCCGGGAATTTTTGTTCCCTGGGCGAACGCACAGATTCCCGGCATGGCCCCGCCAACCGCTGCGCAAACTGGCGCGCCGCTCGGGGACACCTCCGCACTGGCGCGGGAAGCGACAGGATGGCTCGCAGGCCTGATCAAGATTAACACCGCCAATCCTCCCGGAAATGAAGAAGCTGCCGCGAAATATATTGCAGGGATTTTACAAAAAGAAGGAATCGCTGCGGAGTTGTTGCCGCTTACACCGGGGCGCAGCGCGCTGGTGGCGCGATTGAAGAGTTCGGCGTTTTCCGATCCCTCGAAGGCGATGTTGCTGGTGGCGCACATGGACGTAGTGGGCGTGGAACGCGCGAAGTGGACCGTCGATCCGTTCGGCGCGGTGCCCAAGGATGGCTACATTTACGGGCGCGGCGCGGTGGACGACAAGGGAATGCTGGCGGCGAACCTGGCTGCGTTTGTTGCGCTGAAGCGCGCGAACGCGCGGCTGAACCGCGACGTGATCTTTCTGGCGACGGCGAGCGAGGAAGGTCCCAGCGACGCCAGCATCCGAGTGCTCATCTCGAAATACTGGGACAAAATTGCTGCGAAGTACGCGATCAATGAAGGCGGAAACGTATTTGTAAAAAGCGGGAAAGTGCAATATGTGGCAGTTCAAGCGAGCGAAAAAGTTTCGGTCAACGTCACGGTGACGTCGAGTGGGACGTCTGGACACGCTTCGATCCCGCTCAAAGACAACGCCGTGATGCATCTGGCCGCGGCGGTGGAAAAGATCGGCGGGTATACCGCGCCGGTGCATTTCACAACCATCGTGCGGCGATATTTTGAAGGCATAGCGCCATTGCAGGACGACGAAATCTCAAAATGGATCCGTTCACTGGATACCGCGGACCGCGGGGAGCACGCGGCGCGCGTGATATCCGACAGCAATCCGATGTGGAATGCCATGCTGCGCGATACTATTTCGCCGACCATGCTTAACGCCGGCGTGCGCGCTAACGTGATTCCGTCGGTAGCTACAGCGACGCTCAACATTCGGCTATTGCCCGGAAATACCATCACTGCATTGCTCGGCGAGCTGAACAAAGTTGTGAATGATCCGCAGGTAAAGCTGGAAGTGCAGCCCGACGGGGGACTGGCGGCGCCGGACTCTTCTCTGGAATCGGACTTCTACGCAGCCATCGTGAAAGCATCGGCGGAAGAATTTGCCGGAGTGCCGGTGGTGCCATTTCAATCGACTTGGGCAACGGATTCCTCTCAGTTGCGGTTGCATAATGTGCAGGCCTACGGACTGGTGCCGTTTCCACTGACGGATGAGGACATCAAGCGGATGCACGGCGATGACGAGCGAATTCCCGCCGTAGCGTTTGCAAAAGGCGTGGCCCTGATGGTGCGGCTGGTGAACGAATTTGCGGTTTCGCATTGAGCTCTTCGGCCTGCGCGGAAAACGTTTCCACCGTCATTCTGAGCGCAGCGAGGAATCTCTCCTTCTTGGTTTTTGGTTAGGGCAATGAGTTTCCGACATTCCAAAATCGTGTGCACGATTGGTCCGGCTTCGCGGGAGCCGCGGATCCTGAAACGGCTGCTCGAAGCGGGCATGGATGTTGCGCGGCTGAATTTTTCGCATGGCAGCCACGCCGAGCATCTGAATTGCATGCAATTGTTGCGTGCGACTGCCAATAAACTCGGCAAGACCATTGCGATTCTTGCGGACTTACAGGGGCCGAAGATACGAACCGGTTCGTTGGCTGGCGGTGTTCCGGTGGTGCTGCGCACCGGGCAGAACTTTACGATTACCACGCGAAAAATCCTGGGCGATTCCACGCGTGTGAGCACGATATTTCTGCCGCTGCCCAGAGAAGTTCATCGTGGTGATCGAATCCTGTTGTCAGACGGATTGATCGAGTTGCGCGTGGAGTCCGTCCGCTTGAAGGACGTGAAGTGCAGCGTGGTGAATGGCGGCGCACTGGGCGAGCACAAGGGGATCAATCTGCCGGGAGTTAAGTTGCGAGTGCCTGCGCTCACGCCGAAAGACAAAGCGGACTTGAAATTTGCTCTGGCGCAGGGAGTGGACTACATCGCGGTAAGCTTTGTGCGGCGTCCCGAAGATGTGCTGCTGGCGAAAAGATTGATCCGGCGCGCGAAAAAGGAAACTCCGGTGATCGCGAAACTGGAAAAGCCGGAAGCCATCGAAAACCTGGAAGGAATTTTGCGCGTTTCGGACGGCGTGATGGTGGCGCGCGGCGATCTGGGCGTGGAGATGAACCCAGAGCGCGTGCCGGTGGTGCAGAAAAATATTATCGCGCGAGCGCGGGAATTTCGCCGGCCGGTAATTACCGCGACGCAGATGCTGGAATCAATGACCGAAAATCCACGTCCGACGCGCGCGGAAGCTTCCGATGTGGCCAACGCGATTTTCGATGGCTCGGACGCAGTGATGTTGTCGGCGGAAACCGCCAGCGGAAAATATCCGGTGGAAGCGGTCAGCATGATGGCGCGAATCATTGAAGAGGCCGAAGTGAGCATCCCGGAATTTGCCCGGCCGGCGCCGCAGGAAAAATTGAAAGTGGCGGAGACGGTGGCGGAACTGGTGTGCCACGCTTCGCGCGAATTGCACATGAAATGGATAGTGGTTTTTACGCACAGCGGATTTACCGCGCGGCTGATTTCGCGCTACCGGCCGCTGGTGCCGATCGCGGCGTTTTCTCCAGAAGCGGAGACGCGGCGGAGGCTGGCGCTGGTGTGGGGAGTTGCACCGCTGGGGATTCCGGATCTGCGCAAAGTGGACCAACTGGCGGAAATTTCCGAAAAACGATTGCTGGAAGAAAAATTGGCGCGCAAAGGCGATGTGATCGCGATTGTGGCCGGGACTCCGATGGGCGTACGGGGAACGACCAATTTCATGAAGTTCCATGTGATCGGCGGAGCGCCGGACTGATTCCCGACTGCGCGCTAATGCTGGCGCGTCGGCAGAAGACTCCGCACGGCGGATGTGGTGGTGTACGGTGGCCGATTTAGATAGCATTCAACTTTCCTCTGCTCAAGAGGGCTCCGCGAAATGCAATCAAGCCAGAGTGCGAAATGGTGTGTACTTGCTAGCCTGATTCTCATCCAAGCAGAGACCAGCCTCGGGCAAGAGAAGCCAAACCAGCCGATTGGAGAGCAGCTTGCGATCAAGGTACAAACGACGTTGGTGATGGTGCCGGCGATCGTTACCGACCGTTCCGGGAAGCACATCGATGATTTGAAAGAAGAAGACTTTCAGGTGTCGAGAAATGGGAAGAGCGAGAAGATTGGATTTTTCCGGCACGTGCTAACAAGAGCTGAGTTAATGACACCGGCGGCGGCCCCATCGCCTGGTGGGTCCACAAACGTCGTAGCGAGCAACAACCAAAGACTGACCATATTCGTTGTCGATTTTCTCAATTCGTCGTTTGACGAGCAGCGAACAGCGCGCCAACAGCTATTGAAATTCCTATCGAAATCACTCGACGTGGAGGAACCGCTCAGCCTACTGGTTCTGGACCCGACCGGAGTGAGGGTGATCCACGACTTTACAACGGATCCGGCGGTATTGGCGAAGGCGCTCAAAAACGTTACCGAGCAGCCCTCTTCGAAAGATCGACCGGAGACCAATCCCATTGAAGAAACGTATCGGATGGTGCAAGGCTGGCACAGCACGTCGTCGCCGTCACGAAATGTGGCAGCGGAGCAGAGCCGCTTGAATACGCTGGCAATCGCGGCAAATTTCCAGGCTATGGGTCTGCAAGATCGGGTAGCCGGAACGCTGGAAGCACTGCGTGAAATTGGAGAAGCTTTCACGGGCATACCGGGAAGAAAATCAATAGTTTGGGCAACCGGCGGCTTTCCCTTCGAGATCGACGATGCTAACGCTTTCGGGGCCCGTGATCGGGGGCTTCGCGATCGAGGGCTTTTGCCCGCATATGAGCGCGCGTGGGCCGCTTTGAACCGGGCGAATATCGCTGTCTATCCCCTCGACCTAGAGGAACTGGTGAATCCTGCCTATGTAGACCCTCGGACCGGACATCCTCTGCCGCAGCACCTGCACACCAATAAAATCGTAGGGAACCTGGAAAAGTTCGCAGAGGTAACAGGGGGAAAGTTTTGCGACCGGCGTGAAGATGCGGAGCGCTGTTTTCGAGAGGCAGCGAACGATTCCAGCGACTATTATTTAATCGGAATCTATACCAATGCCGATAGCGCAAAGCCAGGCTGGAACAAGCTTTCAGTGCGGGTGCGTCGCACAGATTTAAAGGTGCGGGCCAGGGCGGGATACTACGAGGGATCGCCACGAGAGGAGAAACAGCTGATCAAGGAGGAGATCGAAACGGCAATCAATTCGCCGTTCGACTACACAGCAATTCCACTGGGCGTGCAATGGTCGGCGGCGAAAGAAGCGGGCGCAGGCGGGAAAAAGGAGATTTCGTTTATGTTTGTGTTGGCTCCGGGAGTCGCGACGCTGGAGGAAACCGAAAATAACCACTTGAGCCTGGAATTTGCGGCCGTGGCGAAAGATTCAAAGGGCCTTCCGGTGGAAACTTTCTCTCGCGAAGTGGACGGACGCCTCGCGGAGCCGATGGCCAGCGACATCAAAACGAGAGGCGTGAAATTTCCGGGAACCATGGCACTGGGCCCCGGGGAGTACGCGGCGATTTTTGTAGTAAGGGACAATATACGCGGGCTGATTGGATCCGTGTCTTTGGCAATCAAGGTTCCGTGAAGGTCATTTGGATGAGTTAGTTGACCCAGCGGTCGGGGCGGGATGGCGGTTCGTTTTTGTTTTTGTTGATGTATACGTCGAATTTCTTACGGTTGCGCTGGTATTTCCAGTCGGACATTTCGTTGCGCAAGCGAAAGAGGTAGGAATCGCGGCGAAGATAGAGATAGCCGATGAGCATGCCGCCCAGGTGGCAGATGTGGCTGACTTTGTCATCGCCAAGACCAAAAGTGCCGAGGAATGTAATGAACGCCATTCCGGCGACAATCCATTTCATTTTTATCGGTATGGGAATAGGGATAATATAAGCGCGGCGGTCGGGAAAGAGAATGGCGCAGGCGATGAGAATTCCGAAAATAGCGCCAGACGCGCCGATGGTTGGCGTAAAAGAGTTCCCTTGCCCCCACAACATGGGAACAGTCTTGACGATGACGTTTAGAATGCCAGCGCCTACGCCAGTCAAAAAATAGTAGCGCAGGAAACGATCGCGTCCCCAGACCAGTTCCACTTCGCGCCCGAACATCCATAACGTGAACATATTCAGAACGATGTGCCAGATGCTGTTGATGTCGTGGAGAAAAAGATAAGTAAAAGGCTGCCAGACGCGCAGCAAAGGGATCACTCCGGCAGGAACCAGACCAAACCATTTGAGGAGCCAGTTGTAGCCGTTGACGCCGCCGAAGTAATGAATGAAAGCTTCCAGGATATAAACCGCGACGTTGGCAATAATGAGGAGTTGCACACCCGGAGTGATGTAAAAATCGAAACTGATGCGGTGCGTGCGAACGGTGGTGCGGGAAGCCATGGCTTTTTCAGTTTACGGTTGAAAAGCGGGAGAAGTAAAGAAGGTCAGTACCGTACAAGGTGCAAGGTGCAAGGTACAAAAGTAAAAAGTACCATCGAGATGCTGGAACCAAGCTCCATCTCTCGTTACAAAGTCTTCGCGCAGACTGGAAGACGCGCAGTTCTTCAAACGATTTCACTCCCTTATCGGGATCGGTACCGTCGTTCATGCTTGTACTTTGCACCTGTGAACTTTGTACATGTGTTCGTCAGTCCAGTTTTTTGCGAGCGAAGTAGAAGACGGAAGCTCCGAGCATCAGGAACATAAAGACGGCGAACAGATTGCTGGCTGCGAGTGAGCCAACGATTTTGGGGCCGAAAGCGAAGAGGTCAGGACGCCAGGGCAGGCGAAGAGTTGCAGTGAGCCAGCGCGGAACATTATTGGAGATTTCTGGATCCTGGAAGAGATTGATGATAATGCCGAGCAAGCCGAAGACGCCACCGGCAGCGATGAGGCCACTGGAGTAGAGGGCGCCAGGGCTGGCTTCGCTTTCGTCTTTTTTCTTGGTAGTCGCTTCGACCAACATGCGCAGCAATCCTCCAGCAAACATTGCGGCCGTTGTTCCGAGGGGAAGATACGAACCGGTGGCGAAAGCGAGCGAGCGCACGCCAAGAATTTCCACCGCGACTACCAGAGCAACTCCCATCAATACCAATCGCCAGGGCAGCCGCTGATTCAGAATTCCGCTGATGACGCTGGCCATTAAACGGGCTTGCGGCGCCGGAGCTTTGTCGCTGCCGATGCCTTGCGCCCACTGGTACTCGATGCGCTGCGAGCCTGAATCGTAGAGATATTCGCCGTCGGCAATCTCGTGCGAACCGAGCGAGTTGATGAGCGTGTAGGATTTGCCCTTGTAGCCGAACGAGTTTTGTTCGATCTTGACGCCCGAAGGCAGGGACTGAATGTTCACCGGAATTTGCGAAGGAATATATTTCTCCAGACCCTTATTCATCAGATTGAGAGTTGCGCCGATCGCAAGAGTCGATACGGTTACGCCGATCAGCAGCGCGTACTGCTGGCGAATGGGAGTTGCGCCTACAAGATAGCCGGTTTTCAGATCTTGCGATGTGGCGCCGGCGATGGCTGCGGCGATGCACACGACTCCGCCAATCATCAAGGCGAGAACTGCGTAGTTAGGCGCGGTCCAGCCAGCCACGAAGAAAATTGCGCAGGTAGCCATCAACGTAGCGATGCTCATGCCGCTGATGGGATTGGAAGAGTTGCCCAGAAGCCCGCTGATGCGGCCGGCAACGGTAACAAATAGAAATCCAAACACCACGACAAACACCGCCGCAAAAAGATTCTGGTACCAGCGAGTGGCGGCGCCTTCGATGGGATGGAAAGTGAGCAGCACCCACATCATGGCCACGATGACACTCGAGCCGATCACTACGGTGCGCATCGGGATGTCGCGATCGATTCGGCTTGAGGATGTGGCTTGGCCGGCGCCTTCAGCGCGAACGTCCTTCAATCCTGCGCGAAGCGCGGAAATGATGGTGGGCATGGTTCGCAGAAGGGTGATTAGACCGGCAGCGGCAACCGCACCGGCGCCCATCGGCCGAATGTAGCTGCGCCAGAGATCGTCGGGCGTCATCAGCGGAATCGGAATGGTCGAAGGATAGATCGGCGTGTTGCCTGCGAGCTGTCCGTAGAATTTGATGGCAGGCATGATCACCAGCCAGGAGATGATGCCTCCGGCAAAGAGAATGCCTGAAACCCGCGAGCCGATAATGTAGCCGACGCCCAAATATTCGGAAGTGATGTTGGCGCGAAAACTTGCTCCCGGGAACCAACTGGGACGGCCTTCCGGCTGTTCGGTCCAAACCAGGCAGGTTTTCATCAAAAATGTGTAGATGCCGCCGAGACCGAGTCCCCAGAAGACACGTCCTGCGAAGGAGCCGCCGCGTTCACCAGCGACGAGAACATCGGCGCAAGCGGTCCCTTCGGGGAACGACAGGTTGCCGTGTTCTTTGACGATGAGCTGGCGGCGAATGGGAACCATGAAGAGTACGCCGAGCCATCCGCCGAGAAGGGCGAGAGGAAAGATGCGCCAGAAAGTAAATTCTTTGCCAAAGCCGAGAAAAATCAGCGCGGGGATCGTGAACATAACTCCGGCGGCGAGCGATTCTCCCGCGGAGCCGGTGGTCTGCACGATGTTGTTTTCAAGGATGGTGGACCGGCCGAAGGCGCGAAGAATACTGATCGAGAGGACGGAGATGGGAATGGAAGCGGAGACGGTGAGTCCCGCGCGAAGACCGACGTAGACGGTGACCGCGCCAAAAAGCAGTCCAAACAGCGCGCCGAGAATGATTGCGCGTACGGTGAATTCGGCGAGAGATTCCTCGGTGGAGATATAGGTGCGGAATTCGCCGGGAGGCGCGGTGGAACTCCAGGGACGATCACTCACAAGAGCCTCCAAACGATGCCGGAGATTTGACACGCAACCAAGGTGCGCGGGGATTATGCCGCAGGTGTGGGCGATTGGGGAAGGGTGTCATTCAAATGAGCACTGGCCGCACGTTCTCTTGACAGCAGCTTATTAACAGGATAGTTTCTCGCGATATTAGGTACTCAGCTTACTACTAAGTACGATGCCGAACCCAGCCTCGAACCGCCGTGTGAATGCAAGTGTGTCTTCGGCCGACCGGGTGTGCGCAGAAGCGGGCCAAACCCCCCAGGAGAAAACCAGTGAACAAACGGCGAGTCGCGATGGTGTGCACGTTCGCTGTGATATTGGCTGCAGCGAGTTTGTGGACCGCCAGGCCGGTCAGCGGTGATGAGTGGTTGCCGATCTCGCCGGAAGAGCTGAAGATGACCAGCGTGCCGGAAGCCCCGGGCGCGCCAGCAGTGTATTTGTACCGGCAGGTGGATCGCAACGACACCGAACGAGCGGCGACCGAATACAACTACCTGCGAATCAAGATTCTGACTGAAGAAGGCCGTAAATACGCGAATATCGAGATTCCATTCTGGAAGGGAAAGATCAATATCTCCACGGTGCACGCGCGCACGATTCGACCGGACGGAACGATCGCCGTGTTCGAGGGAAAGATGTTGGAACAGACCGTGGAAAAGACCAAGGGCGCGAAATACCTGGCTAAGACTTTTTCCTTACCCGACGTACAGGTGGGAAGCATTATCGAATACCATTTTAATTATAACTTTGAAGATAACTACATTTTCGCTTCGGACTGGATCCTGAGCGAAGAGCTGTTCACGAAAAAAGGAGTGTTCACGCTCAAGCCGTACACTCGCTTCCCTTGGAACGTGCAGTGGTCCTGGCCGGCCGGCCTCCCGGCTGGAACCAAGCCTCCGGAAGAGGGCCCGGATCACGTGGTGCGGATGACGGCACTAAATATTCCTGCCTTCGTCACCGAAGATTTTATGCCGCCGCCTGACGAGCTGAAGTTTCGCGTCAACTTCGTCTACCACGATGAACCCATTGAAGCCGACGTGAACAGGTTCTGGAGGAATTACGGGAAAAAGAGACATGGGCAGGTAGAAGGGTTTATCGACAAACGGAAAGCGATGGAAGAGGCCGTGTCCAGCATGGTCTCGCGCGACGATGCTCCCGAGGTGAAACTGAAAAAAATCTATGAGCGGGTGCAGTCCATCAAGAACCTGAGCTATTTGCCCGCAAAGTCGGCGGAAGAACGCAAGCACGAGAACATGAAGGACAACAGCAACGTCGAAGATGTCTGGAAGCACCAGTATGCCTACGGCTCGGACCTGACGTGGTTATTCGTGGGGTTGGCGCGCGCTGCCGGTTTCGAGGCTTACCCGTGCATAGTTTCCAGCCGCGGCGAATACTTCTTTCATAAGGAACGCGTAAATGGCCGTGAACTGAACGCAAACGTAGCGCTGGTGAAAGTGAACGGCAAGGACGAGTTTTTCGATCCTGGTGCTGCATTCACTCCGTATGGATTGCTGCCTTGGGTCGAAACCGGCGTCCAGGGGCTGCGTCTGGATAAGGATGGTGGGGCCTGGATTGAGACTTCGATGCCCGGCAGCGATCAAACCACGCTGCAACGGTCGGCGAAACTGGAAATTACCAACGAAGGTGATCTCAGCGGCAAACTGACGGTAACTTATACCGGCTTGAACGCTTGGAATATTCGCATGTCAGGCCGGAACCAGGATGACGCCGCGCGGAAAAAGCTGCTTGAAGACGGAGTGAAGGAATCCATACCTGCAGGCACCGAGCTTGAACTCACCAATACGCCGGACTGGCAATCTGCGAACTCCGCCTTTGTAGCTGAATACCAATTAAAGGTACCGGGTTGGACTTCCAATGCGGGTCGCAGGGCGCTGCTCCCGACTGGAATCTTCAGCGGATCGGAGAAGCACTTATTCGAGCATGCCAACCGTGTTTGGCCGGTTTATTTTCGTAATCCTTTCCGCACCGTGGACGATATTTCGATTACCCTGCCGCAAGGCTGGAAAGTCGAAACTTTGCCCAAGGATGTGGATCGTGATGCCAAGGCAGTGCAGTACAAGCTCAAAGTCGAAGACAAGGGCGGCAATCTGCATATCCAAAGAACGCTGCGTTCCGACGTGCTAATCGTCGCGAAGGAGAATTATTCAATTCTTCGCACGTTCTATCAGGTGGTGAAAACCGAGGACGAACAGCAGGTGATTTTGCAGCCAGGCGCAGCCGCGGCTACGAAAGGAGGCGCGCAATGAAACACGGATTGCTTTGCACCGCTATGATCGCGGCTGGGATAGCGTTTTTTCTTAGTCCGAATCGCGCATGCGCGGATGCTCCTGCATGGATGCACGCAGCGGCGAACGCTTCTTTGCCCACGTACGACGACAAAACGGATGCGGTCCTTTTATATGCGGAAGACGTCACCACGGTGACGCTGGATGGAAAGTTAAAAGGAATCACTCGCCGCGCCTATAAGATTCTGCGCCCGGAAGGTAAGGAGTACGCAGTGGCGTGGGGATATGCCGGGCGGGACTCGAAGATCGGCAGCATTCGGGCATGGTGCATTCCGAAGCAGGGCAAGGATTACGAAGTAAAGGACAAGGAAGCGGTGGAGCGAAGTTTGAGTGAACCGGGCGGAGAGCTTATCAGTGACATGAAGGTGCGCTACATGAACATCCCTGCGCCTGACCCGGGAAATGTCGTTGGCTATGAAGTGCAATATGATGGCCGGCCGTTTGTTCTTGAAGACGATTGGCAATTTCAACGTGAAATTCCCGTGAAAGAAGCTCGTTACACGCTGCAGATGCCGTCCGGATGGGAATACCACGCCAGTTGGCTGAACCACGCTAAAGTCGAACCAAGCAACACCGGAGGCAACCAGTGGCAATGGGTCGTCACCGATTTGCCCGCGATTCGATACGAACATTCCATGCCTCCCTTCACTGGAGTAGCAGGACGCATGTCGGTGGCGTTTCTGGCGCCGGGCGCGCACCAGAAGAATGGCTTCATGACCTGGACGGATATGGGCAAGTGGCAGGGGGACCTGGCGGCTGGCCGGCGTGACATCTCCTCCGAAATCAGTCAGAAAGTAGCGCAGATCACCACCGCCGGTATGACGCCGCAACAGAAGCTTCAGGCCATTGCGGACTTCATGCAAAAAAATATCCGGTATGTCGGAATTGAACTGGGAATTGGCGGTTACCAGCCCCATGCTGCCACGGATATTTTCAATCACCGGTTTGGCGACTGCAAAGATAAAGCGACCTTGATGAGCTCCATGCTGAAGCAGTCCGGATTCGATTCCTATTATTTGATTATCAATACGCGGCGGGGAGCGGTGATGGCGGAAACGCCGCCGTCAATCGAGGTTTTCAACCACGCGATTCTGGCCATTAAGCTTCCGGATCAAGTCAAGGACGATCGCTATCAAGCAATCCTGAATCATCCGACCCTTGGGCGCCTCTTGATTTTTGATCCGACCAACGAAAAGATTCCAGTTGGGTTTTTACACGGCCAGCTCCAAGGGAATTACGCGCTGCTGATAACTCCTGACGGCGGCGACTTGGTTCGCACGCCGCAATTACCCGGACCATCGAACGGCACGGTGCGTACCGGTAAACTGACTTTGGATGCGACAGGAACGCTGCGAGGCGACGTCGACGAAACGCTGGTAGGAGACCTGGCATCGAACGAGCGGTACGCGCAGGTTGAAGTGCAGTCCAGCAAAGACCATATAAAACGCATCGAACAGGAAATGTCGCACTCGCTTGGCTTGTTCCAGATAACGCAAGCCAATATGAAGAACCTGCAGTTCAACGATCAGCCGTTTGGCTATACCTATTCGTTCGTTGCGCCGGGCTACGCCAAACAAGCCGGTCAACTGCTGATCGTACGGCCGCGTATCGTCGGAACTCGCAGCAGCGACGTGTTGGAAACAAAAGAACCGCGAAGATTTCCGATAGTTTTTCCGGGACCGGAAAAGGACTCGGACCGCTTCGAAATCACGATGCCAACGGGTTACGAAGTGGATGACTTGCCGCCACCCGTGGATGTGGACTACGGCTTCGCAAGTTATCACAGCAAAACGGAAGTTTCCGGAAGTGCTTTGCGGTACACGCGGACGTTCGAGATCAAGGAACTTACCGTGCCGATGGACAAGATGGATGACCTGAAGAAGTTCTATCGGATCATCGCCAGCGACGAACGCAATACGGCAGTGTTGAAGCCGTCGGCACAATCAGCGTTACGCTAATTCCTCGCAAATCTTCAGGACTTGTGCGCTTGTCGCTCGCGCCAGCCGCGCAACGACCACACTGTGGCGGAATCGCCGATGAGAAATGCGCAGAAGCATAGCGCCAGCACGGAATGATCCAGCGAAGCGCCGAAGTGTTGCCAGAACGGTGCGTGCGCGCCCGGATAATTTGCGGAAAACAGCAAAGAAAGCATATAGAGCAATCCAAAGGCGCTTGCAGGACGGACCAGTAAACCGAGCATCAGAGCCAGGCCGATGGCTAGTTCGCCATACGCCACCAGAAACGCGATTGCCGTGGCATGGGGTAGCACAAAACCGCGAAGCACTGGAATCATGAACGGGTAGGCGCCGTCTTGCAGGAATTTGTTGATCCAGAACTGGAAACCGCCGTGCAAAGTGAATTGCGTTCCGAAAACTTTGTATTGTCCAAAAATTAAGAAGAGCATTCCCACCGAGATGCGCAGGAACGCCAGCGCTCTGGCGTTTGAGAACTGTGAACCCGGAGTGATTTTCATTTTCGGCTGAAGGAAGAACATTCACGGCGCGAAGGCTAGGCGAGTTTCGCAAGCCGTTCGCGCACCAGGTCGCTGAGCGCTTTGCCGTCTACCGTTTTACCCTCCAGCGCGGACTTAGCCGCTTTCACCACCGCGCCCATTTGCTTGATGGAAGTCGCTCCGGTTTCCGCGACGGCTTTGTCGATCGCGGCATTCATTTCCTCCGCCGATGCGCCGGCGGGAAGGTATTGTTCAATGATGGCTGCTTCTTTTGTTTCCTTTTCCGCCAGCTCTGGCCGGTTGCCTTTGGTGAACTGATCAATGGACTCCTTGCGCTGCTTCAAAATGGTTTGCAGCAGCTGGATGGATTCCGCGTCGTCCAGTTTGCGCAGTTTTTCCACTTCCTTCAGCTGAATCGCGGATTTCACCATCCGCAACACGCTGAGTTTGAAGTCGTCGCGCGCCTTCATGGCCACCACAATGTCGGTCTGGATTTGTTCTGCAAGCCTCATCGATTTTCCTCTGCATGAAATATAGCAGCGCCGAGGAGCGGTGGCCAGCCAGCCGCGTTAAGCGCCATGTTCGCATAGATCCAGGGGCTTTCTCATGCCGCACAACTTCAAACGCCTGCGCCACCAGTCGTTCTAGGGCGGACGGTGCATTGTCATAATATTAGATATAGTGTACTGCATAAACACATTTACGAATCGGACGAGCACGAGCTACTTGCCGCTTATTTAGCGTTGCACGGAAATGGGCACGTGAGCTAACTGATTTTGAGATCGACGGGTGCCCCATTCTTACGCGTTCTGTAACAGTCGTCTCTTTCTTTTGACTCTTCTCTCGCTCGGCGGCCTTTTCGTTCCGCGCAAACAGTCATGGCTACCGCAAAGTTTCCAGCGCGAAGACCGCATCGGCGTGCTGGTCGTTTGGCGTGTCAATGCGAACGGTTAGTTCCGACGAAACGATTCTGTCGGCCGGGAATTCCAGGTCAATGCGCTCGCCGTTATTCGACACCTGAGTGGATTCGTCGGCTGGCGGGAAGTAGGACGAGCGGTTCTCAGACGTCCACCGGATGCTCTTTTTGTTCTGAAGCACGCTAACCTTTATAGCGTTCTCCGGCGCTCCCGCTAGGTAACAGATTTCAAGGTGTATCCGGAAGACAACCGGTTTGCCGAGGAATTCTTTCACGGCATCTTGTGCGCTGTAGTTGGGAGCCTGGCTGGCATGGCGCGCAACATGAGCAAACGGAGTTTCCACCCTGATCTCCGACGTGTATGCTCCTACCTTGAGCTGATTCACCTTGTGAGTGTACTCGCCCAGAAAAGTGCTGCCTTGGCTAGGCCCTCTGGTTCCCAGAAAATACGCGTCGCGTATCGCCGTCTCAGATAGCGGGAAATCATAACCGCAGGCTGCCCTCGCAATCAAAAGCGACATCGCGAGAGCCGGAACTCGCCACGCATACCGACGAAAGTTTGTGCAGCTCACCAGTCCCTCCCCTTGCGTTCCTCGTCCATCCCCGATAGCAAACCTGCCTCAGCACTAAGTCAGACTTTAAACTTGCTTCCGCATGATCCGCCCGCCAGGTCGCCGCCGATTCTGCTCGACTTTCCAGTAACTAATATGATAGTATACACTTGCGTTAAGCGAGACGCTTTCTGTACGCCTTCCCGCATCTCAACAACCTCTCGCCCAGCTCGCAAAATCCGCTAAACTCTTTCTTTGCCATCCTTACGAAGAATGTACCCTGTAACTCCTTTCCTTGCCACACTTCCAAAACAAAGGACTTTCCCTGCGACATATTTCTAAATTTTCAATTTCCCGTCCCATTTCGGAACGAGCGCCATCAAATCCCGCCGCACCGGACATTCCCATTCTGGAACTCGGACGCTACCTCTGGCCCTTCGCTCGCTTCTTCTTTGCGAAAACTGAATACTGAAAACTTATTACTGACCACTCTCCCCGCCTCCTACACATTCGTCCGTTTCCGCTACAATACTTGTCTGCCGATTCTCAGCCACCCAAGCTGCCGGCCACTTACAGCACAGAAGGGGAGTAATGAAAGTCATCGTAGCGGACAAGATCAGCGAGCGCGGAGTCGAGTTGTTGAAAAAGTCGGGACTGAACACTGTGCTGACCACCAAGGACACCATCGGAGCGGAGCTGGCGGATGCGGATGCGCTGATCGTGCGCAGCGCCACGCGAGTAACACCGGAGTTGCTGGACAAGGCGCCAAAGTTGCGCGCGGTGGGCCGCGCCGGCGTCGGAGTGGACAACATCGATTTGCCGGAGGCGACCAAGCGCGGCGTGCTGGTGATGAGCACGCCGGGCGGAAACGCGGTCAGCGTGGCTGAACACACATTCGCCTTGATGCTGGCGCTGGCGCGGCAAGTCCCCAAAGTGGACGCGGCATTGCGCGAAGGCCGTTGGGAAAAATCCTCCAGCGGTACCGAGCTGCGCGGAAAGATATTGGGCCTGATTGGATTGGGAAGAATTGGCGGCGAGGTCGCGCGGCGCGCCGAAGCGTTCGATATGAAAGTGATTGCGTACGATCCATACATCAGCGAAGCAGCAGCCAAAGAATTGCAGGTTGGGCTGGTGACACTCGACAAACTTCTGGCCGAAAGCGATTTTATTTCGATGCATAGCGCATTAAGTCCCGCGACGCAAAAAATGATCAATGCCGAGTCCATCCAAAAAATGAAGAAGACCGCACGCATCGTGAACGCGGCGCGCGGCGAACTAATCGATGAAGCGGCGCTGGCGGAAGCGCTGAAAACTGGACGGCTGGCGGGAGCGGCACTCGATGTTTTCGTGGAAGAGCCGCCGAAAAATTCTCCGCTCATTGGATTGCCGAACGTAATTTGCACTCCGCACATTGCAGGCTCGACAGCGGAAGCGCAGGAAGAAGTCGGCACGCAAGTTGCCGTGCAGATCCGCGATTACTTGACGGACGGAATTATCCGCAATGCGGTGAATTTGCCGGCGCTTTCCGCGGATCAATACCGCCGCGTGCGCCCATATCTGGAATTGGCGGAGCGGCTTGGCTCGCTGGTCTCGCAGGCGACAGCTACGCGTCCGGAGCGGATTCGCATTCGGTACTCGGGAGAAGTAGCGGAAGTGGGAACCCACCTCCTGCGCAGCGCTGTACTGGCAGGAGTTTTGAACGCGGTGTTGGACGAAAAAGTGAACGTAGTGAACGCTCCGGCAATGGCCGCAGCTCGCGGACTCACGGTGGAAGAAGAAACGAGGAAACGCGAACACGCCTTTCCAAACACCTTGGAAGTTTCCTCACTCTCAAAAAAAGCCAGCGACACCGGATTCATGGCCGAGGGAACAGTGTTGTTCGACGGTTCGCCCCGAGTGCTGGCGATCGACGGAATTTCGCTCGAGTCACAGCTGGGCGGCACCATCCTTTTTTTGCGCAATCACGACGAGCCCGGAGTCATCGGCCAGGTTGGCAACACACTGGGACACCTCGGCGTGAACATCGCGACCTTCGCGCTTGGCAGACGAGACGCAACGCGCGGCGCGGAAGCTGTATCCCTGGTGCGCGTGGATGGTCCTGTGCAGGACACAATTCTCAGCGAAATCCTGCAAATAAAAGCCATCACTGAAGCCAAATTGCTCCGCTTCGCCGATTAAGGAAAAAGTTTTTCTTAACCGATAATTTCCAAATAAATCCACCATATTTTACCTACATAAAAAATAAATTATCGGAACTTACGTTGACTCGCCTCTGAGCCCATTTTAGAAGTGGGCCAATGCAGTTTGCGGTCACCGGTGGGTTCGAGCGCAATAGGTGCGGCAGATTCTCACCAGGCAGAGCGAGCGAAGGTCGTCGCGTCTCCAATTCGCGATACAGGCTCGCTGAATACCAACAACGAAGTGGGTGCGGAAAAGGAGCAGTTCATGTGGCGGCAACAGAAAGGCCTGATCGGCCTTTGCATTGTTTGGGTGTTGGTGTGTCTCGCGAGTGGGAATCTGGCTTTGGCGCAGACGGGAACGACTTCGCTGCGCGGCACGATTCTGGACAAATGCGGAGCGGCGGTCGCCGGGGCTACGGTCACACTGTCGAATTCGGAGCAGGGGTTCGAACGCACCGTAAGCAGTTCGGAAACCGGGGCGTACGAATTCGTCGGACTGACGCCGGGAAGTTATTCGCTGAGGGTGGAAAAGGAAAATTTTCAGAAATTCGAACTGAACAAAATTCAATTGCTAGTGAATACTCCAGCACGCAAAACAGTAACGCTACAGGTGGGTTCGACCGCGCAAACAGTTGAAGTTTCGGCCGTCGCAGAGACACTGAACACGACCGATGCGTCGATTGGCACGGCGTTCAACGAAAATCAGATCAAGCAATTGCCGCTGGAAGGAAGAAACGTACCAGAGCTTCTTTCGCTGCAGGCCGGAGTGGTGTACACCGGCAACCGCAGCGACATCGACAAGAATGTGGATACACGAAGCGGTGCCGTAAACGGAGCGCGCAGCGATCAGAGCAACTTGACGTTGGATGGCGTGGACGTGAACGACCAGGTGAATGGCTACGCGTTTACTTCGGTGTTGCCGGTGTCGGTGGACTCGGTGCAGGAATTCCGAGTAACGACCACTAGCTACAACGCGGACCAGGGCCGTTCGTCGGGGGCGCAAGTTACGCTGGTCACCAAGAGCGGGACCAACAGCCTGCACGGTTCGGCGTACGAATACCACCGCAACACGCTCACCAGCGCGAATGATTATTTTGTGAAAAGCGCCGAGCTGCAGAGCGGCGAGCCGAATGTTGCTCCAAAATTGATCCGAAACATTTTCGGCGCTTCGCTTGGCGGACCGATCAAAAAGGACCGTTTATTTTTCTTCGCGAATTACGAAGGATACCGTCAGGCGGAAGAGGCTTCGGAACAGAGAATTGTGCCAAGCGACACGCTGCGCCAGGGAATCGTGATTTACCAGTGCGCGGATGCCGCGCAATGCCCCGGAGGAGCGATTTCCGGGACGACTTTTTCGACGCCGGCTGGATTCGCGGCGCTGACACCAGGCAATCTGACTGCGATGGATCCACTGCATATCGGACCAAACCAGGTTGTTTTGAATTACTTCAACAGTTTTCCGGCGGCCAATGACCTGACCCTGGGCGACCAGCATAATTTTGTGGGCTACCGTTTCCGTGGTCCGATTCCGACCACGAACAACTGGTACATCGCGAGATTGGATTACAAGCTGACGGCCAGCGGCAATCACACACTGTTCTGGCGCGGCGCGGTTCGCAATGACGTACATTCCACTGCGCCATATTTCCTTGGACAAAGTCCGCTGCAATCGAACGTTGACTACAGCAAAGGATTCACGGTCGGCTACACCGCGACTATTCGACAAAATCTACTGAACAATCTCCGCTGGGGATACACCCGACAAAGCATCGGGGTTCTGGGAAACAACGATACGCAGCCGTTCGTTTATTTCCGGGGGTTGAACGACAACAGCACACCAGCACTGTCCTCGCAGGCCGTCACGCGCAGTTTCAACTACCAAACGCCAGTGAACAACTTTGTGGATGATTTGTCCTGGGATTCGCGGGCGCCATACGCTGCAGTTCGGAACCAACGTGCGTTTCATTCGCAATCCAAGAGAGAATTTCCTGTCGTCGTTTAGCCGGGCAGTCACCAACTCTTCGGGGCTGGACACTGCAGGATTGGCCAACAAGGCCAGCCCGCTGGATCCAGGTTCGAACGGATTTCCGGCAGTAGCCGCAGGCTTCAATAATTCCTACGACTACCCCGCGATGGCGCTGATGGGAATCATGAGCGAACTCGACGCCACCTATAACTACGACAAACACGGAAATTTGCTGCCGACGAATTCGTCGGTGAAACGCCGCTGGGGGGCAGACGAATACGAGTTCTACGTTCAGGATGTTTTCAAAGCCAAACCAAATCTTACGTTAACTCTGGGCTTGCGCTACTCGCTGTTTTCGCCGCCCTGGGAGACGACCGGAACACAGGTGGCACCGGACATCGGATTGGGGGACTGGTTCGCGCAACGCGCAAGCGACATGGCGCAGGAAATTGGATCCAATCAGGATCCGATAATTACCCTGGATTTGGCCGGACCGGCAAATGGCAAACCAGGTTTTTACAACTGGGACTACAAAAATGTGGGGCCGAGAGTCGCGTTTGCCTATTCACCGAATTCGGCGTCGGGTTTAATGGGCGCTCTTTTCGGGACCAACAAAACCTCGATTCGGGGAGGTTTCGGAATGGTGTACGACAGAGTCGGAGCTGGCCTGCTCAGCACGTTCGATCAATTCGGGTCGTTCGGGCTATCCACGCAACTGACAAACACGACTTCGCCGTCAGTCGCCACTGCTCCACGGGTGACCGGACTCAATGATTTGCCGACATCCAGCCCTCTTTTCCCGACCGCACCTCCAGGCGGATTCCCGTTTACGCCGCCGGATCAAGAGGGCGGCCTGGCGATCAACTGGGGTTTAGACAATTCGATCAAAACGCCGTATTCATACACGGTGGACTTCTCGATCGGGCGCGAATTCGCGAAGGGATTCAGCCTTGAAGTTTCCTATGTGGGACGGTATTCGCATCGATTGTTGGTGCAAGAAGACCTGGCAATGCCTCTGAACCTTACGGACAAAGCTTCGGGCGTGACTTATTTTCAAGCGGCTCGACGCTTGTCAGAATTAGGTGCCGCGGGGACGCCTACCTCGGCGATAACACCGGGTCTGGTTGGGTCAACAGCGCCGTATTGGCAAAATTTGATGGCGCCACTTGCGCCTGGCGACGCTTATTCGCTGGCATGCAGCGGCGGATCGACAACGAGCCCGTTGCAAGCCGTCTATGATCTCTACAACTGCAACGTCTTCAACGAAACCACTCCGCTCTGGCAACTGGATCAGGTAGGGTCCGACTTTTCCGGGAACGCCGGGATCGCGGGCGTGGCTACAGACGCCTCGGCTAATCCGCTACATTATTATCCGACGAAACTGGGACCGGCCGGGTTTTTCAACAAACAATTCAAGTCGCTGTACGCGTGGCGTTCGAATGGAAATGCCAACTACAACGCGCTGCAAGTGAGTTTGCACAAGCGCATGGCGCGCGGCCTGCAGTTCGACTTCAACTACACGTATTCGAAATCCATTGATTTGATGTCCGATGCCGAGCGCATTACGCAGTGGGGCGGTCTACAGAGCCAGGTCATCAATTCCTGGGATCCGAACGCGCGGCGCGCCGTTTCCGATTTTGACCTTCCGCACCAAGTGAACGCGAATTGGGTTCTCGAACTGCCGTTCGGCAAAGGCCGAACATTCGCACGCGATGCCGGCAAACCTCTGGATGCCTTGATCGGCGGATGGCAACTCTCCGGCGTGGCTCGGTGGACGAGTGGTTTCCCGGCGACCGTGCTCAATGGCGGAACTTGGCCGACCAACTGGCAGTTGGGCGGAGGCGCCGATCAAAGCGGACCGTTTGCGACCGGTACGACCGTTGATCCTACAACCGGAACTATCAGCATCTTCAAAGATGTGCAGGGCGCAACGGGGATTGGAGCCTTCGCGCACGCTTTCCCTGGTGAAAGCGGCGGCAGAAACCAGATCCGCGGGCAGGGCTTTGCGGGCCTGGACCTTGGATTGTCGAAACGGTGGATCATGCCGTGGAAGGAATCACACAGCCTGCAATTGCGCTGGGAAGTGTTCAACGTTCCGAACTTGCATCGGTTCGACGTGCAAAGCGCAAACTTGAACATCGACTCAGGTGCAGCATTTGGGTTGTATACGGGGCTGCTGACGAATCCGCGCGTGATGCAGTTCGCACTGCGTTACGAATTCTAGAGCCGGGAAAATCCAGGTCGGAGAGGCCCCGCCGGGGTGAGGGTTCCTGGCGGGCTCTTTTTTGCGAGGAACCAGTTGCAAAAAGGCTCGCCGCTAAAACCTAATACAAGTTTTGGCGATCGCATAAAGGAAGTTGTATTGACTTTCGTCGCGATTCGTCCTAAAACTTTGTGCAATTAATTGAGAGAACTGTGGAGAGTTCGGCGGATTGGCGCTAAGCCCAGCGCCGCCAGAATTTCCGCCAGGAGTGCGATCAGCCACAGGGTGTGCGCCAGCTCGCAAGAAGAAGTTAGCTACATTCCATAAAGAAGTCAGGTGCGGAAAAGGAGTCTTTCATGCTTCGGCATAATAAAGGCCTGCTTGGCCTTTTTATCGTAGTGGTGATGGTATCTCTAGTTTCTGGCAACGCGGTAATGGGACAGAGCGGGACCACTTCAGTTCGCGGGATAGTTACGGATCAGAATGAAGCTTCGGTACCGAACGCCACCATCACACTCACAAGTCCGGCCATCGGAGTCACGCTTACCGCGCAAACGGACAAAGACGGTGCCTATCAGTTTTTGGAGGTCCGACCAGCGACTTATACGCTGACGGCTGTGGCGGCCGGATTCGCGACCTATAAGCAAACCAATGTGCAATTGCTGGTAGCGACTCCTGCGACGGTCAATTTCAAAATGGAACTGGCCGGCGTCGCTACAACCGTGGAAGTGATCAGCACCGCACAAACCATCAATACGACAGACGCGACGATTGGAAACGCATTCAACCAGACACAAATTTCTGCATTGCCGTTCGAGGGCCGGGACCCTGCAGGAATTCTGAGTTTGCAGCCTGGCGTAGTGACCGTAGCCGACCGCGGTCAGGTGGACCTGAAGGGTGATAGCCGCGGAGGGTCCGTGAATGGTGGCAGAAGCGATCAGACGAATCTTACGCTGGATGGAATTGACAACAACGATCAAACACTTGGGACTGCATTCGTTGGCGCGCTGCGAACAACACTGGACTCCATCGAAGAATTTCGGGTAACAACGACCAACTCCGGGGTGGATCAGGGGCGCTCGTCTGGGGCGCAGGTGCAATTGCAGACAAAGAGCGGCACCAACGATTTTCACGGCACTGCGTACGAATATAATCGGCCGACAAATACAGTTGCCAACGACTACTTCAACAAACACGCGGAACTGGTCGGCAGGCGAGCCCAATAAACCTGCGCATTTAGGGCGGAATACTTTTGGCGGCAGCTTTGGAGGGCCGATTAAAAAAGACCGCCTGTACTTCTTTCTAGCGTACGAGGGACAACGCACAAGGGAAAATTCGCAACAGCTACGGCAAGTGCCGAGCCAGACGCTGCGCGAAGGCATCCTGATGTACCAGTGCGACGACCCTACGCAATGTCCCGGTGGGACGCAGCAAGTTCAGGGAGTCGACGCGAATTTTGCTCCACAAACCTACAGCGTGAATGTTCCGCAAGGATTCCAGGCACTCGGAGCGCCCCAGATCGCGGGCATGGATAGCTGCACTGCAGCCGCGTGCCCTTGGGGACCTGGTGTAAATCCGAATGTGATTACGACGTTGAATCAGTATCCGTTACCGAACACCAATCAGGGTGCGAACAGCGACGGAGTGAACTATCAGGGATTTACGTTCTCATCGCCCGCGCCGCAAAAACTCGATACATATGTTGCGAGATTCGACTACAACATTACCCAGAGCGGAACCCAACGCATTTTCGCCAGGCTAGGACTGCAGAACGACAATATCGCGCTGGGACAATGGTTTCCCGGCCAGCCGCCGCAGGAGGTAGACACCAATAATTCCAAAGGCGTCCTCGGCGGGTACACCTGGATCATCAGCCCAACCAAGGTGAACAGCATTCATTACGGATTCATTCGCCAGGGCGTTGGCCAGAATGGTGCGTCTACGGAACCGTTCACACGCCTTCGTGGATTGGATACACCGGTAGCACGCACGCGAACGACTAGCGTCATCGTGCCGGTGCATAACATCACTGATGATTTCAGCTGGACCCGCGGGAAGCACACGCTGCAGTTCGGCGGAAACTACCGGTTGGTAACAAACTTTCGCAATTCAGACGCCAACTCCTTTAGCGATGGCTTGACCAACAGCGCGTTCTTGCCGGCGGGCGGCATCGCTGGTCAGGGCGGAACTCTCGATCCTGGAGACAACGGGTTTCCTGCGGTCAGCGGCGATTTCGCCAATTCGTACGACTTCGCGGCGATGGCGATGGTCGGTGCGGTTAGCGAACTCGATACAACTTACGTGCAGAACAAAAACGGTCAGTTCCAAACGCCGGGATCGTTCGTCGGAAGGCATTTCCGCGATAACGAACTGGAGTTTTATGCGCAGGATGCCTGGCGCATTAAGCCGAATCTGACGTTTACTTATGGATTGCGCTATTCGTTACTCCAGCCGCCGTACGAAACCGACGGCAATCAGGTGAATCCGAGTATCAGCCTGCATGATTTCTTTGATACGCGAATGAAGGACATGGTTCAGGGAATATCCTTCAATCCACTGTTCACCATGGATCTGTCTGGACCAGCAAATGGCAAGCCCGGATATTGGGCGTGGGATTACAAGAATATTGCTCCGCGCATTTCGATGGCGTACTCGCCGGGGTACAAAGATGGTTTGTTGGGGAGCCTGTTTGGTGGCCCCGGCAAGAGTTCGATTCGATGGGGCGCTGGAGTTTACTACGACCATTTCGGACAGGGGACCATCAATACTTATGACCGGCAGGGATCGTTTGGTTTCATTTCCACGAGCACCTTTCCTCCGGGCTTTGTAGATCTAACTACCGCGCCTCGCTATACCGGGCTACATGATCTGCCCCCGGCCATGATCGTGCCTCCGCCGACACCGGGATTCCCGTCAATGCCTCCGTCCGATCCAAATTCCGGTGGTTTCGCGATTTATTGGGGATTAGACGACAAGATGAAAACGCCCTATTCCTATGGGTTCGATTTTTCCGTTACGCGCGAGCTGAAGGGCGGATTCACCTTTGAGGTAGCGTATGTGGGAAGATTGGGCCGACGTTTGTTGCAAGAAAAAGATTTAGGACAACCGTTGAACCTTTTCGATCCGAAGAGCGGTATCGGATACTTTCAAGCCGTCACTGCTTTGGCGAAAGTCTACCGGCAAGGCGTTACAACGAACAATTTCAATCCTGCAAGCCTGCCGGCAAATGTGCAGCAATACTGGACAGACATGCTGCAGCCGTTGCAGCCGGGCGGGGCGTACCAACTAGGGGTCGGGTTGGGCGCGACCCAGGCTGGATGCAGGACTCCCGGGCAGCTGATTCCTTCGACGACCAATCCAATCGTTGCAGCCTACGATCTGTTCTGCGTCGGCAGCACGAATGAGACGACTCCGCTTTCGACCTGGGATCTTTTTGGGATACCCGACGCAAATGATCCGGCAGTATCGTACTTCCCGAAGAACGGTCCGAACTCTTTCTTCCAGGCACAGGATGCCTCGCTTTTCACGTGGACGTCTTCCGGGCGCAGCAATTACAACGCGTTGCAGTTGATGCTGCGGCATCGTACCGCACACGGTTTGACGTGGGACTTCAACTACACGTATTCGAAGTCGATCGACATGAGTTCGGACGCGGAAAGAGTGTCGCTGTTCGAAGGCAGCTTTTTCGGAACCGGCGAAATCTACAACCCGTTCGATCCCGGATTGTTCCGGGCGGTCTCCGATTACGATATGACGCATCAGATCAACACAAACTGGGTGTACGAACTTCCATTCGGTCGCCAGAAGCGGTGGGGAAGCGGATGGAACCGCGGCCTGGACGCGATTGCCGGCGGATGGAGCTGGTCGGGTCTTGCGAAATGGACCAGCGGATTGCCATTCGGCGTGCAGAACGGCCTGGTGTTCCCAACCAACTGGGAGCTGAACGGTTTTGCCAATCTGGTTGGACCAAAGCCCAAGACAGGTACTTTCACCGATTCGGGCGGCGACGTGAATATGTTCCAGGACCCGGGCGCGGCAATTTCGGCGTTTGATTTTCCGTTCCCGGGCGAAGTGGGACAGCGCAACAACCTTCGTGGGCCCGGTTACTTCGGGATCGACATGTCGCTGAACAAGAGCTGGAGTCTGACGGAGCGGCAAAGGATTGCGTTCAATTGGAGCGTATATAACATCACAAATTCGGTGCGCTTCGATGCGTTCAGTGTGCTGCCGGAAATTGATATCAGCGGCGGATTCGGAAAGTATTCGCAAACGCTGACGCGGCCCCGGGTGATGGAGTTCGCGCTGCGGTACAGCTTCTAAGAAGAAACCAAGGTTCAGGAAAACGCCGTTGCGCTCGAATCAAGTGTAGCGGCGTTTGCTGGTTTGAAGTCATAATCGACAGATTGTCTTTAGCGCGCGATGGACATAGCAAGAAACTGGCCTGTAGGCGATGCTAGATTGCTGTGATATTCTAGAGTTCCTTGCGGCGATGTTGGTCTGTCGCTGTGTATTGTCGGGGCGTAGCGCAGCCTGGCTAGCGCGCCTGGTTCGGGACCAGGAGGTCGAAGGTTCAAATCCTTTCGCCCCGACCAATCTTTTCGGGTCCGGCCCGGAGACATAGGTCACCCATGTGTCAGGTCGCTCATAGAATCAGCAACTTACAAAATGCGAAAGTCCATTGAGCGCCTAGTGCAGGGCTAAGATGTCGATGGTTGAAATCCATTTGCCCGGACCATTAGTTCCCTCTCGATTCAACAATTTAGGCTGCGCTCTCCAGTTCACGTCTTGCTTCGTATACGGACAATGCGGACAATATCGGCGATCTTGGGTGGAAGTGCGTTGTCTTCGGGAGCCAGCAAGCTGTCCGCAGCCGCAGGAAGGTAGACAAACGGACTTGGCGCCTGTGACTTGTTCCATGCCTGCAACACCTCGCATGCATACTCGGACTACGAAACAGGTTCCGCTGAGCCTGGCGTCTTCACGTCGTTGTCCAAGCGGATGAGCTTGTTCACGAAATCCACTTGATCCCAACGCAGCGAGAACCGAAGCCTTCGCCCCTGGCAAGGAGTTAATTAGAGATGAGTACGAGATCGAGATATCCATCCACGAGAACTTTCCGAGGCAGATTCCATCAGTCAAGGAAATCAAGCCCAGACGTACCGGCGACAAGAATATTCGATCAGGAGCAGTAGAGCAGGTGTAGGATGTGGACAGTCTGTGGAAGCCAAATCGGAAATGTCGGTTCAGAGGCTTGCTGGGGACCGATCATGGAATGCCAAGACGCCACGACGCACATTGCGGATTATCTAGCGGGATCTCTGCCGGTCGAGGAGGTCGAGGCGCTTCTAACCCATGCGGCGGCCTGCACCGCATGCCGCGACAAGCTGACGGCCGCGGAAGAGACATGGCAGCAGCCGGGACGAATCCCTCCTGTGGCTCCTGACCTGCCCGCGATGCGGAGGCGCTTCGACGCGGTGGTCGCCGGCTACCAGGAGGCTGCGCCTCCGCGAAACATTCGCCCACCTAGATGCGCCACTTGCCAGTTTCCCCGGGCAGTCGTGTTCTTGGATGTGCCGTCGCCGGTTCACTGCCGATAGAGCCGATTGAACGACGCCGCTCAACGCAACATTGCTGCCGCTCTCGTGGTGGGCGGTCAAAGTTTTAGTGACCCGAAAGTGGTCGTCATGATCGTCGTCGTCACGATCGTTGGCTTGCTGGTCCTGATGCCATTGTCCACAGCCCTGGGCCGACGTTCACCTGCCCGCCCTGCGGAAGGTCTATAGGTGGCTCCGCGGCGAATCGCCGCCAGTGTGTTTTTGAGGTGGGGGAGACGTGGCCCTTCTCCCCCGCACCCCCTCTACACTCCCCTCAGGGGTCGAATGGAAAACCCTCGAGGAGGCTCACGATGAAAGTACACACTCGCGCATTCGTCCTTACGGTATTCGTGGCCGCGAATTTGGTAACAGGTCAAACACAACCAAACTCAAATAGAAAGTCGACCAACCCCGCGAAAGAAGAAGACAGCGGTCAGGAGATCGGGAAATCCTACTCAAGCTTGCGGCCTGAGCAAAGGCGTCTGGTCGACGACTACATTAGCCATTACAACCAGACCACCGGAAGCAAGGTTGTGCCGCAAGAGGCGTACGATAACGCGCGCCTTTCTGTCCGAACGACGTTTGGTGCAGTGACTCACGCACTCTTGAACGTAAAGCTGACGGATGCTAAAGGGAACAGCCTCGGTCGCGCGATTGATCTTGTGGACGCCGTTGACGAAGTGATGGGACAGGAATCCGGTGCAGGAGGCGACCGTCAATTCCGCGTCTATGTTTACCTCAAGCCGAACGCGGTTGACATCCTCATCAAGAGCCAGGAGTTCTTTCACGACCGCGACAACACCATCTATCACAAGGGTTTTCCGATCTGCTACCGCCTGAAGAATGGCCCACCGTCGATTCAGTTTTCAATCTCGCGCGACAAGAAAATGGCGGACATTGACGTGGATTACCGCTCCTCAAGTTTTCCGAAGGCCCTAGTCAACGGGCACTTGACTGTTGCGAATTCAGACGTGCGAGCAGGGAACAATCTGGATCGTCACGACAGGCGTTGGGCTGGGCTAAATGGCTGGTGGCAGGAAGTGTTCGGACTGCTGGGAAGCGGAGGAAAACCGCCGGAAGAAAAGGCAACTGAAAGACTGGGTCGCATCCCGTTGAATCCCGCCGTGAAAGGTGATCAGGGAATCGACAAGAGCACGCACGATTTCCTGAAGAGCTGGGTGGTGGACAAACAACCGAATCTCTCTGTTGCGTATTTTTCGCGTCGCAGCTATCCGTGTTTGGAAGCGGTCACGCAGAAGAACCGAAAGCCGATCGCGCCGGGCATGGTGAGGCTGCGCATAGAAATGGCAATGGACAAATTCAACACGACTACGGGTACAGTGGCTTCTGTAGGAGACGTGTTCGAACCGGCCGATCAATGGTTGCCAGAATTGAAAGAGGCCAAAAACGCCTATGCGTCGGAGTTTCGGTTGGTAAGTGTGCCGTCGGACATAGGAGCTGATGTGGAGTGCGTAGCCGCGCCGGATGATGAAAAAGGAAAACGTCCGCAAGAGAAGTACTACGGGACGGCGTTCAGGGAGAAGCAGGACGGCAGCGGCCACAAGATGATGTCGCTACTTTGGGCGCAGGAAGGAGGGTACTGGAAGATTATAGCCATCCGCATCGAAGACAGCGGCGATGCAGGGATCCTCCCAAAGCAGGCTGCGGTCACCGCACCCGCAGGCGAAGAGCCGAAGTCTATTTCCGGGGATCCAGGCGCGGTGAAAGATATAACCCAGTTCTACCGGTCGTGGGTCGTGAAGCGAGATAGCGCGCAGGCTTCCAAGTTTGCGTCACAGCGGTCGTACCTATGTTTGCTTGCCCCTTCTGCAGCAGAGAAGGGTTTGACGCCCGCGGCCCGGGTACAGTCCGCCCTGGACCGGGTGCTCGGAAGAATACCGCCACGGGCAAATTTATCCGACCTGATGTCGAGTGTTCAACCGGTGAACGACCTGCTGCGACCCGTAGAACAGGAAGATTCAAAAGCATTCGCGATCATGGCGGTACCGGACCAGATGGCGGACAGTTTTTTGTGCCAGAACCGGCATCTGCCGGAAAAAACGCCGGAGTTGACGCCGGCGGATGCGAAGTACGGGACGTACTACTTGTCCGCGAGCCGAATGAATTTCGGCGAGGAGCAGTCACCGGCGCTTCTCCTTCTGTGGACCAAAGAGAAAGCGGGATGGAAAGTGGTTGCGTGGGCGGTGGAAGTTCCGTAAATGACTAAGGCGGAATGAATACGGCGAAGATTCGGTCAGCTTCGCTTTTGAATGCGATCCTACTTCGTTAGATTGCGGGGTTGCACGTTTTGCCGCGCCCGAAGCCGCATTGGCACAGACCAAGACTTTCGAGAATATCCAAACGCCAGTTCTATCCAGGTTTCCGAGCTTCAATTCATTTCCTCAATTCTTTCTGGCTACTTTCTACCGACAAAATCGCTCGGCCACATGCACAACACTCTTCGCGCGCGTCGGCTTTCGGCCCGATGTCTCCGTAACCGAGCTTACTCACAAATACACCAACCACCTGCCCAACGACGCCATTGACTGGCTCGCGATTTACCGCCCACGCGAAACTTAGCGCAACTCAACGGATGGAACCCGAATGAGCCTTGATCAAGACCATCGGCCGCCGCTAATCGGAAAAGTCCCGGTAGCCTTCGTTTGGCTAAGTTGTCCGGCGCACTGCGCCCGGACCACGAGGACTACGGATAAAGGTGCTTTCAATTCAGGTGAGAATCGATCGGAAACGCCACTTTGGCAACCAAGTTCGGCTGGTCGAGTGATAGGGCATCGATCACTTGCGAGAATAAGGAACTTCCGTTCGGGCGACGTGGAGAAATAATCTTTCGGGGGAGCGCACAAGAATCTTCCCGCGGTTTTTGCGAATCGCGCGGGTTCTCTGCCATTCGCTTGTAATGCGGCTCGTGGTATAGGGAGTGATATTCGCTGAATTGGCTAACTCTTCGTTGGTAATATCGAATTCAATGCCGCCAGCGACTCTTTGGCCCATGCTGGATGTATACGCGAGAAGTACACTAGCGAGTCTCTGCCGCGCAGTCTGGGAACACAAAGCGGCGTGGGCAGCGACATACCAAGACAGGTAATCTATAGCGCCGACGATTGTATTTTCCAGAAGTTGAGGGAAGCGTCGTGCGAGAGCACGAATGGTTGGGCCATCCCAAACCAGCACGACACTGTCCCGCACTGCTTCCGTGCTGACGAGATAATTGGAAGGTCGGGGTGCCAGCGCCGCTCCGCCGAAGGCATGGCCTGGAGTAAACCACATCAGGATGAGTTTTTTTCCATCGGGCGTTTCAAAAAAATAACGCGCCCGGCCTTTCCACAACAACAGGAGATGATCGGCAGATTCACCCTTGTTCGTCATCACAGATTTGGCGGAGAATCGGCGCGCCCTTGCCGCCGCTAAGATCAAATCGACTTCCTGCCGATTCAAGCCCCGCAGCAGTTCGATATCTGGTCGAATATCGACAGCGCGAAATTCTAAAGCGCTCATGTTCTCACCGTCCGCGGCGACCCACACCCGATTTTAATTGAAATATGAATCATCTTGTCCTCATAAAAATAGAAAAACCGCGACCCGATCTGGGCCGCGCCCGGTGTTATCACTTCGGCGGGACTTGATGTCCGGTAATCTGACGCAATTTCGCTGTGTTGGACCGGCCGACGACTAGTTGACCTGGAGCAATGAAGTGCTGCGCTTGCTTGCGTTAAAATTGATTTTGAAAGAGAACAAATGCCAACATCTAAGAGAAATTCGTACTGTATTTGGGTTGCGGGTGCAATGTTATTCGTGATCCCGCTAGCCGGCGCACGCACCCAATCGGCTGGGGCGTCCTCTCAACGGTCATCCGCTCATGATCACCACGATCATCTCCTGCGACTTTATAATACCCACACCGCCGAGCGTATTGATATTGTTTATCGTCGCGACGACGCATACATTCCGGACGCGCTCGCCAAGCTCGATTTTTTCCTGCGTGATCATCGCACAGGTGAGGTTCGCCATTATGATCCGCGCCTCTACGATATACTCTCTGATCTCACCGCGGCGGTTGGCAGGCCAAGCGGCGAGATCGACATCGTCTGCGGATACCGTGCCTCTTCGACGAACGAATTTCTCCGCGCTCACAACACCGGAGTCGCAAAGAACAGCCTTCACATTCAGGCGCAAGCCATTGATCTACGGATGCCAGGCATCGACACACTCAAACTGCGCAAGGCTGCTCTCGCCCTGGCTCGCGGCGGTGTGGGCTACTACCCTCATTCGGACTTCATCCACCTAGATGTCGGCCGCGTTCGGCAGTGGTGTTTCGACTGCCCTGCCAGCCTTGTCGCCGGCGATTAACCCGGATACGGGTAACCCTTAGCAAGGGCTTTTTCGAGCGCAGCGTCGTGTCCGTAGATGTCGTCGTAAAAATGAACGATTCCATCCTCAGTTACGACAGCGGTGCCATACAAGATGAATACCGGAATCGGACGGGCGAGATTCACCTGCTGATTTGGCGTTCCATTCATCGCCGCGCGGATGCGTTCCATGTCCCAGCCCGGATTCTCGCGCAGGACCCACACAGCTAGATCGGCCGGCTTTTCCAGGCGAATGCAACCATGGCTGAAATCCCGTCGTGACTTCGCGAAGAATTCCTGTGCGGGCGTATCATGCATATACACGTTGGAGCTGTTCGGGAAGATGAATTTCACGAGTCCGAGTGAGTTCTTAGGACCCGGCATTTGCCGGATGTACAGTTTCCCCGCCCGGAGCTGCGCGAGCATGTCGGTCGTCACTGTTCCAGACGTGACGACATCCTGACGGTCGTTCACCACCTCAAATCCCTTCTTGGCTAGGTAGTCGGGATCGCGAGCGACGTGCCCCAGGAACTCAGCTTTGGAGATGGAATAGGGAACATTCCAGTACGGTCGGAATACGACGTATTGCATGGTGTCGCTAAATACGGGCGTATCATGGCGATAGGCTTTGCCCACCACGACATTCATCGACAGCACGACCTTATAGTTTTCGTCATACGCACGGAGGCGAAATTCGGGAATGTTTGCGACGATGGGTGCCGAGTGGAGGCCTACGGGCAACCACCGCCAGCGTTCGAGAGTCAGTTGCATCTGGCGCATTCGACTTGTGAGAGGAACGTTAAGATCGGCTAGGGTTTGCACGGTGATTCGTCCATCCGGGTTTCGGCCATGCCTCGACTGAAAACTCTTGACCGCGTCCACCAGTGGAGCTTGATAGACGGTTCCAGCGCCGAGGGCACTCGCGTCAGCAGGGAGATCGCCCACCAGCCGGAGTAATTTGATCAGTTGGTAGAATGAAATTTATGAGCAAGAAAGCAATCTCCCCTGGGGCCGTCCACAGCGTGCCGGCGGATTTACTCGAAGTTCTCCTTTCGGACCCGTTGGCGCGGGCAAAGTGGGAGGACATTACGCCACTCGCGCGTAATGAGTGGATCTGCTGGGTTATCTCCGTCAAGAAACCGGAAACCCGAAGGCAGCACATTGAACGGGTCCAGTCGGAACTTAAGGAAGGAATGCGCCGCCCTTGTTGCTGGCCCGGCTGTCCTCACCGCTGAAACGTTCGCCAGTCGCTCCTCACTATCTCTCAAGGGGCAACGTAGCTTTGGTGGTGGACGGAGGACAACATGGCCAATATCGAGACGGATCCTTTCGAAACTTCTCTCAACAACGTGCACGAACTCGAGACGTTCCTGCACGCTTTCCTCGGCAAACTCGATGAACACAAGTTGAAGCCGGGGGAAGATGTCACTCGCTACGCTAAGGAATTCGGCCTGGAATTGCCGGCCTTGCTCAAAGGCGCGAATATTACTTGGGATGGACACGAACACCCGCATACGGAAACGGCAGCTCACGGTCGCCTCCGGACGATCGTGCTGGCTCAGCCGGGTCACCCAGACGCGGTAGGGTTAGTCATCAAATGCGTGACCATTCGTGGTTGGCGCGTTTGCCTTGAGTGCGGATGGATCTGGTGCCGTATCGTTATAACGAAACGTTTCTAGCGTCCGGCGTCTCTTCGAGGTTCGATTCGTTTTGCAATCCGTTTGAAAGAAGCCCGTTCTATATCCCGGCGATACAATGCGACGTAACTCGCGGCGTGCTTCGCAGCTTCGTCGATTCTCTTCAGCTTGACGAGACACAGCGTTAGCCGGTCGAGTGCCTCAATTTCACCGTTGCGCCCAAGCTCGCCCGCTTCTTCCTGCAAAAGCTTCGGGGAAGAGGCAGATCTCTGGATTGGGATCTATATTCGAGATCTTGTGAACACTCATATTCGCCTTCTTCTTCATTTCATGTAATCCTACACTCTGCTCGCCACCTGCGGTGAAGGCGCGTTCCCGCTTTTCGCGGCCACTCCTCGTGGGCCTTGACACCGCCGTTCCGGGTGCGACTCTGTGATTAGGGAGCAATGGCGTCTTCGCCCGCGCCTGCGAAATTCCGAGTCGAAGGGACAACGCGATTGGAGGAGATGCGGTGTAGGATTTAGAGTCGCGTGAGGTTTCGTTGTGATCGATTTTCCGTTCGACGATATTCCTGTGTCGGTTGAGACGCTGAGCCGGCCGTACTTTCCACTGGTTCGCTGCAACTACCTGTACGTCGAGTGTGATGAGCCGCGACCTGGATGGAGCCTTGGACTCGGAGCTGAGCGACTCCCGTTTCTAATGCTGGGACTGGTTGGGATTATTCAGACTCCGTTCGACGCGCCATGATTTAGCGAACCTAGACACGTCGACGAACTCTTCGAACGACTCGAAGGAAATGGGTTTGTGGTTCAGTTTGCAGACATCTGGCTCCCACATTTCGTGTTTGGTCCGCGCGAACCTCAGGCTGGCGACGTGTATCGCATCGATGTCCGAGTATTCAAGATGGCGCAATTTTTCAGAGAGGGCGGAGTAACGCGAGAACATTTCTTGGATATTCTGCGAGATTTAACAAATCAAGTGGGTGTCAGGTTTTCTGAGGAAGAGACGCGAGCATTTTTTTCGTGGAGCCTCGAAAGCCTTTCGGCCGCAAGGAATCAACCCGATAAGAATCCGGAGCAGTGACGCGTAGCTTGGAATAAGGAGGCGAACCTCTCGCTATTGCGCGCGACCTTGATCGATGTTGGTTGGGGTGACTGCATTCTGTTGGAATCAGTCGATCGTTCAGGTAAATCGCATTACGCCCTGATTGACTCGAATGACACAGCCACGGTTCGCAGCTCTTACATATTCCTGAAGCGTTTCTTTGAACGCAGGAAGATCCCCACTGCCTCTGATAAGAGGATATTCGACTGGGTCCTGTTGACCCATGCTCACGCGGATCACGGTGAAGGGCTGAAGCAAATTCTGCGCCACTTTGGTTCAGACCGATTTTGGTATCCGGAACCAGCCGCACCGCCCGCGTTTTATGTCGACTTGTTGCGCTGCGCGTCACGTTCTCAAACCACGAAAGTAGGGCAGTGCGACGTGATTCACTCGAAACGGATTCTACCTTCCTTCGGCGACGCTTCCATGAAAGTTCTATGGCCGCCTGGCCTACGGCCTCAGAACGAAAACAACAATTCGGTCGTACTGGTCGTGACGCTGAACAAGAAAAGCTTTGTTTTGACGGGAGACGCAGAAGCAGACGGCGTCTGGTCACAAATTTCTGGACAAATACCGAAATCAACGTGCTTCTTCAAGGTTCCACACCATGGATCTGAAAACGGAACGTTCAACTCATCACGACATACGCCATGGCTAGCTAAGATACCGAGAAGGGCGAAACTGGGAATTAGTAGTCACATTCATCCCTTCAGCTATCCCTACCCTACGGTGGTCAAGGTTCTGGCTCCGCGCGGGTTGATCTATCGAACAGACGAGCACTATCACGTTACTGTCGAAACGGATGGTCGAAAGGTCAGCGTTACCTACAGTCATATCTGAGGGGACCTAGGGACAGCAAGACCGAGGGCGGTCTACTTGCCGACTCGGGCGACGGTTCCTGGACGGATGCTAGGGAGCGCGTCGAGAGCAGCAGGTAGCGCAGGTTCAAGGTCTTCGATTTGATTTGAGCGCGCCGAAATTACGAGCACCGCGATTTTGCGGTTCGCAAGCTCTTGCTGATATTCCAGGTTTTGATCGATGGTCACGAGTACGTCGAATTTGCCGTCGGCGAGCGCCAATAGGACGCCATTCTTCTTTCCGGACCAGCCCATCTCTTGTACGGTTCGGCATTCGTGCTCAGGGAACATGCGTTTGAGAGCGCGTGGCAAGCACTCGTCGATCAGGAGTCTCATCCCGCTTGGGCGATCACGAGCTCTTTGGCGTGCTCGAGAGCGGCGATGGCCGCCTCGCGCGTTACAGAAGGAAATTCCTCGAGAAACTGGTCCAGGGTGTGACCACCTTCAAGATAATCGAGCAGGTTCTTGAAAGGCACACGGGTCCCACGGAATACGGGGATTCCTCCAAGGATCTCCGGATCCTTTACGATGATTCCGTTTGGCGCTTGCATCGAAGCTCTCCCTGTGCGATTACGCCTTACAAGTCGATGACTGTGCGCATTCAGAATTGCGCCGGATCGGGTCTTGAGCCAGTGTCAGCTGCGTATAGCCAAGTATAGCATTGTAAAGTCTCGCTACCGATTGGTGCACCGAACAAACGGCTGCAAGGGAAAAAGAACGTGAGGCGGACTTTTCCCTTTGCGGGCGACGTTGATCACTGTGGGCTGCAAGTACAGCCCCCACCCGGTAGAGCCCGCACCCGACTCACACTTTGCAACATAAGAATGCGGCCGCTTGACCTGGGACAATTTCTATTGCGGGCTACAAGTATAGCCCGCACCCGTGAAAACCTCACCGGCGAAAATCGCACATGAATAAAGTGACACAAATGAGAGAGGTGGGAGGCAGACTCGGGTAAGACAGGGAATTGGGGCTCGGGCGCAGGGGATCGGGAATAGCAGGCCAGAAGGAACAGGAAAGAGGCCGCATCTCGCCGAGAAAGCAAAGCAAGAACAAAGAGCAGACCACCGGAAGCAAGGTTGTGCCGCAAGAGGCGTACGATAACGCGCGCCTTTCTGTCCGAACGACGTTTGGTGCAGTGACTCACGCACTCTTGGAAGTAAAGCTGACGGATGCTAAACGGAACATGCTCGGTCACGCGATTGATCCTGTGGACGCCGTTGACGAAGTGATGGGACAGGAATCCGGTGCAGGAGGCGACCGTCAATTCCGCGTCTATATTTACCTCAAGCCGAACGCGGTCGACATCCTCATCAAGAGCCAGGAGTTCTTTCACGACCGCGACAACACCACCTATCACAAGGGTTTTCCGATCTGCTACCGCCTGAAGAACGGCCCACCGTCGATTCAGTTTTCAATCTCGCGCGACAAGAAAATGGCGGACATTGACGTGGATTACCGCTCCTCAAGTTTTCCGAAGGCCCTAGTCAACGGGCACTTGACTGTTGCGAATTCAGACGTGCGAGCAGGGAACAATCTGGATCTTCACGACAGGCGTTGGGCTGGGCTAGATGGCTGGTGGCAGGAAGTATTCGGATTGCTGGGAAGCGGAGGAAAACCGCCGGAAGAGAAGGCAACTGAAAGACTGGGTCGCATCCCGTTGAATCCCGCCGTGAAAGGTGATCAGGGAATCGACAAGAGCACGCACGATTTCCTGAAGAGCTGGGTGGTGGACAAACAACCGAATCTCTCTGTTGCGTATTTTTCGCGTCGCAGCTATCCGTGTTTGGAAGCGGTCACGCAGAAGAACCGAAAGCCGATCGCGCCGGGCATGGTGAGGCTGCGCATAGAAATGGCAATGGACAAATTCAACACGACTACGGGTACAGTGGCTTCTGTAGGAGACCTGTTCGAACCGGCCGATCAATGGTTGCCAGAATTGAAAGAGGCCAAAAACGCCTATGCGTCGGAGTTTCGGTTGGTAAGCGTACCGTCGGACATAGGAGCTGATGTGGAGTGCGTAGCTGCGCTGGATGATGAAAAAGGAAAACGTCCGCAAGAGAAGTACTACGGGACAGCGTTCAGGGAGAAGCAGGACGGCAGCGGCCACAAGATGATGTCGCTACTTTGGGCGCAGGAAGGAGGGTACTGGAAGATTATAGCCATCCGCATCGAAGACAGCGGCGATGCAGGGATCCTCCCAAAGCAGGCTGCGGTCACCGCACGCGCAGGCGAAGAGCCGAAGTCTATTTCCGGGGTCCAGGCGCGGTGAAAGATATAACCCAGTTCTACCGGTCGTGGGTCGTGAAGCGAGATAGCGCGGAGGCTTCCAAGTTTGCGTCACAGCGGTCGTACCTATGTTTGCTTGCCCCTTCTGCAGCAGAGAAGGGTTTGACGCCCGCGGCCCGGGTACAGTCCGCCCTGGACCGGGTGCTCGGAAGAATACCGCCACGGGCAAATTTATCCGACCTGATGTCGAGTGTTCAACCGGTGAACGATCTGCTGCGACCCGTAGAACAGGACGATTCAAAAGCATTCGCGATCATGGCGGTACCGGACCAGATGGCGGACAGTTTTTTGTGTCAGAACCGGCATTTGCCGGAAAAAACGCCGGAGTTGACGTCGGCGGATGCGAAGTACGGGACGTACTACTTGTCCGCGAGCCGAATGAATTTCGGCGAGGGGCAGTCACCGGCGCTTCTCCTTCTGTGGACCAAAGAGAAAGCGGGATGGAAAGTGGTTGCGTGGGCGGTGGAAGTTCCGTAAATGACCAGGCGGAATGAATACGGCGAGAGGCAGTGTCGCTTTGAAAGCGATCCTACTTCGTATTACTACATAAAAGTCAGCTCTGGTACTCCTGGAAGTAGAGGCAGCTATGAACTTGAGGTCAAGGACGAGTGAGGATGAGGTTCAGGACCCCGACGAACGGTAGTTTGCGAGAAGCTTGGCGTCGAATTCGATTTTGTCTCCAAGCTGTTCAACAGTACGCTGCCGAACAAGTGGCTGCGTTGCGACGGGAGACACGTTGCTGTTGCTATTGTGGGTGTGCGCGACCGTGTTTGCGCCGGGTTCTACCTAGTTTCCCGCGGATGCTTCTTAGCGTGATCCTTCGGTCGCATACCCGCGGCTGGCATAGCCGGGATCCTGGCGTCTGGAGGAGTCGATGAGGCTTGGCGGAGGTCATCAGCGAAGAGCACACGGATATTTAATCGGACTCTACAACGTCGAATCGATCCTCGTGTTTCTTGCTTTCTTTCAGGCAGTATCACTGCCGGCGGGAATAGCGTTCGCTCAGTCCGTGAATGGGCTGATCAGCGGAACAGTCGTCGATCAGCAGCACGGTTCCGTACCCGAAGCAATCGTGCAAATAACTGATGAACTCAAGACGACGAGCCAGACCACGCAAACGGACGAAAAAGGCTACTTCACATTCAGCGGACTCCGGCCTGGCAAATATACGCTATCCGTAGAAAAGAATGGGTTCGAGAAACTCGAAAAAAGAGACATTTTGCTTCTCACAGCCGATCGACTTTCCGTGGGAACCTTAACTTTGAAAATAGGGCCTGGCACTGAGGTAGTTACGGTCACCTCAGAGAATCCTCCCGTTGACACCACGAGCTCAGAACAATCCGCGGTGATTTCGGCTGAAGAAATGACAGCACTGCCGGTTATTGGCAATGACTATGTATCTCTCACGAAAACCATTCCCGGTTCCACCTACTTAGGTTTCCAACGGTCGAGAAGCCAAGCGTCGAGGTCGCTGGCTGGCCAAGAGGGAAGGTTCACCAGCAGTTGGTTATGACCGGTATTTTAATTGCAGTAGCTGCTCATGCTGCCACCCTGGCTCTGGCGGCACATGATGCCGCGAGGAAGGTCAGGTAATCACGCCTCGCAAGAAAAACACTGAAGAACACACTTGCCATGTACGCTAGCTCCCCGCTGCCTTGGCCCTTTGCAACTCCAGCTTTCGTTCGACTGCCAGTTTGTACGCGACGTAGTACTTGTAGATATTGTCGACGTACAGTACCGTCTCTTCTCCGACCTCCTTGGCCACTTCCAGTTCCACGTTGCCGAACCATTTGTTTGGATTCAGGCCCTCAGCACCCGCCTGCTTGCGCAGACGCACGATTCGGTTGGGTCCAGCATTGTAGCTTGCGAACGTGAAAAGCGTCTTATTAACCTCATCTATCGCCGGATCATTGAAATAATTCGTCGCAATGTTGTTCAACATGCGCACGCCGGCGAGTATGTTCTTGTCCGGCGTACGGACATCAGGAACATTGATTGGGTTGGCCGCTGCATATTTCGGGATCACCTGCATAATTCCAACGGCTCCGGCTCGGCTCTTTTTGCTCTGGTCCAAACGCGATTCCTGATAGCCCTGCGCCACAATCATCAGGTAGTCGAAATTGTAGTCCGCCGCATATTTCTTGAAGTACTCAACATATGTCGCGAATTTTTTCATCTCACCCTTTGAGATCGAATCCCTGATCCATTTCGTATTTTTAAGGTACCGGCGCAGCAAGATATTACCGAACAGCGTTCCCTCTCCATGCGTCTCGGTAAAGTCATCCAATAATTTCTTCAATTCGGGGTTGTCCTTGCGCATAACCCAGCCGAGTTGGCCCTCACTGGCGACAACGATTTCCGGGTGCAGCCTAATGTCAGGCAGGATCTGCTCCCACAATCCCGCTCTGTGCTGCATGGCCACAGTGGCTGGAATCAATTTGGCGTTTACCATCTCGACCAAATCGTCTTCTTGTAGGTTCTTGTCCGCAGCCTTCACCGATAGCGGTGCCTTTCCCGCTTTTGCACGATCCTCGTTGATCCTGATCAAACTGTCGTAGGCACTGGTCAGCGGACTAACAAAGATTTCTGTTCCCACCAGCTCATCGAAGCTCTTGGCGCGGGCCAGTTCTGGTCCGGTGACGATAATCTCAGTCACGTTTTTCATGACCGGCGAGGTAAACGCGTATTGTTTCTGTCGACTGGGCGTAATTATGACGCCCGCTGCTATGAAATCACCCACACCCTGCGAGAGTGCCGGTCCCAGTTCGTCAGGACGCATCGGAATGAAGTTAATTCTTACCTTGAGCCTCCCTGTCTTCAATTTGTAATTCACGATACGTTCGAGCTGCTCCAACTCTTCGTAGAGCATGCCGCTGGGTTTTCCGTGCGAATAGAAGAACGAGATCGGATTGATCGTTACCAAGGCGCGGATGCTGCGCGCCTTCAGCATCTGGTCGAGGTCTCCGGTCTGGCGCCCGAAACTTGTAGGAAGCACCAGTAGGCTCGGTTTTACCTCTACTTCGTTGGAAAAGCCTTCTGGCAAAAGAGCTTCCGATCCTAACGTATCAGCGCTCCCGTTTGGCGGCTTCGCTCCGGAGAATGACTTCTCTTTTTTGCCGCACGACAGAATACAGAAAGATACCAGGAGAATAGTAAGCAGTGCTGCAACCCGCGGCCGATCCACCACGTCACCTCTGATTTTGGATTTCGGACGCTGCCTGTACAAACGGTCGGTCCATTTGAAATTATCTGGCCAAACCGCGTGTGCCACAAGGATAGACGCTTTCCCTTAGCCTCGTCGGATCATAACGATAGGATTCCGGACGGAGATGATCTCCCTTCACACACGATCACTTATTTTCCTCATTCGGACTTCATCCACATAGATGTCGGCCGCGTTCGGCAGTGGTGTTTCGACTGCCCTGCCAGCCTTGTCGCCGGCGATTAACCCGGATACGGGTAACCCTTAGCAAGGGCTTTTTCGAGCGCAGCGTCGTGTCCGTAGATGTCGTCGTAAAAATGAACGATTCCATCCTCAGTTACGACAGCGGTGCCATACAAGATGAATACCGGAATCGGACGGGCGAGATTCACCTGCTGATTTGGCGTTCCATTCATCGCCGCGCGGATGCGTTCCATGTCCCAGCCCGGATTCTCGCGCAGGACCCACACTGCTAGATCGGCCGGCTTTTCCAGGCGAATGCAACCATGGCTGAAATCCCGTCGTGACTTCGCGAAGAATTCCTGTGCGGGCGTATCATGCATATACACGTTGGAGCTGTTCGGGAAGATGAATTTCACGAGTCCGAGTGAGTTCTTAGGACCCGGCATTTGCCGGATGTACAGTTTCCCCGCCCGGAGCTGCGCGAGCATGTCGGTCGTCACTGTTCCAGACGTGACGACATCCTGACGGTCGTTCACCACCTCAAATCCCTTCTTGGCTAGGTAGTCGGGATCGCGAGCGACGTGCCCCAGGAACTCAGCTTTGGAGATGGAATAGGGAACATTCCAGTACGGTCGGAATACGACGTATTGCATGGTGTCGCTAAATACGGGCGTATCATGGCGATAGGCTTTGCCCACCACGACATTCATCGACAGCACGACCTTATAGTTTTCGTCATACGCACGGAGGCGAAATTCGGGAATGTTTGCGACGATGGGTGCCGAGTGGAGGCCTACGGGCAACCACCGCCAGCGTTCGAGAGTCAGTTGCATCTGGCGCATTCGACTTGTGAGAGGAACGTTAAGATCGGCTAGGGTTTGCACGGTGATTCGTCCATCCGGGTTTCGGCCATGCCTCGACTGAAAACTCTTGACCGCGTCCACCAGTGGAGCTTGATAGACGGTTCCAGCGCCGAGGACACTCGCGTCAGCAGGGAGATCGCCCACCAGCCGGAGTAATTTGATCAGTTGAGGGATTCCCGAGTAGGAGTCACCCGGCGCAATCGTCTTTTGTATGGCGGGAAACTGATTCCCATTGTATTCCTTCGCAAACTCCAAGTAAGAATGCAAAGCTTGAATCGTGCGTTGGTATCCAGGATAGGGGGGCTCCACTTTCGTCAGGACGCCGGGAATATCGGAGGAATCGACGACATCTTCTTTCAGGAAATCGGGCAAATCGTACTTCTTGGCTTCAACGTCGAAATCAAAGTCAAAATGCTTGGGATTCACTTTCCCAATGTGAAGGTCGGAGATATACCTCATCAGGCAAACGGTGAGCGCAGCATCGAATCGCACCGCATCTGCTTCGGATGGTTGCACCGTGGCGGGTTTGAGTTTGGCTAGTCGGTCGCCCCAACGCGGTCCGTCGTAGTCCTCGGCAGCCAATCCCTTTTGCTCGGCCTTCATCAAAATCGAAATTACCTGCTGAGCCTGCTCTGTTGGTTGCATTCCTCTGATCCAAGGCAGGGAATACCCGTTCGACTCGTAAAACGTCTGTACGTGCTTCTGATAATCGCTAAAGTCAGGCCAGCGCAATTCCGAGAGAGTTCCGGCTTGTAATATTCCGCGCAATGAGGCCTGGCCATCAGCGCTAAGTTGTTGAGGCAGTGCGACAGGTCTTGTCGAACTTTCTGTTTGTCGGAGCGCGCGTTTTGCCGCGCGGATGCCGTCATCACTCAATGAGAGGATACCGACAAGCGACAACACTAACGCCAAACCCTTCGGAATCCACGATCTCTTCACGCGATCCCCGCTCCACGTCCACCTACGATGCCTCGCGGGGCGCAAAATAAAGATATGCGGCCCGCCCAGCCTCGCTGGGAACAGCCAAAGGTAACAGTTTTCCATGCAGAATAGGAACTGGGCCGAACGATTAGAGCAAGACGAATGGAGAGAAGGACTGGAGTCAGGAGCATCTAGCCGAACTAAGACGGCTTCCAGTCCCTCCCATCTGGATCATTCTCATCAATAGGATCGTTTTGACCGTACGCATAAGAATTCCCGCCACCATCGAACCCAATTGGATCTTCATTTCCTGGCCAGGCTCTGCCCGAAAGTTTTTTTCCTGTAAGCGACACCAGACAAAGCATTTAGTCACAATGGAATGACCGGCTCCGATTCGCAGGCGTGGGTTATGCTGCGAATCGGAAGACAAGCAGTACAGAGCCACAAGCGAAGGAGCCGGTCGATGAAAAGAATAAAATTTGTTGGTTTGGATGTCCATGCCGAAACGATTGCGGTGGCGGTTGCCGAGCAGGACGGGGAGGTGAGAACGCTCGGGGTCATTCCGAATCGGGAGGAATCGATTCGGAAGCTGGTCAAGAAACTGGGACCTGTGGAGCAGCTGTGTTTCTGCTATGAGGCGGGCCCGACGGGTTATGTCGTGTACTGGCAGTTGACGGCCCTGGGAGCGAAGTGCGAGGTGGTGGCGCCAACGCTGGTGCCGGTGAAATCGGGCGAACGGGTGAAGACCGATCGGCGCGATGCGCTGAAGCTAGCGCGAAATTATCGGGCCGGAGAATTGACGGCGGTGTGGGTACCGGATGCGGCCCATGAGGCCTTGCGAGATCTGGTACGAGCCCGGGAGGCGGCTAAGAAAGACCAATTGCGGGCGAAACATCGCCTGAGCAAGTTCCTCTTGCGGCATGGGCGGCGGCCGGCGAGCGGTGTAAAGGCCTGGACCTTGAACTACCTGGCATGGGTGAAACAGGAAGTCCACTTCGAGCAGCCGGCGCAAGAAGCCACCTTGTTGGATTACCTACATGAGGTGGAGCACGCGGAAGCCCGCATCGCACGACTGGACCTGGCGATCGAAGGAGCGATGAAGTCGACACCGCCCAAGATGAAGGCCGTGATCGAGGGCTTGCAGGCCCTGCGGGGAATTGCTCAAGTAGCAGCAGTGACGATCGTGGCCGAACTGGGAGAAATATCGCGATTTCCACGGGCTCGGCAATTGATGGGCTACGGTGGGATCGTAGCGAGCGAACATTCCACAGGAGAAAGTACACGGCGAGGGGGCATCACCAAGACGGGAAATGCGCACTTACGGCGGGTGGTCGTGGAAGCCGCCTGGGCGTACCGCCACCGGCCAAACGTAGGAGGAACTTTACGCAAGCGGCAAGAGTTGGTCAGCGAAGAAATCCGAGAGATCGCCTGGAAAGCGCAACATCGGTTGCACACGCGTTATCGGAAGTTGACGGCACGGGGCAAGGAAAAGGGGAAGGTTGTGACCGCGATCGGACGCGAGCTATTGGGTTTTATCTGGGCCATTGGGGTAAAAGTAGAGGCTGGGCAGAAGGAGACCGAACGGCGGGCGGCATGAGGTGAGTATATTGTGCAGCAAGAATTTTCCAGGAGGCAGCGTGGGTAGCGGTCGAGAGGCGCATGGAAAGGAGAATCCTCGAAAACACTATGCGGTAGGTCTGCGGACCGAACCCGCGCCTTTAGTCCGAGGGAGCTCCCGACGGATCACGATTATGCGGTTTCGACCCGCGAATATCAGAGTGATCAACCGTCGCAATAGCCGCCTCGACCGCGACTTGCGCTGCCTTCTAGGATAAGGAGAGGAAGAAAAAGAAAGAAAAACAATTCTTTGTAGTTGACAGGTCATTCCATATCAGTGTTTTTCCCGCCCTGCTTTGCAAGCAGGGAGTCAGGGTGACTAAACGCGAACGAAAGGTGAATAAAGAAGGAGAACTTGATTCATCCCGTTTCATCGCAACTTGCTGATTCCCCTCGATTATGCCTAACTCCGGCAAGTTCTGATTAAATTGGTGGTTCGGCTGTTAACCGAATGCTTTATGCTTCAAGTCGTTGCGCTACGGACAACTTACGGACAACTAAGAGAGGGGAAACAACGTTTCTGGTCCCGTAAGCGACGCCAAATAAAGCGTTTATGGGATTTAGATACTTGGTTCGGGACCAGGAGGTCGAAGGTTCAAATCCTTTCGCCCCGACCAATCTTTTAGAATCAGCAACCTACAAAATACGAAAGTCCATTGAGCGCCTAGTGCAGGGCTAAGATGTCGATGGTTGAAATCCATTTGCCCGGACCATTAGTTCCCTCTCGATTCAACAATTTAGGCTGCGTTCTCCAGTTCACGTCTTGCTTCGTATACGGACAATGCGGACAATATCGGCGATCTTGGGTGGAAGTGCGTTGTCTTCGTGAGCACGCCAAGAGAAGCGCGACAGAGGTTAATTGGCTTGCGAGGACCTTGCCGTGTCAACGGTCCACGATTTGCCCGCTGACCGGCACAATGATCCTTGGAAATTCCGCGTCGTTGGTGATGATGATGATGGACCCCTTCATCGGACCGACGTGGACTTTTTCGGCGATTAGAGTGACTTCCAATTGATACCGGTCTCCTTTCGGTCCCCGCTCCGCCTTAAGGCTCAGACCCGGCACATCGGTCCTTAGTTGCGCACTTCGAAGTCCGAGCCCCCTTCCTGGTGGATCATTAGGGTTACGGTGGCTCCGCCAACCTCCGCCGCCCGCCACGTTCCGAAGTCCACGACGTCCGGAAAGGCGTGCACCCTTTCGTAGAGGTAGGTATTTGCGCCCACCTTCAGGACTGGCATCCGTTTGCTCGATGTCTTTATTAGAATGGTACCGACGGCTCGCCCTCCGGGTCCGTCTGGTTTTAGGGCGAGAGTCAAACGGTAGTGCTGACCGGACTTCAGGGCTTCGAGCTGTGTCGCGAACCTCTCGGCAGGGTGTTCGATTTTCTCAACTCTTAGAGGCTCGGATTCGTGATTCACAATTTCTATTGCGTCCCGGTTGCCTTGGCCCCGTTGTCCGGCTACGAACAAAGCGGGACGCGGAGACAGCTCAATCGCCGGTACGATGTGGCCCAAAAACGACAGGCGTGCTTGCGGCGCGCAGGGTCATTGAGGTAGACCAGAATTGTTCCTTCAAACTTTCCTTCCAGACTCGCCGTGTCCAGCTTGAAGTGAATTCTGCCGCCCGCGCCCGGAGCGACCTCATGGGGCATTTGTGTTACCAGCAGGGGCGTGGTCATGCTGACCTTTTCGATCCGGGCGGGTGCTGAGCCGGAGTTACGGAGAGCGAAGTCGTGTTCTACAACGGCTCCTGATAGGACCTCGCCAAATTCAAACCGCGCCTCAGAGAAGACCGCGTTTGGTCCGTTGGAAATCATGCCCGGTGGCGTGGAGCCTTGCTTGACCGCGGCGGAGTGTTGCCCTCCAACAGGCACCACTGCCTGCTGCGAGTCACAGGAAACAAAGAGCGGGGATAAGGCGAGGAAAATGATCCTTCTGGTGGCGCGGAAAGGTCACCAACGCGCTCCTGACGAGTTTTCGCCGGAGCTGAGGATTGTCTCGGCTCCGGCGATCGTTGCTATGCTTACCGTCTTCACGTTACTCGTTCAAATAGAAGCGAAGCTGCAGAAGCTTGTTACCGTTGTTGTCGTAGTCCCAGAAGAAGTTGACAAAATCACCTTGAAAGAGCGCGACGGTCTGCAGGGTGTTCGAGTCTACCAATGACGTCAACGCATCCGTCACGTTCGTGAACTTGTTCGGCTTCATTCGAACGAACATCGCCTTGTTCGTAGAGCAAACCAATGCGCCGGTGGGGTCGGTCGCGCAAGTGGTGAGCGTCGAGTTTCCACCCGGTGTTCCGGTAACCCGTGCCCAGACGTCATATGATGCCGTGGCGCCCGTGGTGCACGGAACTAGAGTGGTGCCCGTGGCTGTCGAGATGTTCGTGTTGCATGGAAGCTGGAAGACTGCGCCTTGTTTGGCAATCTGCGTCCCGTTACAGTCAAAAGCCGGGTCAAAGGCGTTGCCATCACACACTGCGAATGGCCCTTGAGTTAGCCAGATGTCCGCGCCTGGAGTTGGATCAGTGTCGGGACCGTCCTTGCCGTTGGTATAGAGAGGAACGAAAATTGTGTGACGGTCGGAGCCGGTCAGCGGCGGTTTCTTTCCGTTCGTTACGCCGATGAGGTTCAAGTTGTAATGAGGCCCGTTGGACGTAATGCCATTTCCGTTCTGTGCCAACACCGGGATTGACACTATTGCCGCGCCTGCAACAACTGCGGCACCTGCTACAAGCAGTAACAGCTTTTTCATTTTTCCTCCCTATCGCAACGGAGTACATCTCATTTGAATGGCGATCCGCAATTAGAGATCGACTACTGTTGGGCTTGGTACGGGGATGCTAGCTTTGTGGAAGTTGAAGATACTACTGTCCTGATGTCCAGTCTTGGAGCAGTGTACCTGACCGGCTTCCAAAAATCCGTCCGATCCTGGGCGCGACGTGGCTGCGACACATGCTCGTAGTAGCAGCGCTGAAGCTCGCCACGAACCGCGAACGTCCTAACGAAGGAAACGGCCAAGCCGGATTCTGGCCTCATGGCACTCGTTCCTACGAACTGGATGGCTCATTTCCTTCCGGCCACGCGGCGGAAAGCTTCGCTCTTGCGCGCGTGATTGCATCTGAATATCCAAGCAAGCCAGTCCAGATAGTGGCTTACGCTTTTGCCTTGGCGATTAGCGCGAGCCGCGTGACCGCACGCCAGCATTTTCCTTCAGACGTTCTCGTTGGAGGCACTTTCGGATATCTGATTGGTGGGTACGTCGTCCGGCATCACGCAGCGGGCGACGTTGGTTCGGGGTTTTCGTTTTTTCCGTTGATGGATGTCTCTACTCATACTTACGGGGCCAACATCGCGCTGCGTCCCGATCGTTTAGACTTCGCAAAAGTTGGTCGGCTCGCGAAACGGATGCGTCTGAAATAGAAAGTGAGTGTGTGAACATAGTAGCTCGCTCGTAAAATGGCCGTGATTAGGGACTATGGAGACAACTTTAGGTAACGCCGTCACAGGAAGGATGCGCCGGACCGTCCGACTCGCGGCGATTCTGAACCTCTCCTACTTTGGCGTGGAGTTCGCAGTGGCATTGGCGATTGGCTCCGTGTCGCTGTTTGCGGACAGCATCGACTTTCTGGAGGATACTGCGCTCAATCTCCTGATTCTTCTAGCGCTCGATTGGAGCACACGATCCAGGGCGCGAATGGGCACGATTTTGGCCGGAGTTTTGCTCATGCCTGGAGGAGCCACGCTTTGGACAGCCTGGCACAAATTCACCGTACCTATTCCTCCTTCACCCTTGGCGCTCTCGCTGGCCGGGGCTGGTGCCATTGCGGTGAATCTGTCATGCGCGATCACGCTGGCACGTTACCGTCAGCACTCCGGCAGCCTGACTCGCGCTGCGTTCCTGTCGGCCCGAAACGATGTCCTTGCGAATCTGGCTATCATCGCAGCTGGCGTAGTCACCGCTTTTACACGATCTGCCTGGCCCGACTTGGTCGTTGGGCTTGGGATTGCGCTCATGAACGCGGATGCGGCGAAAGAAGTCTATCAGCTAGCACGGAAGGAACAGCGCGCAACTGTCCCCTGCCCGTAAACCCTGTGGGAGAGAGAATGAAACCCCTGACAATCTTTGGGCTGGCCGCCGTAACCGCCATCCTGGTCTCGTACGCGCTGGAGAAGCGTAGCCACTGGCTCATCCTAGCTTTCGCGGTTTCCTGCGCCCTGGGATCAGCGTACGGTTTCCTCCAGGGCGCTTGGCCGTTTGGAATTGTAGAAGCTATCTGGGCGGTTGTTGCTGTTCAGCGCTGGCGAAGTGCCGCTCCCTCGACTAGCCATCCTAGTTCCGGACGACGCTTCGCGCTCAGGGCCACCTCAACATCTGCGAACTGACAAAATCCAGTAACAAAAATGTCGGATTCTTACTTCTTCGCCACCTGAAACTCGGCCCCGATGAACTCCTTGATGTCGTCCAGACCCGTCAATCGTGAATATCGAGAAGGTTGCAAAGCGGCGGTCGACATAGTATTTCTTGAGCGGCCCCAGCTGCGCGAGGCTGTGCGCCGTCCCAGGAGTGGTCAAATACCGGAGGGTCGGTTTGAAAGTGACTGACGACAAGATGGGAATGACACGAGCGGAATGGCATCGTTGCGCCGCACGTCGAGCCCTGTTGCTATGCGTTTTCACATTTACAGTTGAGCTTGTCGCGTATGCGCAGGAAAAGGAACCGTCAATCCCTACCGATCGTGCAAACATCCAGGAAAGTGGGGCCCGCGTCCTACTCCCTGATGCCCCGAAGGACAAGCCTACGGTGCCATCTAGGCGACTGTCTTTCAACGCGCGGCTCATCATTTATCGCCACTCGATTACGAGTCCGGAGTCCGTAATCCGCCCTGCTTTGAGAGCTGGCATCAGTCAGGCGCGCAATGAGCCGCCCGAATGGGGTCAAGGAGGAGCAGGATACAGCGACCGATTCATATCGAGTTATGGCAGCATGTTGATCGGGCGCACGATCCGATTTGGTGTCGCTGCCATCGATCACGAAGATCCGCGCTTCCAGCCATCGAATGAAACCGGATTCTGGCGGCGTGTGCGGTTCACTACGATCCATTACTTCATGACTCGAACCGATAGCGGTTCTAAAATACCGACGTTTTCGCGGTTCGCAGGGACCTATGGGGCGGCCTTCATTTCCAACGCATGGTACCCGCCAAGCCGCGCCGACACTTCGCACGCTCTGCTCAGGGGCAGCTCGGCGTTGGGCGCGAGTTTAGGGTGGGACATCCTTCAGGAATTCTGGCCCGATATCAAGAACGTATTGCATCACGGGAGGTGACACTGGCTCCGACACCTCGCACGAAGTCCCAGTGCGTGACAATTGCTTCCAACGAGGCGAAGGGCATCGGCGAGAAGTGCGATAAGGATGAGTTCACCACCATGAAGACCAACGAGCCTTTTGTCGACGTAACCATTCCCTTTCACGACGTGGACGGCAATGTCATCGCCACGGCTGGAATTGATTTCAAACCAGAGCCCAGTCAGTCAGATGCTCAGGTGACGGAGCGATCCTCCTTCTGTAGGTCGAGATGCGAACGATCAAAACCTACTCCACCGGGCGCCCTTTTATAATGCGTTTACCAGGCCGCACACCATCCGCAGGGTAAGGAAGTTACCGGAGTCTCCGGGGACAGCATCTTCCCGTTCACGGTCTCGAACAAGAACCCTTCCTCGCGGTCGCCAATATAATCGTCCAGCATTTTTGCGAGCGCTGGGTATAGGTCAATGTTCCGGACTGCTGCTGGCGTCTTGAGTGTGTCCGTGACGTCACCACCCCGCTTGCGGCGCTGTTGCCTGATGAACAGCGTGCTCCGGTCGTCCCGAGATGTGCTTCTCAATGCGCAGCGAGAGAAGCTCGGATATTCGGATATTGGACCCGGCCAAAAGTGCGGCAGCAACTCGGTATCTGCCCTTCGCGCTCGCGACGATATGGGTAATTTCATCCGCCGTGAGCGTGGGGCAGTGCTGCTTTCTTTTGTTGACCTTCGGGAGGCCGATAAACACTAGGTTCCAATTGCGCGAATACAGCTGGTTCCCCCTTTTCGTCAATCGCTGACGCGATTACCTTTTGGCAGGTCTTGAAGTACTCGACGATTGTTTTGCCCGAATGGCCGAACCGCTTCGACCCGTTCGGCAAGGTCTCTGCTTTCATCCTCGCCACGAGGTTTCTACGCCTCGGGGTTGTCGAGCGCAGCCAGCGGCTGGTCGCCGACCACACCATTGAGAAAAGCGATTGCCCTGGCGTAGTGCTCAATCGTGCGCTCCCCGATTTGTTCCCGCGTCTTCTTATTAACGATGCGCCCTGCCTTCATCTCCGCAATCATCCAGCCTGACTGGTGACGGAAAGATGTACGACGCCCTTCAATCGGGCATAAGGAAGTTGGCGCGCAAAGCGG
>CAVURF010000007.1:0-96386 GCA_963743735.1 uncultured Acidobacteriota bacterium
TGCTAGCCCCGTTTAACTTGAACACGCAAAGTGTCCGTACCCGGTTCTGGGACGGTAAAGATCACATGTTTCGTGACGACGTCACCTGGCTGAAAGGCAGGCACTTTTTCCAGTTTGGCGGAACTTACCAGCACAACTGGAACTATCACGAGCGCACAGACAATGGTGGGGGCATTAACTATCAGACGGTCTATTTAACTGGCTCAGGCGCGGGAACTACGAACGGCATGAATATGTCGGGATTCACCCCCGCAGGTGTTCCCACCGGCAACTGGGCCCGCGACTATGGCGCAGTACTCGGGGTACCCGGCGTTACCCAAATCGCCTTTACTCGAACCGGTTCAGACTTAAACCTGAATCCTCCGAACACCCCGGCCTTCGACAAAAGCACGATCCCCTTTTACAACCTGTACGTCAGCGATTCCTGGCGCATGAAGCCGACGTTCACCCTTTCCTATGGTTTGGGCTGGACTCTGGAAATGCCGCCCGTGGAGGCAGAAGGAAAGCAGGTTGTCCTGGTCGACGCGAACAACAAGCCTATCGATACTCAGTGCTATCTGAACGCGCGCGAACAGGCGGCGCTGGCTGGCCAAGTGTACAATCCCAACGTGGGCTTTTCGTTGGTCGGCAATGTTGCAGGGCACCCAAAGTATCCTTACAACCCTTACTATAAGTCGTTCAGTCCGCGAATTGCTGCGGCCTGGAATCCCAACTTCGACTCAGGATTGCTCGGCGATGTATTCGGCCACGGCAAGACCGTCATCCGGGGAGGTTATGGCATTCTGTACGGCCGCCTCAACGGCGTAGGCCTGGTCTTGGTGCCTTTGCTTGGCACCGGCTTAATCCAAGCCGTCCAGTGCGTCAGCCCGCAAGTGGATGGCAGCTGCGCGGGAGCGGCTGGATCGACTCCAAACACTGCCTTCCGCATCGGCCCGACTGCCGGCGGCTTCGACGGCCTGGTGGCGCCGCTTCCTAAGCCCAGCCAGACGCTGCCCCAGCCGGACTTTCCCGGAATCAACGCGATTGCTGCAGGTGCCGGCGAAGGTTTAGATCCGAATTTCCGGCCCAGCCTGAACCACCAGTTCGACGTCACCGTGCAAAGGCAGGTCAGCAGCAAGGTTACGGTCGAGTTTGGCTATATCGGCCGGAAAATTACTCACGAATTCGAGCCCATCAACATCAACGCTGTACCGTACATGATGACGCTCGGTGGTCAGTCGTTCGCGAAGGCCTATGGCCAGATGGTTTGGCAGTACTGCGGCGGCAACGCCGGTTTGGCGGCCGGAGGATGCGCTGGGAACCTTGCGTGCCGTCGACAGAGCAACCATTCTTTAAGGCGGCGCTGAACCCCGCTTACTGTGCAGGCTTCGCAAATTGCACCCAAGCGGTGGCATCTAAAGAAGGCAACGACGGTACAGCTAACATCCAGCAAGCCAACGTTTGGAGCCTGTGGAGCAATCTTGACAACGGGGCGTTCAACTTCGGCCGCACCATGCTGAACACCCCCATACCTTGCACCGCAGCCAGTGTTTTGGCGGCGGCGGGCAGTTGAGCACCGGTGTTGGCATGAACACCAGCCTCGGCTATGGAAACTACAACGCAGGGTTCGTCTCACTGAAGATGTCTCAATGGCATGGAGTGACCATGCAGAGTAACTTCACCTATGGAAAGGCGCTGGGGACGGGTTCGGAAGTTCAGGCCACTAGCCAATTCACCGTGCCGGATGCCTACAATCTGCGGTCGGCCTACGGGCTACAGCCGTGGGACCGCAAATTCCTATTCAACACTTTTGTCGTCTATCAACCGCCGTTTTTCAAGAACCAGCACGGTGTGATAGGACACATCGCAGGTGGGTGGACGATTGCGCCTATCCTCGCTCTGGGCAGTGGCTTGCCCTTGGAGGTTTCTCCTGTCGACGCTGGTGCTAACGAAGTTTACGGAGGCGGTCAGACCTTCGGCGAGGGGGACGGCGCAAGCTTCGCCGCACTACAAAACGCTGTCCTCATCTGCCCGAATAATTTCGGCAGCTCCCGTCACAATAATCCCGTGCCCAGTACCCAAGGCCTGGGTTCAAGCTGGTACGGCCCAAGCATGTTCCAAAATCCGGATCAGGCGTATAGCTGCTTCCGAAACCCGATCCTGGGAATCGACAATATAAACGGTGGAGGACAGGGGATTCTGCGCGGCATGCCGTTCTGGAACGTGGATCTTAGCCTCAAGAAAAATATCCGCATTACAGAACGCGTGAATACAGAATTCTCGGTTATCTTCTCGAATCTCTTCAACCATAATCAGCTGTCCGATCCGTATTTAGTCCTTGGTGATACGGGTGATTGGGGCGCACTGGGCAGTCTTAGCGGAGTTCAGTTCACTGGAGTGGCCCAGGCGAACACGCCGCGAGCGATGGAGTTTGGCTTCCGGCTCAACTTCTAACTACGGCAGGCGAGACGGAAACGGCTCGCTGCAAAAAAGTGGGAAGGCCGAAATGGCCTTCCCATTTTTCTTTGCTCGCCGATGCTGCTTAAGGGGCTGAGGTGAAGTGTTGAGTCGCTTCGCTGCATTGAAGGTGCGAAAGGCCGCGGCAGTTGCGCGTATCGAATAGCCGCTCAACCTGAATTCCGAAGTTGGAGGCGGTTTCATCGAGATTCCTTGATCGATTTTTGGTTCAAGTTGCGGGTGCAGGATTCAACTTCGGCGAAGTTGGAATAACAGAATAACATAGGCGAAAACGTTTTCCAGCAACGGGATGCGTGGCTGCAACGCGCCCCAGGAAGCGGACAGATGCCAGACCAAGCGGTGTCCAGCGCGGTCGAGCAAAGCACCGCACAGGAAAACTTGTGCGCGCAGCGTGGCCGGTCGGCGATAGGTGCGGAGACCATTGCCGCGCTGGAATTCCGCGAGCAGATTGAACAGCAGCAGGATGCTACGGACGGCTGCTTCGGTGGCAAAAAACTCACGCAGACAAAATCATCGGCGCCCAAATCGTGTTTCAGTTCGGCGACGCGACTTTCCATGTCCGCCCGGCGATTGTAGTCTCGCCAGATCTGTTCCGGCGGGAGCGCCAGGTTGCTGACGAAGACGCGGAAAGTGTAACCGGGAACCCTCCAATAGTTTTCTTCCCAGTCAGGGGCCGCTCGGCGCGCAATTGCTCGCGGATCACCACGAAGCGCCGCCTACAATCTAAGAAGAATGCACAACATTCTCGGGGCACGGCGACTGACTTCAGCACTACAAACCGCTTGAAGCCACCGGATCGCGGAAAAATTGCACAAAGAAACAAAAAGCGATGCCCGGAACCAAGAGCATCGCTTTTGTATTACTTTGAGCGTCCGTTTCGTAACCTTCTGCGAATGGGCGCCCTTTGTTGCTGTGGAGACCAAGCTCCGGAAGAGTTAGAAGGTAAAGCGGAAGCCAAACTCACCCCAAACGGAACGAGGCGTTGACGGTGCTGGTCGGATTGATGAAGCCAATTGGATGACCGAAGGTCGATGGGTCTCCGATATTGAGTCCGAAATCGTTGCCGTAGTTGGCACGATTGGTCAGGTTGAACGCCTGCGCAACGATCTGCAGGTTGTAGCGCTCGCGGAATTTGAAGTTCTTCGCCAAACGCATATCGAGTTCGAAGAAAGGATCACCGCGAAGCGGATCGTACTTCGCGATGGTGCAGGCCTGGGCAACTCCGTTTATTCCATAGAAGCAGTTCTGTGCGCGCGGTGTTGTTGCCGGAGAACGCCAGGTAATTTGTCGGATCGGCAGTTGGAACCACCACAGCGGTTGCGTGCCACCGCCGGTGTTCAGGGTGTTGGCGGAGTTGGTCATGTTGTAGGGACGTGCCGAACCAAATTGCAGAATCGGCGAAAGTTGCAGTCCGAGCGGAAGTTCCCAGATGCCGCTGAGCGTGACGTGATGACGCTCGTCGTTGGGCGAAGGGCCCCACTCATAGCTGGCGAACGGATTGGTAGCGAGCCCGGGTAGTCACGGAACGAGGTGCCGCCGCCGTCGAAGGAATAGGCCCAAGCAAGGGTGTAGTTCGCGTTCAACGAAAAATGATGGGTCAAGCGCTGCCGGTAGCTGAAATTATAGCCGTTGTATTGCGACCGACCGATGGACTGTTCATCGCGGACGCTGGCCAATTCCGGTAGTGCTGGATTGGCAGCGAAGGCCGGATCGAGTGGCCGATAGCAGCACTGAGAACCAATAGGCTGTGGTCGGGTCTGGAAGTTTCTGGTCGATGTTCATGGTCTTGTTTTCGTGCAGGCCAAGAACGTGGACGTATTCCACTTCGAAAACGGAGTTGCGGTTGAGAGCCCAGCTGTAGCCGAGGTTGAACTCCTCGGTAACCGGGTTGCGATAGTTCGGATCCATCAAGCGGCCCAACGCTGCCGGGCAAGAGCTGTCGACGACGGAGGCGGCAATCGTGGGCAAGGGGCTAACACCATATTGCCACTGTCCGAGCGTCTGGCCGGTACCGGGAACGGGATCGTCGGGCGCGCTGAGGGTGAATACCTGTCTGGAAGATGGTCGAATTGGCCTGCTGTTCCATGAACAGCGGAATGTTCTGGAACGAGTTGCCAAAGTACAGGCCGTAGCCTCCACGAATCACGTGCTTGCCGGCGCCGGTGACGTCGTAGGCAAAACCGACGCGCGGGCTGATGTTCTTGTTGTCGTCACCCAGAATCTTGCTGACGTACGGATTCGAGATCGGACTGTTGAGCGCGACCAGCTCCTGATAAGGTGCGGCTGTTGGCAATGAGCGACGATCCAAAGGTGTTGAAGTCCTTGTCCCAACGGACGCCGAGATTCAAGGTGAGGCGACGGGTGACTTTATAATCGTCCTGTACGTAAAGGCCGAGTTGCTTGGTGGCCACAAGGAAATAGGGTCACCGTTAGCGATGGTCATACCGGTGACCAGGGCCGGGACTGTTGCGAAAACCTTGAGGATACACTTGCTGGGATCGTCGAGGCAATGATCGCTGGGATTTGCCTCGAAGTCGATTTCGAGGGTCGAGCTGAACTTGAAAAATCCGCCCTCGACTGGATTCCAGATGAAGTCGGCTCCGGCCTTGAGAGTGTGCTTGCCGAAGGTCTTGGAAACGTCATCCTTAAACTGCCACTTGCGCTGGAACGACTGCTGCGGAACGTTGGTGTTGGTACCGAATGAGGCGGACTGGGAAAGTAACCAACGGAGCGCTGATGTTGCTGTCGATCAGGTTGTTCCAATACTGGAAGCCAAAGGTAAATTGGTTGACAGCGTTGTGCGGGAAGATGCTATTCACGGTGAGGTTTGCCAACTGAAGGTGATTGACGGTGAAGTTTCCGTTGGTCAGATCGCCGGTGCCGTCGGATTGATCGTTCAAGCTGTTGTTGGCCTGCGAGGTATAGCTGACGTAGGCGGTGTTCCGGTTGTTGATCGTCCAGTCCATGCGGCCGTTGTAGCGCCATTCGTAAAAGGGACGAGGGATGGCAACGGCAGGCTGCGCGGCAAGCCCGGCGCCTTGGGCAAGCACGAGCTGGTTGTAAGGCGTTGATCGACTCTTGCAGACCCTGACTTTCGCGTTCGCGCTCGATCGCGAAGAAGCCAAACAGCTTGTCCTTCACGAAGGGTCCGCCGACCGATCCGCCGAACTGTTGTCGGCTGTAATCCGGATGAGCCGAGACCTGACCGCCGCTGACCGTCCGCTTGTTTTTCGTCGGTATCCAAGGCCGCAATCACGGAAATAGCCGAAAAGCGAGCCGTGATAGTTGTTGGTGCCGTGCTTGGTGATCATGTTGATCGCGGCGCCTTCGGAGCGGCCATTTTCCGCCGAGAAGCGCTGGGTGCTGATTTGAAATTCCTGGACGGCTTCGAGCGGCAGCTGCATAACCGGACCGCCGACGGTGTTGTCCTTGTTGTCGACGCCGTTGACCGTGACGTTGACGTTGCGGCCATTTTCGCCGTTCACAGACAGAATCGCGTAGCGGTTCTTGGTCGGATCGTAGGAGTCCGTGGCCTTCACACCGGGCGCCAGGTACGCCAGGTTCGCGACGTCGCGGCCGACCATCGGGAGTTCTTCGACTTCCTTGGGAGTAATGTCCTGGCTGACGCTGGTCTTAGCGACATCGAGCAACGGAGCCTGCCCGCTCACTTCAATCGTTTCGGATATTGCGCCGGGATTCAAGGTGACGTTTGCGGTCGCCGTCTGGCCAACCAGCAAGTTCGACGGTCTGCGACGACGGTGGAGAATCCGTCTTTGGAAACTCTCACGGTGTAGAAACCGGCGGAAAGCAGGTCAAACCGGAACGTGCCGACGTCGCTGGTTGTAGCCGTACGCGTCGCGCCGGTAGCTTTGCTGGTGATGACTACCTGCGCGCCGCTGACGCTGGACTGCGATTTATCTAACGACTGTTCCTTCAATGGTGCCGCTGGCGGTCGCCTGACCGAACGCCACATTACCGCTAACCAGCAACGCCAAAACTGCGATTAATGAAAATAGAGTAGTCCTTCTCATTCTCCCTGCCTTTCCTGATACGAATTGACCTGCGCGGATCGGTGAACTCGCAGAACGCAACGGCATTAAGAAGCGGGACGGACAAACCCGGAGCTAAATGACGTAAAATCAGTAATGCGATTTCGTCTTGCCTAAATGGAAAAGAACCGAGCGAGAAGAATCCAGACTGTGGCAATCTGGATTCCCGCTAAATAGGAACCCCAAAGCAAAAACCTTCCCCCCCGAAATAGGCCTAGTCTCTTCCCTGAATGGCTGGTAAGGATGCAATCGTTTCGCCATCCTAGGGGATGGATTAAGTATTTCTTTATGAACAATTTAGATAAAATAGAGACTGCGTAGTTACAAAAATGCGAATGAAATGTGACAAATTGGCCTGAGGATATCCACAAACTCATAGATTAGGGTATCGGAGTCTGTGGCCTTCGATTTGGTATTTTTTCGATTCGACTTTTACGAAATGAACCTGGCACCGGCTCAGAAGCCGCTCGAACCCGAACTGCTATCGGTGCGACTTTCTGCCTTGCGATGTTCTTGACATGCGAGACGCTTACGCGATATGAACACGGCGACCAGGAAGCTTTTGTTCTGAAGACCTGACGTGTTTGGATCGAGCGTCACAGGGGGGTACTCAGGGAGCAACTGGCGGAGATTACGTACTGCGATTTTTCTGCGTTGGCTTTGGAGGTTCGCCTCAGGCGTAGCTGTGTCTGTGGCGGTTCCTATCCAGGAGGAATCAATGGCAAGCCGCACAGCGGAGATTGTGATGGACGGTAGCAGCGAGTACGGGTTGTGGCGGGTAATTCTGGCCTCAGCCGTGGGTACGATGATCGAGTGGTACGACTTCTATATTTTTGGAAGTCTCGCGGCAATCCTCTCTCTGAAGTTCTACCCCGCTGGCAATGATACGTTTGCATATATCGCGTATCTGGCTACGTTCGCAGTGGGATTCCTGGTACGGCCGTTTGGCGCGTTATTTTTCGGCAGGATCGGCGATTTGGTTGGGCGCAAGTATGCGTTCATCGTGACGCTATCCATCATGGGCGGAGCGACCGCACTAATCGGACTCCTGCCAACTTTTCAGACGGCTGGCTGGTTTTCGCCAATCACACTGATTTTGATCCGGGTGTTACAAGGGCTTGCGCTGGGCGGAGAGTACGGCGGAGCGGCGGTGTATGTTGCGGAGCATGTGCCGGACAAAAAACGCGGTTTCTACACCAGCTTCATTCAGATCACCGCGACGCTTGGTTTATTCGTCTCGCTGATCGTAATTTTGTTGACGCAGTACAGCATGAGCAAGGAAGCATTCGGCGGATGGGGATGGCGAATTCCGTTCCTGGCATCGATTCTCTTGGTCTCGGTTTCGCTTTACGTGCGGTTGAAGATGAAGGAGTCGCCGATCTTCACGCAAATCAAGAGCGCCGGCATGGCGTCAACGCAACCGTTGACCGACGCGTTCACGAAGTGGGACAACTTGAAGCGGGTACTGATTTCGCTGTTTGGCGCGACTGCCGGGCAGGGCGTGGTTTGGTACACGGGACAATTTTATGCGCTGTTCTACCTGCAGACAATTCTGAAAATAAACATCAAACAGGCCAATATTATTGTGGCGATTGCGTTGCTTTGCGCGATGCCATTTTTCACGGTATTTGGGGCGCTGTCAGACAGAATTGGCCGCAAATGGCTGATGATGGCGGCGTGCCTGCTTGCGTTGCTGACGTACATCCCGATCTACCATGCCATGCATGACGCAGCAGGCAACAACATTGATTCGGTTTCGTCAGCCAAGGACAAGGTGACTGGCGGAACGAAGCTGACTTCGATGACCAAAGATCCCGCGACTGGGGCGCTGGTGCCCGCAAAAGAGGCGTCCGCGCCAAACGTCCCGATGCTAGTGTTTCTGGTTTTCGTTCAAGTGATCTACGTTTGCATGATTTACGGGCCGATTGCAGCGTACCTGGTCGAAGCGTTTCCTGCCAAGATCCGCTATACGTCGCTTTCGCTTCCGTACCACATTGGGAACGGTGTGTTTGGTGGCTTGTTGCCGCTGATCGGTTTATGGAGCTGCGCAGCTACAGGGAATATTTATGCCGGGTTGTACTATCCGATGATTGTTGCTGGATTGACATTTGTCGTGGGCGGCCTATTGCTGAAGGAAACGCATGGAACGAAGATTTGGGACGAGGTGAAGACGTCGCCGCGCATTTCGCATTAGATGTAATGCAAAAAATTGGGGCAAAAAACCGGAAATTCAGACGTACGGGCTAGCTGGGGCGCAGCAGTGCTGCGCCTTTAGATTGGAAATGTGATCCAACGTCGCACCGGTAAAATCCAGAAGGCCACGAGCGATTGACTCGGTTCGCCGCGCAGTAGCATTATTTTTGTGGAGCCTGCGAGAGCGGGGCTGGTGGCGCACTGAATGCCGAAATCCCCTAAGGCGTCAAAGACACCGACCCTAAAAGGTCGGCCAATACGAAAGAAAGAGCGATACTGCCTGCGGGCCGCCGCCAGAGTGAATGTTGGAAAGGAAGACGTCCGTCGTGGCTAAATCTCGTCCGAACAAAGCGAAGAAGGCAAATGTGGCGCAGAAGGCGAACGCTAAAGCGCAAGCAGGCAGCATGGCTGGAGCGAACATGGCACCTGAGCGGAAGGCGAATGAGGCGCAGATTGCGGTGCACTGGAAGGAAGAGGATTCGCTGCGTCCGCCGACGAGCTTTGTGGCGCAGGCGAACCTGGTCGATCCGGCTTTTGTCGATGCGTTCCGGGAGGAAAAATTTCCGGAGTGCTTTCGGCACTACGCGAATCTGCTGGACTGGGACAGCTACTGGCACACCACACTCGATACCGAGCATCCGCCATTTTGGAAATGGTTTGTCGGCGGGAAGCTGAACGTTTGCTACAACTGCGTGGACCGGCATCTGGCCTCGCACAAAAATAAAGCAGCCTTCATTTTTGTGGGAGAGCCGGAACACGAATCGCCGCAGGTGCTGACCTACCGCGAACTCTATGTACGCGTGAACGAGACCGCGGCAATGCTGCGGGATTTTGCCGGATTAAAAGCCGGCGATCGCGTCACAATTCACATGCCAATGATTCCAGAACTGCCGATCACCATGCTGGCATGCGCGCGACTTGGCGTGGTGCATTCGGTGGTGTTCGGAGGCTTCAGCGGCGAAGCTTGCGGCACACGTGCGGCGGATTCCGGTAGCCGGGTACTGATTTACGCCGATGGCTACTGGCGCAACGGAAAGTGGATCGACCACAAAGGCAACGCGGACCTCGCGATCGAGACGGCCCAAAAAGAGGGTCAGGAAATCGACAAGGTCCTGGTCTGGCGGCGGTATGCCGGAAAAACTTCCTCGGAAGCGCCAATGAAGATGGGCCGTGATTTTTTCGTGGATCAAGTTCTGAAGGATTACGGCGGAAAAATCGTTGAGCCTGTATCTCTCGATTCGGAGGCACCGCTGTTTTTGATGTACACCAGCGGGACCACCGGAAAACCGAAAGGCTGCCAGCACCGGACGGGCGGATACCTGGCGTATGCGGCAGGTACTTCGAAATATTACCAGGACATCCATCCGAGCGACGTGTACTGGTGCATGGCGGATATTGGATGGATCACGGGACATTCCTACATTGTGTATGGACCGCTTGCGCTTGCCGCGACCAGCGTTATTTATGAAGGTGTGCCGCAATTCCCGGATGCTGGACGGCCGTGGCGAATCGCGGAACGACTGGACGTAAATATTTTTCACACTTCGCCGACGGCGATTCGCATGCTGCGAAAGTCCGGCCCGGACGAGCCGGCTAAGTACAACTACAAATTCAAGCACATGACGACGGTGGGTGAACCGATTGAGCCGGAGGTGTGGCGCTGGTATTACGACGTAGTGGGAAAGGGCAATGCCGCGATTGTGGATACCTGGTGGCAGACGGAGACTGGCGGATTTCTTTGCAGCACAAAGCCGGCGCTGGATGCGATGAAGCCAGGGAGCGCAGGTCCGGCGGTATTGGGAATTTATCCGGTGATCTGGGATGAAAACCGCAATGAGGTCAAGGCTGGGCAGAACGCCGCGGGGAATATTTGTATTCGCAATCCGTGGCCGGGAATCATGCAGACGATCTGGGGAGACCCAGAGCGATTTGCGAAACAGTACTACGCAAAGTATTGCAAGAATCCGCAGAGTACGGACTGGCGGGATTGGCCTTATTTTGCGGGCGATGGTGCGATGATTTCAGCGGACGGCTACTACCGGATTTTGGGGCGCGTGGATGACGTGATCAATGTCGCGGGGCATCGCCTAGGTACGAAGGAGATTGAATCGGCGTGCTTGACGGTGCCGGAGATAGCGGAGGCTGCTGTCGTTCCGGTGGTGGATGAAATTAAAGGGCGGGTTCCGGAAGTGTATATTTCGATCAAGCCTGGGGTGAAAACGAATAAGCAGATTATCGATAGGGTGACGCAGACGATTGAGACCATGATCGGCAAGATTGCACGGCCGAAGCGTATTCACGTGGTGCCGGATATGCCGAAAACGCGTTCGGGGAAGATTATGCGGCGAGTGCTCGCTGCGATCTCAAATCGCATGCACACCGGCGATATTACCACGCTGGCGAACCCGGACATTGTGGAGCAGATACGGGAACTGGTGCAAGGGCGCGAGGCCACGGCGCTGAGCGATGGGCCGGCCGATATTAAGTTGTTTGGGGAAGAAAGTTGATCAGAAATAAGCGGCCCTGCAAGCGGGAAAAGAAAGAACGGCAGAGTTGGAGCGTGATTTTTTTGTGAGTAGTGGCCCGGTGGCGCTGCTAAATTACGGAAGGGCGGGATAAACCGCCGGTACATTGAAATACTAAAACGTGGTTTATTTTGTGCCGCAAAGGGCTTGCACGGATTGCAGGACGTCGGCGTCGAATTGGGCAGTATTCCAGCCGTGGGCAGAGCAAACCTGGGCGGCAGTCAGACCGAGAGCCCCGCGGAAATCGGCGCCTTCAAGTTGGGAGCCGTCGATCGGCGCATCGCGCAGAACTGCGCCGGAGAAAGCTGCACCGCGCAAGTCGGTATTGCGCAAGTCCGCGCCGAGGAGAATGGCGCCTTTGAATTGGGCGCCGCCGAACTGAGCTCCCGAGAGCTTGGCGCCGGAGAAGTCGGTCAGTTCGAGATTCGCCAAAGATAGTCCTGCTTCCTGCATGAGGGTGTCACGCATGTCGCTACGCGTAAGGTCGGCGCGCAGCCAGTTGGTGCGCTTTAAGTTCGCGCCATAGAGCGAGGCACCGCCAAGTTTTGCTCCGGCGAAACTTGCGTTCTCAAAAATGGCGTAGGTCATGTCGCTTCCACGCAAATCGGCGCCGGTGAGATTGGCGCCGGTGCCATCGGCGGAGATGAGCAATGCGTGATCCGCTCGCGCATGGTCCAGCACCGCATCGCGCAAGTGCGCTTCGCGCAGATTGGCGTTGCGCAAATCTGCTTCGGTCAGATATGCGCCATCGAGATCGGCGCGCCACAAGCGCGCGCCACCCAGCACCGCGCGATAGCCTCGTGCATAGCGCAAACTGTTTTCATTCAACTTGGCGCCGAAGCCTTCGCCTGGCGCATCGTTTGCACTTGCGAAGGGTGGACTAGTCGAGGAGGCGGTCGCCGCACGCGAACGGGCAGGAACCAATGCCGCTTCGATCAGGTCCGCATATGGCCGATAGCCCACCAGGCGGAACGCTTCTGCCGCCCAGCGTCTGGGGCTGGCGCTAAAATATTTTCGCGAAGCGTCGGAGTCCGCGGGAATGCCGAGGATCACGCCGCAGGAAAGCAGGAGCAGAATCAGTCCGAAGGCGATCGGTGCGCGCAACGTCAAAAAAGCCATACGAGCTACGCTACGCGGGCTGGTACGGCGAACTTCACCGCTGCGAATCACGCGGCTGACCAGCGAGGGAAGCCCGGTGGCTACGCTGACACTGAGCACGAAAAACAAAACGTGCAAGGAAGTGCCGCGCATGTCCTGGCGGACCAGATAGCGCATCCAGAAAGCTGCAATGGTGGTCGGCACGGCCCAGTAAGCGAGCAAGGTGGCGATGGCGTTTTCCAGCCAGGATACCGGGGTCTTGGTTTCGCGCAGCCAACGAAAGTGGCGGCGCACGAGTCCCATCAAATACCAGGGACCACCTTGTTCGACCGTCTGGCCATCCGGGAAAACCGCGGGTAAAGCGGCCATGCTGCTCCAGACACGTAGAAGGAGAAACTGAAATCGCACGAACATGACCACGAGAAATATTGGCGCGATCAAGTAAAAGGCGTTGATAGGAAGAATGTTGCCAAGGCGAGCGATAGGAATGGTCTGGCCATCGAGAATCAGGCGTGGATCGCTGGTAGTTGCCACACACAGGACGCACAGGGAGCAAATCGCAAGCATCACAAAATAAAACCAGCGTGCACTACGGGTAGCTTCCCAAACAGCTTTCGAGCCATCAATGGACGAGATGGTCTCCGGCAACATGGCGTCGTACAGATTTGCGCCGCCCAAGCGACCAAGCCACAGACCCTCGACACCATATAAGGTTGCGCCCATCAAATTTGCGCCGCGCAGTTCGGCTCCCAGTAAATTTGCGTTACACAGGTCGGCCTGAACAAGCGAGGCGTGGCGCAGGTTGGCCATGGAGAGATCGGCGCCGCGCAAATTAGCGCGCTGCAGGAATGCGCCTTGTAAATTTACCCCGGTGAGGTCGGCGTTCTCGAGATTCGCTCCACACAAGTCCGCTTTTGTACCGGCTTCGCCGCCCGATTCTACCCAGATGCGATGCTGATCGAGAATTGAGGCGAACTCCAGCATCCAACTGCCAGCCATGCCTCCAGAATTTTCCGATGCTGGTTTCGCAGTGTCCTCCGCGATTTCGCTGGCTGTGGATGCAATGTCGGCGATTGCGCTTCCCACCGGCGCTGGCTCTGCTGTTGGCAATTCGAGTTGACTTGCTGACTCGTTGACGGGCGCGCTTTCGACAGGCGGGACTGCGAGCACGCCAGGTGGCGGTTCAAGTCGGCGGATTGGCGCGAAAATTCCCGTAGCGATGGTGCTGTCTTGACGCGACGAATTCTCTGCTTTCGCGAGCTCCGCCAAGGCGCTCTCAACCTCCGCGATGCGTTTGAGCGCGTACAACTCCTCCGGCGTTGCCATGCGTTCGGTCTGGTTCCCGGCTGAGTTTTTGACAAGTGATACCAAATCTTGGGCCGGCACTTCCGGCATACGCTTTCCCCCATTTTATGAAGCCGGTCCGACAGATCGGCGCAACTCTCGAAGCTGCGGTCATAATCGCCGACTGGTTGGAAAATGTCTCCTGCTCTGAAGGTCAGGCGGCGCAAATGTAACATCGGCAGTTGGGGCAGCCGCGAGGGAATCCCATTTCCCATGAACCTGACGCGGGAGGGGTTGACCTGGTCGCTGCAAGCCACTGGTTTAACTAGCCTTAGTGAGCGGATCGAGATCCAGGCTGCGTCGCGAAAATGTAGTTTGCTGTCCTGGTAGGGCATCGATACAGGCCAAAATCGCTGCGCCGAAACTGGCCTGACGGTCAGTTTGAAGGATTCTTCGAAGGTGGTGCGAGCGGCAGCTTCGCTGCCGCTCTTTCCTTTTCTGGTTGTGGGATTTGCGCGGAGGACCAGCAGCAGAATTGCGAATGTTGCTGAAACGCATTCGCGAAAAATCTCGATTGAGGTCAAGGTAGATCGGACGGCGGCATAAAGCCGCTGCTACATGGAACGATGCGTTCTTTGTTTGTGCAAGAAGCGGCAACTGGGCGGCCGCTACATAAGTTTGCAGGAAGCTGGAGAAGGAAAGAAAAAATGCCGGGGCGCTTCGCTGAGGGGCCAAGGCAGCCCCGGCTTTGTCCTGCCCGCCTCCGCAGTGAGCGAGCAAGAAAACGATAGCGGCTCTAAAAAACCGCAAAAACTTTAAGTTCAGGGTTTGTAAGTACAAACCCTGAAACCGGTTAGAGAAACCGACTACTTCTCTTCGTCGCCGCGCAGAAATTCGTAGCGTTCAATGGCGGCAACCACTCCAACTGACGTTTCGTCGCGGGATTCCGTGCGTTGTACGCGGCCGAGGCAGCGAACGCGGACCGGACCTGCGAGAGTGATCTCGTTGGGAAGCGTCAGAAGGATTTCAACGGGCGAACCTTCCTTCACATCTTTTCCGAGGTAGAAGTAAACCCCACGCGAGCTGACGTCGCGGGATTCTGTACTGGTTTCCCCAACGGCTGCTCCCGTGGTCCAACGGACCGTGAGAGGGAGCCGCATGGTAAAGCGTTGGGTGGTACGGCGTTCTGAGCCCGACAAGGCAGAACCTCCTCGAATGAAGGATGAGTGTAGCTGTAGCGGGTACACGGAACAATAGGCCAAGAGGTACAAAATCTGTTCGGCAGCGGACGGTACGAAGGTACTAGAACAATGAGGAAAATTGGGACAAAGGGGCTATCTGGTCTGATTCCGCGCAGCGAATTTCCACAGGGTGGCGGCGACGGCGATTGGATTCGCGTGCTGGCGAGGAACACTTGCGCAAGGGATCCGGCTTTCGGTCGGGATGCGTGGCTTATGATGAGGGAAAGAAAGAAGCAGCGGCGAACCCTTCCTGGGCCAGTGCAAGAGCCGCTGCTACAAAGGGCCAAGAATCGTTTGTGTGGGCTCAATTAGCCGAATGGAGCATGCCTTGGAGCGGCCGGATGAGATTTCTGGGCGTGTGGCGGACGGGAAATTGCGTGCGCCAGTCTGGGTTTTGGCGGCGCTTCTTGGACTGGCGACGCTGGCCGTGTATTACCCGGCGACGCGCAACGGATTCGTTGATTTTGACGACGGCGTGTACGTCACTCACAACGAACATGTGCAAGCGGGACTGAGTTGGCAGAACGTCGGGTGGGCGTTTCGAAGCATTGAGGCGGCTAACTGGCATCCGCTGACCTGGGTTTCACACATGGCGGATTACCAGGTTTTTGGATTGCACCCCGCCGGACATCATGCGATCAGCGTGCTGCTGCATGCGATCAACACAGTGCTGTTATTTCTGCTGCTGAATAAAGCGACGGGCTATCGCTGGCGAAGTTTATGCGTGGCAGGGCTATTCGCGTTGCATCCTTTGAATGTGGAGACAGTGGCGTGGGTCTCTGAGCGCAAGAGTCTATTGAGCATGCTGTTTTCGCTGCTCGCCGTGGCGTGTTACGGATGGTATGCACGCGCGCCGGAGTCCTCTCTAGCACAGAAGTGGCGACGTTATTTATCGGTGGTGTTTTTCTTTGCGCTGGCATTGCTGTCAAAACCGATGGCGGTAACACTTCCCCTGGTGCTGCTGATTTTGGATTATTGGCCGCTGGAGCGCTTGCCAGTTCCCTTCTCAACCAGCGAAATTGGTCCGGTCCTTAAACGGTTGAGCCACTTGCTCGCCGAAAAAATTCCGTTGTTTGCGATGAGTGTTGCGAGTTCGTGGATAACCGTTGTGGCGCAGCATCGCGGCGAGGCAATGACCAGCACCGCCGCGCTGACGATGCAGCAGCGCATCGCGAACGCTATCGTTTCGTATGCGAAATACATCAGCAAAATGTTTTGGCCGAGCGGCCTTTCCTACTACTACCCGCATCCGGGAAACCGGCTGGCGAGGTGGGAAACTTTTGCCGCTGCGGTCCTGCTAGTTGCCATCACAGCCGTGGTTTGGCGGTATCGAGAGCGGCGGCACCTGATCTTCGGCTGGATGCTTTTCGTGGTTACCTTGATTCCGGTGATCGGAATTGTACAGGTCGGGCTGCAGGCGATGGCTGACCGCTATGCGTACATTCCGTTGATCGGATTGTTCGTGATGATGGTTTGGGAACTGGGTGAGGCGGCGGAACAACGGCGAGTTTCGCCGGCCGTACAAGCAATTGTGGGCGGGTTTGTGGGGGTCGCGTTCGCGGTGGTTACAGTAATCGCTATCGGTTACTGGCACGATAGCGTGACGCTGTTCGGGCATGCGCGCGAAGTCATCCCGTTTGCAAACACGCGAATTGAAACTAATCTTGGGGCCGCGTTGCTGGACAGCGGACGCATGGGCGAAGGGATTGAGCATTTCAAGATTGCGGAGTCGCTTGCTCCGGAGTTGTTTGTTCCGCACTTCAATATTGGCTACGCCTTGGCGCAGGCCGGAGACAATTCTCGCGCGTTGCCCGAACTGCAAGAAGCGCTACGCACTGCGAAGAGTACGGAGGAAAAGACACGGGCGCTAAACAGTCTGGCGGCGGCATATCTGGACCTCAGCCAAAATGAACCGGCGGTTCGGATGTTTTCTGGATTGCTGGAACTGCAACCGAACTCACTTGCCGGACACGCCGGTCGTGGGCAAGCGCTTTTTAATATGAACCGTTTTGCAGAGGCTAGCGAGGACTTCGTCGCGGCAGCGGAGGTGAAGCCCGCGCCGCAGCTGTTGCTGATGGCCGGAAAATCGCTCGAAGGGGCTGGAAAATTGCCGGAAGCGCAAGAGGAGTATCGAAAGGCATTAGCCGGAAATGTGGACTTGACGGAAGCGCGCGAGCGGTTGAAGCTCCTCGAGCAGCGTTCACCACCGATAGTTGACAAAAAATAAAACCAATTGACGGGGGCAAGCAAATGGGCAGCGGTGCTTTCCCCCGTTGTACGAAATGCAAACCTGTTTGAGATTCGAGTCGCGGCGGCCGGACCATTTTCTGTTTTCCTTATAACGCATGGTTGTATATTGAGGTCGACGTCAGGAGTCGAGCATGAAGACTAACATCTATCTCGCGCTACTGTTGGTGTCTCCTGCTTTGGCCCAGCAGGACCGCAACCAGCTGCTGCACCATTGGGATTATGACAAAAGTGCGCCTCTGGACATTAAGCAAGCAGGAGTTCAAGAGCGCGATGGGGTCACGATTTACGACGTCTCCTTTTCAAGTCCCGTTGGCGATCGAAGCGCAGCAGTAGGGCCGAATGGCGGCGTGGTTACTTCCTATCTCGTGGTGCCGTCCGGAAAAGGGCCTTTTCCTGCGGTGATCTATGGGCATTGGTGCATGCCAGGATCAGAGAAGAAGAATCGCGGCGAATTCCTCGATGAAGCGATTGTTCTTGCGCATTCTGGGGTGCTCTCGTTGCTGCCTGACCACGTGACCGTGCATCCTGGGTTTGTGCAAGACAAGGCGCCTATGAACGAACAGCAGATCGCTGTCGAAGTACAGCAGGACGTGAACCTTCGGCGCGGCGCCGATCTTCTTCTAGCACGCAAGGATGTCGATCCCAAACGCCTGGCGTATGTTGGTCACAGCTGCGACGCAACTGCCGGTGGTTTCTTGAGCGGCATCGACAGGCGCTTCAAAGCCTTTGTGATTATGGCGGGCGATCTTTCAATTGAGGTTGATAAAACAACGAAAGAGTTTCAGGAGTATCGGCAGAAAATCGGACCGGAAAAACTCGACGCGTTTATGAGCAATTTCGACTGGATGGACGCCGGGAAATATGTCTCCCACGCGGCACCTGCGGCCATGTTTTTACAGTATGCAACGGACGAGCCGTTTATGAATGCAGACACGGCGAAGCGGTATTTTGAAATTGTCAACGAGCCTAAGAAGCTGAAGATTTATGAAGCGCCACACGCGCTGAATAGGCGAAGCCACGCGCGACCGCATCGCTTTCCTGGCGGAGCAGCTGGCGTTCAAGGTTCCCGACGCAGCAGCGGTAGCTGCCATCCCGGCTCTGGTTCAGCCGCCATGGCCGAAGGCAGCCGAGTAGACAGCGCGAAAAGAACCGACCTGGAAGGTCGGCCACTACAAAGGTGAGGAAGTCGCGCTCTGCTCGGGCGAGACGACGGCTAGGTGTGATCGATTAGGCGGTGATGGATGGCGTAAAGGGCTAGCTCAAGGCGGTCGGAGACGCCCAGTTTGTCGAAGATGTTGTGCAGATGATTTTTTACGGTTTGCTCGGAGATGAAAAGTTTTTCGCCGATTTCCTTGTTGCGGAAACCCTGCGCGACGAGTTGAACGATCTCTTTTTCGCGGTCGGAGAGCAGCGGCTTTTCACGGCGCGGGCCGGATTCAGAAGACTTCGAGAAGGCTTTCATCACCTCAGCAGTCATGCGATTATCCAGCCAGATTTCGCCGGCGTACACACGCTGGATGCTCTTGACAAGAAGATCGGTGGCGGACTGTTTCAGCACCACACCGCGAGCACCGAGGCGCATGGCGCGCACTACATCGCGATCATCTTCGGCGGCGGTGAGGACGATGACGCGAGTCGGCAGTTGGTCAAAATTAACTTCTTCGAGGACCGCGAGACCGTCTTTATCCGGCATACGTAGATCGAGCAGGAGAATATCGGGCTTAAGTTTAGCAAGCAGCTTGATGCATTCGGCGCCATTTTGGGCTTCGCCGACGATAACCATTTCTTCATCGCCATCGAGAAGTTTGCGCAAGCCGTCGCGGAAGATCGCGTGATCGTCTGCCATTAGAACCCGAATCTGTTGTTTAGTTTTCGCCATATTTAAGTCAAGTTTAACGAATTAAACCCTAAAACTTGTCTAACTCAGGGTTTGTAAAACAAACCCTTAAACCCAGAAACCTTTTTCGACGCAGGGTTTGTAAGTACAAGCCCCGAAACCCGTCAGCCCAGGGGAATCTCGATTATGAGACGTGCCCCATGCCCCGGATTCGACTCCACAGTCAAATCCCCGTTGACGGTACGCGTGCGCTCCTTGATGGAAATCGGACCAAGCCTGAGACGGTCAAGTTCATCCCCAGTAAACTTACCAGCAAAGCTGAAGCCTTCACCGTTGTCGTCTACGACCAGAAGCAGTCGACTGTCGTCCTGTGAAAGTTTTACCACGACATGCGTAGCCTTAGCATGCTTTTTTATGTTGTTGAGTGCTTCACGGTAAATCTGGAAAACCTCGCGGCAGACGCGGTCCGGAGCGCGTAAATCAGCCGAATCCAGCAATAAATCAAGGGCCAGGCTGGATTCGTTGCGGTAGCGCTCGGCGAAACCGCGCATCAAGTCAACCAGATCGGCGGACTGCACGCGGACGGGGCGCAGGTCCGTGACGAAGTGGCGAAGCTCGGCGGATTCATTTCTCACGGTCTGCTGCAAGCCGGCCAGTGCGGATTCGGCGTGGTCAGGAGATGACGCGACGCGACGGCGCAAGACGTCCAACTGGATTTCGATGCTGAGCAGCGTCTGCAGAATGCCGTCGTGCAGGTCGCGCGAGATGCGCGAGCGCTCGGCCTCGATGGCGCGGGCACGCAAATGCCTGAGGAGAAAGACATTTTCGAGCGACGGACCGACGTGGAGCGCGACACGTTCCAGCCACACGAGATCTTCCTTGTGAAAAGGACCGTTGGGGCGTTTGCCGTTGATGAGAAACAGTCGACCCGCGGGTTTTTCGTTCTGGTCAAATGCCACGGTCATAAATGAACGGATGCCAAATTCCTGTTGCGTGGTTCCGGGAAGGCGCGGCAAGTTGCCGATGGAGCGGTTGTTGCGGCGGTCCCAACCAAAGCCCGAGCCGGCTCCCTGCAATGAGTTCCAACAAACGGTTGCGTCCATGTCGTCGAGCAGAAAGCCGTCGGCACGGGCGAGGGGTAGACTGTCTGGCGACAGGCGTTCACTTTCGCCGCTTTTGAGTCGCCAGAGGAAAATGCGCTCCAGATCCATGTCGCGAAAGAGGAGAAACGCCTGCTCGGTTTCGAACGACTGTGCGAGTTCTTCGAGAAACAGGCGCAGCGATTCCGCGAGGCCTTGTTCGACCTGCATGGTGGCGGTGATGGAAGAAAGAAAATGGCTTTGCGAAGCGAAGCGGCTGCTGCGGTCGCCGAGAAAAGCCAGGCCAGCGCCGGAGGCGAACATCGCCGCGACGATGGCGATCCAGGTGATGAGATGGAAGCCGTGCGCTTCGCGCTGCACGACGTTGACGAGCGTAATGATCAGCGCAAGCGCCGCGGCGATGGGCAAGGCGGTACGAAGTCCCCAGCGACTGCCTGCGGCGTACGAAGCAAAAAGAAAAGGAAACCAGATGGGCACGGCGAATGGACTCAGGTAAATGAGAATGACTATAAGCGCGAAGTCGATGGCCAGTGGGGCCGACCATTCGCGGCGGCCGTTGAGGACAAAATCAATTACGATCAATCCTAAACCGTAGAAAAGATATGCAAAGAGAAAAATACGGCAGCGATGACTGCTTGGCGACGCAGGCCATTCCAAAATGGCGAGAATGGAAAGCAAAATAATGATGGGGCGCGCATAGAGGATTTGCCGTTCGAGATGTCGGCGATCGGTCTCATGCGAAGTCATTGGGGGCTCATGCGCGGGGACGCAAATCCTCAAGCGAGTGTAACAAGCAGCTTTAAGCGTGAGCGTAAGAGATACGCGGTGAGTTGCTAGTTTGCAAAGGGATGACGTTCGGAAGTAGGGAGGCAAGGAAATAAAGAGGCAGAGGACCAGACGATATTGAGCAAGCGGTTGGAGCGACCGCCCGAGAATGAGAAGCGGTGTGATCGCGTGTTTTGAGCAGCGAGATGTCGTGATAAACTGAAAGCCAGTGGTGGGAGTAGCTCAGCTGGTAGAGCGTCGGTCTGTGGCACCGAATGTCGCGGGTTCAATCCCCGTCTCCCACCCCATCTCAAAAATATCCAATAAAAACGCACTGTTTGAGATATAAGAAAGTATCGTCAATAAAGCTTGGCGATTGTCTCCATCGGTAAAAAGAGGCGATTTGCCGTGCTGGGAATTTCTACAAATCCATATTTCTTGTAAAAGGCAACGGCGTTCGCGTCTTTAGCGTCAACGATGACCGCCCATGACGCAACACTCTTGGAGTTTGCCAGGCTGCGCTTCAGAGCGTCCGCAAGCAAACTCTCTCCGATTCTCTGTCCAGGGAACGCATCGCTTCTAGCGAGGCGGCCAATTAGGGTTGCGGGCACTTCCGGCATTCGTGTCAGCTTTCTCGCAATTTCGTCTGGAATTTTGTCAAGCTCCACAGAGTAGGCGGACAGCGTGTAAAACCCTGCGATGGTTTTTCCGTCAGGAGTAAGCACATAGACTGCGGCGAGACTTTTCTTCATGTCCTGACTCGCCTGCGTTTGAAGATATTTGTCTAATTGAGGAACACCACAGGAAAAAGCCGCTCGGTCATGGCTAGTTCCGAGCGGCTCGAAGTAGAATTCTGGCTTGGGCGACTGGTCTTCCAATTAAAGACCCATCTGCTTGTGTCGGGCAACCGCCGCCTTCAGTGCTTCATTCGGCTCTGCCGGATTGAGCAGAGCGTTAACAAAAATTTCCCGAGCTTCATCGCGCAAAGATAGAGATTCAAACTCCCTGATAGTCTCGGCAGCGGCTGCTTGAATGTTGGAAACAACGAAGTCAGTGACAGACGTGCCACGCAATTCGGCAGCCCGTTCGATTAGACGCTTTTGGTCTGAGGTAGTTCTTACCTCCAGTCGTTCCGACCTCTGTGCTGGTGCCATAGTGCCTCCTTTCGTTAGCAATGAATGTACGGCAATTTGCCGGTCATGTCAAGAGAAATCTGCGGCAAAATGCCGTACAAGTCAAACTATTGACTACAATTGGCTTATGTCTGCCTCATGTTCGAGAATTTTTATGGGAGAGGCATCGGGTCCATTCTGTTCCACGAAGCAGCCGTGCATCTGTTTGAGCTAACTTTTGCGCTGAGTGCAATAAAAGATTCGTTGCCGCTAGAATCATGCTCAAACATGGCCCAGAATCGCAAAAGATTAAGTCTTGCCACAAGAACAAGAACAAATGGGAATCGCCGTGCTACACGTGCTACAAAAAGGCGGGCAATTAAGGTTTCGCGGAAACCGCAACTTTAGCGGCGATTTATTAAATTCCTTGTTTTCAGCGTTTCGGCTGTAGCGAACCAACGAGTGCCAACGATTTCCGCTCTCAAAACACGGCAAGTCGTACCCCGTCTCCCACCCCAAATCTTCCACTGAAAACAAAACACTTCGGGATTTTTCCTCTCTCGTTCGCTTGAGGGTTGGTGCACAGTTGGTGCACAAGGCGCTTCGCGGACCGCATGGCTGGCCGCGGGGCGACGGCCAACTTGAATGACGACCTTCGGGTTATGAGGGCAATTTCGGCGCTCAGGCCGACCAAGCAACTCCGCGCCCCCCCCTCCAAAAAACCTACAGATTCGCAAATTCGAGTTGGTCCGTCTTGGTTCCTGTCGCTCCGAGTTTAGGCATAGAACAGGCATAGAGTCATTTCGCGGATCTTTGTCCACTCGTCACCGGCGCGATTGCGTTGCCGCAAGCGAGAGAATGAAACTCTGGGAAAAATTCATCGCCGCTGTGTCTGTCGCCGTCATTTGTGGCGGCTTTAACATAAGCCTATGACCGCGAACATCTGAGCCACGCCGACTTGAATCCCGCGTTCCAACAAATCAACCAGCAGTATTTCGACGGCGGGTTGTGTGGCGTTCGGGTAGAGTGGCAAACGATGGATAACAGACTTGGCAAAGGCGGAAACTAGGCGAGCACGATTATCGGATTTGGATTGATAGGCGTGAGAACACGTCCATCGCAGATGTGCGGGGAAACGTTGCGGCACGAGGCGTGCCATGTGTTTGTTGATTGGCGAGAGCCGGAAGAGCACGGGCCGATGTTTCGGGCTTGTATGACAAGATTCACGTCGGGGCAAAAAGGAGAGAGGCGCTCGGTAGTCTCACAAGCGCCTCCTCTACTGCGTCAACGTAAACCGTACCTCACTGGATCACCTCCTTCTCGGCAAGAACGCCGATGTCGACCAGATGTCGAATAATCCGAGTATAGCGCGGGATCGGAAAAGCAGGATCCGCTCAAATTGGTCGCGTCGCATGACAAACATCCCGCACGATGGGACGGACCTTGAAATCGGATTCACTGTACGTTGAGGTCCACTGCAGCGGAAGGTATGCCGTTCGCAACCACGACCAGCGTACTGGGGCCGGTTTCCTGATCGAACGGAACATCGAAGTGAGTAGAAACTAGACCGCCGAAGGCGACGGCCATGCTGCTGTGGTCGTGCGTCCGGCTGTAGAAAACGTGTCCAGTCCCTAAATTGGTGATCCGCACGAGCGGATAGTTGGTGGCAGATTGTGCATCGTCGCCGTACGCTGCACCTTGCGAAAGCCCGTTGAAGAGGTGCCCTGAAACGACATACGAACCACCGCGAGTCACGGTGCCGGGAGCGGATTGGATCCTTGGTGCCCAATGTGGATTAGGACTTCCAACGGACGTGTAGATCTCAACGTCAGAGGAACCGTCGGTAAAGAGGATCTGACCGGTGGGAAGTACGAGCATACGACCATAAAAGGCTTGTTCGAACGGAGCATTGGGAGGAGCAGGAACTTGATTCAAATTGGTTCCATCGAACTCGAAAAAGTAGGTACCCAAATCTCCAGGTACGCTGGTATCGCAAAGAACGTTACCATCAGTTAGCAGAGCCGCCGGTCCGTCGGCTATCGCGAGCTGTCCGGCAGATACAACAGGAAAATCAGGGCCAATTCTCCAGGCATCGGTAGATGTATCGTATACCGCAGTGTGTCCACCGGCACCAGTAGCGAAGACCGTGCCATTCGGCCGCAACACCGCCGGGCCGACTTCTAGTCCTGCCGATAGTTCTGCGATGGTGCTGCCAGCGCTGTGCCATTTGCCGCTTGCAGGAACATACAGTTCAGAATTAGTGCCGTTTCTAGCATCGACAGTCAAGAGTTGCTTGTTGGGAAGCAGCGTCCATCCCTCCTCGTTGTTGATGTCGGCCTTGCCGGTGCCTGTTGCCGTCCAAGTGAGAGTCGCGTCATTCAAGATGGCTTGTTCGCTGGTGTCGGCATTGGCCAACATGAACCGTCCATCGGCGAGAACGAGGCTCTGAGCGTCGCTAATGCAACACCATCCCGGCGGAGGCGCTACCGAAGTCCACGAGTTTGCCGTTGGGTCGTAGATCGCGCCTGTGGTGCTCGTTGTAGCCGGTAAGAAAAAATTAAATTCTCCGCCCTCGACGATGAGTCGGCCGTCGGGCAGGACGGCCGAAGCAAAATACAGAGGGGCGTAGTCAGCGGGCAGTGACGCCAACTGAGACCAAGTCCCATTCGCGTAGCTTCCTGTGTTGTCGGGAGTCAGCTTGTACCAAGTATTGCCTCCGCTATTCTGCGCCATGACGGTGCCGTCGGTGAGCAACAACGCAGTACCTGGAGAGAAGCAAGGTTGGCCGGGAGAGCAAGGCTGGTGATTCAGCGCAGTCCAGGACTGAGCGTCAGCAACACTCGAGCCAAACAACGATGCGAGTAGAGTCAGCGCAATCGGCAATAGCGCAGTAACCCGAATACCTCCGATTGGGACCATGGATTTTTCCTTTCGAACTTGTCCGAATGTGTTTTGAGAAATTCCGGAAAGAAACTATAAACGACCGCGCGTGAAGCCTTGGCTGCTCCCTGATGCCCTTGGGTTGCCGAGAGAAAGACGATCTCTTACTCCTTCGACATTTCGTGCGCTCTCGTTCATACCATCAGGCGATACTACAAACTGTGAACAGCTCCGCCTTGTCAGCGCGAAGGCCCCCAATTTCAACGTTACTGTCTGCTAGCGAGATCGCTTCAGATGTGCGCGGAGAATATTGCCGAGTTAAATCAGTGTCAAGTATTATTTTGTTCATTTAGGTTTACAAGACGATACGTCATGTGAACCCTACATTTGGCTAACTGAGCGCTCGTCGTGTCCCAGCCCGCCGTACCTTGGAAGCAATCATCTCCCCTCAAATTACGGGCCGTAAACCTAACCAGTCCAATGCCAGAGGTGCGATCATGCCGAGTGGCTGGGATTGCAGCGTTCTAGACCGCCGCGAATATCAAATGAAAGGTCGTCCAACTTCGGACGGCCCGTTCCTATCCCAGTTATTACCAGCCTTGATTTCTGTCTTTCGGTTTTGCCGCTTGCTGTGCGAACTTCTCTCTTACAGGTTTCAATTCATTAGCAAAAATGGAGGGAAGGAAAATTCAGGGCGGGTGGCCGAAGTCTTCTCAATTTTGTCAATTGAGCGCCGCGCCGCAACTCCGGCCATCCGACAACTACGTTTATCGCAGGCTCGGTCGGCCATTGCAAGCTGTCAAAACTACCAGATCGATGTACCGGAAATTCTCTAGGTATATGTTCGATGTCATCAGACGCTTATTGGCTTGTTCTTCGTGTTCCTTTGGTTCGTTCTTGGAAACGCACAATAGCACTGGCTCCTGAGGTCAGCCAGGTGCTCGCACGCCGGGAGATGCAAGTAATCTATTAGAGAACTTTATCTGATGAAATGAAGACTTAAGAGGCCTCAGCCTTACTGCTCGAAGTCTTTCGAGAGGAGCGCTATTTTGGCCAGAGCAGACCACGTCAAGACATCGCGGTGGCGTTATGTAGACCAAATTCGCGGTGCGTCGCCAAGAGCGCGGGCTTGACTGAGTCGTCCGATACCACAAAAGAGATGTTGGTTTCGGAGGAGCCTTGCGCGATGGCTATGATGTTTACGCCTTCCTTCCCCAGGCAATGGAAGGTGCGGCCAGCCACGCCAGGAGTGCCGCGCATGTTTTCTCCCACGACAGCAACGATGGCGATATTCGGGTCCATCGTGATGTGATCAACGACCTGATGCGCGAGATCTAGCGCGAATTCGCTGCGCAGCGCTTCGAGTGTGGCTTGCGAATGTGCTTTGGCGACGATGAAACAAATGTCATTTTGTGACGATGATTGCGAAATCAGCAGGACTTCCGCTCGCAACTGAGCTGTCGTAGAAAAGGTTCTGCCCACAACATCCGGCACGCCAACGATTCCGGGTCCGCCAACGCTGATGAGCGCAACATCGCGAATCGCAGTGAGCGCCTTTACGCCGCCGCCGATGCTGCGTCCTTGCTGGGTAATTTTTGTGCCGGGTTTTTCCGGAGCAAAACTGTTGCGAATCGAAACGGGAATGCCGGCCGGCATCACCGGACGCAATGTTTTGGGATGCAATACGCGCGCGCCGAAATAAGCAAGCTCGGCAGCTTCACGATAAGAAATTTCTGGGATTGTACGCGCTTCTGCGACCAGGCGCGGGTCGGCGGTGAGCACTCCCTCGACATCGGTCCAAATGATAATCTCTGTGGCATCGAGCGCAGCGCCAAGAATCGTGGCGGAATAATCGGATCCGCCGCGGCCGAGCGTGGTAAGCAAACCATCGGATGTCGCGCCGATAAATCCGGTTACAACGGGCACTTGGCCATGCGCCAGGAGAGGACCGATGCGTGCCTGCGAACGTTGCCGGGTGGGCGTCGCTTGCGGATCGGCTCCTCCATGAAACGAATCCGTAACGATCAATTCGGTGGCTTCAATCGCAACGCCTACCACGCCCAACGCAGAGAGTGCCGCCGCGAAAACTGGCGCGCAAAGACGTTCGCCCAGGCTGGAGATGGCGTCCAGCGTACGCAGCGTTAATTCACGAAGCAGCGCGGTGCCTTCGTAAAGCCGCGTTCCGTCCGCGAGTAACTCTTCGATGCGGCATTCAACACGAAGTCTGACGTGCTCATCTGGAACCAGCGCGGCCAGAGCTTCGAAGTGTTGTTTCCGCAATGCATCCCCGAGCGCTTTGCCGGCTTCGCGATCGCCACGTTTGGCCTGGTGAGCGGCATCAATCAAGCGATTCGTTACGCCGCTCATCGCCGAAACTACAACGACCACCGAATATTCGCGCAAAGCATTGGCTACAATTTGCGCGGAGCGCCGGATGCATGCGGCATCGCCGACAGAGGTCCCGCCAAACTTCATCACTTGCAGTTTCGTATTCATATAGCGTCAAAATGAGTACAAGAATAATACTGTGTGGTGTGCGCCAGTCGCGCGGTTTTTTGCGGCAATGTGCATGAGCGGAGGTATGGCGGCACGCGGGATTGTCATCGCCGCCCATACGGGAGTTGCAGGGGGAACTCGAAAAAGGTTAAGAGAATAAGCTCCAGCACATTGTGCCTATTTGATCTGGCGCGAAAAACCAGTGACTCCTTTTGCTCTAGCCGCATCCAAAGTGTAGCGGAAGTATTAAACCAAGCCGTTACAGGAAAAATCTGGCATGCCGAAACCAGTTTTACTTACCGTAGATGACGACCCCGAAGTACTGCGCGCCGTAGAGCGCGATCTGCGAAAAAAGTATGCGGATCGCTACCGCGTCGTACGCGCGGACTCCGGTGCCTCAGCACTGCAATCGTTGCAAACACTGCAAAAGCGTAATGAGTCTGTGGCGCTGCTGTTGGTGGACCAGCGCATGCCCGAAATGAGCGGAGTGGAATTTCTGAACCGGGCCATCGCGATTTACCCCGAAGCGAAGCGCGTCCTGCTGACCGCCTACGCCGACACGGATGCGGCAATTCAGGCCATTAACAAGGCGCGCATCCAGCACTACTTGCTCAAGCCGTGGGATCCTCCCGAAGAGCAGCTTTATCCGGTGTTGGATGATTTGCTTGAGGATTGGCAGGCGAGCTATCGGCCGGTATTCGACGGCGTCCGCGTGCTGGGCCACCGCTGGTCGCCACGTTCGTACGCGCTGCGCGATTTTCTGGCGCGCAACCAGGTGCCGTACCGCTGGCTGGACGCCGAAGCTGGCGACCGCAGCAAAGAAGTGCACGATGCGTTGCAAGTCGCCGAACGGGAGCACCTGAAACTTCCGACCGCCATCTTCATAGACAACAGCGCGCTTTCTGATCCGTCCACGACGGAGCTGGCCGCGAAGCTTGGGTTGCGCACCAGTGCCACGACGTCGTTTTACGATCTGCTGATTGTTGGCGGCGGTCCCGCGGGACTGGCGGCGGGTGTTTACGGCGCTTCAGAAGGGACTCACCACGGTCATGATCGAACGTGAAGCACCGGGCGGGCAAGCGGGTATGAGTTCAAAAATCGAAAATTACCTGGGCTTCCCTTCCGGGCTCAGCGGCAGTGAGTTGACACGACGGGCTGTAACGCAGGCGCGCCGATTCGGCGTTGAAATCCTGGCTCCGCAGGAAGCTGTGAGTCTAAGAGTGGACGCAGGTTCAAAATTCGTCAAGCTCGCAGATGGCATGGAGATTGGCGCGAAGTCTTTGGTGATTGCAACCGGAGTAGCCTACCGGAAACTTGACATTCCTGGCCTCGAGCGACTGCAAGGAGCCGGAGTCTATTACGGCGCGGCGATGACGCAAGCGGCGACCTGTAAAGATGAAGATGTTTTCATCGTGGGTGGAGCAAACTCCGCCGGACAGGGAGCGATGTACTTCTCGAAATATGCGCGCCGGGTGGTGATGCTGGTACGCGGTAATTCCTTAGCGGCAGGGATGTCGCAGTATCTAGTCGAGCAAATCCACGAGACTCCCAACATTCATGTGGAATTGAATAGCCAGATCACCGAAGCGTTCGGAACCGATCGACTGGAGGCCGTCTCCATTCTTTGTACCTCCAGCGGAGATACGCAAAAAGTTCCGGCAGCTTCGTTGTTCATTTTTATCGGCGCGGCGCCGCAAACCGAATGGCTGCACGGCGCTGTCGAACGCGACGAGAGAGGGTTCATTCTTACCGGCGCGGATCTGCTAAACTCGGGCAAACCTCCGAAGAACTGGTCGCTCGAACGCGAGCCGTGGCTGCTCGAAGCCAGCGTACCCGGTATTTTTGTGGCTGGAGATGTGCGCTACAGGTCGATTAAGCGTGTGGCGTCGGGCGTGGGTGAAGGCGCGAACGCAGTCCAGTTCGTTCATCAGTATCTGGGTTCGGTGTAAAAATGGGCGGCCAGCCAACTACTCCACAACAGCAGCACGTCATTGACGAACTAAAAACGCTCACTGTATTCGCCGATCTTCCGGAAGACGACCTCGCCTGGCTTGCGGAACGTATGGAAGAAAAAAGCCTGAATGCAGGCGATATTTTCGCTCACGAAGGCGACGCGCTGGAATACTTAAGCGTGATGCTGGAAGGCGAAATGCACATCGAGCGCCCACAAGAACCTGGCACGCCGATGTTCATCGCGCGAGCTCCTCAGGTGACCGGATTATTGCCTTTTTCACGGTTAACGAAATATCTTGGCACCGCAAGGATCGTGCGGCCAACGCGCTCGCTGCTCCTGCACAAAAAACACTTTCCGGAAATGCTTCACCGCATGCCGTTGCTCGGCCAGCGACTGGTCGCGTTGATGTCCGACAGAATCCGCGAAACCACACGGCAGGAAACGCAGCGCGATAAATTGATGGCACTGGGAAAACTCTCCGCTGGCCTGGCGCACGAATTGAACAATCCCGCCGCCGCCGCGCAGCGCGCCGCGAAGAGCCTGCGCGAAGCGATGGAAAACGTCCGCGACGCCAGTCTTCGTCTGCTGCAGCACCCCCTATCGCACGAACAGCGGCAGGCAATTTTCCAGTTCGAACGCGAAGTCACCGATCACGTCGCGGAAAATAATCCCGCTCATCCCGACCCGATGGAGTTAAGCGACCGCGAAGCTGAAATCACCGAGTGCCTGGAAGCTCACCAGATAACAGAGCCTTGGAAGATCGCGGCTCCGCTGGCGGAAGCCAATGCCGACCCGCAAAAGATGGACGCGCTACGTGCGACCATTGGCGATGACGTCATCGGCGATGCGCTGCGGCGTGTGGCATCGATCGTCACCATCTTCGGCCTGATTCAAGAAATCGACAACAGCACAAAACGCATCAGCGACCTCGTCGGCGCGATCAAGCGCTACTCCTACATGGATCAGGCCGCAATGCAGGAAGTGAATCTGCGCGACGACTTGGAAAACACGCTGAAAATCTTTGGACACTGGCTGAAAAAAGGCGTCACCGTTACTCGCGAATATGACGAGAACACACCACTGGTGTGCGCCTACGGCAGCGAATTGAATCAGGTGTGGACAAACTTGATAGACAACGCGATCGACGCGATGAACGGCACCGGTGAATTGCGAATTCGCACCTGGCGCGAATTAGATTGCGCGGCCGTAGCAATCGGAGACAATGGATCGGGCATACCGGAGGAGATTCGCTCCAGGATTTTCGATCCATTCTTCACAACCAAAGACGTTGGAGAAGGGACTGGCCTGGGCCTCGATACAGTGCGGCAAATCGTACAGAAACACCATGGGAACATCGAAGTGAAGACAAAACCTGGCGATACAAAGTTCATCGTGCGGCTGCCTATTAAACAGCCCAAATTCCCCGCACCTCAGAACAATTCGGGAGCGGCAGACAAGGAGGAAGCATGAGCACCATCTGCTCGCACATCAGCCATATTAAGAATGTTCATCCGCATACAAAGGGCTGCGAAGAATGCCTGAAGATGGGCGATAGTTGGGTGCACTTGCGATTGTGCCGCGAATGCGGGCACGTCGGCTGCTGCGATTCGTCGAAGAACAAGCACGCTACCAAGCATTTTCACGCCACCAAGCATCCCATCATGCAATCCATTGAGCCGGGCGAGGATTGGATGTGGTGCTTCGTGGATCAGGTTGAAGTCGAACTGTAGTTGCGTCTGTGGACTGCCCTCTTGTGTCAGCTTTTAGTTTCCAAACTGCTCCGCTGCTACTATTTCCCATGACTACGATTCAATGTAAAGGTGTGCTCTTCGATCTCGACGGCGTTCTCGCTGACTCCACTCCCGCGGTCGCGCGAGTTTGGACTATTTGGGCTAATAAGCATGGTTTCGACCCGCTCGAAACCGTCCGCAAGGCTCACGGACGGCCCAGCCTCACAACGATTCGAGAATTGTTGCCCAACGCGGATCACGCAGCCGAAAACGCCATCGTCGAGCGCATGGAAATCGAAGATATTGCAGACGTGGTCGCTCTTCCGGGCGCCGTTGAATTGCTTCGCGCGCTGCCCAAGGACAAATGGACGGTCGTTACTTCATGCACCCGACGCCTGGCATTGGTTAGACTGCTAGCTGCTGGACTCCCAGTCCCGGAAAAACTCGTCACCTGCGACGACATCACCAATGGCAAACCTCACCCAGAGCCTTATCTAAAGGGCGCAGAGCTGCTGGGATTCGCACCGGCAGACTGCGTGGTATTCGAAGACGCGCCCGCTGGGATTCGCGCAGGAAAAGCGGCGGGTGCGCGTGTAATCGCGCTGCAAACCACTGAGCGCGACGAGTTGCTACGACAAGCTGGCGCAGACTGGATTGTCGCGGATTGCAGTTCAGTCCGTGCCACCGAAGTCAGCCGCAGCTCGGAGATTTCTCTCGTTCTTTCGCACGCAACTTGAGGATATTTTCCGGTTATTTCTTGTCACGCATCCAGGTCTGACCACGAGTTCTCCACGACCAAATCACATTGTGGCTGGACTCAGCGTTAATCATCACGCCACGTCGCTCCATGCTTTAGGAATGTGCGAACACACGCGCTTCTATACTGGATAGGTCAACGGCGTGTCCCTTTCCCGCCGCATTCCAACTCTCCACGAGCTAACGATCCATGGGAACATCTACAACGATCACTAACGCGGCGCCAGAAACATCTTCGGCCAAATCCGAACAGCGTACTTTTGGCGTTCCACAGCTGATCGCCGCAATGCTTAAAAGCGGCGGCCACATTAGCGATTTGATTTTTTCGCCTGGGCGCGCTCCGCAGGTGGAAGTCAGCGGCCAGCTAGTCGAGCTGAAATTCAAAGGTCTCGAGAGTCTGAAGCCCGAAGACACGCGGGCCATTGCCTACGAACTGATGGGCAAGAACGAGCATCCCATTCGCAAGCTCGAACAAGATGGCTCAGCGGACTTGTCCTACGGAATTAATGGTGTGGGACGCTTCCGCGTCAATATTTTTCATCAGCGCGGTACCTGCGCCATCGTCATGCGCGTTATTCCGGACAATATTCCCAGCTTCGACGATCTTCGCTTGCCGTCGACGCTGAATGAAATCGTGCATCTCCGCAACGGCGTAGTGCTGGTCACCGGACCAACCGGCTCCGGCAAGTCCTCCACGCTCGCCGCGATTATCGACAAAATGAATCAGGAAAAGGCTTACCACATCCTGACTATCGAAGATCCTATCGAATTCTTGCATCGCCACAAGAAAGCGACCATCCACCAGCGCGAACTGCACAGCGATACTCCAACATTTTCTCTCGCCCTTCGCGCCGCATTGCGCCAAGCTCCTAAAGTAATTCTGGTTGGCGAAATGCGCGACCGCGAAACCATTGAAATTGCTCTCGAAGCTTCCGAAACCGGACACCTGGTGCTTTCCACTCTTCATACCATTGACGCGGCGAAAACAGTTGAACGCATCATCGGTGTTTTTCCTCTCGCCGACCAGCAGTCCATTCGTACCCGCCTCTCCAAAGCTTTCCGCTTCATCGTTTCGCAGCGCCTTCTTCCCAAGAAGGATGGCTCAGGGCGCGTTGCCGCGATCGAAATTCTGAAGTCCACCATGCGCACTCGTGAATACGTCGAAAAGGGCGAAAGCGAAGGCAAGTCGCTCTTGGACGCGATGCGTGACGGCAGCACCGAGGGCATGCAGCATTTTGACGGCGAACTTGACAAATTTATTCGTACCGATCTCGTCGAATTCGAGACCGCGCTTGGTTTTGCGACCAACGCTGGAAATCTTCGTCTCGAATTGCAGGATTACCTCGACGATCCTAAAACTCGCAAACAGCAGGCACGCAGCTCGCAAGCCACAGAAATAGAAATCGAACGCTAGGCGCCAAATCATTTTGGTACACGCGCCCTCGCCTGTATCATTTTTGCTGTGCTCGCAATCATCTGCCCCGATCCACCCGATTTGGACTCGCTGGCTGTCACTCTCCAGGAATTTCTAATTGCTGCCGGAGCCCTTCTCCTTTTCCAATTGTTGTTCGGAAAATCCGTCCGCCGAATCTCGCACGCAGTCTGGAAATATATCTGGCCGTTCGCGCACCGGCGCTCGTTCTGCGGAGTCTCTCTTTTTCTGTTGGTGATCAGCGTCCGGCTGGCGATTCTCCCCCATTTGCCGGTTCCCGTGCCAGGCATTCACGACGAATTCAGCTACCTCCTGATGGGAGATACATTCGCGCATTTCCGACTCTCGAATCCGCCGCACCCTATGTGGATTAGCTTCGAAACTTTCCATGTCAACTTTTTACCTCGTTACGCCTCCATGTATCCGCCGGCGCAGGGATTCGTTTTGGCCATCGGCCAGTGGCTCGGCAATCCGTGGATCGGTGTGCTCTTCAGTTGTGCTGCCATGTGTGCGGTCATCTACTGGATGCTTCTGGCGTGGTTGTCCCCGCGTTGGGCATTGCTTGGCGGGATCATCGCCTGGCTAAAGTTCGCCGTCGCCAGCTACTGGGTCAATAGCTACTGGGGCGGCGCAGTAGCTGCCACCGGCGGCGCGTTGCTGTTGGGTGCACTTGCGCGGCTTACTCGGCGGCCTCGCTCGCGCGACGCGTTTCTCTTCGCCCTCGCCCTGGCCATTCTCGCGAACAGTCGCCCATACGAGGGTGCAGTTTTTGCCCTTCCGGCAGTATTCGTTCTCGTTCGCTGGCTGTTCCAAAAATCCCACAGTGCAATCTCTCTGCAAACTCGCTGGCGAATTGCCGCGCTTCCAATCGTGCTGCTATTGCTGCTCACCGGCTTGTTCATGGGCTTCTACAATCACGTCCTTACCGGGCATACTTTGCTTTTTCCAAACGCGCTTAATGTGCGCACCTATCACACCGCGCCAATGTTCCTGTTTCAGAAGACCAAGCCGATGCTCCAGTACAACAACCAGCAGTTCGAGGATTTTTACAATGGCTGGGAGCGCGAGGAATACGATCATTCCATGGAAGGCATAAGGTGTCTTTCCTGGTTGAAGTCGGTACGCTACTTTTCAGCATTCGCGTGGTGGGGCATGTTGCTGGCGTTGCCGGGTCTATGGTTCGCGATACGCGATCGGCGAATGCGATTGCCTATGATCACGCTGACGCTCGTCGCAATCGCGACTTATTCGATCGTTTGGTCCAACGCCCACTACGCTGCACCGGTCACGTGCATAGTGATTCTTCTTTATCTGCAATCGCTCCGTCATCTACGCCCGCTGCAATGGAAAAACTGGCGATGGGGCGCGGCATTCGCACGTGCCTCAGTGCTGCTGCTGCTCGCCGAGACTACTGGCGCTGTCATCCGGAAGCAATGCGACACTTATTATTGGACCTGCCACGGCGACGTCAGCCGACTGAAAATCCTTCGCAAACTCGAATCGCTTTCCGGCAAACACTTGGTGATGGTGCGCTACGGCGATGACCACAATATTCACGACGACTGGGTCTTCAACGGAGCTCAAATTGACACCGCTAAAGTGATATGGGCGCGTGAAATCGGCCCTGAGCAGGACGGCAAGCTCTTCACTTATTTTCAGGACCGAAAAGTCTGGCTGGTTACGCCGGACACCGACAACACTTATCTCGAGCCGTACACGCCGCCAGTGGATTCAGCGCAATCCGAGAAGTAGTCCGCCGCGCATTCCCATCAGCGCACGGCTACCATCAAATTATTCAATCGCAGTTCAAATTTTTCGTGATGAAACTCCCGGAAACCTGCGCTCGCCAGCAAACGCTGCACTTCGCTCACCGGAATTCTCTTCTGGTGCTCATCGCTTTCCATCTCATCACTGATCAGATGCAGTGCGTGTAGCACATTCAAAATCGGGTCCACCATCGCCGCCGGCCAGGTCATGATCAATGATCCGCCCGCCGACAAAATCCGGAACGCTTCACGCAGCACAAATTCTGGCTGCACCAGGTGCTCAAACACCGCCAGCATGACCACGTGATCGAACTCGCCGTCATGAAACGGCAGGCGGGCCCGCAGGTCTGCATGAATACGCTGCCAGCGACCGTGCGTCCCACTTTCCACTTGATCGTCAACGCCAACACCGCGCGCAATCTTATCCGCCGCAAAATCCAAGAACGCCATCTCCAGCCCGCAACCCAAATCGCACACGCGCGAGCCGGCGTTCAAGTGCGGGTACGCCGCGCGAAACCTCATTTTTGCTATGAAATGATCGATTTCCGTGTAGGCCATTTATTTAGTGGCCGCTTTGCGGTTGCGCGTTGAGTCGGCCGTCTCGCGGTCGCCTGTCGAAAGATCGTAGTCGCCGATGTACGTTCCCCGGCTGATGCCCAGCATGCTCAGAAAAAACGAGGAAAAAATAATCTGCACTCCCAGGAACAGCCACATGGACCAAAACAGTACTTCCCTCACCTGCTGCAGCGGTCCGAATCCGCCCGCGGCCCATTGCCAGGCGATGTACGCGCATCCCGCAAAACCGCCTAGAAACAGCGCAGCGCCGAGCAACAATCCCGATTCCAGTGTGACTCGTTTCAGAATTCGCTTTAGCGAAACAGTGTTGCGGTCGAATCGCTCCGCATAACTGAAGACTTTCGCGAACGCTCCGATTGCCAAAATTTGCGCGCCCATCAGTGTAAAAATCACACCAAAGATCATGCTGTGCACATCAAGCACCACGTTGTGCGGAATTCTGCGCGGCCCCGGCAGCAGCCAGCACGTCAGAAATAGTCCCGCGGCCATCAACAATCCGCCGGGCAATAAGAACAGCCAGTTCGGCGCGTATAGCAGCATGAATCGCATGTGCCGCCAGCCGTCGCGAAAACTGCGCAAATGAGGCGGGCGTCCCCGCTTGTCCTTCCACAACGTGATTGGAATTTCCGAAGTCTTCGCGCCGACCTGCGCCGCCTTGATCACGAATTCGGAGGCAAACTCCATGCCGCTGCTGCGCAAATCCATCCTGTCAAAGACCTCGCGCGTAAAACCGCGCATCCCGCAATGCGTATCGCCGATCCCGGAGTGAAAAAATAAATTCAGCAGCGCTGTCAGCCCGGGATTCCCGATGTATTTGTGATGCCACGGCATCGCCCCCGGCTTGATCTCTCCCGCGAAGCGATTGCCCATCACCACTTCGTTTCCTTCGCGCCATTTTTCCACGAATCGCGGCACTTCGCCGAAATCGTAGCTGTCGTCCGCGTCGCCCATGATGACGAACGCGCCGCGCGCCGCGCGAATTCCGGTTTTCAACGCCGATCCGTAGCCGCGCTGCTCCACTGGAACCACTCGCGCGCCAAGTTTTTCTGCGATAGCGATCGATCCATCCGTCGACCCGTTGTCCGCAACCACCACTTCTCCTCGCAGTCCCGCTTCCTTAAACGCGTTCCGCGCCTTCTCTACGCAAATGCCAATGGAGTTCGCTTCGTTCAGGCACGGAATCACCACCGAAACGTCGACAGGGCTGCCTGCGACATTGGTCACAAGCTCCGTCGTCAGTTGCGGCTGGAGAGAGGTCGCGCGCTTTGTCTCCACCATTCCACCTCAAATACGAAATTCACTGTCGCAAACCGCAAAGGCTTTGTCTGGCTGGGCTTTCTGCTTTGCATTTTCCTGGCGCGCCAGTATGATGGCGCGTCTCCGGGAAGTCCCTGTGAACCTAATTGTCCACTACTTTTGAGGCATCTTCCAGCGTCGTGGCCGTCGGCCCGCCCAGCCGCGGCAAGCTCCTTCAAGTCCTGGGCGTATGGTTTGGCATCGCCGCTGCCATCGGCAATACCATTGCGTCGGGCATCGTTCGCGCGCCAGGAAACATCGCCCAACTCTTGCCGAATCCATGGTTCTTTCTCGGGATATGGATTCTTGGTGGCCTCTATGCTTTGCTGGGAGCCTCTTCGCTCGCGGAACTGGGTGCGGCGATTCCTCGCAGCGGTGGGCAATACCACTATGCGCGCCGCGGCATTGGCGAATATGCCGGTTTTCTTGTCGGCTGGAGCGACTGGCTTTCTACCTGTGGCACCAACGCGGTTATGGCCATTGTCATCGGCGAATACAGCGCCGTTCTGCTGCCTTTTCTACGTCCCTGGCAAAAGCCTCTCGGTGTCTCCATCTTGTTGTTTTTTGCATTTTTGCAATGGCGCGGCGTCAAATGGGGCAGCGGCGCTCAGCTCGTTACCGCTGCGCTTAAGACCGGCGCCCTTCTGCTCTTGGTGGCTGCATGTTTCTTGCTGGGTTCGCATTTTCATGCAACGGCGAACGCTGCGAGGTCTGCTTCCGCGGGCGCGTTGCCGTCGGGTTGGCTGCTAGCGACTGCCGTCCTACTTGGACTTCAGTTCGTTGTTACCACCGTGGACGGATGGGACGGCATCATCTATTTCGGAGAAGAAGTGAAGGATCCCGGACGCGAGGTTCCGCGCGCAATTTTCGCAAGCGTTTTTTCCATCATGGGAATCTACCTGCTTTTGATTCTGGCCCTCATCTATGTTCTCCCCATGAACGAAATCGCCGGAAATATTTTTGCGCTCGGCGCCGCCGCGAACGAGGTTTTCGGAAGCTATGGCGATCCCATCATTCGGATCATCATGATCGTTTCACTGCTCAGTTGCATAAACGCTTGCCAGATGTTCGCCACGCGGGTGCTCCATTCGATGAGCCGCGACCGACTTTTCTTCAATTCAGCCTCCAAGGTGAACGCCGGCGGCACCCCCGTTTTCGCCTTGCTCTTGAGCACAATCGTGGGAATTGTTTTTGTTCTTGGCAATTTCGAACGGATCGTCGCCATGCTCTCGTTTTTCTTCGTGGCGAACTACACGCTTTCTTACTCCAGTTTGTTTCTACTCAGAAAACGCGAGCCGGATATGCCGCGCCCTTACCGCGCGTGGGGATATCCCTGGACGACTGGCGTCGCGCTACTCGCATCCATCATTTTCTTGGTTGTGTCTTTGCAAGAAGACAAGAGCAATGCGCCGATAGCGTTCGGCATTTTGCTGGCCAGCTATCCACTCTTCCGCATCCTGAAGTGGGTTTCGCGCGCGGCGTCCCTTGCCGCTCCGCCAGCCTAAGGTGTCCGCTACACTTTTTCTGCGATTCGCTTGCGGCCTAATCTCGTACGGCCGTCATTCTGAGGTTCCGACTATGTCGGAAGGAATCTCTCTTCTTTTTTTCGCGCGCCACGCCTGCGACTAAACCTTCTCGGCGATCGCCTTCGCCTGCAAAAAGAGGTGCAGGTAATCCTTACCGCCTGTCTTCGAATCCGTTCCTGACATATTAAATCCGCCAAACGGATGCGCGCCCACCATCGCGCCAGTGCACTTCCGGTTTAGATAGAGATTGCCCACGTGAAACGCCTCTTCCGCCTTTTCCAATTTCGCCTTGTTCTTCGAATACACCGCGCCAGTCAAGCCAAATTCCGTTCCATTCGCAATCTCCAGCGCATGATCGAAATCTCTTGCCTTGATCACCGCCAGCACCGGACCAAAGATTTCTTCCTGCGCCAGGCGTGCCGTCGGTTCGACATCCGCAATAATCGTCGGCTGCACAAAGTAGCCGTCGCCCGGCGCGCGACCGCCGCCCGGCACAAGCTTCCCTTCTTTTTTTCCAACTTCGATGTAGTTCAGAATGCCCTTCATCGCCGCTTCGCTGACCACCGGTCCCATGTAATTGTTCGGATCGTCGCTCGGGCCGACTGTAATTTTCTTAGTGCGCTCCACCAGTTTTTGCACGAATGTGTCGTACACTTTTTCCGCTACGATCGCTCGCGAACACGCCGAACATTTCTGCCCCTGATATCCAAAGGCCGCTTGCGCCGTTCCCTCCACGGCTGCGTCCAGGTCGGCCTCGTCATCCACCACGATCGCGTCTTTGCCGCCCATTTCGAGCACGGTGCGCTTGATCCAGATCTGCCCAGGGTCTGCTTTGCCTGCAAGTTCGCTGATGCGCAGACCCACTTCTTTCGAACCGGTAAAGCCGATGTAGCGAGTCTTCGCATGCCGCACGATCACGTCGCCAATCACGCGCCGGAGCCGGTGAGAAATTGAGCGCTTCCTTTGGAATACCAGCTTCAAACAAAATGTCCACGAATTGAGTGGCAATCGTCGGCGAGTCCCCTGCGGGCTTGAGCACCACTGTATTTCCCGTGACCAACGAGGCCACGACGAGCCCGGCCATAATCGCGCACGGAAAATTCCACGGCGGAATGATCGCGCCAACGCCGAGCGGAATATACACCAGGTAGTTTCGCTCGCCGCGCATCGGCGTCAGCTTCTGCGGCTCGGACAGGCGCAGCATTTCGCGGCCGTAGAATTCGCAAAAGTCGATGGTTTCCGCGATGTCTGCGTCCGCTTCCGGCCAGGTTTTCCCAACTTCGTAACAGACCAGCGCTGCCAGCTCGAATTTCCGGTCGCGAATAATTTGCGCGGCGCGAAATATGTAGTTCGCGCGCTCCTGCACAGTCGTGCGCTTCCACGTATCAAAGTACTTGTGCGCAGCTTCAACCGCTTGGTTGGCTTGCTCCGTCGATGCTTTCTGGAACACTCCAATCACTTGCGAAGGCCGCGACGGATTCGTGGACCGCTTCTTCTCCGCCGTCGTGACTTTCTGCCCCGCGAGGTACATTGGGTATTCGCGCCCAAAGTCTGAAGCCACTTTCGCCAACGCCGCTTCCATAGCGGCGCGATTTTCTGCATTCGAAAAATCAACAAACGGCTCATTCGCAAATTCCGGCTTCTGCAATTTCGTTTCCGCAGTCGCCATGTTCATGCCTCCTAACATCTCCGAACACTCTAGTTTACCACCCAGCTTCTTAGATTCGCACCAATACAGCTACTCCGCAGTCCACGAGTACTTGTGCTTCTACGCCGATGAACCTACCCGCGACGCCCTCCAAACACCTCGGCCATTTCATGTAGGAGCATCTTGGCCCGGATCAGATTTTCCGCCTTCGCATCTTCATCGTCGATGGAAACACCAAGGATCACCTGATTGTCTGCCGTAAAGCCAAGGACGGCCCCGGCCAGCCGCACATCTTGCGGCTTCAGGTAGACAGCGAAAGCCCGCCGGCGATACTGGAACCCCCGGTCGACAATGTGGGTCAAGCTCTCGGCGGGTTCCCAGTCCCAGTCATCGCTACCTAAAGACTCGTCTGATGCGTTTAACGACCGGATCATGACTTCTTCGTCTCCACGGTTCTCGCAGGCTCACGGTCCACGTAAATGCCCAAAAATCGCTCGATTGTCTCGAGGTCCCGGGCAGGAGAGGTGATCTAAACATCCAGATTCGGCGGCATATGCTGTTTAGTTACCCTGCGGAATAATCAGCGCGCTACGTCAGGCCACCAACTCCGACGCCGCTTCGGCAAAAATCCCCGTGTGCAAATCCACATCAACTTCCGTCGTCGCCGGGCACATCAGCGCCATATTGTGAAACGGTGTCAGCAACACGCCGCGATTCAACGCATACAAATGCAAAAAACGCTCTAGCTCAAAGTCCGACGCCGCGGCAGATTCTCCGCCATTTCTCGGCGGCTTCTCGCGAAACGTGTACTCAGCGCGCGCTCCAAGCTGCTGCACGTTCCACGGCAACCCATGTTTTTTGATTTCGCCGCTGACGCCATTCGCGAATCGCGTCGCCAGCGGAATCATGGTTTGGAACGCCTTCACAGTCAGCACATTCTCCAACGTCACGTGCATCGCCGCCAGCGAGAGCGCATTCCCTGCGAGCGTCCCGCCAATTCCTCCAACGTCACAATCTTCCAGCTCGATTCGCGCAGAAACTCGCTCCGCCACTTCTTCCGTGCATCCATAAGTCGAACCCGGGATCCCGCTGCCAATCGGTTTGCCAAACACCACAAAATCCGGCTCCAGTCTCCACTCCCGCGTACAACCGCCCGGTCCCATGCAAATCGTATGGGTCTCATCCGCAATCAAAAGTGTTCCATACTTTTTCGTCAATTCGCGCGCTGCTTTCCAATAGCCCGCATCAGGCAAAATAATTCCCACGTTGGTCATCGCTGGCTCGGCCAAAACCACGGCCACATCGCCATGTTTCAACGCGTCTTCCAACGCGTTCAAATCATTGAACTCCACCACCCGCGTCGTCTCGGCGGGATTCACCGGTGGCCCAATATTCCCGCGCCGCGCACCCACAACGCCGTTCTGTAGCGATGCAAACGATTCGTCCACCGTCCCGTGATAACAGTAGTTGTAAACCAGAATCTTCGATCGTCGCGTGATCTCCCGCGCAATCCGAATCGCAAACCGGTTCGCGTCTGTCGCCGTCAAGGCAAATTGCCAGCAAGCCAACCCAAAGCGTCGCTTCAGTTCTTCGCCAACCCATGAAGAATCTTCCGTAGGCAGCATCAACGTGATACCTTCGCGCACTCTCTTCGCAATCGCATCCGCCACCACATCCGGCGAATGCCCAGTCATCGCGCCCGTATCGCCTAAACACAAATCCACGTACCCGCATCCATCCACATCCGTAAAATGCGCGCCTTTCGCGCGCGCCACGAAAAATCGGAAACGCGCCCGCCCATTTTTTCATCCAGTTCATCGGCACGCCGCCTAGCAGCGATTTTTTCGCCCGCCCGTACATCTCCGCCGACCGCGGATGCTCCGCAACAAATCTTTGCTCTTCGCGCTCGCTGAGCTGTTTCAACTTCTCTCGATTAATCTGTGTCATCTTCTTAGAAGGGGCTCGATATATCGAGCCCGCGTTAGCAGGATCTCATCATCGCAGCTCGTGGATAATTTCTTTCGCCGCGTTCGCGCCGCTCGCTCCCGTCAATCCATTCCCCGGATGCGTCCCGCTGCTACACATAAACAATCCCCGCACCGGCGTCTTGTATCGCGCCCAATCCAGCACCGGCCTCATCGTAAACAATTGATCCAGCGCCAGTTCGCCATGAAAAATATGCCCGCCCGTGAAGCCGTAAATTTTCTCCAAGTCCTCCGGCGTGATCACCTGCATTCCCTCTACCAGGCCGGGCAGGTTCGGCGAATACTGCGCTAACGTTTTCACGACGACGTCCCCTAGATCTTTGCGTCGCGGCCCCCAACTTCCCTGCTTCAGCGCGAACGGAGCGAACTGCACATACGCCGAGAGCACATGTTTCGCGTCCGGGGCCAGCGAAGGATCCAGAATCGTCGCTATCGTCACATCCAAATAAGGCGCGCTCGGAAACTCGCCGTACTTCGAAGCGTCATACGCGCGCTCCAAATAATCAATTTCCGGGCCGATGTGAATTCGTCCTGAAAGCGCGCGTAGGTATCCGTCCTGCCCGATTGCGCCAGCCAGCGATGGAAACGACGGCAAATCGCCCAGCGCCAAGTTCACTTTCGCCACCGTCCCCTTCGCACGGAAATTTTTCATGCGCTGCGCAAACGTGGGATCAAGCTGCGAAGGATCAAGCAAATTAAAAAACGTCCGCTTCGGGTCGACTCCAGAAACCACCGCCTCGGTCGCAATCTCTTCTCCGTCGCGCAGCACGACCCCCACCACTGCGCCATTTTTCGTTCGAATCTGCTCTACTTCCGCGTCGGTTCGAATCTCCGCTCCCGCCGACTTCGCCGCTTCCGCCAGCGCATTGGTAAATTTTCCCAATCCCCCGCGCGAAAACGCCGCAGTCCCCACCGGATTCGCGTCCGCCGCCGCGCGCATCAGCAACACCGCCGTCGATCCCGCCGACCACGGCCCCAGCGCCGTACCAAAAATTCCCCGTGCCGCAATCGTGGCACGAATCAACTCCGTATCGAAAAATTCCGCAACATAGTCCGCCACCGCCATCGGACCCCAGCGCAGCAAATCAAAAATCCGCTTTTTCCCGAGGCCCCGCACACCGCGCCCCGTCTTGAACAGATTCCACAAGTCTTCCGGCGTAGGTTTATCTATCGCCGGCGGAGTGATCGTGCACAATTGTGCAAAGACCGTAGCCACCTCTTCCAGCCCCGCCGCAAATTTCGCGTAGTTCTCCCCATCCTTAGCCGACACGCGCGCGATCGCGCCCGCCGTCTTCGCCACATCCGAATAAAACAGCAGCGCTCGACCGTCGGGCGATGGCGAAAACACCCGCGGATCCGGCTGCAAAATCTGGCAGTCGAATTTTTCTACTTGTAAATCCTGCGCAATGTCCCCACGCAGCGGCCCCATCGTGTGCGCCAGCGTCGAAGCAAAAAATCCCGGATGAAATTCCTCCGTCACCGCGCCGCCGCCCACCATCTCTCGCCGTTCGAGCACCACCGGCTTGAATCCGCCCTTGGCTAGATAAAACGCCGTGATTAATCCGTTGTGTCCACCACCGATCACCACTACCCTTTGTCCCAGTGGCATCGTCAGTTCCCGGCCTGCGCGCGCGAATTCTTTTTTATTGACGGGCCATTCTTCCATTCCTTCAAAATCACCGAGCTGGCAATTCTTCCCGGCGCCGCCATAATCCCCCCGCCCGGATGCGTCGCCGACCCACACATATAAAGGTTCTCGACCGGCGTTTTGTAGTACGCCCAGCCCGGCACCGGCCGCAAAAAGAAAAGTTGCTCCAACGAAAGTTCGCCTTGAAAAATATTTCCCTGCGTCAAGCCAAACTCGCGCTCCAGATCCAGCGGCGTCAGCACCTGCCGTCCCACGATAATTTTCTTGATGTTCGGAATGTGCTCGCTGATCGTCTCGATGACGTTATCCCCAAAGGCCTCGCGCTTCGCATCATCCCAAGTGCCCTGCGCCAATTTATAGGGCGCGTATTGCACGAAGCACGACATCACGTGTTGTCCCGGCGGCGCTACTGACGGGTCCGTCAAGACTCGGAATCACCATATCGATGTACGGCCGCCGCGAGAAATTCCCGTACTTCGCATCGTCGTACGCGCGCTCCATGTACTCCACACTCGGCGAAATCGAGAGCGCGCCGCGCAAATGCGCTCCATCGCCCGGCAAACACTTAAATTCCGGCAGCCCATCCAAAGCCAGATTCACTTTTCCCGACGATCCGCGATACTTATATCGCTTCACGTCTTGCAAGAATTCTGCAGGCAACTCGCTCGCATCCAAAAACTTTTCAAACGTCAAATGCGGATCGACGCTCGACGAAACCACATTCGCCGTAAGCTCTTCTCCGCTCTGCAACGCAACGCCGCACGCGCGTCCGTCTTTCACAATAATTTTTGCCACGCCGGCCCTCGTTCGAATCTCAACGCCCGCTTCGCGCGCCGCCGCTGCAATTGCGTTCGAGATCGCGCCAGTCCCGCCACGGCTGAATCCCCACGACCGGAACGCTCCATCAATCTCGCCCATGTAGTGATGCAGCAAAACATACGCCGTGCCCGGCGAACGAATTCCCAAAAACGTTCCGATAATTCCCGAAGCCGACATCGTCGCCTTCAGCACATCCGTCTCAAACCACTGATCCAGAAAATCCGCTGCGCTCATCGTCATCAACTGAATCAGCGTGTACCGCTCATCGCTCGATAAATCGCGGAACCGCTGCATCAGAAAATGTAGCTGTCGCAAATCTTTCGGCCGCAAAGTGGTCGGGTCCGGCGGAATCATAGACAAAATCGGTTTCACGAACCGGCACATCGGCGTCATCATCTTGGAAAATTCTTCGTACGCCTCTGCATCCACCCGCGAGTGCCGCCGAATCTCCCGCACGGTCCGCCCGTGATCGTTCATCCGCCACAAATAATCCCCATTCGACATCGGCGAGAACGTGCCATCCAGCGGCAAAATTTCCAGTCCGTGCCGCGGCAGATCCAGATCGCGAATAATTTCCGGCCGTAGCAACGAAACCACATACGAACATTCGCTGAACAAAAATCCCGGAATAATCTCTTCCGTCACCGCCGCCCCGCCCAGCACGTGCCGCCGCTCCAGCACCACCACTTTTTTCCCAGCCTTCGCCAGGTACGCGGCATTCGTCAGCCCGTTGTGCCCGCCGCCAATCACGATCACGTCGTAGTGCTGCGCCATTCGCCAAAACTCCGCTAGCAAAACTAATCTCGTAACAATCTCGCGACAAAAGTCCGCTAATTCTACCCGCGCTCATCAACCACACACAAGTCGGGCGCGCTCCGCGAGCGTCGCCGTTCACATCCGCAAAATGCCTTCGACTTTCGCCTGTCCCACACAACTTCGCTCCATCTTCCGGCCAGTGGGCCTCAATTGTCCCAACGGCCAGTAGCCCCCAGCTCCTCCGCGTCGTAGGCTCGTCCCTTCCAGAGCACTATTCCCGCTTCCGGGGGAATTCTTATGTACTGCGAACACTGCGGCTTACAAATTTTTCCCAAGCTCCCCGTCTGTACTCGTTGCGGCGAGACTCCCACGTTCCAGCTATTCCAACTCGCAAGCTTGTTGACCCTCTTTCTCGCCGTCCTCTGCAATTCTCTCGTTGCGTGGCTCCTGTTGCCGCGCCTGTCCTCCGGCCACTACGCAGCCATCTACTTCCGTGTGTGGTTGTGGCTTTCCGATAAGACAGCGATCTATGGATGGGCGCCCATCGCCATCGGCTTGCTCGTATGGGATTATTTCGTACGTCGCAAAACCCGCCAAAAAATTAAAGGCTGGCTCACGCGAAAGCTTCTCAGCTTCGTCATAGTTGCCGGTGTCACTCCGGTTCTTCCCTGGTGGCTCCCCGCTGGGCAACCCCCACAAAATTTCATGTCGCTGATCGGACGCTACCCCGGCCTGCCTTCTGGGCTTGCCTGGACCGCCATCGCTTTAGTCATCGTCCTTCTCTGCTCCAACAGCGAATCCCGCATCGCGCTCCTCGGCAAAGGTCACGTCCTCAGCGCCGTCAGCCTGTGCTCCCTCTTCCTGCTCCTCACCCTAACCCTAATAGGCTGGTCCCTCGCCTCCTGATTGGCAGTTGTAGCGGCCGGTCTTCAGACCGGTGCTTTTTCTTTGGTAGTGCCGGAGGCTCTTCGGTAGCACAGCCACTCCTGGATCTGCGCGGTGTCGCCCACGCCACGATCAGGTCCGTGGTACGTCCAGATTCCGGCGTCTACTCCGGCGGTTGCCCCTCAACAATCTCCCTTACAATCTCCTTCGCCCGCTCTTCATCCCCCGGCAAAACAAATAATTTCGATTTCTCGTCCCGCACCTCCCATCGCATGCGAATGTCATTTTCCTGCAGCGACATTTCAATCATTTCTCGCGCTTCCGCCGGTTCTCCCTCGCCAAACTTCGACTGTCGCATCCTCTGGATACCAACGTTCGCTATCAGCCGTAGAAACCCGTTTGGTCTCTTCCTCGAGCCTTTCTTCCTCATCGCTCCGACGACTTCGCCAGGTCAGCTGGTCCAAAAAGCTCGGCACTTCTTCCTCCGGCCGTCCACGCAATTTTTCGTCAAGCGGCATGTCCAACAACTTTTGAAGGCTTGCGCTATTCTCTTCGCTCAAAAGCAGCCGATTCTCGTCAGTCTCCTCGTCCGTCCCAAACGCCTCCTTAATCGCCAACTCCGCCTTCTCATACAACGACGCCGGCACACCAATTTGATATGGCGACTGATGGCTCCAATTGAACAAATGATCCTGCCGCCGAATCATCTTGTGCGGAATTTCCGCCTCATCCAGTACCGTACAAATCTCCGTGCACACCCGCAAATCCGTCCCCTTCCAAAACGAACAAAACGGATCGCTCTTCGGATCTCCAGGCGAACCGGCAACGCGCTCGCGCTCGGTCCCGTTCTCCACTGTGCCACCAATCACGGTTCGTGCCGTCAACTCCGACGACTCCACGAGCGGCACATCGCAATCCGCACACACTGTAAATCCCCGCCGGTACTCCGCCTTGCATTGTGGACAAATCATCGCAAGAGTTTACTACCGTACCCTGCAACGACCCACTCGGGTTCCAACGGCAACAACTCGCAGCTTCCGCAGCAGTCCATCTTGGCCGGCTCTGACTGATCCCGCCTGTCCGTCACGCCCTTGCGCTTTCTCTGTGCCGGCGTTTACCCCGACCGGGTCGGGGTGGCAAATCCTTCTTTCCCTCCCATGTTTCGGCTCTCAGCTCTATTTAATACTTTACAATTACCCATTTATGTACTAGAGCCGCGCCTCGACCCCAAAATTCCCGGCTGTCGCTTCACTCTTTTTCACAAACATCGTCAAGAGCGCGAATTCATCGCCCTTTGTTTTCAATCACTTCCACGGGTATTGCTCACCAGCCCTTCCGCTCCTGTGCTTCCCCTACCTCCTTTGCCTCGTCTATTTCTTAGCCTCCACAGCTTTGAGTCTTTTCCAGGCCGTCGCCCGTATCTACGTTAGAATGAGTGCCGTCAATCCAATCTGGCTTGCACGAACAGAAACACCCGGTGCCGCTCACACGGCGATATGCTTTTCCACCTTCATGAGCGATGACGCCCAGGCCCTAGCACAACGCTTGAAGCGCCGTGATCCCGAACTGCTCGATAAGCTTATCGAGCAATACCAATTCCGGTTGTTCCGCTACCTGCTGCACCTTACCGCCAACCGCGAACGAGCCGAAGACTTTTTCCAGGAAACCTGGCTCCGCGTCCTCGAACGCGGACACCAATACGACGGCAAATGGAAATTTGAAGCCTGGCTTTTCGCCATTGCCCGCAATCTCGTGCTCGATTGGCATCGCCGCAAAAAGCCGCAAAGCATCGATTCGCTCGCCGGCCCCGAAGAAGACGCCACCTTCGACGCGAAAGACGAGCACAGCGAATCGCCACTGGAACAAGTTTTGCAAGCAGAACAAAAATCCTGCGTGCAGCGATCGCTGGAAAAGGTCCCCGCAATTTACCGTGAAGTGTTGGTTCTGCGCTTTCAGGAAGAGATGCAACTCGACGAAATCGCCGGTGTCACCGGTGCTCCCATCTCCACGGTGAAGTCACGTCTCTACCGCGGACTGGATGCGCTGAAGGGAGCGATGTCGTAGCCGCCGGTTTGTAGACCGGCGCTTTTGACTTTGGGAATAAATATGAACGAACAAAACCATCAACGCGCAAACGAACTGCTGGTACGCCGCCGCGTCGAATCTCTATCGCGCGAAGACGAACTGTGGCTCGCCGCGCATCTCACCCAATGCGAATCCTGCGCCGCCGAAGACGCGCGCATCGCTGACGCGCTCATCGCTCTCCGCTCCTTGCATATCGATGTGCCCCGCAATTTGGCCAGCCGCACACGACTCCGCGTCCGGCTGCGCGCTGAAGAAATGCGCGAGCGCAGTCCTGCCAACCGTTTGATCTGGGCCGTCGCCATCATGTCTTGGATTTTCGGTCTTGCAACGGCGCCATTTGTCTGGCGTGGCTTCGCGTGGCTAGGCAGCGAACTGCATCTGCCGAAACTTGTCTGGATTGCCGGTGTCGCATTGTGGTGGATCGTGCCTGCTCTGGTCGCAGCGGGCGTCGTTTTGTTGGAGCAAAGATCGCGGGGAGCACTGGCTAACGAATGGTTTGAGGAGCGTTAAACATACATGAGTACATCACCACAAGTACCGGCGCAAAGCATGGGCGATTCCTGGAACGAACGCATGCGCATGATCCGTCTGCGCCGTAAGAAAGAAGCCTTTCGCTTTCGTGACGAATTCCGCATCGTGCCGCGCTGGCTGAAGGTGCTCTGCGTCATTTTGTATCTCCTGGCAGTCGCCATCGGCGTCATCGTAATTCATGTTTCGCCGGAATCTCGCCCTTCCGATCTGCGCGACGACGTCGCTACCGCTACGGTGGCGATCGTCGGCATCGTCACCGCTGTCGGTTTTCTCTTCTCGTGTTTCCTGTTGATGCTTGGCTACGTCAATCGCGACGCTCGCCGCCGCGGCATGAACTCCGCGCTATGGACACTGCTCGTGTTAGTGCTCTCGCCCGGTTCTCTTTTCATCGGCTTTATCGTTTATTTTCTGTTCCGCGAACCGATGCCCTATCCCTGCCCGCGCTGCAACCATCTGGTTGGCCCACGCTTCAACTTTTGCCCCAACTGCAAATGCGATCTGCATCCCAGCTGCTCCAACTGCAAACGTGAGATCGCCGAAACCGACAAATTCTGCCCCTATTGCGCCCAGGAGCTGGGCAAACCTGCGGAACGCTCCGCGATCGCGGGTTCGCAGATCGAAAGCATGCCGTGATTTCTGGATCGGTTCGCCGCATTCAAAAACGTTCGACGGCAAGCGCCACGGCGTTGCCGCCGCCGAGGCACAGAGCGGCGATGCCGCGCTTCAGGTTGCGGCGCTGCAGTTCGTACAGGAGAGTCACCAGGATTCGTGCGCCGCTCGCTCCGATCGGATGGCCGATCGCTACGGCGCCGCCATTGACGTTGACTTTTTCGGGATTGAGTTTCAGTTGCCGCGTGACGGCGATGGCAGCAACGGCAAACGCTTCGTTCAGTTCGACGAGGTCAACATCTTTGTCGCGGTCCCAACCGGTTTTCGTCAAAAGTTTTTCGACGGCATCGACTGGCGCCATCATCACCCACTTCGGTTCAACGCCGCTTACGGCTTGCGCGACGATACGCGCGATCGGAGTTTTTCCCAAGCGCGAAGCGTTGCGTTCGCAGGTGACGATCAGCGCTGCAGCGCCGTCGTTCGTTCCGGGAGCGTTTCCGGCGGTCACCGTGCCATCTTTGTCGAAAGCGGGTTTCAGTTTCGCGAGCGCTTCGAGTGAAGTATCATCGCGCGGCGATTCGTCGTATTTAATTACGATCGGATCACCTTTTTTTTGTGGCACTTCGATCGGCAGCATCTGCGCCTCAAAAAAACAGGACTTGCGCGCGCGCACCGCCTTCTGGTGACTGTCAAACGCGAATTTGTCCTGCTCCTGGCGCGTGATGCCGTATTTTTCCGCGACCAGTTCGCCCGTCATTCCCATATGAAAATTTTCGTACGCGTCCCACAATCCGTCGTGCACCATCGAATCCACGATCACGCCATCGCCGATGCGATATCCAGTGCGGGCCTGAGGCAAAAGATACGGGCAGTTGGACATCGACTCCATTCCGCCCGCAACCACGATTTCACTTTCGCCGAGCGTGACCGCTTGCGCCGCGAGCGCAACTGCTTTCAATCCGGAGCCGCAAACTTTGTTAATGGTCATCGCCGCAACGCGCGGATCGCATCCGCCTCTTAGCGCGGCCTGGCGCGCGGGATTCTGGCCAAGTCCGGCTTGCACCACGTTGCCGAGAATCGCTTCGTCGATTTGTTTTGTGTCGAGGCCGGCACGACGCGCGGCTTCGGCGACAACTTTGCCGCCGAGTTCTGGCGCGGAAAAGCTCGACAGGCCGCCCTGGAATTTACCCACGGGCGTACGCACAGCGGAAAGAATAACGGGAGTTTCCATCTCAAGCCTCCAAAGATCGAAACTCCATTATAGCGATTTGCGATTTTCGCCGCTGTCGTGGTTACGATTCGTCGGCGGAGGGGCCGTAAAGGCCGGGAACCGGAACGTTGAGCAAACGAAGATAAACCGTGAGCTGGCCACGGTGATGAATCAAGTGATTCATGATCATTCCACGGACGCAGGCTACGCGCGGCATGGTGAAAATTTCCTTTCCGCCGGCGAGAAGAGTCCAGCCTTTTGCCATGTCTTCGTCGCTGGCTTTTGTGAGAGCGGCGCGCGCTTCTGCAGCTTCTTTATCGAATGCGGCAAGAAGCTGTTTTGCGTTTTCGATTTTCGGTGGCGTGTAGCTTGGACCATCGACGGGAGCGTAATCCAGGCTCTCAGAGGTCAGAGTCATGGTGAGCCAGCCGGGAACTGTTCCCACGTGCGCAGCGAGCCAGCCGGTGGTTCCGGATTTTTCGTGGGGCTTCCAGTCCCACTTGTCATCGGGGATACGTTCAAGAACTTTGCGTGTGTTGGCCATTTCCTGATCGAATTCGGGGAGTAGTGACTGTGCGATGGACATTGAGCCTCCAAATTAGCCTAGAGTTTGATTGCGGCGAAAAAACTATAGGCGAACAAAAAGCGAATTGTCAAGGGCTCTTTTGTGAATTTAGCGTGACTTGCCTTCTCCAAGAAAACGGCGGCAGCAGGGGCCCGCCCCCATAAATCATTCGGGGTAAAACCACACTCCAAAGTAGAATGCGGACATGGCACACGAACGGACGGACTCATATTTGAAGGATTCGATCAGCCTTTTTCAGTACTACAAAAGGCTGGGCGAAAACGCGCTGGCGCAGTGTCCGGATGAAGGATTGGTGGCGCTGCTGGACGATCAGTCCAATTCGATTGCGACCATTGTGAAACATCTATGCGGAAATATGGTTTCGCGTTGGACGGGTTTTCTTACCACTGACGGCGAGAAACCAACGCGTGACCGCGACGCGGAATTCGAAAAGCCTCCCAAGAATCGCGCGGAGATCCTGGATTTGTGGGATGCCGGATGGAAATGTGTTTTCACGGCGCTGCAAGGACTGCAAGACGCGGACATGACCAAGACGGTCAAGATTCGCGGCGAGGAACATTCCGTGATGCAGGCCATCAATCGCCAGGTGGCGCATTACAACTATCACATAGGTCAGATCGTACTGCTGGCAAGACACTACGCCGGCGCGAATTGGAAGTCACTCACCGTGCCAAAAAATAAGTCGAAAGAATTCAACGCCGACGTGGCCGCCGGCAAAAAATCGCAACGATAATGATCGGCAAAGCCTTTCGTAATGCCCGCGGTTCTGCAGAAATGGAAAAAGATGGCGACCACCAGCAATTTTGGGTTCCTGGTTGGAATTGCTTTTTCTTTTCATGATGACCTTCGTGCTCTTAGGCGTAGTCGTCAGCCTAGAAAGAGTAGAAAAAGTGAATGACCTGCTGCCGGAGGACCAACGTTTTCAGGCCCTTGGCTGGTATTATGGGAAAAGGCGGCGATTTGAGAAAGAGTACGAAAGACTTTTCCCCGACAGAAAACATCGTCGAAAAGAGCGAATCTTAGTGTTATTGGGTGCGATCGCGCTGCTTGGTGCATGTATCGCAATGGGCTGGCTCTAGCCTAACGCCTAACGCTTCTTCGCTTCCTCTTCGCCTCGCGAAACGGTAGACTGACAAAAGCATGACAAAACTTTTTGATTATGAGCCGTTGCCGGCGGTCGCCGGTACGGGCATAGAGATGAATGCGGCGCAGCGACGTGCGATTCAGCACGGCGACGGGCCGTTGTTGGTTATTGCGGGAGCGGGGACGGGAAAAACCCGGGTGATCACGGAGCGGATTCGGCATCTGTTCGAACGGGACAGTTCCCTGCTGGGCGAAAACATTCTTGGGCTGACCTTCACAAAAAAAGCTGCGGGCGAAATGTTGCGGCGAGTGCGGAAAACGTGCGGAGAGCGCGCGGACGGGATCACGCTGACTACGTTTCATGCGTTTTGCGAAACGATTTTGAAAGTGGGCGCGACGGGACGATTCCCGCTGGAGCAGGTGGATCATTGGATTTTGTTGCGGCGCAACATGCGCAAACTGCAACTGGATAAGTACCGCCGGCTGGCGGAGCCGGGACAATTTCTGACGGATTTCATTCAGTTTTTTTCGCGCTGCCAGGACGAACTGGTTTCCTGCGAAAAATATAAGGAATACGCGGAGGGTTTGGCGGCAAAGCTGGAAGCGGACCGATCGCAGGTTGACGAAGAGACGTACAAAGAGCGGCTGGAAGAAGTGGAAAGGCAGCGGGAGATTGCGCGGGCCTATAACGCAAGCGAAGAATTGCTGCGCGAGAAAAATGCGGTGGCGCTGAACGGGCTGATGACCGAGGCGGTGAAGCTGCTGGAGAACGATGCAGCGCTGCGCGAAAAATTGCAGAAAAGATTCCGGCACATTCTGGTGGATGAATTTCAGGATACGAACATTGCGCAATTGAGATTGCTGGAGCTGATTGCAGCGCCGCCGCGAAATATTGTAGTGGTTGGAGATAACGACCAGGCCATTTACCGGTTTCGCGGCGCATCATTCGGAAGTTTCAAGTTGTTTTTGCAACGCTTTGCGGGATGGAAAGAAGGCCAGGACTCCACCAAGTTGCGGGTGTTACTGCAGGAAAATTACCGTTCGACGCCGAATATTTTGCGAGTTGCGACGCAGGCGATTTCGCACAACGAAACCAGTGCGGATTTTCCGAAGAAAGTATTGAATGCCAGCAAGGCGGAGGGAGAGAGGGTCCGCATTGTGGAGCTGGCGGGACCAGAGGAAGAAGCCGGCTGGGTAGCGGGAGAAATCGAGCGCAGCCACAAAGCCGGAAGGCGATGGAAAGATTTCGCGGTGCTGTACCGGCAACATGCGCACCGGGATTTGCTGGTGGAAGAATTGACCCGGTTGAGAATTCCGTTTGTGATCAGCAATCTCTCGATTCTGGATCATCCGTTGGTGCGCGATGTACTTTGTTATCTGCGGTTGATCGCGCAGCCTTATGACGATGTGGCGTGCGTGCGGGTGCTGGCTGCTCCTGCGTGGGGGCTGAAGCCACCGGACATTGTGCGGCTTACGGAACGCGCGAGAAAAGAACGCAAAGCGATTTATGACGTGCTGCAGCTGGCGCAAGGCGAATTGCCGTTTGATGCGTCGCCCGCGGCGCTGGGAGCGCTGCTGGAATTTTTGGGCGAGCAGCGAAAGACGACGAAGAGGCGCACGGCACGGGAAATTCTAGGAGATTTGACGGAGTGGCTGGAGATTGCGCAGCGCGCCAGCGGGCAAGACCGGAAATATGTGCAACGGCTGGCGGAATTCGTGATCGAGTGGGAGCCAAAAAGCGAGACACGGCAACTGGCGGAATTTCTGGAGTATCTGGATTACTACCAGCAAGCGAATTGCGTGATTTCGCTGAACGACGACGATGCCCCTGGCGACGCGGTGCAGTTGATGACGGTACATGGCGCGAAGGGACTGGAATTTCCGCAGGTGTTTGTGTTGCGCGTGAATTCGCGAGCGTTTCCAGTGAGCGATCGCAAGCCGTTGTTTGAATTTCCGGTGGAATTGATGAAGGAAGAGTTACCGGAAGGCGATTATCACACGCAGGAGGAGCGGCGGCTGTTTTATGTGGCACTAACGCGCGCGGAAGACCGGCTGACGCTGACGACGATCGCGGAGAAAAAAAGCAAAGTGCCGCTGTTCATCGAAGATATTTTGATGGAACCGGCGATCAAGAGGCGCGACGTGATGCAGATTGCGCCGAGAGTGACGATTGCGGGCGGCGAAGAGGAACGTGCGGTCTCGAACGAAACGGATGCAGAGCTGTTCCCTGCCAGTGGACCGGCGAAGATCTTTTCGCGAGTGGCGAAGTGGGCGGAGACTTATTGCCCAGAAATTCCGGAACCATTGAAGCTGAGCCCTTCGAGCGTGATGGGATACCGGAGTTGCCCGCAACAATTTTTGTTTCAAAAAATGTGGTCGATCGAGGGAGACGCCAAGGCTACATTGACGTTTGGACGAGTGGTACATTCAACGATCCGGCGCGCGATGACGGAGATGAAGAAGGGCAACCTGCTGCCGTTCGAGGAAGTGCAGCGGATTTACGAAAACGAGTGGTCGGCGCTGGGATTTGAGGATGATTATCAGGAGCAGGAGTACAAGAAAGATGGGCTGGAGCAATTGCGGACGTTCCATGCAGCGGCGTTGAAGGCGCTGCCGGAAATACTGGAGCAAGAAAAGGGATTCGAACTGGACTTGGAAAATAATGTGATCGTGAAAGGGAGGATTGATCAAATCAACTTGCTAGGGCAGATTAATTCGCTGGGGCGCAAGGATGTGGAGATTGTGGACTATAAGACGGGGAAACCACGGAAGGATTCCGAGGCGAAAAAAGACTTGCAGCTGAGCATTTATGCGATAGCGGTGAAGGAGATTCTGGAGCTGAATCCGGTACGGCTGGTGTTTCATTATTTGCAGAATAATGAGCGACAGGAGACGACGCGCGACGCGAAACAGCTGGCGGAGGCGCAAGTGATGGTGCAGGAAGCGGCTGCAGAGATTCGCTCAGGAGAGTTCATGGCCAAGCCGGGATTTCATTGCCGGGGATGTAGCTATAAACCGATCTGCCCGGCACATGAAGAGGCGCTGGCCCTGTGATCTCCTGGGCCGTGGATCTGCGGGGACGGAGCCCCGATACTCAGTTCTGATCGGTTTTTTCGCCGCGTGGCACCGCGCTGTTCAGTTTCTCCAATTTCGCCAACTCCTCACGTACACGATCCGCATTTTTCGCATGCGGAGCTAATTCCAAGTAAATTTTGGTCTCTGAGATTGCAGTGGCATAGTTGTTTTTTCGAGTAAATATTTCAGCCAGCAAAAGATGCAGTTGCGGAAAGCGTGGGCGCAGGTCGAGGCGTTCCGCTTTGAGCCCGCTCTTCTCAGCGTCTTCGATCTTGTTGAGCTTGTAATTTGCGGCCGAGTTATAGAAATAAGCTTCCGCGTAATCCAGCGGATCGAGATCCAGGATGTAACCGGTGACGTCGGCGTATCTCAACGGATCGCCATCCAAGACGTGATTCGTAAGGTTAAGGACCTGGGTCCAATCTTGCTCCTGGTAGGCCATTGACGCGAGCGACAGATAAGGTGGCAGGAACTTGCTATCGATCTTTGTGGCTTCAGTATACGCGGTGAGAGCCGCCTCGTTGTGCGTCGCCTTCTGTAAGACCATACCCAAGCGGAACCAGGCGCTCGTATACCTCGGATAAATCTCCACGGCCTTTTGCAAATGCTGCCGGGCTTCGTCAAGTTTACCGTGCTTCTCAGCCTCAATGCCCTTCTCAAACGATCTTCTAGCGTCTTTCGGTGCTTTGTAGGCAGCCACGTTCAAGGTCATCCCTTTGATCTTTTCGGCTCTATGCACCACGATCGCGCCGACCTCCATACTGCTGGTGACCGGAGTGAGGTCCACCAGGTTGACGACATCGGAGCGAAAACCGGAAACCGAGGCTCGCAGCTCACAATTAATTAAGTCGTGGCGCGAAATTCCCGTCCCGGGCGCTTTCCTCGGCGCAACATCTTGCGAGTCCCCAGTAGCGTCAAGGAAATTATCGTTCATCGCCCCCAATTGCATACTGAAGTCGCCGTAGGAAGTCGCGTGAACCTGTTGGCGTACCCTGGAGTTGCAAACACGCTCAACCAACACATCGTTTGGCACAGGTGTCCCGTCATCGGTTGCCACGTGGCCTTGAAGAAACATCACGAGATCCTCTCTCGCTTCAACCGGCTGCGAACCCAAGGGGGAGGGAACCGCACTGCGACCTGGGTTTGTGGTAGGAGGAGGCGGCGCGGGAGCCGGAGGCTTCTGCGCCAGTGCGGGTGGTACGAGAAGTCCCATCGCTAGCACCAACTCGACGAAAATGCGCGCACGTGGGTGCATAGATCTATTCCTAAGGAGAGAACGTCTCAGCCGCAAATCTAGTAGGCTGGTCAGTTCAAGTCAAGGCAAATGCGGCATACCATGGAGGGGGCGCACTCGTTGTGCTACGTGACGAATTTATGCCTTGTACTCCGTTCTATGCCGAATCGCGATCCACTGGCGGGCATCCATTCCTCGCGGCATCTTTCCCGCAAATGATGGTGAAACCAACGTCACCCAATACGTTGAGAAGATCGAAGGCGAAGCCGAACTCGATGCGTACGTGAGGGGCAAACGTCGGCGCCGGAGGTCGTGAAGCGGATCACTGAATTGGAGAACTGCTTACGAGCTTGGCCGATGCGATCTCGAGGTCAATGGACCTCGATAGTTATCCCGAATTACGCGCTGCCGTCGAAGAAGCAACACTGGTCCTGAAGAACCGGCTTGAGGTTGATGACAGCAAACATCAATTCCACAGTGAACTGAGAGTATTTAAGGACGAATTGCGGATCATCAAGGTATAAGGCTTAGCCTGCGCGGGGAACATTCGCCTTGTGTTCTGACCATAGAAAATGAAACTATGAAAAATCTGGAGCTGAGCTTACGCCAGGCGTTCCACCTTGGTACGCATGTGTCGATACACACGCGTCATCTCGAATTGCCGACTACCTGGCACGCTCGTTTCGCCAAGGGCTGATTGAGGCGCGCGACTTCGCTCGGGTGGCGCTGTTGAAAGTCCTCCAACCAGCGAAACCAGTCGTTACTCCCGACCATGGGCCGTTCCGGCTGCGGAATGAGGACGTACTCGTTGTACAGCCATTGATCGATCAAGCGATCCGTCGTTCGACATGGAAGCATCAAATCTGTCCTCCACGGCGGGCACTTCGCTGAGCGTTGCAAATCAGTCGTACCGGTCGCGCCGGCCGTCGTTCATATGTTTTCTGAAATTGTGTGCGACCTGATTATCGTAGGCGGCTTCGGTAACCGCTTTTTCTATTTCCGAGCCGGACAGATATTTGAGACTTGATTTTAGCTCGGCCTTAGCGTCAAACGCCAGTCTGGATGCGGGACGTGTGAGTTGGCCGTCTGCATCCGCGTTCATGCTATTCATGGTCCAAAGGCGAACCAGAAGTTGTTCCTGGTCCTTTTCGGGACCGTGCCGCCATCGTTTAATAAAGTTCATGGCACAATTCGTCCTTCGATTGACGCAAAAACCATATAGGCGCGAGGTGCTGGAACTCCAGAATTAAGGCTATGCGCGAATGGCGTCAACTGTACCGAAGGCTAGAGTTGCGAACTGGCCGGAGGAACAGGTGGAGAAGGGCGGGGCGCACATCGCGCTAGAGCAAACGACGATGGGAACGTTTGCTCATCCAAGGTTCATAGGGACGGACGTTTAAGAACCGATTCTTGCCGCGGAGTTGCTTTAAGAAGTTACGTGCTTCGGCGTGGGCGGTTGCAGTTTCACGCGGAGTCAGCTCGATTCCAACATCAGCAGCTTGACAGTTCGCGCGCCCGGCCAGGAAGTCCCCGAAGGCAACAGCTTCGGTAATCTCGAAGCCAGCATTGCGATCCCTGTTAATGGCTGCTATGCGGTCGAAAAGTTTGGAGACTCCTCCGTCTACACGTTCGCACGTAAAGCGCGGCGGCTTGGAGCCGGAAACGATTTCGCCGGAAGCGGTTGTGAGAAATTCGTTATCGGCGGTCTCACTGACGTATCCCTGAAGCTTTAAGATGGCCAAGACTTTACGAGCGTCTTGAGCGTTGATATTTAGAGTTTGCGTCAAGTCGCGCCATGTCCAGGTGACTGCGCCTCGCATGCCTTTGAGAAAACTGAAAACTGCCGCAACTGGAATGTCCGGCATGGAATCCATACCTGTCGCGGCGTCAGGAGGCGCTACGGCCCTCACTTTCATTTTGCGAACTGATTTCGCCATAGGGCATTGTAAGATGAGGAACGCAGTTTTTCCCTACATTGATCTGCCCGAAGAGCATGAACTGGCGAGCCGGGAATAGGTTAGGCGGACGAGTAGAGAATTTGCAGAGACCTGTGGCGCACTTCTGAGAGAAAAAAGGGCGCGAAGCTTTCGCGCCCCGGTGAGAACCTGCTGAAGCTACTTGGGCTTCTTGGGTGGTTTCTTATCGTCCTTCTTAGGTTTCTTCTTCATCCTGGGCTCCTTTTCCGATGCATTAGGCGCGGCCGCGGCGTTTGGATACGCGCTTCTGGCACCATATAAATTCTATGAGGGCTGGAGTCAAGAGGAATCGTGAGTCGGTGGAGGTATATTTTGTGATTTTTAGCGAGGGTTCTATCAGTTCGCGCGTGACAGGTGTTCGCGGGCAGCCACGGATGAATCGCAGCAAAACGGAGCGAGGAAGGAGCAGCGGCATAAAGCTTGCCTGCGACAAGCAGGCCGCTGCTACGCGTTAGGAGACAACAAGCAAGAGACAGTCAACGGGGGCCGGTGACCGAGTAATAGCCTTCTCTGGTGAGGATGGAGAGGCCTTCGCGGCGGACGCGGACTTCGACGCTGTGGTAATCCTTGGCGCGATCGTTGCCGCGAGGATTATAGCCAAGCGTGTACTGATTGCGGGCCTGTTCGGTCACGCGGGAGTAGAGACTTTCCAGCGAATTGCGTTTGGCGGCGTAGAAGACGTCGCCGCCGGTATCGTGGGCATAAGACTGGAGACGGGAGAATTTGCGCTCGTAGAAGCCGCTGCCGACTCCCAGGCTGTACACGGAAATTCCGTAGCGGAGAAGTTCCTTCACGGTGTTGCCGTAAGTGTAGTGATTGGTCTTGCCATTTTCGCCGTCGGAGATCAGGAAAATCATTTTGCGGCGTTCGCGGCCGCGATCCTTCAAGAGCTGAGAGGCTTCGTAAACTGCGTCGTCGAGAGCTTTGGTCGATTTGTCGCCAATGATCATGGTTGAAGCGGCTGCAGGTGGCGCACCAGGGCTGACGGCAGACTGGCCGTTGATAGTGGGGCCAGCGTAGGGACCACCGGGATCGGGTCCAGCGACATCGGGACGATCCGTGCTGAGGCGCGTGCGGTGGAGCTCGGTAAGGAGTTTATCCTGATCGCGAGTGAAACCTTTGCCGGGATGAAAGTTCATATCGAAGCGGCAGACGAAAGCTTCGTCATTGCTGCTGAGGCCGCCGAGGATGGCGGAGAGACTGGACTCGACCTGTTCGGCATCTTTGGTTTTGAGATCATTGTCGAGCAAGACTACAACCGACAGTGGAAAAGCTTCCGCCGAGAAAAATTCCAGGCGCTGTTCGATGGTGTCATCGAAGACGCGGAATTCGCCGCGGGTGAGGTCAGCGACCAGGTGGCCGTCGCCGTCTTTGACGGTGACCGGCAGAAAAACGTAGTTCACGTTGATTCTCAGAATGGATTGGCTGTCGGAAAGGTTCTGCTGATTTGCGGGAATCTGGGTTTCCTGCGGCCTGGGCTGGGTTTGCGCGGGGGCGTCCTTAGGAATCTTTGGGACGGGCGCGGCGGGTGGTTCCTGAGCGAGAAAGCTGGAAGGGCAAAGCAGGCCCGCAGCGAGCAAGAGCGCCGCGAGGATGAGAAATTCTGTTTTCCGTGGACTTTTCATGTTCTCCCAGCCAGACTTCTGAGCGTTCAGGATGCGCGGAACGCCACAATTGCTTGGACACATCCTTACCGACGCTTCGTTGCATCCTATGGATGCAGAAACAACCCTACCCGGCTACGAAAAACTCCGGGAATCTTACCGGCAGCCTCTGGGCGGCTGGCAGCCATCGAGGAAAGTATACATGCCTTCTCTGAAGAATTTCGTAAAGCTGCCGTTGGCGCGTGGCGATCGCCGCCAGTATGGCGCTGCAGGCGGTACCACAGGAGCCTGCCCAAGGTCCCGCGTTGAAAAAGACCGTGAATCTGGTGAACCTGTTTGCGACCGTGCGCGACAAGAATAAACGCATCGTTGGAGACATGCGGCAGGACGACTTTAAGATCTTTGAAGATGGCCAAGAACAAAAGATCGCGTTTTTCTCAAAAGAAGTGACCATGCCGATCACCCTGGGGCTGTTGATTGATACCAGCGGAAGCGAGCAAAACCGGCTAGGGGCAGAGCAGGAAGCGGCGTCGCGATTTATGGAACGGGTGATGCGCAAAGGTGACGAAGCGATGGTCATCAGCTTCGATACGGATGTGGACTTGCTTGCGGACTTCACCGATGACCGCGCGCAAGTTGAACGCGCGATCCAGAAAGCACGGATCGGCGCGGTTAACACAGGAGTGGTGACTCCGGGAACGATTCCCACGAGTTCGAACACCCCCGGCACACTTTTTTATGACGCGGTGTTTCTGGCATGTAACGACAAGCTGGTGACGGAAGCGGGCCGAAAGGCTCTGGTGATAATTACCGATGCCGACGATCAAGGAAGCAAGCTAAGGCTGGAACAGGCCATTGAAGCGGCGCAGCGAACGGATACGGTGATACACGTTCTGCTGGTACACGATCCGGGCTACGGATGGCGGCCGGACGTGGCGAGGAAGTTGAGCGACGAAACTGGCGGACGGACAATTGAGGTTTCGTCGGAGAAGAAATTGAACGAAGCGTTCGACCAGATTTCGGACGAACTGCGCAGCCAGTACACGTTGGGCTACTATCCGACAAACACGGATAAAGATGGACGATTCCGCAAAGTGAAGGTTGAAACTACGAACAAGGATTATAGGATCCTGACCCGCAAGGGCTATTACGCACCGAGGAGTTGAGTTTTCGGAGGGGCGGCGTGCAGAGTAATTTCACGGGCACAGGCGGCAGAAAATCGCGGCGTGAATTGTGAACGCGCTATACTCATTAGAGCGGTAAAACTAAACAAATAAAATAGATTCAACCCAAGCCGGAAAGCGAACCTGTAGTGTTTTTGACGACTGGAAATATTTCTCCCGCCCAGAAAATCCTGATTCGAGCAGCACTATTCTATGTAGTGGTTTTTGTAACTCCGCGAACGGCGCACGGCCAAGCGGCCGCCTTCGATCTGACTGGACCACGCGTAGAAATGAAAGTGTCGCGCGGCGGAAAATCGCTGCCTATCGCGGAAGTTGCGAATTTCCAACCCGGCGATCGCATCTGGATTCATCCGGACCTCCCTGAATCGCAATCCGTGAAATATCTGATGATCGTGGCGTTTTTGCGGGGATCAACGAATCCGCCGCCGGAAGAATGGTTTACGCGCGCGGAAACCTGGAACAAAAAAGTGCGGGAGGAAGGAATTGTGGTGACCGTGCCGACCGACGCGCAGCAGGTGCTGGTGTTCCTTGCTCCGGACACCAGCGGAGGATTTGCGACGCTGCGCAAAGCGGTGCGGGCGGTGCCGGGCGTATTTGTGCGGGCATCGCAAGATTTGAATCAGGCGGGCTTGTACCGTTCGCGGCTGGAAAAATACCTGAGTGAAATTCGCAAGACCTCGGACTCGGACCCGACGGCCCTTCACGAGCGCTCGGTGCAGATGGCAAAGACGCTGCAGATCAGGATCGATCAGCAATGCTTCGGCCGCCCGGTGGAGCAACAGGCGGCGTGTTTGACGCAAAATACCGACCGCTTGGTGCTGGATGACGGGCATAGCCAATCGGTGGTGGCTGCGCTGACGACCGGGCCGTCGTCTGATCTGATTGGTGCAATCAGTACGACGCCAGTGGCCGGGGGAGGATTTTACAGCGCATATATTGGCGCCGTTGTGGATCTCGCGCGGTTGCTGGGAAATATTCACACCGCCGAATTTCAGTACATCCCGGCGCTGGCGATGCCGGGCGGCGAGCAATTGAATCTGCATTTGAACAATCCGCCGTCCTTCCGGAATCCGAAGTCGGTGATTGTGGTGGGATTGCCGGCCGTTGAAGCGCCACAATTGCCGCCGCTGCGAAATCCGAGTGCGGAGCAGGTATTTTGCCTGCAGAATCCCTGGCTGGTGCTGCCGGTGGAAGGCGCCCCGCTGGTCTTTTCGACGGATATTGCGCATGACTTTGTGTTGAGCATGCAGAACAAAAGCGGCACGAGTGTGGAATTGCCGGCGAAGGCTGACGCGGTACGCGGCGGCTTCGTGGTGGACGTGAGCAAGGTAACAGCTCCGGAGTTCGACACGCAAACGGTGGCGACGCTGCACGGAAAATGGGGATTCGAATCGTTCGCGGGACCGAGCTTTCATATTCGCAACACGCAGCAAGCGGATTGGAAGGTTCCGGAGAAGGATCAGGGCGCATTAATCGTGGGACGCGAAGACAGCCTGCACCTAGAATCAATCTGCGCGATATGCGCGGAGAAGATTTCGTTGAAGGCGGCCGACGGCAAGGAAATAAAACTGACGTGGAAAGTGAGCGGAACGAACGAGATTGAAGTCCGCGTTCCGCTGAAGGACACGCCGGCGGGAAAAGTGCAACTGCTGGTACAAAGATTTGGCCAGGCCCATCCAGATGAATTGCCGCTGCAGGCGTATTCAGAGGCAGCGAAGTTGGAAGATTTCGCGATCAGTGTCGGTGATAAACAGGGAGTGCTGCAGGGGACGCGGCTAGACGAAGTGAACAGTTTTGAATTGAATGGCGTTCATTTTGCTCCGGCCAAGTTGACGCGCGCGGAAAGCAAGGATGTGTTGTACCTTGCGGCGCCCGCGACGGTCTCTACCGCATCCTTTCAGCCGCAGCAGAACCTGGTGGCGCGAGTGGCGCTGAAAGACGGCAGAGTGCTGGACCTGCAGACGACGGTGCAGCCCGCCAGGCCGAGGGTTTCGCTGGTCAGCAAGTCGATTCAACTGGGACCGAATCCTTCGGCGATTCGCCTGGCAAACCAAGAACTATTGCCGCAGGACGGGAAAATTTCATTTTTTGTAAAGTCGGAGCTTCCGGAAAAGTTTTCGCATAGCGAAAAAGTCGAGGTGGCGAGCGAAGACGAGGCTTTCCACGTGATGTTGAGCGTCAGCGAGGGAAATCTAGTGATGCAGGACGCAGAAACAGCGCTGGCGATCTTGGAGCCACTGAAAAGTTTTGGGCCATCGGCGTTTGGCGCGCTGCGGTTCCGTGCGATTTCGGAAGAGGGACGCAAAGGAGACTGGCTGCCGCTGGCAATATTGGTGCGACTGCCGGCGTTGAAGGAAATCCGGTGCCCGGACAGTCCCGATAGGCAATGCCGGCTGAGCGGTTCGAATCTGTTTCTGCTGGAATCGGTGGCGTCAGACCCGCAGTTTGCGCACACCGTTCCGGTGCCTGCCGGATTCGCGGATACGTCGCTGACTGTTCCGCGCCCGAATGGAACGCTTCTCTATATCAAACTTCGCGACGAGCCGGGAACGGCAAACATGGCCGTCCTTCCCGTGTTGCCTGACGACCGCTGAAGCAAAATAAACCGGCGCGGTTTGTACGTGAGATTGCTGGATGCAATTGACCGGCCTGCGTTCAGCCGTTAACATTCCTTTTCTACGATGGACGGCGAACTCATTAGACACTACCGCATTCTCCGCAAGCTGGGCCACGGAGGCATGGGCGTGGTGTATGAAGCCGAGGACACGAAACTCGGACGTCGGGTTGCGCTGAAATTCCTGCCAGAAGACAAACACCGTGATCCGGAGACGCTGGAGCGATTCCTACGTGAAGCACGTTCCGCATCTTCGCTAAACCATCCCGGAATTTGCACCATGCACGCGATCGAAGAGGACAACGGCAAGACGTTTCTGGCAATGGAACTGCTGGAGGGACAGTCACTCGATGCGCTGGTGGCGAATGCTCCGCTGACGTTTGCACGCACGCTGGAGATTGGAATTCAGTTGGCGGACGCGCTGGATGCGGCCCATAAAAAAGGCATCGTTCACCGCGATATTAAGCCTGGGAATATTTTCGTGACGGAGCGCGGGCAGGCCAAGATATTGGATTTCGGACTGGCTAAACTGATCCAGACTGAATCGGCGATAACCATCGAAGGGGCGATGATTGATCTTGACGAGACGCATCTCACCAGTCCCGGCCTGGCGGTGGGAACAATCGCGTATATGTCGCCGGAACAGGCGCGCGGAGAAGAACTGGATGCACGGACGGATCTGTTTTCCACCGGTGCCGTGCTGTATCAAATGGTGACAGGGCAAAATCCTTTCGCAGGCGGGACGAGTGCCGTCATCTTCGACAAAATTTTGCACCAGGCGCCGATTTCGCCGGTGACGCTGAATCCCAGTCTGCCCGCGGAATTCGAACGGATTTTGAATAAGGCGTTGGAGAAGGACCGCGACGTGCGATACCAGGTAGCCGCAGAACTTCGTGCGGACCTGAAGAGGTTGCAGCGGGAGAGCGATTCAGGACGGACGACTGCTGCGACCGGTTCGTCTGCGCGAGTTGCGACTTCAGCCGGACCTTCGGTTGCTACGCCGGCAGCAGCCACGAACCCCACGAAGTCGAGCGGCTCGGTGATGGTAACGGCCGCCAAAGAGAACAAGATCGGAGTGACTCTCGCGGCAGTATTTCTGATCGCGCTGGTTGTGGCGGCTGGTTTTGGAGTCTATTCCCTGCTGCTGCGTTCCAAACACGTGCCATTTGAAAATTTTGAAATTACGAATCTGACCAATACCGGCCATGTGGCGATGGCATCCATATCGCCGGACGGCAAGTATTTGTTACAGGTACATTCGGAGAATGGGCTGCAGTCGCTTTGGCTGCGGCACATCGCGACGGGAAGCAATACCCAAGTGGTCGCTCCGGCAGCGACGCGCTACCAAGCGCTCACATTTTCTCCGGACGGAAGCTACTTGTATTTTTTGCGCCGCGATGAGGACGAACACATCCTCGGCATTCTGTACGCCGCACCCGTACTCGGCGGTTCTCCACATGTGGTGGCGAAAGATGTGGACAGTCCGGTGACGTTTTCGCCGGACGGTCAGCGCTTTGCGTTCTTGCGGGAGAAACATGATTCTCCGTACTGGGATCTAGTAGTGATGAAGAGTGATGGCAGTAACGAGGGGCTGATCTTCAAAGATCGGACGATTATCAGCGACAGTTACGCGCCAGCCTGGTCGCCGGACGGAAAAACGATTCTTATCTCTGTGGTGCAGCCGACCAGGAGTGCGATTGGCGGATTCGATGCGGTGGACGTGGCGAGCGGAAAAGACAGAATGTTTGCGGTGGGAAGGGAACGAATTTTTTCCCAGCCGGTGTGGATGCCGGACGGGCGTGGGCTGATCGTACCATCGAAGGATCTAAGTGCGGGACCGCTACAGGCGCAACTGGGCTACTTGAGCTTCCCGAACGCCGAATACCGCCTGCTGACGCATGATACCAACGACTATTCGCATCCAAGCCTGGCGGCGGACGGCAAAACGATGGTTGCGAATCAGGCCAAGCTGACGTTTGAACTGGGCACTGCCCCGGCCGATGCGCCGTCGAACTTGAAGACAGTGCGGTTATCGTCAAAGGCCAGCTTGTGGCAGTGGGGATGGCTGCCAGGCGGGAAAATTATCTTGCCGCAGGGCGAGGACATCAAGACGGTGACGCCGGCGGGCGAAGAAGCGGTGTTGTTGCACGACGCGACGCACATTTCGGATCAAGTGAGCGCTTGTGGAGACGGGCGCTACATTATTTTTCGGCGAATCAATCGCTCTGGGGACGCGACAGTGCGGCTGTGGCGAATGGATTTGAATGGAGGAAACGTCGCCGAGCTGACAACGGGACAAAATGATCGCGAGGCCGTCTGTTCGCCGGATGGGAAGTGGGTTTATTACACCGACCAGGCAGACAACCGCTATGTAAAGAGAATCGCAAGCAGCGGTGGAGCCGCAGAAACGGTAGTCCAATCTCCGATTGGTCAATTCGCATTATCGCCTGACGGAAAATACATCGCCTCCGTGGACGTGGAAGAAGAGAGCCATGAGTTGAAGATCAGACTTGACCCAACGGACGGCGGGAAAACGATCTATGCGGATGTGGACCAGCGAATCACTTCAACGCCGGTATTTTCGCCGGACGGGAAATCGATCGTGTACGTAGTGCGGGAAAAAGGCGTGGATAATCTGTGGGAGCAATCCCTGGACGGAAAGAATAAAAAACAACTGACGGACTTCGCGAAGGATCTGATATTTCGATACGCGTATTCAAAAGATGGAAAACAGATTGCCATTGAGCGCGGGAATGTTGAGTCGGACGCGTTTTTGTTTCGTGATGCCTCTCGTGATTCCTCGAAGTAGACCCTCGCCAATCCAATAGGCGTAATTCCTGAACATTTTTCCGCAAATGTGATGGTCCACACATACGGGACGCACCTCCGTGCGGGCTCCGCGCTAACATGCTACGCCCCTACGTGCCGAAGGTCGTCACGGCTTCGGAAGGGGTGAAGACTGTCCGGCTGGAGCTGGCGGCGCGGCATTTTGAGTCGAGTTGGCGGCGGTGCGCGATTTTGCAAAATACCCTCGGCGGGCGCGCACTTGATCGCCATTGTGGTTGGGAAGTTCGATTTTGATTTTGTGGTAACGACCGTTGGCAACGAAGTTGGTCGGGCTGTAGGTGATGGTGTACTGATTTCTGAGTTCGTCACCGATATCCTGGAAGGATTGATTGAGATCGTCAACGTGATAGGGAAAAAAAGCGCGCCCACCCGTTTCGTCCGCGAGATCTTTTAGAATTTGATCGCCTTCGGTGAGATGCATCTTGCGATTGGCAAGTTTGGAGGGATCGGTTTGCGAAAGCTGAATCCACTGGGTGCTGGTGCTGATAGTGTAAATAACGACGTTGGTGCGCTGAGCCATTTCAATGGCTTCGGCACGGGTATGGTTGGAAAGATTGTCGTCGCCATCGCTGATCAGGACCATGACACGGCGAACCACGTCCGGCTGATCGCCCGGCGGGCGGGGAGGATTGCTTAACTCTTTCGAACAGGCATCGTAAATTGCGTCGTACACGGCGGTACCACCGCCGGCGCGAGTGTTGTTGATTTCATCACGAAGCTGTGCACCGTCTCCCGTAAACGCCTGAATGATCTGGGGCTCGTCGTCGAAAGTCATGGCGAAGGCCTGATCCTTTCCACGGCGAAGAACACTGTAGAGAAAATCAACCGCGGCTTCTTGTTCGAATTTCAGGCGGTCGCGAATGCTGTTGGAAGTGTCCAAGAGCATGCCGATACGCAGAGGCAGGTCGGACTGCTTGCTGAAAAAACGAATTTCTTGGACAGCGTTATCGTCGAAGATCTTAAAGTCATTCTTGTTGAGATCCGAAACCAGTTTGTTCCGGCGGTCCAGTACCGTGGCCAGGACATCGACCAGGTTAACAGCTGTGCGGAATGTCGGGCCTTCCTGCGGCGGCTGCTGAGTCGAATTCGGAGGAGGAGGAGCCGGCTTTTCCTGGGTGGAAGGCTGCTGGGCGAAGTTCGCCAGCGGAGAAGCGAGGAGAGTTGCGCCGGCGAGGAGGGCGAGAAGTGGATTTTTCATGACGAGAAAGTATAGGGACCTGGCGCACGCAGCGTCAATTTCAGGATGACAGATCGCGCCGCAGGGTTTTTAGAGATATTCGTCGGCGGATTCGAGACTGCAACCTGCGGAGCCGGCAAGCGTGTCCAGATACTTGCGCAATTCCTGCGGGAGCGGCGCGCGGGACTCGGTCCATTGGCCAGTCCGGGGATGAGGAAATCCCAGCTTTGCGGCATGGAGAAACTGCCGATTGATAGTTGGCAGTTCGGTGGTGCCAATAGAAAGTCTCGCTGAGGCGCCATAAAGAGAGTCTCCGACAAGGGGATGCTTCACCGCCGATAAATGTACTCGGATTTGATGCGTTCTACCGGTGTGGAGTTGGACTTCCAGCAGCGTCGCAGGGCCTAATTCAGCGAGTTTGCGCCACTCAGTGCGGGCTTCGCGGCTGCGAACATTCTGGACCCGGCCATGTTGGCCGGATCGAGGAGCGAATGCTTTCATGCGCGTACGATGGACGGGGTCGCGGCCGATTGGCAAGTCAAGTCTGCCGACACTGCTCTGGAATTTGCCTTCCGCCAGGGCGATGTAAGTTTTCTTAACGGCGCGAGTACGAAATGCGTCAGCAAGTTTACCATGCGAATAATCGTTTTTTGCGATGACGATGAGGCCGGAAGTTTGTTTGTCGAGACGGTGCACTATGCCCGGACGGAGAGGATCCGCTTGCAATCCGCCACGCGAAAGATTTTGTCCGCGACCCAAAAGCGCGTTTACAAGCGTGCCGCGCGAATTCCCCGCTCCCGCGTGCACGCTCATTCCGGCAGGTTTGTTGACGATCAGCAAGTCGTCGTCTTCGTAGACGACGTCCAGCGGAATGGCTTCGGGTTCGGCGTGAAGCGGCGGGCGCTCGAGGAATTCTACGAGGATCTTTTCACCGCCGCGAAGTTTGTGCGAAGCTTTCGCAGCGGAGCCGTTCAGCAAAACTTGGCCCCCCTCGATCAGCTCCTGCAATCGCGCACGTGACAATTGTGGACACTGCTCCACGAGCCAGTGGTCAAGTCGCGTGCCTCGGCTGACTTCCGGAACGACCAGCTCTTCACGATGGGGTTCGGCTTTCATTTAAGCTTGATAGTCACCGCGCAACGATGCTGTTTTTCTCGCGGTTCGCGCAACGTGTTCTATCGCTTGGTCAGTTCCATGGTCCAGTCCGGATTAAGAGGAATTGTGAATTGCGTTCCAGGAGCCGCTTGCTCGAATCGTCTCGCGTAATCCTGAAAATTTAGGTCCCGAAAGGGCTTGTAACGCCAATCGCGACAGATCCCCACGGACAGAAGCATCAGCAGTGCCAGCGCTGCATAGCGCAAGAGTCTGGATTTAACCCTGGAATCTGTCAGCATCCACACGAGCGTTGCCAGGAACGCCAGCATCGGGAAGAAATAATAGCGGTTGCCACAACCGGGAACCAACAGCAGTTCCCACTGCGGCGTGTTTCCCCCGTAACTGGCAAGGGGATGAATTAGAGCCGAGGTGAGAACCAGGCCGGCGAAGAGGTAAAAGAGTCTTAACTGAGTTGGCGCGTAGAGTAGCGCGTACGCCACGAACGGGATCGCGATGGCTAGTGCGATTGCGTCAAAATAAAACAAAGACTGAAAGTGGCTATGATAGTAGAGCTGGATCGACGTTCTCAAACCCAATATTCCAGAAAAGAAAACCTGTCCGCCAACAATGTTGATCAACCGTGCGAGAGAGGCGCCGTTCGGAGCCACGTGGCGGGTTCCTGAGAAAAACACCAAGATAACCTGAAGCAGAGCCGCGGGAATCATGGCAACGAGCGGTAGATTGTATTGAGCGTCCTTCCGAATCCATCGCAGCAACACCGCGACTGGAATAAGTAAGATTCCCATTGGGCTATCAAGCACAAAGATCGCCAAAACAAGGAAATCAAAAATACGCCACGACCGCCTGGTATCAGGCTGACCTAAGAGAATCAAGCACGCGGCCAAAGCCAGATGCCATTGGATGTTGGTTGTGTTGGCGTGGATTTCAAACGAATTCGGAAGGGCGAGGTACAGCAAACTGCCGAACATGCGAGTGTAGAACGGGATCGTGCTAAACCGGGAAGAGAGAAAAATATGAATTGGGAGGATTTGGAAAACGATGGCACACAGATTCATCAACAGCGGCGACAAACCGAAGGGGACCAGAAGCGCCAAGAGGCCGACGAGGCGCAGCAGCGTGCTGAGATATCCTCCATACGGGATCAACAAACAACGCCAGCCGAAATTGTACGCATCCGCATAAAAAAATCTGCCGTCCTCCGCGTAGAACTGGGCATTGAAAACTGCGTCCGGCCGACGGGAGACTACAAGAACGAACGCAACAAGAAAAATCAATGCATGCAAGGCTAGATCAGCGCCACGGGCGGTTGCCTGCTCGGGAGCAGAGTCCAAGTGCAAGCTTGCGGAGGCTGCAGACATGGTCAAACCACGTTATCGGCGACTGTTTCCGTCGTCAACCGGCCGGTCGATTTGCTGCTCTCAACTCGATACGTCGGCGATAAAAAACCTAACGAGCCTTGGTTGCGGCGTTGGTGTTGCTTCGCGTCGGAAAAAGCATGTCCACAAGGATCAAAATTGCACCGATGGCGATCGCGGAGTCCGCTACGTTGAAAGCGGGATAGCGGTAGGAACCGAAAAGCACTTCAAAAAAATCGGTGACGGCCCCGTGCAAAATGCGATCGGTTAAATTGCCGGTGGCACCGCCGAGCAATAACGCCAAACCGGCCGCGGCGCGCGATGAAACTCCATCCCCTGCCACCAGATACCAGGCAATGATCGCGATAACCACGAGCGAGCCCGCAATCAGCAGATAGCGAACCCAGTGCGAGTTACTGTCAGCGAAAATGCTGAATGCGATGCCTGGATTCTGCTGTGAACCAGGTAAATAAAATTATGTACGAGTTCGTGGCGCCAGCCTTCGGTAGTTTTGGCTTCGATGGTGGCTTTGGAAAACCGGTCAAGAAAGACCACTGCAAGAGTGAGGATGAGCCAGCGCAGGCGCGAAGAGCCGATCATATACATTTGCTGGTATCGGAGCCTAGGGGTACATTCGCGCAGCACTTATTAAAGGCGGCGCTGGCAAAAGCTGTGCCAGCGAATGGCTGCAAAGGAAAAATCAAGAGTTTGTGCCTTCGATTTCCGCGAGAGCTGCAGAGCAGCGTTCGCAAATCGTCGGATAACGCGGATTTTCTCCGACGTGGGAGGAATAGTTCCAGCAGCGTTCGCACTTTGCACCGTCGGCTTTGTGGATGCAGACCTCCAACGACGGAACCAGTTCTGACTGGTAGTCGGAGACTCCCGCGCTGAAAAAATCGACCTGCGAAACAATGAAGAGGCCTGGAAGCTGCGCAAGATGATTTTTCAGCTTCGCCTTGAGTTCCGGACTGCCGTTAAGAAGGACTTTTGCTTCGAGACCGGAGTTGATTTTCTTTTCGTTGCGCGCGGCTTCGAGTGCTTTGAGTACCTCGGCGCGCACTTTCGCGAGCAAATCCCACGTCGCAATCTGGGCAGCGCCGATGCCGGAACGCAGTTCCGATTCTTCGGGGAAGAGAGCGATATGGACACTTGATGGTTCATCGGTCGATTTTGGCAGATACTTCCAAATTTCTTCGGCGGTAAAAACAAGAATGGGCGCAGCGATTCGAATTAAGGCGCTGGTGATTTTGTAGATAGTGGTTTGCGCAGAGCGGCGCGCGGGATTGTTTGGCGCCTTGGTGTAGAGGCGATCTTTCAGGACGTCGTAGTAGAAGGCGCTCAGGTCCACAACACAGTAATCGTGAATTGCGTGGTACACACGGTGAAACTCGTAGGCGGCGTACCACTCGCGGCATCTTTTCACGAGTTCAGCGGTGCGCTCAAGCATCCAGCGATCCATTTCCTCAAGTTGTTCGTTGGGCAGACTGTTGCGCGACGGATCGAAATCGCCCAGATTGCCCAGCGCGAAGCGGAAGGTATTGCGGATCTTGCGATAGGCTTCACTAAGCTGAGTCATTACGCGTTCGCTCATTTTGACGTCAGCCTGATATTCGACGGACGTGACCCAAAGGCGAAGCAAATCCGCGCCCCACTTGTTGGAAATTTCAGCCGGCTCGATGGCGTTGCCCAATGATTTGGACATGGGGCGTCCCTGTTCGTCGAGCGTCCAGCCGTGGGTTACAACGCTCCGATACGGAGACGCATGGCGTACGCCTGTAGCGACGAGCAGCGAGCTGTGAAACCAGCCCCGATACTGGTCTGGGCCTTCGAGATAGACATCCGCCGGACGCCAATCTTGGCCCGGTCCGACCAAGCCATTCTTAGCTGTGAGAACCGCAAGATTCGACGATCCGGAATCGAACCATACATCCAAAATGTCGTTCTCTTTGCGGAATTTCGCCGCGCCGCACGAACATTTTGTGCCGGCAGGCAGAAGCTCTTCTGGCGAGTGCTGATACCAGGCGTCAGCACCTTCCTTCTTGAACCACTCGATAACATTGCGTAGCGCGGCGTAGTCTGCAAGGCGTTCTCCGCAGGCGTCGCAGAAAAACACGATGATCGGCACGCCCCAGAAGCGCTGGCGAGAAACACACCAGTCCGGACGTTTCTCAATCATTTCGTAGATGCGCTCTTCGCCCCAGCCGGGAATCCACTTAACGTTATGGATTTCAGCGAGCGCCTCCGTGCGTAAAGATTTCTTACTGTCGATGGAATGGCTCCCCTTACCGGGAAGCGGAATGGCGTCCATGCCAATGAACCATTGTTCTGTCGCGCGGAAAATCACCGGATTGTGGCAGCGCCAGCAATGCGGGTAGCTGTGTTTGTAAGCGTGATGACCAAGCAAAGCGCCGCGGTCGGCGAGCAACCTCACGATAATCGGATTGGCCGTAAATACGTCCTTGCCTTTGTATTCCGGCAAGCCCTCGGTGTAAACGCCTTTGTCGTCCAGCGGGGCATAAATTTCCAGTCCGTATCTCTGGCCGGAATTGAAGTCGTCGACCCCGTGGCCGGGGGCGGTGTGGACGATACCGCTGCCCTGATCCAGAGTGACGTAATCGGCGAGCAGGCCGGGCACTTGAATCGGCAGAAATGGATGCTGGAACAGCATGCCTTCAAAGTCGTGGCCCTTGTATCTCGCAAGAACTTCCGCTTCTTTGATTTCACATTCGGACTGCAACGCAGCTACGCGATCAGCCGCAAGCAGCAGCTTGCCTTTTTCGGTTTGTATCGTGACATAGTCATAATCGGGATGAAACGCCAGCCCGCGATTGTGCGGAATGGTCCACGGAGTTGTGGTCCAGATCACGGCCGAAACGTTTGTGGCGATTTTCGCGGCTTCGTTTTTGCCGCCTCCAATCACGCCGAATTTCACCCAGATGGAAGGGCTGACATGGTCTTCGTATTCCACTTCGGCTTCGGCGAGGGCGGTGGAATCGAATAGGCACCAGTAAACGGGCTTACGCCCGCGGTACACATAACCCTTTTCCATGAAATCGAGAAATGCGTTGGCGATAGTGGCTTCATAGTCGAAGCTCATCGTCAGGTAGGGATCGTTCCAGCGGCCAAAAACTCCGAGACGTTTGAAATCCTTCTTGTGCTGTTCAACGTAGCGGGTGGCGAATGCGCGGCACAGTTTGCGAAATTCCGCAGGCGCGACTTTGCCCTTACCACCCAGTTCTTTTTCGACCTGCGTTTCGATGGGGAGTCCGTGGCAATCCCATCCAGGGACGTACGGCGCATAGTGGCCGGCCATGCTCTTGGTCTTAACGATCAGGTCCTTTAAAATCTTATTCAGGCCGGTGCCCAGGTGAATGGTGCCCGTGGGATAGGGTGGGCCATCGTGCAGAACAAACAGCGGCTTTCCGGCGCGCGCATCCAGAATCTGCTGATATAGGCCACCTTCCTGCCAAGCCTCAAGCTGCTTCGGCTCATTCAGCGGAAGACTGGCCTTCATGGAAAAGTCGGTTTTGGGTAAGTTGAGTGTCTTCTTGAGTTCGAGTGGTTCGGACATAGATGCCGAGAGTGCAATTCCCTTCTGCGCCCTAGTTTCGCCTGTTGAACGGGCGGGAAACATCGGAGAGTGGTGTAACCACGTATGTTACAATGAATGGAGTATGGTGTCAGCCGGAGCAGGCGTGCAACCTATCGCGGCTGGCGAGAATCGTAAACGAAGAGACGCTGGAAACAGTTGAAGTGCGTCTATTTAAGGTGTAAGCGCGCAGGCTTATAGCGCTTCAGGTGAGAACTTGCCGGGGACAATACTCAACTTGGGACCACCGCAACGTTCAAACGCGGAAGAAACGCGCGCAAGTACGCCTTCCGCTCCTGTGCCACGGTTCGGGCGGCCGGCCATCCTGATGCCGGACAATTTTTGGTCCAATCTGAAGCAATTCCTTTTTGAACGGCCCGTGAAAGTTCGCGGAGACGTGAAATCCGCTCTGATGCCCACAGAATACGGCGGCGGATTCTGGGAAAACGTCGGCGAATATTTCAGCGGACGGCGCGCACCAAAAGGCGAATTCAACAGCAGGCTATCGACGGGTTGGGTAGAAGGATTTGGCGGTTTTGGCGCCCGACTGAAGGAGCTGTTTTCGCCGACCAAGCTGGCTCCGCTGCCGTTTGAAGTAAAACCCGTTCGCGTGAAAGAGATCTGGTCGAAGGACGAGAACTTTGGCTGGACTCAAGGCATCTCAGTCGGCTTGCACGTCCTGCTGATCGGGTTCATCACGTTTTCGATCCTCACGCACCAGCCATCGTCCACCCAGGCTAAAACCAAGACCGACGTACTGCCGCTGCGATATTTCTCCGTATATGGCGAAACTGCCTCAGGGCGCCAAGCCGGCCGGCGGTGGCGGAGGAGCCAACGACCATACGACGGCGCCCGTTAATCGTGGCAAGCTGCCCAAATTCCAGTGGACGCAATTCACGCCGCCACAAGTAAAGATTCAAAACCCCAATCCCAAGCTGCCGATGGATCCATCTCTGCTGGGCCCGCCTGATTTGCGGGTATCCAACATTAACGCGCCGACGTTTGGCGATCCGCTGGCCAACGGCGTGAGCGAATCGCTCGGTCACGGCAACGGGACAGGCATTGGAAGCGGGTCAGGCGGTGGCCTTGGACCTGGCGAAGGCGGCGGCACCGGTGGCGGCGCATTTCGCGCAGGAGTCAACGGCGTGGGCATGCCGACCTGCATCTATTGCCCCGATCCACAATATTCCGACGAAGCCCGCAAAGCGAAATACCAGGGCGTGGTCGTGTTGATGGTTATCATCACGCTGGACGGGCGGGCGACGAACATTCAAGTTGCTAAGAGCCCAGGATTGGGACTCGATGAAAAAGCGATTGAAGCTGTGCGGCAATGGAAGTTTCGCCCAGCAATTGGACCGAGCGGGAAAAGCGTTCCGACTCAGGTTCCGATCGAAGTGACATTCCGACTTTTCTAAGCTTTCCGCCTTTTGTCGGCAGGCGGCGCGAAGTTCGTCAGCCAGAAAAAGCAACCTTTGACTGTGAAGCGGCTCCCACTGTGCGTTGGAGCCGCTTTTGTTTCGGCTAGAAGTTGCTAATGGCGGCGACGGAGGCAACCGGCCCTGCGCTTCGATGCAAACTTCTTCCCGTCAACCTGCCTTTTGGCAACGCATTCACGAAAACTTGCTGAGTGTGGACGCGCCGAGCGTCGCACTCACCGCTGCGCATGCGGCGAATGGCGCCCCCTTTCATCTCCTGGATGATCGCTACGAAAAGGCGAGTCTCACAGCGCAGGTAGGCTCGACGTGCCTGCATGTGCTGATTTTCGGCGTGTTGGTTTATGCCATGATGCATCCCGTGACCGAAACAAGACCGGGGACGAAACCTAGATCCTTCTCGGTTGATTCCTTGAATTTTTCGACGCCCAAGTGGATGCGCGCCGCTGCTGTGGATTCTCTTGGCAAGCGAGGAAGTGGCGGAGATTTGAACCCATTGCCGCCGACGGCGGGTGAATTGGCGCCTCCGTCGAAGATTGTTCTAGCGCCACCGAGACTCCCAGATGGCAAACCTCATCCGTTGCCGGTTCTAGTCACCACTTTCGATGCAGATGCGCCAGACTTGACGTCGCCGGTGAAAGACCTGGGTCTGCCGTGGATGCATGACCGGAACAATTCCCCCGGCCCTGGTATTAACGGCATTGGAACGCAGATTGGCCGTGGAATGGGCTACGGTCCTGGTGACGGAACCGGCCAAGGCGGTGATTCGACTCCGTACGCGCGAGTGGCCACGCAAGTCGTCTGCAGAATTTGTCCTGATCCCGCCTATTCCGACGAGGCGCGCAAGGCCAAAGTGCAGGGACTGGTGACGATGCGTGTGCTCGTCGGTGCGGACGGCCGCGTGAAAGACGTACAAGTGACGCGCGGCATCGGCCTTGGCTTGGACGAAAGCGCAGTGCGGGCTGTGCGCGGCTGGCAATTCATTCCTGCCAGGGATGGCTCGCGACGGGCTGTCGCAGCCTGGGTCACCATCGAAACGATTTTTCGTTTGTTCTGATCAGAATCGCGAATTATCTGACCCCGACAAATCGTGTCAGTTCGTTAATACCTGCGAAGTCTCAAGTCCTCTTACGAAACATGCGGCAAGAACAGCGCAGCCGCGTCGCCGCCCATCTGCTACGATGCGAGCATGAGGAAACTTCATATTCTCTGGGCACTTTTGTGCCTCGCGACTGCGTCTCGCCTGCACGCTCAAGCGGGAACGGGTTCGCTCGAATTCACGGCCAAGGTGACTCCCACCGCAGCCAAATCAGAACCGGTGCGCGATTTCACATTCTATGTGCTCACGAAAAGTTATGACAACATCGTCAAGGACATCGACGCGCAAGACGGGCCTCCCTCGCGCGCCAAATTTATCGATGAGCTGAAAATTTCGCCCGAGCTGCGTGACTGGCTCCACAAACACGATGTGATGGACATTACGCTTCCAGGGTTCGATAAGTTACTGACTCCCGACGATGTCTTAAAGGTGCCGGAATTCCTGCTGGCCTATCAACGATCCAATAGCGGCGGCGTTACAAACGGCATACCAAAACCGAAATATCGCGATGCTGACAAAACCGAACACCCAGATCGCTACGAAAAGCAGCACCAGGAGTACCTGAGCGCATTGAAGAAGTTTATTCAGGCCCATCCGGAAACGGTCTCGGGTATGGAATTGGAACTCGATGGCGTGAACCCGGCTCGAAAATGGGCTGAGGCTCAGAATTCTCATCGCAGGCGCGTACAACAACTTGCGCCTACCGAAGCTCAGACCACTTATCTGGCCGCAAAAACCGATACCGATCTCGATGGGCATGGCCAAATTCACGGGTTGGCGCCGGGTAATTACTGGATCAGTTCGCTGGGCCTGACGGCTGCAGCTGGGGATGCACGGCTGCAATGGGATTTGCCAATCAAAATTGAAACCAACCGCACAGTTCGAATTGAGTTGACGAACCTGAACGCAACCGACAATCTATCTTCCAAGACGAAGTAACGCGAAAAGGCAACGCGAAGAAGCGTCTGATTCGCGGCCAAAACCGGGTCCCGTCGGCCAGTCAGGCGATGGATATGGAAGAGCGTACGGCGAGATGCACACATCGCTTCACTGGATTGCCTTCAATGTATTTGTAGTCATCGCCGTGGCCCTGGACCTGGGTGTCTTTCACCGTAAAGCTCACAAAATTTTGCTGCGCGAAGCTTTGTTGTGGAGTTTCGCATGGATTGGGCTTGCCGTGACGTTCGGCCTAGTCCTACTGCATTTCTATGGGCGGCAGCCGGCCTTGGAATTCTTCACCGGCTACGTGATCGAAAAAGCTCTCAGCGTGGACAACCTGTTCGTGTTTCTGGTGGTGTTCCGCGTATTCGCCGTAAAGGACGAATATCAACAGCGCGTTCTGGGATATGGAATCCTTGGCGCGCTGATTTTGCGCGGCGCGATGATCGCGGTCGGCGCGGCACTGATCGAACACTTCAGCTGGATCATGTATGTCTTTGGCGCGTTCATCGTGCTGGTCGGCGTCCACATGTTGATTGCGCGCCACGAGGAGAGCAATCCGCAGGAGAATTTCCTGGTCCGGTATTTTAGCAAACATCTACGGCTGACCAAGGAATATCGTGGAGCACAATTTTTCACGCGGGAGAATGGACAGCTCTTCGCCACTCCACTTTTTCTGGTGCTGCTGGTGGTGGAAATTACCGATGTAACCTTCGCCGTGGATTCCATACCGGCAGTATTCGGGATCACCCGCGATCCATTCATCGTATTTACGTCAAATGTGTTTGCGATTCTTGGTTTGCGGGCTCTTTATTTTCTTCTGGCCGCCATGCTCGAAAGGCTTGAATATTTAAAAATTGGCCTGGCGCTGGTGTTGATTTTCGTTGGCGCGAAGATGATTGCCGAGCCCTGGCTGAAGATTCCCGTGGAACTGTCACTTGCAATCGTGGTCGGGATGCTCTTGCTGACCGTACTTTTTTCGTTGCTGGCAAAGAAAAAGGAAGTGAATAAAAACAAACAAGTCGCGCGGTGAATATGCGCGGAACAAACTCTCATGCGTAGCCTGAAAGAAGAATGGATCGCTGCCTTATCTTCGCCGGAGGAAAGCGAGCGTGCGGCAGCGGCCAAGCAAGTCTATGCCATCGGCCGCTGGCTCGCAGACTCCGCAATTCAGCGTTGGCGCCAGAATGGCGAATTCGTGCGATTACTGGGCAAAGATTCTGAAATGACCGTAGGGCTGGCCGTCCGACCGGAGACCTTTGCACAAATTCGTGAGGCGAACGATTGGCCGCAGCTGGCGGAAGTGCCTGCGGAACAGGACGCGTCCGAATTCACGCTGCGCTTTGAAGGAGGCGCCACTCTGGACGTTCTGACTTCGCGCGATCCGGAAGGATCGGGAGCCATCGCCAAATTCCTTTTGAAGTTCGGTGAAGGCATACAACAGGTGGAATTCCGCTGCAGCGATGTCGCTCGCGCCACGGCGATTCTACGGGATCAGTTTGCAGTGGCTTCGGTATATCCGGAAGCCCGCCCGGGGGCTGACGCGACTCGCGTTAATTTTTTCCTGGCGGAAGGTGCCGATGGCAAAAAGGTTTTGATCGAACTGTACGAGCCGGCCGCCATTCGCTTTGAGTGAACTCAATCACATCGAAGAGAGATTCCTTGCTGACTCAGAGCGCCCCGGACATCTGAGCTGTTACGCCGATGGTAGTGCTTGCAGTTCTTTCCACGCGCGAAGAATCTCGCCAACCGTCCAGGCTTGCGCAATACATCCGCGTGGATGATAGGGAGCATCGCCATCGAAAATTTCCGCGAGCGTTCCGAGACCGTAAGAATCGATCGACCCCGCCAGAGGTTCCAGGAATCTGCGTGCGGCCGTACGGTCCTTGTAAACTCGATAGTGAGCGGACGCAAATGGACCGAGCAGCCAGCCCCAGACGGTTCCCTGATGGTAGGCGGCATCGCGCTCGCGCGGTCCGCCGGAGTAAACGCCGGTGTATCCTCGTTCGTACGGCGCAAGACTCCGCAATCCAAAGGGAGTCAGCAACTGCGACCCGCAGGCATCCACGACAGCCTTCTGCTGTTCAGCCGGAAGCAGGCTACCGCTTAGCGACACCGCGAAAATCTGGTTTGGCCGCATTGTGGAGTCGTCGCCAATGCCGGGCGCATCCAAAACGTCGAAGCAACAATTTCGCTGGGCATTCCAGAATTTGCAGAAACCGGATTTGGCTTTCTCCAGGAGCTGGACGTACATATCAGCGGAGGATCCGAGCCTGTTCGCAAACTCCAAAATGATTTCCAGCGCATTGATCCAAAGTGCATTGACCTCGATGGGCTTTCCCGTGCGCGGCGTGACCACCCAATCGCCGACCTTCGCGTCCATCCACGTCAGTTGCACGCCCGGGCCGCCGCCGTAAAGCAGGCCATCCGCGGGATCGACATGAATGTTGTAACGAGTTCCCTTTACATGCGCGCTGACGATTCTTGTGAGAACCGGAAAAAGTTTCTTCAAAGTGGCAGAGTCTTGCGTGGCCGCGAAGTATTGCCGCACGGCTTCGAAATACCACAGCGTTGCATCCATGGTGTTGTATTCGGGCGCGCCTCCCGCGTCCGGGAAATTATTAGGAAGCAGTCCGCCGTCCGCGAGCCGCGAAAATGCCAGCAAGATTTGTTTGGATACCTCTGGGCGACCGGTAGCCAAAGCCAGTCCCGGCAGGGCGATCATGGTGTCGCGGCCCCAATCGCCAAACCAGGGATAGCCGGCGATGATCGATCGTCCCGCCGGCTGGCCCGGCAGCGGTCGCTTAACCAGAAACTGATCGGCCGCGAGAATCAATTGAGGGACTGAGGACGGTGTCGCTTCGGCTGACGAAGTTTGCATTAACGCATCCGCGGCAGACTGGATTTTGCGCTGCCGCTTCATTTCTTCCCTCCGCGCAGCAGCGCCATCGAGATTCGCGTTCTCTTCCGTCGAGAAAACGATTGTTACCATCTGCCCCTTTTGCAACCTTACAGCAAACCGCGCTGCGTAGAGCTGATCTTCGCGATCGTCAAGGCCGCGTTCCCCTTCGCGCGGAAAAAGAAAATCGCGGTACCACGTGTGTTGCGGCTGGCACGCCGCTTCGGCGGACCTCACATAAAAAGGCACGGCCGTCTCGAACGCAGTAACGCAAACGCCGCTCTGCACCGCCTCAACGCGCATTCGCCAGTCCCCCGCATGCGTTGCAGCGTGAAAGTCCCGGTAATTGACGAGCGTTTTCAACTCCAGCGCCACGGGCGCTGCCGACTCCAAGAGCGTGTATTGAACGTAGGTAGTGTTCTCGCCGTGGCGCATCCAGATACTTTTCTCGATGCGGGCAGCGCCAGCCTGATATGTCCAGACGGGTATACCGCCATCGAGACGAAAATTCTGTATCAACAGATAACCCTGAGGCGCAACGGTTCCGCTGGCCCAGCGGTGAGTGGCCAGGGGATAGGTCTGAGCCTCAATGGTCACGATCTCATCCAAACCGCCGGCAAGAAAAGTTCGGCCACCCGGGGGATGCAACGCGCCGGTCAGTAAACCGTGATAACGCCGCGTGGCAGAACCCGCGACGGTGCCCGAAGCAAATCCCCCAATGCCATTCGTGACCAGCCACTCGCGCTGCTCGGCGGCAGCGAGATCGCTGCAAATCTCAGGACCAAACGAAATCGCAACGTTCTTTACGGGCGTTCCGCTTAGCGCACTGCTCGAAGGAACGGAACGCTTTGCTTTGTTGGCAGTCGACGTTCGTGGTTTTCGCGGCGCTGGCATTCCCGTAGTTTACTCCCCGCTCTGCTCCAGGAGCTTTGCAACCAGCCCGGTCCAGCCGGTTTGGTGATTCGCGCCGATCCCTACGCCATTGTCTCCATGGAAATACTCGTGGAAAAGTATCAAGTCCCGCCAGAATGGATCGCTCTGAAAATGTTCCATCGCGCCGGCAACCGGCCGCCGCCCGTCTTTTCCACGGATGAAAATATGCCCGAGCCGTTTTGAGATCTCACTCGCCACCTGCCACAAATCCGTGTGCTGGTTCGAACGCGCCGGGCACGGCACCTGGAAATCTTCGCCATAATAGTGGTGAAATTTCTGCAGCGATTCGATCAGCAGATAGTTAACCGGCATCCAGATCGGTCCACGCCAGTTGGAGTTGCCTCCGAATACGCTGGTAGAAGATTCCGCCGGCTCGTAGTCCACGCGGCTTATGTTTCCGTTGACCACCACCTCATACGGATGGTCGAGGTGATAGCGCGAAAGCGCGCGAATGCCGTAGGGCGAAAAAAATTCTGTTTCATCGAGCATGCGGGACAGAACGCGCTTGAGCTGTTTGCGATTGACCAACGATAACAACCGCCGCACTCCGCGCGCCGACCGTTGCGTCATTTCTATGTGCTCGGGAACGTCTGGATGATTATCGATGAACCATTGCATGCGGCGCTTGAAGCCCGGAAGCCGATCCACAATTTCCGGCTCTAGTGTTTCCACCGCGAAAAGCGGAATCAGACCAACCATCGAGCGAATTTTCAGGAAGTGTTCTTCGCCGTTCGGCAAATGCAGCACATCGTAGTAGAAGCCATCCTCTTCGTCCCACAGCGAAACTCCTTCCGATCCAAAATCGTTCATGGCGCGCGCAATGTAAACGAAGTGCTCAAAAAATTTGCTGGCCACGTCTTCGTATGCTGGATCGTCCTTGGCAAGTTCCAGCGCGATCGCCAGCATGTTCAAGCAATACATGCCCATCCAGCTGGTACCGTCAGACTGCTCGAGATGTCCGCCGGTTGGCAGCGGCGCCGAGCGGTCAAACACTCCGATATTGTCGAGCCCCAGAAATCCGCCCTGGAAAATATTCGCGCCGTCGGGATCCTTGCGGTTAACCCACCAGGTAAAGTTCAACAGCAGTTTGTGAAAAACTTTTTCCAGGAATCCACGGTCAGCCACTCCGCGAACGCGCCGCTCGATTTTGTAAACGCGCCATGCGGCCCACGCATGCACTGGCGGATTGACGTCGCCAAACGCCCACTCATACGCCGGAAGCTGCCCGTTCGGATGCATATACCATTCACGCAGTAGCAGGATCAATTGCTCTTTCGCAAAATCCGGGTCGATGATCGCCAGCGGAATACAGTGAAACGCCAGATCCCACGCGGCGTACCACGGGTATTCCCATTTGTCCGGCATGGAAATGATGTCGTCGTTGTAGAGATGCGTCCAATCCTTGTTTCGTCCGCGTAGCCGCTCGTCCGGCGGAGGCGGCCCGGCCGGATCACCTTCCAGCCAGGTTTTCACGTCATAGTGATAAAACTGCTTCGACCACAGCATGCCGCCATATGCCTGGCGCATGACGTTTTTCGCGTCGGCGGAAAGGTGTTGAGGAATGCGCGAGGCGTAGAACTCATCGGCTTCGGTCTTGCGCAGTTCAAATAGTCCGTCGAATCCCGCGCCGAAGTCGTTTGTGCCGGGAACTTCCACTGCACGTTCCTGATGCGCGGGTGACGAAATCGCGCCAGCGATAGTTGCATTGATGTCCATGCTGCCGAGGGGTTCGAGGTCCGTCAAGCGGAGCTTGAGCGTCGCGGACTGCCCAGGTGCCAGATCCAGAACATAATGCGCCGCCATTTTTGTTCCAGTTTGATCGGGATTCACCGCGGATTTGTTTTGCCGAATTACGTATTCGTGAAATGCGTCCTTCACGTACGGCGAACGGTTGCGCCCGTTAAATAAACGCAAGTTATTCGTTTCGTTTTCCGTAAAAAGGAATTCCGGTTGGCCGGTCGCAAGCAACCATCGCTTGCCGTATCGCCAGTGTTGCGACTCGACAGACAGAATCCCCTCGACAGGAGTCGCCCTGCGGATTACGGGCCGCCGCAGGTCTGATCCCCAGGACCACGTATTGCGAAACCAAAGCGTTGGAAGCAGGTGTAGCATGGCAGCGTCTGGACCTCTATTCCATGCCGTGATGCGGATGAAAATGTCCTCGTCGCTGCCCTTCGCATATTCCGTAAAAATGTCGAAGTAGCGATTTTCGCGAAATACGCCGGTATCGTACAACTCAAACTCCGGTTGGCTGCGACCGCGGCGGCGATTCTCGTCCACCAACGCCTTGTACGGAAATTCAGCCTGCGGATATTTGTAGAGCATCTGCATATAGCTGTGGGTGGGCGTGGAATCGAGATAGAAATAATATTCCTTTACGTCCTCGCCGTGATTCCCTTCGTTTCCTGTCAAACCGAACAGCCGCTCTTTCAGAATGGGATCACGACCGTTCCACAGGGCCAGCGCAAAGCACATCATTTGATGACGGTCACAAATTCCGCCGATGCCGTCTTCTCCCCAGCGATAGGCACGCGAGCGCGCGTGGTCGTGCGGGAAGAACTCCCACGCCGTGCCGCCAGGACTATAGTCTTCACGCACCGTTCCCCATTGCCGCTCGGACAAGTACGGGCCCCAACGTTTCCAGTAATCCTTACGTATGCGGTTGTCTTCTAGGCGAACATCTTCGGTGGTCTGAAGCCTGGGCATGAACACGAACCTCGGTGAGAAAACTTGTGCGACTCGTCTACTAACCGTAGCAGCTTAGCAGTAGTGCCGCCGAATCCTGCACCGTATCTCTCATCAGGTGCGAATGTCTCCGCACCGCGACGACACGAGCATGGGATGTCGCAAGCGTACGGAGGGTTACGTCGATTACGCGATGGAAAATTCTGTAGAAAACAACTCGCCTGTACCCAATTGTTTGCCGGTAGTGTCAAACTGTGGGCAGCCGAGGGATCGATCAAAGTCGTGAAAGGCAGAGCGCCATGAAAAGGCTAGTCCTGGTCTCGATGATCACAATTCTGGCGCTCAGCCTCGCGTCCAGCCTCAAAGCGCAGGCAGAAAAAGCTCAGTCGGAAACCGATCCGTTGCGCCACTGGAATGAATCTGTGGATGCCCTTCTTCGCCGAGTTGGGCCGAGCGTCGTGCAGATCATGGTCACGGGATTTGGAGCCGTTACTGAAGGCGAGCGCGGAAATGCCGGTGTCGTGATCGGTAGGCAGAAAGCGATCGGTTCAGGGTTCGTAATTGATGCTAGCGGCTACATCCTGACGAACGCTCACGTCGTCAAGGGCGCGCAGCGCGTACAAGTCGCGCTGCCGAACGGACCCGCGGACGGCTCGGTCGCCGGTACGCTGGCGTCAAGAATCACTGTGGTGCCTGCGCGTATCATCGGTGTCTCGAGCGAGATCGACCTCGCTTTGTTGAAAGTGGACGGCGTGAAACTGGCCGCCCTATCTCTGGCGAACTACCGCAATGTCCGCCAAGGAGAAACGGTATTCGCATTTGGCAGCCCGCAGGGTCTTAGCAATAGCGTCACCCACGGTATCATCTCCGCCGTCGCGCGCCAGACCGATCCCGATTCACCCATGGTTTACATTCAGACTGACGCACCAATTAATCCCGGGAATTCCGGCGGCCCGCTAGTGAACGTAAACGGCGAGGTCGTTGGCGTGAACACTTTTATCCTCTCTGAGTCGGGCGGAGCCGAAGGGCTCGGCTTCGCGATTCCCTGTGGCGTGTTACAAGTCGTCTATCAGCAGTTGCGAAAGTACGGCCATCTGCATCGTCCGGAAATTGGCGTGCAACTCCAGACCATCTCTCCGGAAATGGCGCAAGGACTGAAACTTTTCCGAAATTATGGCGTCATCATTTCCGATGTGGTACCTGGAGGCCCTGCGGAGGCTGCGGGCCTACGCATCGGAGATATTCTTCTGGCCGTGGACGGCAGGAAAGCCGATAACTTGCCATACGTTTCGTTTCATATGCTTTCCCGCGGCGCCGGGGAAAAAATTCACTTTGAAGTTCTGCGCGGCACAATGCAGATGGGTTTCGACATTACGCTTAAGGAGCGTCCTCACGAAATGGATCAGGTTTCGGCGCTCGCGGACCCGGAGAAAAATCTTGTGGCGCAGCTCGGCATCCTCGCCGTCGAAATCGACAAAAATATCGCGTCGATGATTCAAGACCTTCGTGATCCCTACGGAATCATCGTGGCCGCCCGCGCTGCGGGCGCCGCCGGGGAAATTCCGCTGACGGCCGGCGACGTGATTCGTACGTTTAACGGCGAGCCGATGACCACCCTGGATCGCTTGCGCGCGGCGCTGAAAGCTCTTCCGCCGAACGCTCCCATCGTGCTGCAAATCCAGCGCGAAGGTAAATTGCAGTTCGTCACTTTTTCGTTGGAATAAGTCACTGCACCAAATTCCTTGCAATAGGAGCTCAACTATTGAGCGAGCGTAATTCGTCTACCGCGCGGTATGCCTGATCCATCGATACATCGGTATATGCCGTCGCGCCCGAGTCGCTGTTGGCGATGGCAATTCTGCCGAATCGTTTGCGCCCGAGGATGTGCGGCGCCTGGCCTGCCGGCCACTCCGGATCGAACAGCGGATTGTATTCGTACGCGTAGCCATGCGGCCAACGGTTTACGGTAATCGCTTCGATATCGCGCGCTGCATCGAATCCGCCGGCAGCCAGTGTTCGCGACAGCTGGTCGCGAATTTTGCGCTCAAACAATTCGAACGGCGTTACCAGTAGCTCCAGCCGTCCCGCTTTGTGCTGGTCACGCGCGGGAAGTCCTGGCTTGCAGGGCGTCCGGCTTAGGTGCAGCAAGATCGGTTCGTCCGGCGACTGTGGACTACGATAATCGCCAATGTTCACGGGCCAATTCAGGCTGACCGAACTCCAGTATGCTCCAGGCGCGTGGATGCTGGAAACGCCGAGTTTTTGAAAAGAGGTCCAATTCCGCAGGCCGATACTCGTATAAACTAGCGGCACTTTCACCAAATAATGCAGGGCCTCTTTCTGTTTTTCCGGCAGCTCAGGACACAGGAAAGGAATCGTCATGTTCCAGCAAGCCAGCACGCAAGAGCTTGCGCGCAACGAAAATACCTGCCTGCCACTCGCGTAGGCAACTTCCACTTCAGGCGTGGCATTCGCGTTCTTGACGTTGCGAACGCGAACCACCGTACTGTTCAGCCGGATGCGAACAGACGCGAGATCTGCGTCGAGTCGATCGTAGTGAACAGGCGCGGTTACTACGTCCTCGACGGAGCTCCCTGGAAGGGCCGACGGAATCAGCGAACGGACCAGCAGTCGCGCGATAGATGCATTTCCGTCAGGGAAATGAAATCGCGCTGAGCCCCCGTTTGCATAGCCCGCACCCGAATAACTCATGTGCGGCGCCGAGCCAGCTTCGAGCTGCATTCCCTGAAATCCCGGCAAGCCGAGTGCCCAACCATCGAGAGCAGGCTCCGCGTCAATTCCAACGCCCCACTCGCCGTTGGTTCGTGTCTGATAAAACGGAATGACACTGGGGTCGACTTTCGCGATGCTCAGCAGGAAATCTTTATAGCTGACGCGTGACAGACGATCCTTTTTTTCCGCCGACGTAAGTCCCGGAAGATAGTCGATCTTGGCTTGCTCGATGCGTAAGATGTCGCGGCGAATCGCCACGCTGAGTGGCGTTTTGCTTAGAGAGTCCTCCAGCTTCGAAGAAGCTGCACTGTCGCCCGGATTTTCCTCTTCCCCGCTAAGCCCAGCAACGAGCCGGTCCGTTCCGAAAGTTTCCTTGTCGAAAAATACACCTGCTCCAAGCCCAAGCGAGCGATAGAAGTTCGGGTCGCTGCACTTTTTGTCGAGCGCGGTCGCGTCAATTCCCAGCTTCTGCATCAGCCCAGCCGCTTCCGCGCTGTACGGAGTCGGACTATCGATCAGCATTGTGCCACCGTTCAGCAGTTGCAATTTTCCACCGAGATGAAACTCATTGCGCTTCGCATGCCCGCCGAAATCATCGTGATTTTCAAGAATAAGAATCTTTGTGCCGGCGCCAGCGCGCTCGCGATAAAAATGCGCCGCGGCGAGCCCGCTGATTCCTGCTCCCACGATGATGAGGTCGTATTGTTCGGCGAGTTGCTCGGGAGCAGCAGCGTCTTTCCAAAACGTCCCATCGCGCAGGCTGTGTGCAATTTCAAATGATCCCGGGTGGCTTCCGCGAAGGCCAGCCAAGACCGGCGGATTGTAGCCGGCGTGATTTTGCGGTTCGTCTGACTTCGTTTCAGCAGCGTCGAGCGCTTGCGGCAACAGTGCCGCGCCAATGGTCATCGCCGCGCCATTCAAGAAATCCCGGCGCGGAATATCGCGCCCCATTCCGAGCTCAGTGTCGGTAAGTTCTCTGCGATTGTTTTCAGTCATTTTTTGGAACGCTATTCATGCCGCGGCAAGTGTTTCTTCACGCTGAATGAAGTTCTTCCACTGCTCGCCACGCCTGATCCATCGCCTGATCGGTATACGCAGCGGCTCCCGCGTCCGAATTCGCGATCGCGATTCGTCCGAAACGCTTGCGGCCAATCTCGCATGGGCTTTGGCCCTTCGGCCATTCCGGGTCGAACAGGTAATTGTATTCGTAGGCGTATCCATGCGGCCAGCGATTGACGGTGATCGCTGTAATATCATTCGCTGGGTCGAATCCGCCAGCGCCCAAAACGCGCGCGAATTGATCGCGTATATTTCTTTCAAATGTTTCGAACGGCGTAGATAACAAATCGCCACGGCCTGCACGATGCTGGTCGCGCTCTGGCAAACCTGGTAGGCAAGGAGTTCGCTCCATGCGAACCAGAATCGGCTCGTCGGGCCTTTTGGGAGATTCGTAGCCGCCAATGTCCACCGGAAGATCCAGATTCATCTGGTAGTGATACATCCCCGGACACACAATGTTATGAACGCCAACTTTTTCAAATGCTTTCCAGTTTCGAATGGCAACTGCCGTATAAACCAGCGGCACCTTTACGCCATATTTCAGGGCTTCTTTCTGCTTTTCCGGAAGCTCTGGACACAAGTACGGGATCATCATATTCCAGCAGGCCATGATCACGTTTTTCCCGTGCACGGTGGACAACTGGCCATCCCGCACGTACGTTACTTCTGCGTGCTTTGCTTGTTCGGGATTGCCCGAATGCTGGGCGGCGACCACGATGCTGCTCAGCCGAATGCGGACCGGCGAGCTCGATTTATCAAGTTGCGCATAATCAAACTTGGTCGTCACCACGTCTTCCGCATCGTGGCCCGCAGCGGCCGCAGGAATCATTTTTCGCACCAGCATTCTTGCGATTGTTGCGTTGCCGTCTGGAAAATGGAATTCGTAGGGTTCTCTTGGCGACGCGAATCCCATCGGCGTGTAGCCCATACGGAAATACGGGCCGGGTTCAAGGTTCATCCCCTTGAAGCCCGGTTGCAGAAGCGCCCAGCAATCAAGCGCCGAAACGCCGTCAATTCCCACACCAAACAGTCCGTGCGTGCGCGTTTGGTAGTACGGGATCGCACCCGGATTTATTTTCACCACGTTTAAGAGAAAATTCTTATAGCTAATCCGCGAAAGCCGGTCTTTTTTCTGAACCGAAGTCAGGTTCGGAAAATAATCAACCGCCTCCGTTTCAAGCCTCAAGATATCATTGCGGACTTCCTGCATTAGCGGGCTTCTCTCGAGGAACGTCTTCAGACTCAGACCCTGCGCTCCTTCGATTCCCATGAATCCGTGCGGCGCTCCGGTAACCAGACGGTCTGTGCCAAAGGTCTGCTGGTCGAAAAAAACTGCGTAGCCGAGACTCTTGTAGACAGCCGGCCGGTAACATTTTTTGGCCAGCGCCACTGGATCAATACCCAATTCGTCCATCAAACGACGGGAAACTTTGCTATATGCAAAAGGCGACTCAATGGCCCAGGTCCCGCCGTTCGCCAGCATCATCCGGCCATTCGCGCGCAACTCGTTGCGCTTCGCATGTCCGCCGAAGTCGTCGTGATTATCGAGAATCAGAATGCTTGCAGCGGGATCTTTTGCCCTCCAAAAGTAGGCCGCCGCAAGTCCGCTAATGCCGCCCCCTACGATTACCAGATCGTAGGCCTCTTTCGAATCCCTCGCCGGTCGCTCCCTTCGCTGGAACTTTTCCGTCGCGTACGCCGTGCGCTGTTTCGAACGAACCTACGTGGCTGCCCCGCAGCCCAGTGAGCGCCGGCGGGTAATAACCAGGCTGATCCTGCGCTGCGGTCGAGGCACCGAAGGCGTCCCATGCTAAGCCCGGAACCATCGCTCCAGCGACGGCTCCACCCGTTCCGACTGCGACTCCATTCAGGAAATCGCGCCTCGTGATGTTGCGATCCATGCCAAGTTTTCGGTCCTTGCGTTCGCTCATTTAGCCCTTGAACTTAGCGCACCAGTTCCCTTTGACTCGATTGAACAGGAAGTCTGGTCGAATGATCTTCGTCCGGCGCTATTTTTTCGGCGCAGCGGAATAATGCAGAAACACTACCTTCCATTCGCCATTTCGTTTGAACAGCACATCCGATTCCTGGTTGTCTTCGTCACTGACCTTTCCGTCTTTCAATTTTGTGCGCACGTGCAGGATGTAGCTGGCCACCGCTGTATCTTTGCCCGGCCCTATCTGGATGTGCATGTCGGAAATTTCCACCTTTTGCACGCGATTCCCTTCCCCGACGTAAGCGGTCCAATCTTTGCGGTATTGTGCCAAGTCTGTCCGCCCTTCTGGCAGAAATTGCGAAAAGTCAGCCGCGTAAAACGAAAAATATTTTGCCAAGTCGTTCGCTTCATACGCGGCGTTGGCTCGCTGTTCGAACTCTTTGATCTCGTCCTCTACCACTGCTGGCTGCGGTTTGGCCTGCAGAGCCAGAAACGCAATCGGCACAATCAGGATCAGTACTGAAAAGATGAGTTTTACGGGCTTCACTTTGAGTTATCCTCGCGCCTGATACCTTACTATAAATCTGTAATCTTGCGAAATGGCCTAAAGAGGGCACACCGGTACGGCAACTCGTTTGACTGTTTCGCGTCACAAACCTAAAATACGCAAGCTCATGGCCGCCTCAAACCTCCTTGGCTCAACGATTTCCCACTACCGCATCGTCGAAAAACTCGGCGGTGGGGGTATGGGCGTGGTCTATAAGGCGGAAGATACCCGACTTGGCCGCCCTGTCGCGCTAAAGTTCCTTCCCGAAGAACTTTCGCAAAATCCCCAGGCGCTCAGCCGTTTCCGCCGCGAAGCGCAAGCCGCTTCAACCCTAAATCATCCCAACATCTGCACCATCTATGACATCGGCGAACATCAAGGTCGCGCCTTCATCGCCATGGAGTGCCTGGAAGGCACAACTCTCAAGCACAAAATCTCAGGCCGGCCGCTCGACACCGAGACTCTCGTCACCCTCGCCATCGAAATCGCCGATGCCCTCGATGCCGCGCATGCCAAAGGCATCATTCATCGCGACATCAAGCCCGCTAATATTTTTGTCACCTCGCGTGGCCATTCCAAAATCCTCGATTTCGGGCTCGCCAAAGTACTTTCTCTTGGCGCATCAGAAGGTTCTACCCATGCCTTCGATCCTGCCTCCAACGCTACCCAGGATTCTCCACCTGGAGATCTCACCAGTCCCGGCAGTTCGCTCGGCACTATCTCCTACATGTCGCCGGAACAGGCGCGCGGTGAGGAACTCGACGCTCGTACCGATCTTTTCTCCTTCGGCGTGGTTCTGTACGAAGCCGCCGCCGGTGCCCAACCTTTCACCGGAAATACTTCCGCGGTTATTTTCCACCGTATTCTGAACGAAACGCCGCTACCTATCTCTGAACATAATTCAAAAGTTCCTGCCGAACTTGAGCGCATCGTTGGCAAAGCCCTCGAAAAGGACCGCGACCTCCGCAGCCAAAGTGCCGCTGAGCTTCGCGCCGACCTCAAACGTCTTAAGCGCGACCTCGACTCCTCCGGGCGCCTCGATTCCGCTATTCGTGGCACACAATTCGGCCCGGCCACAGGGCATAATGCATCTCAAGCCCCAGCGCAGCTCCGCCAAGCACCGAAAAAGAAAACCGTCGCTGTCCTGTACTTTGAAAATCTAAGCGGCGCAAAAGAAGACGAATATTTTCGCGATGGCATGACCGAAGACATCGTCACTGAACTATCCAAAATCGCGCGCCTGGAAATTTATCCGCGCTCGGAAATGTTGCAGTTTCGTGACAAACCGGTCACCGCTCCCGAAGTCGGCGAAAAACTCGGCGCTATGTACGTCCTTGAAGGCTCCATTCGACGAGCCGGAAATCGCCTTCGCATTACGACGCAGCTTGTCGAAAGCTCTACCCGTCACTCCGTCTGGGCCGAACGCTACGACCGCCAGATGGAAGATGTCTTTGCGATTCAAGAGGAAATTTCGCTCAGTATCGCCAAGGCACTGGAAATCACCCTCTCCCCGCAGGAAGAAAAGGTCATAGCCCGGAAATCTACAGTCAATCCCCAAGCCTACGACTTTTTCCTGCGCGGCAGAAACTATCTGCGCCAACGCCAATTCGAATACGCCCTCGCCATGTACGAAGAAGCCATCAAGCAGGACCCTAATTTTGCTCTGGCCTACGCCGGTATCGCGCATGTTTGGGGAGGAATGGACGAATTCCGCAGTCCGGATCCTGAGTATGTTCAGAAAGGTCTGGCGGCATGCGCGCGGGCGGAGTGGCTGGCGCCGGATTTGGCGGACGTCCTTTCCGCGCGCGCTCGCATCGAGTACGCGCAGCATCACTACGACAAGGCGATTGCCCTTGCGCGGCGCGCCGTGGAGCAACAGCCAGAGTGCGAGGGCGCACACGACGTCCTGGGACGCGCGTACTTTTCCGCTGGCCGTTATGAGGATGGTGCTGCGCTAGCCGACAGCGCCTTGGAAATCGTCAGCAATGACTACAACGCGCTGGTCCCGCTCATCAATTCTCTGGAAAAGGTCGGTCGCAAGGCCGATGCCGAGCGTTTGCGCCGTCGCGAACGGGAAGTCCTGGAAAACCAGTTGCAGCGTTTCCCTGATGACGTGCGTGCCCGCATTCTTCTGGCGTCCGATCAGGCCAGCGCAGGCGAAACCGATGCCGCGATCATGCACGTGAAGATTGCCGTGGCCATGCGACCCAACGATGCCAATGTTCTCTATAACGCAGCGTGCACCTACGGCATTCTCGGCATGAAGGTTGATGCCCTCGAAGCATTTCGCCGCTCGGTACAAGCGGGCTACTCGAACTTGAATTGGTGCCTCAAGGATCCCGATCTGAAAATTCTCTATGACGAACCCGAATTCAAGGATCTTATAGCGAAGCGCGACGCCAAGGATCCCTGACTTTCTTGATGTATAAAATGCGTCAAGTCAGGTAGGATCAAGAACAATTGAAGGCGCATCGGCTTTGCGCCTTTGCGCCCTCGTCAAGTGGTCCGAGAAATTTTTTGCTCCTCGGCTCAATCTGAATGCAAGCTAAACTCGTTTTACAAACCTGCAATCAGGCCATCCCTCTAAAGTTTCTGGCGACATAGCGTAAGCCTCAGAATTCTCCCTCGTTCGCCCCACTGGAAAAATTGGCTGGGAGGCCTGGAAACTAACTACGCGGCCAAAAGCCCTCGTAAAACAGTGGTTTCTACGGCTAACCCCTTTCTTTGCATCCGCCGATACTGGTCCCTACAGGTCGGTACCTCTTCGTATTGGCGATTTCAATAGCCCGACAGTAGCCCTTTCCATAGCGCAATTTTTCTTTTCCGTAAAGCGAGAAGGTAGTAGGCGGGGCTAGTCCGCTGCGGCAGAAATTTTTTGCCGGAAACCCATACTTTCAAGAAAACAGGAGCAGTTGAACTGAAGTTCCTACAAAAATAGCAGCTCTCTGCGGTTTACTTATCGTATACGAAAACGTATGGTTACCCAAGCCCTGGGAGGGACGCTAACATGAAGGCCAAGAAGAAAGCTACAAGGGCAAAGAAACTCGCGACACCGAAGCGAACGCAAGTAAGGTCCAAGGTTGCGCGTGCGAACATTTCCGTGGGTACGCGACTTTTTGCCCTTGCCGGACGCCCAACCAAGGCTCAGTTCGTTAAGGTCTACGGCCCCAAGGGACCATCGATGACTTGGGCGCAGCGAGCCAAGGCGGGAGTTGATGCACGACACTTCCAAGAGGCGCTCAAGGCGAAATCCTAAAATGAGCGGACAGGATAGGCCCTCGGTCGCAAAACGGCTGAGGGCCTGTTTTAATCACCTATAGCCGAGCAGTCTGAGCGCGCACGGCTGGAGTTCAGTCTTGCCAATGGTCGGCAGGTGGCGTGATACCGAGCCGTTTCATCTTGTAAAATAGTGTGGTGCGCTTCAAGCCGAGTCTCGCGGCTGCTCCGCGCGGACCTCCGAGCTTCCAATTTGCGCGCTGACACGCAGCTTGAATCTCCTGACGGACTTTGTGCTCCAGCGTTGGGTTTGAAATTTCGACCGGTGCTGGTTCGCATCTCTCGGGCGGCACCGATTCGAAAACTCCGTCTGTTGAGAGGATTACGCCGCGCGCAACGTAGTTTTGGAGTTCGCGAACGTTCCCGGGCCACGGATAACGAACGAGCGCTCGCATGGTTTCCTCGGGGATGGTCTCGATGGTTTTGTCCATGGAGTCGGCGAACTGTTCGGACGAAGTACTTCACAAACTCCGGAATATCCGCTTTCCTTTCGCGGAGTGGCGGCAGAGAAATCGGAAAGGTATTCAGCCGATAGTACAAATCTTCACGGAATTCACGGTCTCGGACCATTTGCCGCAGGTCCCGGTTGGTTGCGACAACACACGAACATCGACCCGGTGGTACGTGTGCTGCCTACCGCCTCGAACTCGCGCTCCTGGAGCACACGGAGTAGCTTCGGCTGAAGTTCCAGCGGCAGGTCTCCAATTTCATCGAGAAACAACGTGCCGCGATCCGCCAGCGCAAAGCGACCGACATGCGAATTGAACGGCCCCCGTGAAAGCACCCCGTTCATGCCCGAACAGCTCGCTTTCAAGAAGCCCGGCAGGCATCGCGGCGCAGTTCACCTTGATTAGATTCCGGCTTCGGCGCGGGCTGAGCTCGTGAATCGCTCGCGCGATGACTTCCTTGCCGGTCCCAGTCTCGCCGGAGATCAAGACCGTGGCATTCGTGGGCGCTACTGCCTCCACTTCAGCGAGGATTGCGCGCAGGCCGCCACGGCGCCCCACGATCGTCTCGAGGAATGAGGTTTGCGCGCGCTCTGTCTTGCGGACAATTGCCTCATCGCGAGGACAAAGAGTGGTGTCTAGAGTCGCGATTTCTCGGTATCCGTCAATGTGTGTCGCAAAATTTGATACTGCGCTCATGTTTCAATCCTCCATTTGCCGTCACGAATGGTGCTGACAAAAAATTGGGTTGGGCCGGTCATAATTGACTACACGCATGACTCGTCCATCGCATGCGCTTATCCTCGAGCTTCCGCAGTCATAAGGTGCATCGAATGCGACGCCACAAATGGCATCTGTGCATAGGAAGAGCTTTGTTCCGTGTCCCTTATAAACGCCAACCCTTTTTCGCCAGGATGCCGGTCGATGAGAAGCACATCACCTGGCCGCACTTGCGCCGTGGCCAGCAGCCTCGCAATCGGGCTGACCAGATAGCGTTCGATGGCGCGCTTCAGGTGGCGGGCACCGTATCTCCGATCGGTGCCCTCTTGCGAGCAGGAACTCTCGTCCTTCGGTCCGTTATTCGAAACAAGAAGGGGCGTGCTGTCGAATCCGATACGCGCTTCTGTACTTGCCCCAACTCGATCTCCAGCACTTCATCAAGTTCGTCACATTTCAATGGATGAAACACCACCACTTTGTCCAACCGGTTCATAAATTCCGGCGAAAACTTCCTCCGTGCCGCTTCCACCGCCGTTTTCTCCACTTTCTCGTCCAATCCTGTCGTTGCCTTGTCCCTCGGCTGGACGAATCCCATCCCTCCCTGCATCAACTCCGTGATCTCTCCCCCACCGAGGTTTGACGTCAGGAAAATCACCGTCTGCGACAAATCCACTCTCCGGTTATCGCCCAACGTTAGCGTCGCCTTATCTAGCATTCCCAGCAACAGTTGCCACAATGCGTCGCTGGCCTTCTCAATCTCGTCGAACAGCAAGAAGCTTAGTTTCAGCTCGTCACGATGGCCGGCCGCCAGAGCTTCCTGGGTTATCAGCGGATGGGTCTCCCGGTGACCAAGGTACCCTGGAGGACTGCCAATCAATTTTGCGATCTCATGCGAGTGCTGGAATTCCGCGCAATCCACCTTAATTAAAGCGCGGCTATCGCCGAACAGAATCTCTGCCGCGGCCTCGACAATGCGCGTCTTGCCTGAGCCCGTCGGCCCCAGAAACAGTAGGTTTCCGACCGGACGACCAGGAGCGTGAAGCCCGGCACAGAACACTTGATAGAGCTCGACAAGCGCTTGCACTGCTTCGTCCTGCCCCACGATCTTCTGCCGCAGCGTATCCTCAAAATGGCGCGACGCGGAACTCCGCTTTTTCGTGTCCAACTCTTCTATAAGGGCCGATTGCGTTGCTGTTGCCATGACGTCCCCTTCACAGTCGTGATTCGAAAACAGCCGGAACACGACATTCCGTTTCAATCTCCTGAAACCGACGACCCATGTGGTCATCGCTCATTGTTGTTGGATCCTTTTGTTCATGACGCGCACTCTAGAACGAGTCACGTCCGCGGACAACCCCAGATGGAGTCGCCGCGTACACCATATCGGGACCGAAGGGATACCCTTTAGACTATGTGAGGACTAACCCAAAAGAAGTATGAGACCTAACTCTTTCGATCTCGAAGGTCGATGCGCTTCCATCCAAAAAGGCGAGCATCGACTGACCAAGCGCCGGGTCCGAGCAGTGCCAGGGCGGCACCGAGGGTTCCCAGCATGATACAACTCCACGGATCTCCAGGTTGCGAGAAGGCGTGCCACAGCGCGATGACCGCCACAAGTGCTCCCGCGATGGGCGTCCATAACCCTGCTAGCAGAAGTATGCCTGCGCCGGTCGTGGCCACGTGCAGTGTGGCTGATCCGAGCGGAGGTCCGCCCCGCAGTGCCGCTATCCCGTGGACAATCA